>NZ_JARRCW010000001.1:195000-811250 GCF_031501865.1 Pseudovibrio sp. M1P-2-3
TAGCTCAGCTGGGAGAGCGCCTGATTTGCATTCAGGAGGTCAGGAGTTCGATCCTCCTAGGCTCCACCATCTCGCTTTGCTTGATAGTGAAGACTAGAGTTTTTAGCTTGCTGTGTTCCTTTGGAACAACATCTGAGGGCTCCACCATCTTTACCAAATCTATGTATGAAGAAAGACGTATCGTTTTGCTTGTATCGAAAGATATGAGCGTGTTCTGTGACATTTTGAAGAGAAGACATAACGGGCCGCGCCGCCTATCAGGCTCAGTCATATTTTAATATGATTGTGTACGGAGGTGTGACAACAATAGCCAGTTATCGAGGGTAGTTCTGCTAGTCAGTTCTATTCTTTAAACTAGCGTGCTCCTGACGACATCTTGATGTCTGTCAGACAAGAGTTCGCTGGAACACGGGGCCTGCTTGACCGCTAGGCCCGTCTGTTATGTCTCATTGGAATTGGTCTAAGTCATATCCTTGCAACCGGATATGACTTTTTTGAATTAAGTCTTTTATTGGTTTATCCATGCGATTGTGTGGGTATTGCTAATGAGAGTGATCAAGTGTCTTAAGGGCATTCGGTGGATGCCTTGGCGATAAGAGGCGATGAAGGACGTGATACGCTGCGATAAGCATCGGGGAGCTGCGAATAAGCTTTGATCCGGTGATTTCCGAATGGGGAAACCCACTCCTATATGGAGTACCCGCAAGGGGGCAAACCCGGGGAACTGAAACATCTAAGTACCCGGAGGAAAGGACATCAACAGAGACTCCGCTAGTAGTGGCGAGCGAACGCGGATCAGGCCAGTGGCTAAGTTTTAAGAACCGGAACAAGCTGGGAAGCTTGACCTTAGTGGGTGATAGTCCCGTACGGGTAGAAAGAAACTTAGTCCTCGAGTAGGGCGGGACACGTGAAATCCTGTTCGAACATGGGGGGACCACCCTCCAAGCCTAAGTACTCCTTATCGACCGATAGTGAACCAGTACCGTGAGGGAAAGGTGAAAAGCACCCCGACGAGGGGAGTGAAACAGTTCCTGAAACCGGATGCCTACAAACAGTTGGAGCTCAAGATTCGTTCTGGGTGACAACGTACCTTTTGTATAATGGGTCAGCGACTTAATTTAACGAGCAAGCTTAAGCCGATAGGTGTATGCGTAGCGAAAGCGAGTCTTAATAGGGCGTCTTAGTTCGTTGGATTAGACCCGAAACCGAGTGATCTAGCCATGAGCAGGTTGAAGGTGCGGTAACACGCACTGGAGGACCGAACCCACGAATGTTGAAAAATTCGGGGATGACTTGTGGCTAGGGGTGAAAGGCCAATCAAACTCGGAAATAGCTGGTTCTCCGCGAAATCTATTTAGGTAGAGCGTCCTGTGAATACTCCTGGGGGTAGAGCACTGGATGGGCTATGGGGGCTCACCGCCTTACTGATCCTAACCAAACTCCGAATACCAGGAAGTACTGCAGGGCAGACACACAGTGGGTGCTAACGTCCATTGTGGAGAGGGAAACAACCCTGACCGCCAGTTAAGGTCCCTAAGTTATGGCTAAGTGGGAAAGGATGTGAAGATCCCAAAACAACCAGGATGTTGGCTTAGAAGCAGCCATCATTTAAAGAAAGCGTAACAGCTCACTGGTCTAAATAAGGGTCTTTGCGCCGAAAATGTACCGGGGCTCAAGCCATACACCGAAACTGCGGGCTTGTCTTTGACAAGCGGTAGCGGAGCGTTCTGTAAGCTGATGAAGGGATACTCGCGAGAGATCCTGGAAGTATCAGAAGTGCGAATGCTGACATGAGTAACGATAAAGAGGGTGAGAGACCCTCTCGCCGAAAGTCCAAGGGTTCCTGCGCAACGCTAATCGGCGCAGGGTTAGCCGGCCCCTAAGGCGAGGCCGAAAGGCGTAGTCGATGGGAATGCAGTTAATATTCTGCAGCCAGTGGGTAGTGACGGATGCCGTGTGTTGTATCTCCTTATTGGATTGGAGGTGCAGCGAAGGCGTTCCAGGAAATAGCTCCCACGCTAAGACCGTACCCGAAACCGACACAGGTGGACAGGTAGAGTATACCAAGGCGCTTGAGAGAACTGTGCTGAAGGAACTCGGCAAATTGCTCCCGTAAGTTCGCGAGAAGGGAGCCCTATACGAAGGCAACTTTGTATGGGGGGCACAGAATTGGGGGTTGCGACTGTTTATCAAAAACACAGGGCTCTGCGAAGCCGCAAGGCGACGTATAGGGTCTGACGCCTGCCCGGTGCTGGAAGGTTAAGAGGAGCTGTGCAAGCAGCGAATTGAAGCCCCAGTAAACGGCGGCCGTAACTATAACGGTCCTAAGGTAGCGAAATTCCTTGTCGGGTAAGTTCCGACCTGCACGAATGGCGTAACGACTTCCCCGCTGTCTCCAGCACAGACTCAGTGAAATTGAATTCCCCGTGAAGATGCGGGGTTCCTGCGGTCAGACGGAAAGACCCCGTGCACCTTTACTACAGCTTCACACTGGTATTCGTGATGACATGTGTAGGATAGGTGGTAGACGTTGAAACCCAGGCGCCAGCTTGGGTGGAGTCATCCTTGAAATACCACCCTTGTCCTCATGGATATCTAACCGCGGTACTACAATATCCGGGACCGTGTGTGGCGGGTAGTTTGACTGGGGCGGTCGCCTCCCAAATGGTAACGGAGGCGCGCGAAGGTAGGCTCAGACCGGTCGGAAATCGGTCGTCGAGTGCAATGGCATAAGCCTGCCTGACTGCGAGAGTGACAACTCGAGCAGAGACGAAAGTCGGTCATAGTGATCCGGTGGTCCCTCGTGGAAGGGCCATCGCTCAACGGATAAAAGGTACGCCGGGGATAACAGGCTGATGATGCCCAAGAGTCCATATCGACGGCATTGTTTGGCACCTCGATGTCGGCTCATCGCATCCTGGGGCTGGAGCAGGTCCCAAGGGTTTGGCTGTTCGCCAATTAAAGCGGTACGTGAGCTGGGTTCAGAACGTCGCGAGACAGTTCGGTCCCTATCTGCCGTGGGTGTAGGAAATTTGAGAGGATCTGTCCCTAGTACGAGAGGACCGGGATGGACGAACCTCTGGTGGACCAGTTGTGGCGCCAGCCGCATTGCTGGGTAGCTATGTTCGGAATGGATAACCGCTGAAGGCATCTAAGCGGGAAACCAACCTCAAAACTAGATCTCCCTTGAGAGCCGTGGAAGACCACCACGTTGATAGGAGGCATGTGGAAGAGCAGCAATGCTCGAAGCTGAGCCTTACTAATAGCTCGATCGACTTGATCACTCCCATTAAGCTATACCCAAACAATAAGAACTTAAAACAAAGATCCGCCTGACAAGCAAAGCGCATGTCAGATAAGCTGATCGACAAAAAACAGACCAATTCCAGTTGCTTTTATCCTGCCCGGTGGCTATGGCGGGGCGCCCCCACCCGATCCCATCCCGAACTCGGCCGTGAAACGCCCCTGCGCCAATGGTACTTTGTCTTAAGACACGGGAGAGTAGGGCGCCGCCGGGCATGATAAAAGCAACAAAACTCAACAAAATGAAAACACAGAACAGCAAACACCCAAAACCCCGTCCACACTTCGTGGCGGGGTTTTGTCGTTTCTAAAAACACCCCTCACTCATACCCCGCAATGAGCAAAAGGGGATAAGCGGAACCTCAACGCCGCCCATAAACAATCAAACCGAAGCCTCTTGGAAATCCTCTTATCCCCCTGCGCTCCCAGCCCCCTAAAATGGGAGAGATGCAAAGGCAGGGGATAAGACGGCAGCCCATCATTGGCCGCCCTGTTGACACCAAAGCTACTGCGTAACAACACCCCGTTGAATTGCCTCATAAACCCGCGACAAATGGACAATCACACAAAGTTCCCGCAATCTGTACGCTCATAGACCGGCTCTGTACGGAAATGGGCGGTGTTGAATGCATATATTTACGGGATGGGCGAGACAGCCGGGTGAAGGAATTTGTGATGGGGCGAAACATCTAGGCTCAAAAGCAGGTTTTGAATCCATTTCACTAGCGTGACCATCTAACCAAATCTACGAGTTCTGAAACTTTAGTGTTTGCCGGTCCAGTACGATGGATTTGGGGATGGATTAATAAATCCAGACTATTCTCGAACTGCGTTGGCTTAAGCATAAGAAGGGTTGGACTTAGATGGATATTCTGATTGTAGGTGCCGGACCGACTGGTTTGACTGCGGCTTTGGAATTGTCTCGTTTGGGAATAAAACCAACCATTATAGAGCGTCGGGACAGTGCTTCGACTTTGAGTAGGGCAGTCGGGATAACTCCGCGTAGTTTGGGCTGACTTTCGCAGACCGGTGTTGCGCGACGACTTATTGAAGAGAGTATCCCAATGGATGGTCTTCTTGTTTTTCGAGGTGAAAAGCTTGCATTGGACCTACCTCTCCACTCCGATCGGACTTTCTTCCGCACTGTAATCGGTCTGGCTCAAGACCGTACCGAAGCCATTTTGGTCGACGCACTTGCTGAAGCCGGTGTATCGGTGAGTTATGGGATGGCACTGGATGACCTAAAAGAGCAAGATGGCGGTGTGGTTGCGATTTTCTCAGATGGGTCCGAGCACAAGTATGATCTGGTAATTGGTGCTGATGGTGTGATGAGTACTGTTCGAAAGTGCGCCGAGATTGCCTATCCGGGCATTGACCTAGAAGGGATTTGGTCGATTGCGGATGTGGAATCGGAAGATTGGCCGCACCCGGGTAAGATTGTTTTATTTCATGTTAGGCCGGGTGTAACTTTGGTTATTGGCCCTCTTGGGCCTACAAGGTATAGGCTTGTTGCCAGCACGCCCGATGCACTCAAGACAATTCCAGTACCAATAAATGTTTCAACCCTGCATAGGACAGGGACGTTTAATATATCCATTCGGCAGGCTGAGACTTACACGAAGGGCAGTGTTCATCTGGCAGGAGATGCTGCTCATTGCCATGCGCCCATTGGTGGCAGAGGAATGAATATGGGCATTGCAGATGCGACCGAACTTGCAAGGCGAATTGTCTACAGGACAACTGACGGCTATTCCAAACTACGCCATAAAAAAGGAGCTGAATCAGTTAAAACTACAGAACATGGCAGGAAACTGAGTGCTGGTATAACCTTGCCACGAAGGATGGCTTTTGGTGCGCTTCTGACTGCCGCAAATACATCCGGCCCGTTTAAACGATACTTAGGCCGGTTCCTTGTAGAGTTCTAGAACAATTTCTGCCATGCATAGGGTGAAGTGACTACCCTTCATCTGGCACTTTTGGTAGCGGGCTGAACAAATATATCCGACCACGGCTTGATGGATCCTGTGGCATTCCCTATGTAATTATAGAAATGAATATTCATTACTGTAAGTGGTCATGGGACGTCTTAGCAAAGAACAAGTGAGAGAGAATATCTTTGATGCGGTTGTTCAAATCACCGCAGAGAAGGGAGTTGGGGCAACGTCTATGGCGGATGTTGCGCGCACTGCGAAAGTTTCAGCTGGGACGCTTTACCTGCATTTTGAAAGCAAGGAAGCCATGCTTCAAGCCACCTATTTGTACTTGAAGCGCAAGTTCTATCATTCCTTGAGGCAGGAGCAGGCATCACAAAGCCCGAGGGCGGTGGTTGAGGGGGTGTGGCGTGATTTAGTAAACTTTTTATGCCAGCAGCCCAATGCATTTTTATTTCTTGAAACCGCAGGTGCAGCCCAACTTTTAACGGAAGAGCAGCGGGCGGAAATCGAGCCCTATCAGGAAGAACTAAGCGGGCTGATTCAAAGTTCTATCAATGCGGAGGCGGGGGAAGAAGTTTCCTTGAATGTGGCGCTGAACCTTTTAATCGGCTCGGCCATGCATTTGGCCCGTCGCAATGCGTTGAGCAGCGAACCTAGAAATGAAGCAGAAGTCTCCGAGACGTTTCTGCGTGTCTGGCGCAGCTTGGTAACCAAGTGAATGATTGATAAATAAGAGGAATACAAAATGTCGAAAGTGATCTTGATTACGGGAACATCCACGGGCCTTGGTGTGGAGCTGGCGGTGCAGGCGGCAAAAGCCGGCCACAAAGTTTACGCCAGCATGCGCAACCTGCACAAGCGGGAGGTGCTGGATGAGATGGCAAGGCAGGCAGGTGCCGCGCTGGAGGTGGTGCAGCTGGATGTGACGGATACTGCCAGCGTGAATGCTGCGATAGATCATATAATTGAAAGAGAAGGCCGTATTGATACGCTGATTAACAATGCGGGCGCGGGGTTTGTGCGAACGCTGGAGCAGGCAACAGAAGACGAAATCTCATGGGTTTTGGATGTGAACCTGAGGGGTGTGATGACCTGCACAAAAGCTGTGATGCCTTTCATGAGGAAACAGCGGAGCGGCCATGTGGTAAACATCGGCTCCGTAGGCGGCCTTGTGGGTCAGCCGTTTAACGAGGTTTATTGTGCAGCTAAGTTTGCCGTTGAGGGGCTGACGGAGTCTATGGCCAGCTATATCACGCCAAAATTCAGTATCCACTTTACCGTTGTGGAGCCCGGAGGCATTTCATCGGAATTTGGCGCAAACGTACTGCGTCAGATGGAAGAAACCGGCGGAATTCTGGATGATGAGTACGGCCCTATTCTACTGAAATATATTGAAGAAGCGCAGAAGCGGGCAGGGGAAGGTGATGTATACCAGACACCGGAACAGGTGGCTGAAGTCGTGATCGGCTGCGTGGAAAGCTCCAACCCACCGGTGCGGCTGCGTACATCCAAGTGGGCCGAGGACTTTACATCTTTAAAGACCGGACTGGACCTTGATGGCGAGAAACAGCGTGCCCGCGTGGTTGAACAGTTTTTGACTGAGTGAAGTAACACACAAAGGAGGCCGGACAGGCCTCCCTTTACTAAGGCTTTATCAGTTTCGCGGTTGCCGGAAGAGCTGGGAATCTCCTCGCTCTCAGCTGTAATCATGCGGGCTGAAAGTCATGCTGAATGACATTAAAGCCCTCTTCTTTCGAGGGCCTTTGAAAGTATGCGGTGAATTGATTGAACTGTTCTTCGCTCACCGTGTAGTGGTGTTGGCCGGATTGGTTACGCTGGTGAAGGCGCTCTTTGCAGGCTTCATCTGGTACATTGAGGTAATGAAGTTCATGGGTGATATCAGTTTCTTTATAAATCCCCTGCATCCACGCGCGGTCTTGCTTTGTATTGGCGGGAAAGTCCAAGGCGACAGACAGCCCCTGTTTTAACAAATCCACAATATGCGGGCGAAGCGCTTGTTTTAAGCGGTCTGTATACTTCACATAATCGCGCAGGGTTTTCAGTTCATCAGGATAAAGTGTTGCCATCCATTGGTCTTGAGAGATTAGAATCGCTTCGTGTTTACTGCTGAGCTTGGAAAGAAGCGTTGACTTGCCCGAAGCTATCTTCCCGCAGGCTAGCAGCAGTTTGGTTTTCTGCTTATCCATTATGGACCTCGGTTTGCCTAGTTTTGTGCAGGTTAAGCGATTTTTTACAGCTCAAATTCTCCCCTGTTCTTCGAGCGAAATACACTCGACACCAGTAGAACTCATAGACACGGCCATAGTCGCAGGCTTGCATTGGATGTTCATAGTATCACCTTCACTGTACCGAGTCTCAAAGACTATCCATCACATTAGCAAAAATGGAAGGAGTAGGTTGTACTCTAAAGCAAATGTCAGCAGCACTGAGCGGCTCTTTGATCTGCCCGTTTAATAAACACGTGTCTGTATATGCAGCTTGAAACAACAATAATAATAAAAGGAAACTGCCATGAACTTTATCGGTATGCGTGAAGCGGGGACTATTGAGGTGGGGGAGGTTCCTTTCCTGATTGATATGGTGGGGGAGACCTTCAAAGTTGGTGAGCTTGCCGGAAATGTCGGAGTTTCTATTCAGGTGTTATCGGGTGATATGGGCCAAGTGAAGTTGGCCGTTGGGGGAGAGTTTGCCCCTTCCACTATGTTTGATAGAGACCGTTTGTCTTTGACGAAAAGCGGGTGGGAGTTTGTTGAGGGCATTCGGCAGTGGTGCCGCAAAGCAAAAATACTTGATGTTCATGGTAAGCGCATTGAAGCCACTCATATTGACGTGACCTTCCATATCCAACCTCACTTAAGTGGTATTTCCTTTGGTGATTATGAAACTGCGTGGCTGTCTGCGCAGCAAATCAAGACAGATTTGGGCCTTGGAGGGGTGATCTTGGAGACAGCTGAAAGCGTTACAAGCAAAGTTGAAGCGAACTGCAAGCTATAAGGTCTAGGAGTTAAGGCTTGATCAGGTATGCAGCCACGGAAAAGGTGCCTGCCGGCTCAAGCCTTGGCGTGTGTACTTGGTTGCGGCTCTTGCAGACTTATTCCTTCAATAAATTTATTGGTGTCTTCCAAGGGCGCACTGAATATCTGGATTAAAACAGCTATTTAAGATAGGAGTTTGGGGCCTGTCAGATTTTGATGGGTGTGACGCGGGCCAAATTGTTCTAACCCAGTATCTTGAGTAGTTTTATGCTTTCAGTCGACCCTGTGATTTTTAAACTTGAAACCAGTATCGTTTTCCTGCCGCCTCTTGAGGCCCTTAAGCTGTTTGAAGCAGAAGCAAAAGAACATAATCTGGCGTTCACTCAAACAAGCGAGAGCACCTATCGCGCCGGTACGCAGGCAGGTGTTATCGATTTTCGGGTCACAGACAGCGCTCTGGACCTCAAAGTCAGCTCTCCCAGTAAAGATGCGTTGTATCTGCTGAAAGAAAGCATTGATGCGCATATCGTGCATTTTACCGAGGGGCGCGTGAAGCAGGCTTGGCAGGGAGATTTGCCAGCAGGCGCTTTGCCGCCAAACTTTACTAAGGCAACGGTTTTGGGAGCTGAAGCCTTTACCTGTAATTTTATGCGTGTGACTTTGCGTGTGCCGGATATTGAGCGCTTTAGTGCAGACGCACTCCACTTTCGGTTGCTCTTTCCCAAAAAACGCGGAGTTGGGCCTCAATGGCCGTTTGTTGACGAGAACGGGCGCACGGTTTGGCCTGAGGGCGATAAAGAGCTGATGCGTCAGGTGTATACGGTTCGTAGTTTCAATAAGGCGCAGAGCACGTTCGATCTGGATGTGTTTATGCATGAGGACGGGCCCACATCTGAATGGGCGAGCCGGGTGAGTGCAGGTGATGAGGTCGGATTGCTAGGGCCTTCCGGCGGAGTGTTGCCAAAAGAGAAGTTTGTGCTGTTTGCAGGCGATGAGACCGCGTTTCCCGCAATTTGCAGAACGCTCTTGGATCTTCCCAAGGATACGTGCGGCAAGGTGCTGTTGATGGTGTCTTCTGAAAAAGACGAGCGGTTTGTTGTAGACGCACCTGAAGGAATGGATGTGGAATGGGTGCTGCGGGACGGGCAAGGGCAGGATGTACTGCTTGAAGCTGCAAAAACTGTCGCGCTGGAGGGCGAGAAAGACAGTTTTGTCTGGTTTGCCGCCAACAAGGAGCTCTCTAAAAAGGCACGGAAGTATTTCCGCAATGAGCTGGGGTACACCGCGAAAAACAGCTATATTGCTGGCTATTGGGAGTGAAAGGCGCTCAGCGCTCTTCCTTGATACATTAGGGGCTAAGTTATCTTGATGGGACCGTTTTTAGCGCAAAACCTGCCGACACTCTATCAGGTGGAAGGGCTGAAAGGGCACGGGTGTGTGGTCCCTCCTTCTTCCAGAACCGATCTGTTTCACGTGGAGGGGCCAGATGCGGGGGTGATTGCAATTCCTCCAAACTTGCAGCGGGCAGTTGCCAAGCGGCGCAATGAGTATCTGGCGGGGCGTTTGTGTGCTGCCCATGCACTGAACGCTTTGGTGGGTAAAACGCCTCATGTGGGCACTGGAGAGAAGCGTGAGCCCCTGTGGCCCGCGGGTATTATCGGCTCCATTACCCACGCAGGGGACGCCGCCAATGCGGTTGTGGCCCATGCCACCAGTTTTGACGGGGTGGGCATTGATCGCGAAGTCTTGGTGGAGCGGGGGCGGGCTGCAAGCCTCTTGCCCCAAATAGGCACAGCACAAGAGATGGCCCTGCTGTCGTCCGAGCTAGACTTTGCCAGCGCCTTCACGCTCATGTTCTCTGCCAAGGAAGCGCTCTATAAAGCCGTCTTCCCGACTGTGAAGCGGTTTATCGGGTTTGAGGAAGCCCGGTGTATGGGAATTGGTCAGGGAACGCTCAAGCTGGCTTTCACCTCACCTGACCTGCTGCACTTTAACGATAGGCTTTCCCTCTCCTATGAAGTTGGAGAACAGGACATTCGCACACTGTGTTTATTGAGAGCAAGGTGAGGCAGTTGCCTGCATAAGCTATAGTTAATAGGCGTCTAAAGTCTCATTGTTTACGCGTCACGGCTTGGGTAGATGTTGCACGAGTTTTATTAGGTAAAGTATTGATGCAAGCAAAATTATTTTGGCGGCGTTTGTTCGCCTATTTCGCAGATTTGTTGATTTTAGGCGCGGTCGTGACACTGATTGCACTCGCTTATAATAGTGCGTTTTCAACGCGTATCCTAGCTCCGGAGCTGCTTTCGTCTTCTGCGTGTATGACGAGCACTGATCTGGTTTCAGAAGAGAAGATGAATGAGCTTTTTCCTCTTGAAAACGGACAGGCTCACTTACAAGTGTTGTGCAAGCAAACGAACATGTTTGCCACCACATTTTACACGCTCACACTTCAAAAAACATGGAGTGAAGGCAATCGGAGCTATTCCGTTTATACGAGCTACCCAGCCGATGAAAATGGAAACTACAGATTCTATGTTGATTCTGAACCCTTTTTCTACATATTGGCCCCGCTCGTTTTTGCTTTGTTTCTCGCCAAATGGGGGCAGACGCCGGGAAAAGCTCTCTTCAATCTGGCCGTATATAGAGATACTCGGGAAAAGCCGAGTTTAAAAGATGCTCTTAAACGTGAGTATTTGAAGGGAAGTGTGTTTGTATTAGCGTCTCTTGTCGGCTTTTATGACCTGTATACGACGAGTACATTTGACTTGAGTGGGCAAGCCCAGCTGGCAACGTCTCTTTTTGAAAAAATGCTGCAACCTGATTTCCTGATGTTATGGCTGGGAGGTGCAGCTCTTATTGCATTGGCTGTATTTTGGTTCTTATTCGGCTCGTTCATACGCTGGAAAGGCCGTTCCTATTGGGACCGCTTTGCCCATTTGAATACAGGTCTCTCAAAGGACTTTTCAAAGCCAACGGAAAGCTAAAAAGCCATCAAGGTTCCTGCTGTTTTGCAGTAAGTAAATTTCAGCCCTGCCGAGCCTGAGTTTTTGGTGTGGTTCTGATCCTAGACAATTATACCAACGGCACCTGTTTTTGACTCGGGATGAGGATTCCCAAATCACTTGAATTGTGATTCAACATTGGGAAAGGAGATTCCCAATGTCAGCGATCCCATTGCGCCGAGACTATGATGCTTCTTCGTTACGAACTCTTGCTTGTCAAAGTAAGGATGTCAGGCAGAGCCGCCGCCTTCTTGCTCTTGCTGCTGTTTATGATGGGTTGTCGCGCTTGGAGGCGGCACGCATGGGCGGCATGGACCGCCAAACACTGCGAGACTGGGTGCATCGGTTTAACGCAGAAGGGCCGCACAGCCTGTACAATCGTAAGATCCCGGGCCGTGTCCGGTGGTTAAATAAAGAGCAAATGGCTGAATTTGCAGATCTGGTTGAGGCTGGGCCTGATTTACAACAACACGGCGTAATTCGCTGGCGTCGGCGGGATCTGCAAGGTGTGATCGAGCAGAAGTTTGGGGTCAGCTATAGCGAAAGGGCTATTTCAAGCCTCCTCAGAGTTCTGGGATTTTCTCGGGTCAGCGTTCGGCCACAGCACCCGGCACAGGACGAGCAAGTTATGGAGACATATAAAAAAACTTCCATGCCCGGCTTAAAGAAATAAAAGCGCGCTTGCCCTCACAAACATCCATGGAAATCTGGTGGCAGGACGAAGCCCGCATTGGTCAAAAAAACGGGCTCACCAGAAGGTGGGCAAAAAAAGGAACGAGACCACGGGCTCCCAGCGACGGGCGCTATCAATCAACTTATGTATTCGGGGCCATCTGCCCCGCCCACGGCAAAGGGGCAGCACTTGTTTTGCCCAAAGCCAATACCAATTCCATGCAGCTTCACCTTAAAGAAATCAGCCGAACCGTCGCCAAAGGGGCGCACGCAGTGGTCCTGATGGATCAAGCGGGTTGGCATACAACGGCAAAACTGAAGTTGCCTGATAATATAACCATCTTGCTGCTCCCACCCCGTTCTCCGGAGCTCAACCCGGTTGAAAATGTTTGGCAGTACTTACGGCAAAACTGGCTCTCTAACCGAACCTTTCAAGACTACCAGGAAATTGTCGATGCCGCCTGTTCCGCTTGGAATAAGCTTATTCAACAACCCCACACAATCACATCAATCGGTAGACGAAATTGGGCGCATACAGGTCAATTATAAGTGCCGTTGGTATTAGAGCGAATTCTTGTCGTTTGATTGAGTTCAATCAAACGACAAGAATTCGCTCAATATAAACAAGTTAGAGTGCACAGCGTGAATGCGAATGAACGCGATGCGCTCTAAAGCAGTGAGACGTTTTATTGGAACAGCTCACTGCTTTAACCTTTTGATTCAAGCTTTCTCGTTAACTCTCCGGACGAACAATTCCCTCGCGGCTCTTCATTGCCAGACCCAAGGCCTGCAGTAACAGTGGCACCATTGATACAGCGGCGATTATGACGGCACCGGTAATAAGGGCTCCTCGTTCTATGGCATAGCCCATGACAGGCAGGAGGAAGAGCACGGGGATCTTGAAGAAAGCACCGGTGAGGCCGGAGAGTGTTCCAATGGTCTGTTTGGTGGAAGCCCGCAGACGCACGTCCCACACTGTGACAGAGGTGAGTGCCCCTAAAAAACCGATGAAGGGCAAAAGAATGAGTGCGACAGTTGCCGCCTGTAAGAAGCAGATGGCCAACAGCAGGAGGCTACCAGTTCCAGTAATGTAGAGGAAGGCAATTCTCGGATTGTGTGCAGGTGTTGCAAACTTTACGAGAAACGCTCCCGCAGCTCCCAAGAGAAGCGGTGTGGCTGTTATACCGTCATCGGGCAGAAAATCCCGAATGGAGGAGACTGCCAGCAGGTACACGGTGACAAGTATGAAAGCCTGTTCCAGCAGGTTCACTGCGCCGCCCGCAAAAACTGCTGCGAGAAACTGGGGTTTTTCTCCTATTATGCGCAGCCCTTCGCCAATTTGAGCAAATATCTTCGGGGGTTTTAGGTGCGAAGGTTGCTCACTTTCAACAGTAAGGCCTTTGCAAAGATAGCGCATGGAAATGGCGGAGATTAAGCCGCCAATGGCAACACAAAGCACCAAGCCCAACAGCATTGGAGTTCCGGCACCCAATAAGGGCAATGCCAGCAAGGGGGCAAGAAGTTTGCAGCCATTGATGACCCAAACCAGATATTTGTGGGTGAGGTTGACTTCTTCCTCTTCCAAGCAGTGCTTGGACAGAGTTATTCTGGAAAGGGCGCTAATGTATCCAAAAACAGAAAGTACGGCGAGGGCTAGGATGGAGATAAGGGCCTCTGCTTGCAAGGTAGTGCTTGCGGCCCCAGCCAGAACAATCGCCATTAAGCCTGAGAATATCCAAAGCCGACCTGCCCGAATGCGGCCAATGAAAACGCCTGAAATAGGCCCGACCGCCACTGGCCCGAAAAACGGCATGGCCGCGGTAATAAATCCCAGCAGCGGGCTTCCTTCCACCACCAGATAGGTGAGGGTGAAATATGTTTCGATAACGCCTACACACAAGTACTCGATAAAACAGGAAGCCAAAAACAGCTTAACAACAGTGCGCATCAAACGGTCCACTTGAAATATTGGGTCAAGATACCCAACCTAATAGATTCGCTTTAACGCGTAATAGGTGCCTATGAAATTTATACAATTGTAATTTGATATCGGCACCTTTGATGGTTTTGAGTGCTTCTTGTTCGTTGGCGTGGTTCCGCAGGAAATACCTCACCATATACGCAAGCAGAGGGGGCCTTGAAGAGCCTAATAACAGCTCGTATAGGGCCTTGAGTTATATTTCCGCAATCTTCACCCATGGATCAATATAGTGAGAGTTCACTGTGGTTTTAGATGATTTCTGGTGGGTAGAAGGAGCGCGCATGGTCAGTACATCCTCAACAATTTCCGGAATGAAAGGCGGCGGGTTTTATGATGAGAACTCGGCACCGCAGCGCGAAGCTATTGTCCACCTGTTCCCTTGGCTGGAGGATGCTGTTGCAGGGCTTTGCCTGCCAGCCGCTGACAAAACAGTAAGACTTGCAGATTTTGGCTGCTCGGAGGGCAGTAACTCTTGCATGCAAATGTCGGTGGCACTGAAAGCATTACGTGAACGCCACAGCGGCCCAGTTGCCGTGATCGAGAGTGATTTACCCAGCAATGACTTCTCCTCTCTTCTACAGTCCATGGCAACAAGGAGGCAGGCACCGTTTAATGACCCTCATGTGTTCGGTGAGATTGTGGGGGGCTCCATGTTCAATCAATTGCTTGCCCCCAATTCGGTCCAGTTAATGACTTCCTACAATACGGTTGGCTACTTCTCCCGGTGCCCGTTGGAGCGGCTTGAAGGGCATATCTGTGTAAACGGCAGGAACAGCAGTGACGGGCACGCTGAAGTTATGCCTGCAGAGTTTCAAGCGGGAGAGCGGCAATCCCGTGCGGACTTCGAAGTATTCTTGAAGGTGCGCGCCAAGGAAATGATGAAAGGCGGCAAGTTTCTTATTCAGGTGTTTGGCAGAACTGAGCGGATATGTACTTGTGAAGCCTTTACCGATGCCTTGAATGATGCGCTGATGGATTTTGTGGAGACGGGCGATGTTCCCCGCGATGTATATGAGCGCTTTTACCTTCCTATATTTTTCAAAAGTCTTGATGATTTACTGGCCCCCCTTCAGGAGAATAACGCGCCATTAGCAAAGCTATTCAAGATAGAAAAAGCTGAAAGTTTCGAGGTTAAAGTTCCGTTTGTCGAACGCTACAAAAACGACAAAGATGCGGTACTTTATGCGCGGCAACTGAGGAATTTCTTTCAGGCATTCACCGAACCTCTCCTGCATACTGCCCTGCGTGAAACGGAAAAAGCCGGCGGGCTGACAAAAGACATCTACGCTCATGCTGAGAGTTTAGTCAGGTGTGCCCCTGAAAACTATCAACTGCGCTATATGAGCGTAGCGTGTTTGTTGACTTATATGGGGTGAGCAATAAATAAAAAAACCCGGCCAGTGGCCGGGTTTTCTCAGCTAAACCTCTAAAAAAGAGATTTAATCTTATTCGTCTTCGCCGCGGGCTTTCATAGCTGCTGCGAGGATGTCGCCGAGGGAAGAACCGGCGTCGGAAGAACCGTACTGTGCAACTGCTTCCTTTTCTTCAGCGATTTCAAGCGCTTTGATGGAAACGCCTACACGGCGGGTCTTCTTGTCGAACTGTGTGATGCGTGCGTCGAACTTGTCACCAACGTTGAAGCGTGTTGGATCCTGATCACCGCGTTCACGAGCAAGGTCGGCACGACGTACGAATGCGGACAGGTCGCTGTCTGCAATCTTAACTTCGAGGCCAGCTTCTTTGATTTCGGTAACTTCACATTTCACAACAGCACCCTTGCGGATGTCGCCTGCTGCTTCAAATGGGTCGGAACCGAGCTGCTTGATGCCAAGAGAGATACGCTCTTTGTCAACGTCAACGTCGAGAACGATTGCCTTAACAACGTCGCCCTTTTTGAACTCTTCGATAACTTCTTCGCCAGGGCGATTCCAGTCGAGGTCAGAAAGGTGAACCATGCCGTCAACGTCGCCGTCGAGACCGATGAACAGACCGAATTCAGTCTTGTTCTTCACTTCGCCTTCAACTTCAGCGTTCACAGGGAACTGCTGTGCGAATGCATCCCATGGGTTCTGAAGTGTCTGCTTCAGGCCAAGAGAGATACGACGCTTGGAGCTGTCCACTTCAAGTACAACCACTTCAACTTCCTGAGAAGTAGAAACGATCTTACCTGGGTGTACGTTCTTCTTAGTCCAGGACATTTCAGAAACGTGGATGAGGCCTTCGATGCCTGGCTCCAGCTCAACGAATGCACCGTAGTCAGTGATGTTAGTCACACGACCAGAGAACTTAGCGTCAAGTGGGTACTTAGCTTCGATGCTTTCCCAAGGATCAACTTCCAGCTGCTTCATGCCGAGGCTGATGCGGTGTGTTTCCTGGTTCACGCGAACAATCTGAACCTTAACGGTTTCACCGATTGTCAGAACCTCACTTGGGTGGTTGATGCGGCGCCATGCAATGTCAGTGACGTGCAGAAGGCCGTCGATGCCACCGAGGTCAACGAATGCACCGTAGTCAGTGATGTTCTTAACAACACCCTCAACTGTCTGACCTTCTTCAAGGCTCTGGACCAGTTCAGAACGCTGCTCAGCACGTGTTTCTTCCAGAACTGTACGACGGGAAACAACGATGTTGCCGCGACGCTTGTCCATTTTGAGGATCTGGAAAGGCTGCGGGGTGTGCATCAAAGGTGTCACGTCACGTACTGGACGGATGTCTACCTGTGAACGTGGCAAGAAGGCTACAGCGCCATCCAGATCAACGGTGAAGCCACCTTTAACCTGATTGAAGATCTGACCTGTAACTTTTTCACCAGCTTCGAAGGCAACTTCGAGGCGGACCCAGCTTTCTTCACGGCGTGCCTTGTCGCGGGACAGAACAGCTTCACCCATGGCGTTTTCAACACGCTCAAGGTAAACTTCTACTTCGTCACCAACGCCCAGCTCACCGTCACGACCTTTTGCGCCAAATTCCTTCAAAGGAACACGGCCTTCAACTTTCAGTCCTACGTCGATGACTGCAAGGTCTTTTTCAATTGCAACAACAGTACCTTTTACAACGGTACCTTCAAAAAGGTCGGAAGTTGCAAATGATTCTTCTAGAAGGGCCGCAAAATCCTCTGCAGCTGCATTCATATTTTCCATAGATGCTCCTGATGCCATAAATGGCACTCGCCGGCGGGTTCGTGTTAATGTTTAATGAATCTACCCAGATCCGATTCCTAAAAAGCATTAGGAAACAAACGTTTATAAATAAACGTGCCGGCGAAAGCGGATCGGACAGATTCAGATTTTATTACAAAACGTATCGAGTCGAAGCGATGGACGCTCTAAAATCAGGAGTGATTTTTAGAGCTTACGCGCGCGTTCAATAATCTCGACAGCCGCTTTGAATGCGGAGTCTATATCCATTTCTGTCGTATCTAGCAAGTGGGCATCTTCCGCTGGTTTCAGCGGAGAGTCCTCACGGGTGCTGTCCCGCAGGTCCCGGCGATGCAGATCACTCAGAATGTCATTATAGTCTGCCTCGATTCCCTTACCAAGAAGTTCATCGGTGCGCCGTTTTGCGCGGGCTTCTGGGGATGCAGTCACATACAGCTTGGCTGTTGCATCCGGGCACACCACGGTGCCGATATCGCGCCCGTCCAGCACCGCGCCATTGCCTTTTTTGCCAAATTCGCGCTGCAAACTCACCAGTTCCTCACGAAGTTTTGACAGGACCGCGATGCGAGATGCGGCCTCTCCAACCTCGTGGGAGGACAAAAGCGAACGATCAAGAGAGGTGAAGTCCAGGTGCTTGGCAACAGAAATGGCAATCTCTTCATCCCCAAGGGGAAGGCCTTGCGCAAGAAGGGCAGCCGCGACGGCCCGATACGTCAACCCCGTATCAAGGTGGTTAAGTCCATAATGGGCAGCCAGGCGTCTGGCTAGGGTGCCTTTACCGGAGGCTGCAGGGCCGTCTAGAGCTATTATCATTCTTGCGTTCCTTGATCTTCCTGAAGCGCCGCTCCCATGCCGCGCATGAGAGGCGAAAAGCTCGGAAAACTTGTAGCTATCGGGGCTGCATCGTCTACGCTAACCGGCCTATGGCTGGCAAGACCCAAAACCAAGAAACTCATGGCAATGCGGTGATCAAGGTGGGTAACAACTGTTCCGCCGCCAATATTGCTTGCGCCGCCTGTAACGGTCAGCGTGTCGTCACCTTCAACACACGGAATGCCATTGGCTTCCAGCCCGCGGGCAACGGCTGCCAAACGGTCGGATTCTTTTACGCGAAGTTCTTCAAGGCCCAGCATCACTGTGTCACCTTGCGCAAAGGCGGCAGCGACAGAAAGAACCGGATATTCATCAATCATGGACGGTGCGCGCTCGGCTGGCACTGTGACGCCCTTGAGCTGCGAATATTTGGCGCGAATGTCGCCAATGGCTTCGCCGCCTGATTCTCGCTCATTCTCGATTGTGATATCCGCGCCCATTTCCAGAAGGGTGGTGATGAGGCCGGTGCGTTGTTCATTGAGAAGAACGCCTTCCACGGTCACATCCGAGCCGGGAGTGATGAGGGCTGCAACAATAGGGAACGCGGCGGAGGACGGATCGCCCGGTACCGTTACATGTTGAGGCTTCAGAGTTGGCTGGCCTTGCAAGGTGATGACACGCTCGCCTGCCTCGTTAAGTTCAACGGTCAGGTCAGCTCCAAAGCCCACCAACATTTTTTCTGTGTGGTCGCGGGTTGCCACAGGCTCAATAACCGTTGTTGTACCCGGTGTGTTGAGACCGGCCAGAAGTACGGCACTTTTTACCTGTGCGGATGCCATTGGTACACGGTAGGTGAAGGGGATTGGTGTCTCGCTGCCGCGGATGGAAGCGGGCAGGCGGTCGCCGCGTCGCGCAATTACTTCCGCGCCGGTTTCGCGCAGAGGATTTAAAACGCGACCCATGGGACGGCCGGACAGGGAGGCGTCTCCCACCATTGTCACCGCAATGGGGTGGGTTGCGAAAATGCCCATTGCAAGGCGCACGCCTGTGCCTGCATTACCAAAATCGATGGGGGCTTCCGGCTCCAAAAGGCTGCCGAGGCCAACGCCGTCGACGCTCCATGTACCGTCATCATGTTTTTTGCATTTGGCGCCAACGGCATTCATTGCCTTAGCTGTGCCGATGACATCTTCCGATTCGAGAAGTCCTGCAATGGTCGTTTTGCCGACAGCAAGAGCGCCAAACATTAACGAGCGGTGAGAAATGGACTTGTCGCCGGGTACACTAATACGCCCGTTTAGGGGATTTCCGCTTTTGGAGGTCACCTTAAGGGGTGACGAACTGTGGGACATGGTCAATTCCAAGGTTGCGACGTGAATAAAAGTAGTCTCTCCTAGCACGTCAGAACAGGATCGTCACTATAAGCCCGCAGAGATCTCTTGAGAATAATTCAGGAACCTATAGGCTGTTTTGACATTCAGTGTGATTTATTCTTTGACAAGACCGGCACCGTAGCGCTATGGGAGCCGACAAAATTGATTTTTAGAAGGTGAAAACCGTGGCAAGACCGGAACTCGGAACCAAGCGCCTTTGTGCTGCATGTGGTGCGAAATACTATGATTTGCACCGCGACCCAATTACCTGCCCCAAATGTGGCGATGTGCTTGACCTTGGCACTACTGTGAAAACAGCCAAGGCAGCTAAGGAAGTTCAGGAAGACGAAGAAGACGTGCTCGAAGTTGAGGGCGCTGAATTGGTTTCCTTGGAAGACGCTGATGCAGAAGCTGTGGGCGATGACGATATCGCAGATATCGAAGTGGATGATGAAGCAAACGACGACGTCTTCCTTGAAGAAGATGATGAAGATGATGCCGCTGTTCCCGGCATTGTTGTTGCCCGCGACGACGACGAAGTTTAATCCAGTTTCCACAGGTCTTGGCAAATAGCGCCTAATACCTGTAAATTGGGCTTGAATATCGGAGGCGGCCCGACTATGTTCCGCCTCCATCAAGACCTTTCCGATAAGAAAGGACTTTGAAGAAAAACGGGGCCTTAGCTCAGCTGGGAGAGCGCTTCGCTGGCAGCGAAGAGGTCAGGAGTTCGATCCTCCTAGGCTCCACCATTTTTCTTCAACACTTGGTAAAACAAGGTTTGCATCCCAAGCAAACTTATTTAGATGGGGCCTTAGCTCAGCTGGGAGAGCGCTTCGCTGGCAGCGAAGAGGTCAGGAGTTCGATCCTCCTAGGCTCCACCAATCTTTTCTTTCTTCAAGCTTACCATAGGTTCATTTGCCAATAGACGCTCTTCAATAAAAGAAACTGCGTTGGCGACGCCATCTTCACGCCTGATTTTTGCTCCGGTTTTTGCAGCGGTATCTATCATATCAGTTTGAGAAGTCACCGCATGAAGTGCTGCGGAAAATGACTCGACTGCGAGTTTCTTTTGTGGGATTGGCTTGGGTGAGACACCCATTTTGTAAGCGTTTTTAGCCCAAAAGAACTGATCTCCAAAAAACGGAACGACAATTGACGGCTTTCCAGCGCGCAGAGCTGCAGCGGTTGTGCCAGCTCCGCCATGATGGACGATCGCGGCCATTTGGGGAAACAGCCAGTCATGTGGTGCCTGATCAATCTGAAGGATAGTATCGGGGAGTTTACTTGGCTTTAGGCCACCCCAGCCCCTAGCAAGAATACCCCGCAGACCTGCGCTTTCCAGTGCTTTTACGGTGGTTCTGGCCAACCGCTCCGGATTGCGCCCTGCCATGGAGCCAAACCCGATGTATACAGGTGGCGGGCCCGCCTTCAAGAAGGCTTCAAGTTTGGGCGAAGGGACCCAGTCGTGTTGCCTCTCAAGAAACCAGTAGCCTGTGATGCAAACTCTATCCGGCCAATCGGAAGGGCGGGGAAGAATCGCTTCGCTATACGCGTCAAGAACCGGAATATCATCTCCGTGTCCGGTTTTGAATAAAGAAAATCGAGGTGCCAGACCAATATCACTGCGGAATTCTTTGACATATTTTCCCGAAAACTGTCCAAACAGAGCGCGTATAACACGGTAGCTGAAACGGTTGTACCAACCGCCGAGCTTTAAATCCGGAATCCCGATAACAGGGCGCTCTGAGGTCGGCACAAACATGGGAACAGGGTTGGCCAGAACCGCAGGTATGCCAAGCCGTTCGGCAATATGCGGGCCTGCGAGAGCTTTGGGGTGGAAGAGTACAAGATCGGGTTTCACATGCTGTGCTATTTCCCAGCTTTCGCAAAGCAGATCCCTTTGCATCCGGCCAACATTTTTCGCCAGCTTCAACCCCTGTTTCAGGACTTGGAAAATGTGAGTTGTGTTTTCCAGTAAGTCTTTGCCCTGATCACTATCGAGAATCGCCAGTAGATCGTCGTTCATGTATCCGTAAGTCAGTCCGTTTTCTTGGACAAACTCACGAAAACGCTCGCTGGTGACGAGTACAACATGATGGCCGGCAGCTTTTAAACCTTTACCCAGAGCAATATAGGGTTGTACGTCCCCGCGGGACCCATAGGTCAGGATAAGAATCTTCATAGGCCATAATGACTTTTGCACGTGCATTATTCCAGCATCTAATTGGTGTGGTTTGTATAATTATGTTGCTGGCCCAAAGCGCGTTAATGCGTTGGAGGATGTGCCGCGAAACGGTGTTGGGGAGGGGAGCGTTTACAACGCTCTCCTATGGCAACTGCGGTCGGTAACCTGTGCTGGAACTGCTGGCTGAACTTTGAAAACTTAGCGCCCGTCTTGAAAGCCTTCGCGTTTCAGGCGGGAAATAACGCGGTCCAGGCTTTGCAAGAAGTTTGATCTGTCGCGTTGGGCGAATGGCCTTGGACCACCGGTTTGTTCACCAAATGAGCGCAGGTCTTCCATGAGGTTACGGGTGGCCAGGGCCATGCCTATGGAGTTTGCATCAAACTCTTTGCCTTTTGGAGAGAGTGTGGAGGCTTCGGCTTTTACGCAGCGATCTGCCAGCGGGATGTCCTGTGTCACCACCACGTCGCCTTTGATGGCGCGCTCGGCGATCCAGTTGTCGGCCTCATCAGGCCCTTCTGCGACGATGATGGGTGTGACATCGCTATCACGCGGAGTGCGGATGAAGCTGTTGGAGACCACGTAGACTTTGAGACGATAGCGCTCTGCTACTTTGTAAATTTCATCTTTTACGGGACAGGCATCCGCGTCCACATAGATTTCAATGGTTTTCGTCATAGGCTCACTGCTTAAATGCGCGGGAAAGCTATTGCAAGAAATGGGGAGGAGCTTTCCAACAAACTCGCGTTTATGCAAGAGCTTGAAATGCTTCCAGCGCCTTTTGGCGGGATATTTGCAAATCTACAATGGGCTTTGGGTAGGTTTTGCCCAAGTGCACACCCGATTCAGACAGAACGGCCTCAGGTGCTGTCCACGGGTTAAATAGGTATTTGTTTGGCAAATTGGCAAGTTCCGGCACATAGGTGCGGGTAAAAGTTCCCTCGGGGTCGAACTTGGTGCCTTGTGTGAGGGGATTGAAGATTCGAAAATAGGGGGCAGCATCTGCACCGCAACCGGCAATCCACTGCCAGCCTGCGCTGTTGTTGGCAAGGTCCGCATCGACCAATGTATCCCAGAACCACCGTTCCCCTGTTTGCCAAGGTTGCAGCAGGTTTTTGACGAGAAGTGAGCCGGTCACCATGCGCAGGCGGTTATGCATGAAGCCCGTTTGCCAAAGCTGGCGCATACCAGCGTCGACCAAAGGAATACCGGTTTGCCCTTTTTGCCAGCAGTGCAGGGTCTTGGCATCTTCGGACCACTGGAACGCATCAAACTTCTTCTGGTAGTTTTTACTGGGCAGGGTGGGGGTATGGAACAGCTGCGAATTCGAGAACTCCCGCCAGCCCAGTTCACTGAGAAAATGCTCATGATCCTCACTGGAGCCATGTTGCCTCACTGCCCACCAGACTTGATTGGGAGAGATCTCACCAAAATGCAGGTGAGGGGACAGGAGAGAAGTTCCCAGCTTTGCCGGATAGTCCCGGCTTGTTTTATACTGGGACAGCTCGGCTTCCAGAAATTGGTCGAGCTTGTCCTTCGATGCCTGTTCCCCCACATGCCAGTGTTTCATTATGGCGGAGGACCATGGTTTGGGGGAGAGGAGTCCCAAGCTTTCTACGGGCTGAGGTGATTGTTCCAGTGAGGCAAATTCGAGAGTTTGTGGAGAAGGAAGGGGCGTGTGCGGTGGCTCGCTGCTAAGGCAGCCGTTCCTATAAAAGGGTGTAAACACCTTATAGGGAGTTCCGTCGCCTTTCAGTACCTGCCACGGCTCCCAAAGCAAGGACCCGTTGAAGCTTATAGTTTCAATGGGAAGCTGATCTTTGAGTGAGGCATCACGCGTCATACGCCAAGGTTCATAGCAACGATTCCAGAAAATGCCTTTAATGGTATTGGTCTCCAGAAGCTGCTCGAAAATAAGGAATGGATCGCCCTTGAAAATATGCAGCTTGCCGCCAAGGCTTTTATTTAAGGCCCGCAAGGAATGGTGGAGCCATTGGCGTGAGGCCGAGCCCATTTTGTGTGGGCCTGCATTGTAATCATCCAGAATATAGATGGGTAATACCGGCCCTTGAGCGGTGGCATGGATGAGCGCCGGGTTGTCGTGAAGGCGAAGGTCCTGTCTGAACCAGTGAATGACGAAGGGGTTGGACACGCTCTTAAAACCTTGAAGATGGTTGGTTCGGTCTGAAGCCTAACGCGGGTACTTCCTACAAAAAGTTACCAGTCTGCGGTGTTTATGGGGCTCGCGGCTGGTGTAGGAGTAAAATCTAGAATTCCAATATATCCTAGCAAAGAGAACGCCCTATTAGAAAGCCTTGGCAGATATTTTTAGTACAAAACCGGCGGGCTTTAGGAGATATCGTAAAAAATACTGACGTGCCCTGTTATATATGTTTATTATTTCTGTCATTGGACTTTAAAAAATAAAAAGTAATAGCACTGCATGAAAGTCGAGCGAACCGGCCCGGGGGAGGCTTTTAGAGCGCGGCTTTTTCATTGAATGATATTTCCCCCGCAGGAGGGTATGGAATGGGGTACGCAAAGGCTGCGCTGCGGCTAATGGCATTGACTGCTGCGACGACACTACCAAGTCTTTCATATGGGGCCACAGAGATTTCGTGGTGGCACGCCATGGGTGGGGAACTTGGCAAGACAACCAATGAAATTGCCGCAGGATTTAATGCCTCTCAAGAGGCGTGCAATATTACGCCGTTTTTCAAGGGAACCTATGAGGAAACCATGACATCCGGCATTGCCGCTTTCCGCGCAAAGCAGCAGCCGAATGTGCTGCAGGTGTTTGACGCCGGTGCGGCAACCATAGTTGGTGCACGCGGGGCTGTTATACCGGCTGAAGACTTGATTAAAGGCGCTGGTGTTGAGTTTGACAGTGAGGATTACATTTCCGGTGTACGCTCATTTTATGCCGATTCTGACGGCAAGATGATCGGGATGCCGTTCAACTCGTCGACGCCGGTGCTTTACTACAATGCCGATGCGCTGAAAAAAGCCGGCGTGGAGCCCCCAAAGACTTGGGAGGAGTTTGAGGAAATTGCGCCGAAATTGAAAGAGACCGGAATTATTCCATTGGCACAGTCTCACCTCACATGGATTTTCACCGAAAATTTCATGGCGCGCCATAACCTGCAATATGCCACCAATAACAATGGGTTTGACGGTGCCAAGGGCACCAAAATTCTGGTAAACAATGACGCCTTGAAACACCACTTTACGAAAGTGAAAGAGTGGTTGGATGACGGCTACTTCGCGTTTTACGGCACTGGCTGGAATGATAACCAGAACGCTTTCCAAGAGGGAAAAGTGGCCATGTGGTTTGGCTCCTCCGGCTCGTTCAGCGGTGTACTTAAAGCCTCGGAGTTCTCAGTCGCAGCAACGTTCCTTCCCTACTGGGAGTCTGTCGTGGATCAAGGTATGGGTACCTCCATCGGCGGCGGGGCGCTGTTTGCCATGTCTGGCAAGCCCAAGGCCGAGAATGATTGCACAGCCAGCTTCTTTTCCTACCTGTCCTCCGCTGAGGTTCAGTACGAGTGGCACAAGAAAACCGGTTATGTGCCAATCACCACAGCCGCCTATGAGCTTGCAAAGGCAGATGGGCACTATGACCGCCTGCCTGCTGCCGAGGTGGGTATTAAACAATTGGGCCATACACAGGGCGAGTGGACCAAAGGCTACCGTATGGGGTTCAACGTCCAGATCCGTGATGTGATGAACCGCGAATATGGCCGTATCCTCAACGGGGAAGCGAGCGTTGAGGAAGCTTTTGTCGCCATTGAAAAAGAAGCCAACAAGCTGCTGGCGCGTTTTGCCAAAACTTCTGGCTAAGGTGGTTTAGCTGGAAAAAAGTGTCGTCGGTGGTGTGGGTGCTGCCGACGATCGTTTTATTTGATTGCACAAACGCAGTCCTGATCGGGTAGGGCCTCTATTGAAACGGGTAGTGTTTTCCAATTCCATTTTTCCTTATGCTCTGCTGCTCCCGCAACTGAGTATTGTGGCTATTTTCTTTTTGTGGCCCGCCTTCGAGGCTGTCAAAACTTCTTTCTATCTGGAAGACCCCTTCGGGTTCGGCTCCACCTTTGTGGGCTTGGATAACTACAAGGATATTCTGGACAGCGCCCAGTATTTCCGCGTTGCTGGGTTTACGGTTGTGTTTACCGCGCTTGTCTCTACCTTCTCGCTGGGCATCGCTCTTGTATTGGCAGTGAAGGCGGACAAGGTGCTGAAAGGGGCTTCCAGCTATCGCACGTTGCTCATGTGGGTGTATGCCATTGCTCCGCCCGTTGCCGGACTGCTGGGGGTGATGCTGTTTGACCAGCACATAGGCCCCATAACAGACCTTGCCCGCTCGCTAGGGTGGGACTTGCGGGTGGGTGTGTCTTATTTCGATACTGGCTTTGTGATGGTGGTGACCAGCATCTGGAAGCAAATCCCTATCAACTTTATTTTCTTCCTCTCCGGCTTGCAGGCGGTGCCCAAGGCAGTGCAGGAGGCGGCAAGTATCGATTGCCGCTCAGGCCTGCGCCGGTTCTGGTCTATTACCTTTCCGCTGCTCGCGCCCACCAGCTTCTTTTTGCTGATCATCAACATCACCTTCGCCCTGTTTGACACCTTTGGGGTGGTGGATCTGGTGGTGAAGGGGGAACCCGCCAATAATCCCATTACGCTGGTCTACAAGGTTTATGTGGACGGGTTCAGAGGTGGGGACCTTGGCGGCTCTTCGGCCCAGTCGGTTATCCTGATGGTGCTTGTGTTTGTTCTAACCGTTTTGCAGTTCCGCTTTATCGAGCGGCGCGTTCACTACACATAAAGGAGGCGGAGATGAAGCGTGTAACCATTTGGGATCATCTGGTGCTTTTATGCGGTGTAACTTTCATGCTGGCACCGGTTGCCTTTGCGGTGATGACCTCCACCCATGATGCTTTGAGTGTTTATAAAAACGGCCTGCAAATGACATGGGGCGGGAATGCGGTGGAGACCTATCGGGCGGCCCTGCTGGAATCTACCAGTTTCTCGGGAGAGGTGACGGGGCTGACTATGCTCAAGAACTCCCTGATCCTTGGATTGGGATTCGCCATTGGCAAAATTGTCATTTCCATGCTGGCGGCCTATGCCATTGTGTATTTCCGTCTTCCGCTGGGCACGTTCTTCTTCTGGGTTATCTTCACGACCTTGTTGCTGCCGCTGGAAGTGCGCATCCTGCCATCCTACCAGATTGTGCAGAGTTTGGGGCTGATGAACTCTTATACGGGACTAATTGTGCCGCTTATTGCCTCTGCTACTGGGACTTTCTATTTCCGGCAGTTCTTCAAGTCTGTTCCAGATGAACTGGTGGAAGCGGCCCGCATAGACGGGGCAGGGCCTTGGAAGTTCTTTATTGATATTCTGGTGCCGCTTTCCAAAACCATGATGGCGGCCATCTTCATCATCATGTTTGTATACGGTTGGAACCAGTACCTGTGGCCCACCTTAATCACCACAGAAGAGACCTTTTTCACCCTTGTGCGTGGTATGAAACAAATTTTGCAAGTGTGGGTGGGTGCGCAGATTCCTGAAACAAACGAGGCGTTGGCGCTGGCTGTTCTAGCTATGCTGCCTCCTATCCTGATTGTGATTTTCTTCCAGTCCTGGTTTGTCAAAGGGCTGGTGGATAGTGAGAAGTGAGTTGAAACATGGCAGCGATTACGCTTGACGGCCTACGCAAAACCTACGCTGGCGGTGTGGAGGCTGTTAAAGGCATTTCACTGAATATTGCTGACGGGGAATTTATTGTTCTCGTTGGCCCTTCCGGTTGCGGAAAATCCTCTCTTTTGCGTATGATTGCAGGACTTGAGGAAATCAACGAAGGCACGCTTAAAATTGGCGAGCGGGTGATGAATAAGGTAGAACCGGCGGACAGGGATATCGCCATGGTGTTCCAGAACTATGCGCTTTACCCGCATATGAGTGTGTTCAACAACCTTGCGTATGGCCTTAAAAATCGCGGTGTTCCTAAAAAGGAAATTGCCGAGCGGGTGCAAAAGACCGCTGAAATTCTGGAACTGGGACCATACCTGAACCGCAAACCCCAAGCCCTTTCGGGTGGTCAGCGCCAGCGGGTTGCCATGGGGCGGGCAATTGTGCGCGAGCCTGCGGCTTTTTTATTCGATGAGCCGCTTTCCAATCTGGATGCCAAGCTGCGCGTTCAAATGCGCATGGAAATCAAGAAGCTGCAAAGGTCTTTAGGTACCACAAGCATTTATGTGACCCATGACCAGCTGGAGGCGATGACATTGGCTGACAGGTTGGTGGTGCTGAATAAAGGCGAAGTGGAACAGATAGGTACGCCCATGGAGATCTATGAAAAGCCCGCGAGTGTCTTTACAGCTGGATTTATTGGCTCGCCAGCTATGAACCTTATTCAACTGGAGCTGCAGGATGGCATGTGGCGGACCAATTGCGGTGAACCGATAGGTTTGCCTTCCATCCCCGCAGAAACACAGGTAACGCTGGGCATTCGCCCTGAGGATCTTCGCATCGTGGAAAAGTCAGGTTCTTCTGAACGTGGCCTCGAGTTTGAAATGAATGTGAGCGGTGTGGAGCCCGTGGGGGCTGAGAGTTATATCCATGGTACGCTGGGAAAAGGTGCTGAGGATGTGGTTGTGCGCATCTCAGGAAAAACGCAGGTTCGAGCAGGTGAGAACTTGCAACTTTACGCAAGTACGGAAGCCGTTCACCTGTTTAACTTCAGTACCGGTAAACGCATGGCAGATTTAAAGGAAGCAGTAATCGTTTAAAGGTATTTGCCACGCCTCCCGCAAGGTTGTGCACAAGGCACTAAGGTTAACGCTTAAGGCAAACGAACTATTAATCTTGAAAGATCTACAGGGAACCGCCATATTCTGAGGGCAGGTGCAGGCAGGAGCTGCTTGCCTGTCTGGATGCCTGTTTATGGGTCCAGCTCAAGGTCGCTTAAGGAAGGACTTTGTCTATGACGCGTGTTTCGGCTTTTTCCAGCCCTTTTATGCTGGGATTTGATGATATTGAACGAGTACTGGCTCGGGTGAGCAAAGCTGCGAATGACGGTTATCCGCCCTATAATATTGAACGTATCACCAGCCCTGAAGATATGGGCGATACTATCCGGATTACGCTTGCTGTAGCCGGTTTTACGCGAGACCAGCTGGACGTTTCTGTTGAGGAAAGCCAGCTTGTAATCCGTGGACGGCAAGTGGAAGATAAGTCCCGCCAATATCTACACAGAGGTATTGCTGCGCGCCAGTTCCAACGGGCATTTGTGCTGGCCGAGGGCATTGAAATTCTGGGCGCTGATTTGAAAGACGGTCTGCTTTCCATCGATCTGGCAAGACCGGAGCCGGAGCGGATTGTCCGGCGCATTGAAATTACATCCAAGGATTGATAGGGGTATTTCCCCGTGTCTTTCACCGCATAACCAAAATAAAAGGAGAAGGTGATGACAGATGACCTTTACGTGCACGAACACGTCACCCCGACCAAATCTTTCGAAGAATACGGCACGGGTGAAATGGCGTATGTCCGTCGGATAACTCCCGCAGACTTGCAGCTATTGTTTCCAGATGCTGACTTGCAAGGGGCGCAATTGCCTGTGTGGGCTCTGCTTTCTGCCGACGGCCACCCCATTGTGCTTACCGACACCCGCAATGCCGCCGTTGCCAGCGCTATTGAAAGTGACCTTGAGGCATTGAGCGTTCATTAAGCCTATACGGGGACGTTTTAGATGTTTAGTCCCGCGAGCAGATGGAATCGGTTTAACATTGACTTCATCATTTCGGGAGGACTTATGGGACAGGTATTACACGGCAGCGCCACGACTACTCACGCGGTTCGATCAGCCATACAAAAATCGGATGCAACCATCAAAGAGTTGAGCCGGCGCTATAACATCAATCCCAAAACGGTGATGAAGTGGAAATATCGCAATAGCGTGGAAGATCAACCTATGGGGCGGAAGAATCCCCGCTCCACAGTCCTGAGCGTGGCAGAAGAAGCGGCGTGTGTCGCTTTTCGCAAGCACTCTTTATTGCCACTCGATGACTGCCTTTACGCCCTGCAGGAAACGATCCCGCGTCTGACCCGCTCGTCCCTGCATCGCTTATTCCAGCGCCATGGGATTTCGCGCCTGCCACCACCGGATATGAAAGCGAACAAGAAACGCTTCAAAGCCTATCCAATTGGTTACTTTCATCTTGATATTGCTGAGGTTCGTACGCAAGAAGGCAAGCTCTATTTGTTCGTTGCCATTGACCGAACCTCAAAGTTCGCCTTTGTCAAACTCTTTGAAAAAGCCACCAGAAGGATTGCCAGTACCTTTCTGCGGGCCCTTATTGAAGCGGTTCCCTACAAGATCCATACCGTGCTGACCGATAACGGCACCCAGTTCACTGACCCCAAAGGGTACAGCTGGAACGCCAATGAGGTTCAACATTTGCTCACAACAGGCCAGTTGTTTCGTGCTCATGCATTTGTTCTGGCTTGTGCCCAAAATGACATTGACCACCGGCTTACCAAACCAGCCCATCCGTGGACAAATGGCCAGGTCGAGCGCATGAACAGAACCATTAAAGAAGCAACCGTTCGGCGCTACTATTACCGCACACACAACGAACTAAGAGCCCATCTGGACACATTTATTCAGGCCTATAACTTCGCCAAGCGCCTCAAGGCTCTTCGGGGCCTAACACCCTTCGACTATATTACCAGACAATGGACACAAGAGCCGGACAGATTTATAAAACAACCACACCATCTGCTCGCGGGACTAAACATTTAGAGTACATCGCGTTTATTTGCACTCACGCCCGCGCTCCAACTTCTTTATTTTAGGCGAACCCTTGCCGTTTGATTAAACCCAATCAAATGGAACGCGCTTTAGAAGGCAACGGTTTACTGTTCCAGTGCTCTTTGAACCTCGGGCACCACAAATTTTTCGAGGACTTTGATTGGCGTTTGTAAGGCTTGTGGGTCGTTGTAACGGCCTGCGAAGGAGACGGTAACAAAGTCGATGCTTTGGCGCAGTGTAAGGCGCTGCCCACCATTGCCAGCCGCAAAGACTATCGGATTGTTTTCCGGCCCTAAAATATACCAGAGATACCCGTAGCGCAGCCCTTTCTCAATGGACGTATGGGACTGGAAGGAGCGCTGAAGCCAGCTCTTTGGCACTATGTGAGTATCTTTATAAACTCCATCGTGCACCAACATTTCGCCAATCTTTGCAAGGTCCGTAGTACTCAGGCGCAGGCCGGAAGCAACAGAGGCGACACCGTCTTTCCCTTTAACCCATTCAAAATCTGTAATGCCCATTGGGTCAAACAGCATTTCCCGGGCATATTGCTCAAGAGGCTTTCCGGTTCCCTTGGTAATTAACCGGCCAATGAGGGCAACGGCGCCGCCGCTATAAGTCCACTTGGTTCCCGGTTCAAATACCATGGGCTGCTCGAGAACATAACGGTATCGGTCTGTCGTATTCTCCATGACGATTTCGCTGTTGCGCGGGTCCGAGTAGGGCAGATTTTCATTCCACTGACTGCCCATTGTCATGGAAAGGGCGTGCTCAACCAGAATACGTTCTCTAGCAGACCCATCACGCAGATCCGCATACTCTGGAAAGTGATCGAGCAGCGGGCTGCTCAGTGGGGGTACCTTGCCTTCAGTAAGGGCAATGCCATAGAGAAGGCCGGTTATGGACTTGGTGACGGAGCGCAGATCATGCAAGGTTTGTGGCCCGTGTTGGCGCTCGCCAAGTGCGGTACCCCACCGCTCATCTTTTCCTGAAAAATAAACCTGCGCCAACCGCTGGCCCTTCAGGTCTACAATTGTGCTGTGTAAACCTTGAAGCTCACCCGTAGCCTGTGCGGCTTTGAGCTGTTTGTCCAAAGCAGTCTCACTGGCATGAGCAAAGCCGCTTGTAATTGCCAAAAGACCAGAGGCGCAAAGAGTATTGAAAAAGGATCCCATAACCACCCGCAAAATTGTAAAATATTGCAGCACACTTTCTTGAAGGACACCGGAAAAGTCCAGAGAAATATATACCTGCGTGGTGGCGGAGGGAGAACCTGACGTGATGGTGCGGTGTTCATTAAGCCCAAAGCAGACTTTCGCTTATTCATAATGAATTTTATTTCATATTTATCAGTAATTTAATGGGGTTATGCGGCTTTCGTTTCTAAGTATTTTTTGCTAGATGGTTGTTGCCTCCCTTGGGGAGGTGCCGGTCGCAGCCTACCCGGCTCATGAAAACAAGGACTAAAGAAATGAAAGTACTCGTAATCTGCTCTGGCGGATTGGATAGTGTTACGCTTGCCTATAAGGTTGCGCGTGAACAGGAGCTCGTGGGCCTTGTCACTTTTGACTATGGCCAGCGGCATAAAAAAGAAATTGATTTTGCTGCGCACGCGGCAAAGCAACTGAGTGTTCCCCACCACGTTCTGGATATGGCACAAATCGGCAGCCATTTGAGCGGATCGGCTTTGACCGATGACGTGGATGTGCCCGAAGGCCATTACGCAGAAGAGAACATGAAGGTGACTGTGGTGCCAAACCGCAATGCCATCATGCTTGCCATTGGTTTTGGAATTGCCGCAGCTCAACAGGCGGACGCGGTGGCGGCGGCGGTGCATGGGGGAGATCACTTCATCTACCCTGATTGCCGGCCGGATTTTATCAAAAGCTTTGAAGACATGCAAAAGCTGGCGCTTGATGGCTATGCCAATGTGAGTCTTTACACGCCCTTTGTGAATGGCTCCAAGGGGGCGATTGCAGCTGAAGGGGCACGGCTCGGTGTCCCGTTTGCTGACACATGGTCCTGCTACAAAGGTGGAGAGAAGCACTGCGGGCGATGCGGCACCTGTGTTGAAAGGCGCGAAGCGTTTTTCGAGGCGGGCGTTGAGGACCCTACAGACTATGAGGATCCGGACTTCTGGAAGTCTGTTGTCGCATCTGCGAAGGCGTAGTACCGATGTATACGATTACGAAGGAATTCGCCTTTTCGGCCTCCCACCAGTTGTGTGGGCTGCCCGAGGAGCATCCTTGTGCACGTCTGCATGGACACAACTATGTTGTGCTCATAGAGCTGCGGAGCAAGACACTTGATGACTATGGCTTTGTGGTGGATTTTAACGAATTGAAACCACTCAAACGCTACCTTGATGACAAGCTGGACCACCGGCATCTGAATGAAGTGTTTGGCCATGACATGGTGACCTCGGAATTCCTTGCAAGCCACTTGTTTGAGTGGTGCTCGCAGCGCTGGAGGGAAGTCGTTGCAGTACGGGTGAGTGAAACGCCGAAAACATGGGCGGAATTCAGGCCATGAGCCGGAAGAAGCCGACGCTGACCATAAGTGAAATCTTCGGCCCTACCATTCAGGGCGAAGGGACGCTTATGGGGGAGCCGACTGTGTTTGTACGCACAGGTGGCTGCGATTATCGCTGCTCTTGGTGTGACACACTGCATGCGGTTGACAGCGCATATCGGCACACATGGGCACAGCTGGAAACGCACGATGTTTGGGAGCAGATACAAGAGCTTTCAGGCGGGCAGCCAATCACCGTGTCCTTGTCTGGCGGCAATCCGGCCATTCAGGACTTTTCCCAGCTGATTAGCATTGGCAAGGAAAACGGCTACCGGTTCGCGTTGGAAACACAAGGCTCTATTTCCAAAGACTGGTTTGGCCAGCTGCACACGCTTGTTCTAAGCCCCAAGCCTCCGTCTTCGGGCGAGGTGGTGGACTGGGACAAGTTTGAGGCGTGCCTTGAACTCGCGGGCTCCTCGCCAAACTGTGTTTTGAAAATTGTTGTGTTTGATAGCACCGATTTTGACTGGGCACGGAAAGTCAGTGAGCGATACCCTCATTTGCCACTTTACCTCCAACCGGGAAACCACACACCGCCGCCCCCTGAAGACATAGATGCAACCGTTGATATGGACGGGATTATGGACCGGATGCACTGGCTGGTGGATAAAACTATTGAAGAACAATGGTTTAAACCACGCATCCTTCCGCAACTCCATGTTCTGCTTTGGGGCAACAAGCGCGGCGTTTAAAAAAGAAAAGAGACGATTATGAGCAACGAAGATATCTATAAAAACCTGACCATGCTGGGCGGTGCAACTGTTCAGCCACAATCTCCTGAAGAAGCTGTACTGGAGCGGGTGCCAAACCCGCAGCAGGGCACACCTTATGCGGTGCGTTTCACGGCGCCCGAGTTCACGTCCATCTGCCCGATCACCGGTCAGCCGGACTTTGCCCACCTTGTGTTGGACTTCATTCCGGACGGTTGGTTGGTTGAAAGTAAATCCCTGAAGCTTTTCCTCACATCCTTCCGTAATCACGGTGCATTCCATGAGGACTGCACAGTGGCGATTGGAAAGCGGATTGTGGAAGCAATTGACCCATTGTGGCTGCGTATTGGCGGCTACTGGTATCCGCGTGGTGGTATTCCGATTGATGTGTTTTACCAGACCGGTGAGCCGCCAAAAGGCGTCTGGATTCCTGGTCAGGATGTACCTACCTATCGCGGACGTGGTTAAAACGAGTCTGTAGACGCTGCCATGTCAGACAGGTGCTTTGAAAAGGTAGACCCCGAATTTTGGTTAGAAGCCTAAGTAATTTGGGAGGTCATACCGGACATGCGAAGCGTGGATACAGTATCCTGAGCGCAGCTTTAAAACAGTTGGGTAGTGCTGAACATCAAAAGCCAGCGTTCTAAGTGCTGGCTTTTGAAATGTATGGCTCTTTCAAATGCTTTAAGCGCGGGAGAGAAGGGCGGAGGGCATGCCTTTAGCAACAGTATGCGCCACTGTTGCAGCTACAGCGACCTTGATCAGGTCTCCGGGGATGAAGACGGCGTTCATCTTGATAACGTCCCACAAAGGCAGCTTCATGTGCATGGCAAGAACTGGGACGCCGCACAGGTAAACGACGCCGATACCGCCGATGATCGCCGCGATAGCAGCGCTTGGCATCACTGGCATGTTCTTGAGTGTCTTCATCAAAAATCCGGTTGCGACTGCGCCAAGGAAATACCCAGCTAGATAACCTGCTGTTGGGCCATAAAAAATGCCGAGGCCCCCGCGGCCACCTGCTAGCAATGGCAGACCCAATGCAACCAGCAGCAGGAACAGTGCCATGGCAAGGCCGCCGCGAATGGGTCCAAGCATGACACCTGCCAGCATTACGCCCAGAGACTGCGCAGTGATGGGGACGCCCATAAGAAATGGAATATCAACTTTTGGTATGAGGCCAAGCGCAGCAATGAGTGCTGCATAAAAGGCGATTTGAACCAGAGTGCGATCTTGAGACATTATCCCTCTTTAACTTTTGTCTTTATTCGTCGTTTTGCGGGGATACCCGTCCGCACCCCCGCGTGCGCTTAATGCTTCTGCCACATGTTCGGTCATGGACACGGCCTGCAAAATAAAAGGCGATAGCAATCGCCAACTGTTTTTCTTGCCTGTGCGGGCAAAGTAAGCCTCTTGCAATCCCGCATAAACACCTAGGAGTACCGGAATAAAACGAAGCACCAAGGCCACCGCCAGTGCTAACCGCTTGCTGGAAATTCCAATGAGCGCGAAGGGTCTGAAGACCGGTTCTGCAGCATCCATCATTGCTTCCAATGGTGTTGTTATAGTCACAAAATTGGCCAGAAGCACCATGGCTAACAGTCGAAGTATTACCGAGATGCCTTCCAGATAGGTACCGAGAAACACATGAAAGGCAAACATGATGCCCATGACCCAGAACAGGGGCCTGACCACCTTGAGCGCCTGAACACCTTGTTTTCCAAGGGACACATAAAGCGCAAGGGCAAAGGCGAGCAGGACAGCCGGTGTCCACCAGTAATCAAAGGGGATGAAAACAAGGCTGAGGCCGCACAGAACCAGAAGCTTGAAACCGGCAGGCAAGCGGTGTGCCCAGCTGTTTACCGGCAGGTAAAGGGAGATCATCGGGAACTTGTATCCTCCAGCAGCGAGACATCAAACAAGCTCTCCTGCTCATGGGCCAGATATGAGTCCAGTACCTGTTGTGGCGGCCCATCCATTTTGATGGTACCCTCTTCGAGCCATAAAATTCGGTCGTAGTCTTCAAGAACTTTGAAGACATGACTGACGAAAACGATTTGCTGCGGTAGCTGATGCAAACGCCTGCGCAATTGCTCGCAGGTGCGAAAATCCAGTGAGGAGAACGGTTCATCCAGAATGAGCAGTTTCGGCTCCATGACCAGAACTGCCAGAATACACAGGTACTGCTTTTGCCCCTCGGAAAGCTCGTGAACAGGACTTTCCGCCAGCCGTTGCCAGCCATTGTCCCGCAGATAAGCAATCGCCTGCTGTTTCGCCAACTTTTTGTCAACGCCCAGTTGGCGCAGGCCAAAGCTGATTTCTTCCTGAGGTGTCGGGAAAATGAGCTGGTGATCAGGGTTTTGAAAAACAAAGCCCGCCGTTCTGGAAAGCTCTGGACTTTGCGTTTTGGCATCTACCCCGTGAATCTGCAGGCTGCCGGAAGCGATGGGCAACAAACCGTTGAAACTGCGGATGAGTGAACTTTTCCCTGATCCATTGCGCCCGATGATGCCAATGCGCGGCTCAGTTAAATCAGCGCTGATGCTTTTGATGATCTGGTGTGTACCGCGATCGATGCTGAGATCGGAAAATTTGATCGAGCTGCTGAGTGAATTCATCTGGGACAATCTGTGTTCAACTAGTGACGTCGGTCATGCCTTATAGTCAAATCACGGGTGGTTATCCATCGTATCAACGCAATTTGCTTCACAAAATCTCCAAGGCCTTTTTCAGTTGCGCAAAAAACCAGAGGACCCCGCCTGAATGAGGCGGTGTTGTAAAAGAAATATATACTTAAATAACATAGGATATGAACGAAACAGTAATTTGAAATTGTATTTAAAAACTAAGGTAAATATGATTGCATTATTTGCGACAACGTCGGGGTCTGTTGAAAGTCTATAATAGGTTACTATTGGTAACTATGATTTTCTTTCCTCTGCTTTTCTACTTTAATCTATTTGCCCTTAATTTATTGATGGGCGGTCCCAATTACCTGTTCTATATTTCAATTTTTTTCATTCTCTACATTTCAGGGTTAGCTTTTGGGGTTTGGTACTCCCTAAAACCGTCTCACTTGAGTGCAAAGTATCGCGGGCTGGTGCTATCAAGGCCGTACAGGCAATTCCTTTGGGGGGTGGTCATGTCCCTTCCGGTCATCATAATTATGCTGATTATGCGCAAAGTGTCCTATCCTCAGGAGAAAGTTTTCGCCTTTTACTTTTTGGAGGTAGTGCACCCTAGACCAGTTCTGTTTATCGGGAACCTGCTCCTTTATATTTTTATTTTTGCGCCATTGCAGTGCTATATTACCCGTTCAGGTTACCAGTCTGTACTAACGTCCCTCGTGCCCCGTAGTTTGAAAGTACGGGCCCTTGCTATTATCGCGATTGCCTTGAGTTTTGGGGTTGCTCACCTTTCCTCTGGTTTGAAGCACGCAGGCGCTACAATGCTCATTGCGCTCTATTGGGGTATTATGTTTGAGATTCGCAAATCGATTATTGCTCTCTCTGTCAGTCACGCCCTTATTGGGTTCATAGGAATTTTCTGGCTAGGCCTTAATAGGTTAGGGTAAACGATTTCAATGAATAGGTGTACTGGCGGCTCCTTTAAGCCGTTTTTGCAACGGGGCGGAGAGCTGCTGATTAGGGCGAGAAACCTATTATTTTTCAATCTTCGACAAAAAGAACTAGATTTTTCATTGTATGGTAGTTTAACAAGCCTTTAAGTGTGTCAAGGCATGAAATTAAGGTAAGCCGTAATTTTTTGAGAAGTAAAATGACAATTAGATTTCACCGAAATGACCTTCCAGATCTATCCAATTACCAAAACGCCAAGGCAGTTGCGGTTGATACGGAAACCTTGGGACTGAACCCGCATCGGGATCGCCTGTGTGTTGTGCAGTTGTCCAATGGGGATGGAAATGCGGATGTGGTGCAGATCTCAAAAGGCCAGATGGGTGCGCCGAACTTAAAAGAACTGTTCAGCGATCCATCCAAACCGAAGATTTTTCATTTTGCTCGCTTTGATGTAGCTATTCTCTCAAAGTATCTCGGAATTGACGTTAACCCTGTTTGGTGTACTAAAATTGCATCCAAACTGGTGCGTACCTACACCGACCGGCATGGCTTGAAAGACATTACCCGTGAGTTGCTCAGCGTTGATATGTCCAAACAGCAGCAAAGTTCCGATTGGGCAGCAGATACCTTGAGTGAAGCCCAGCTTGCTTATGCCGCATCCGATGTTTTGCACCTCCATAAGCTTAAAGAAAAGCTGGAGTTCATGCTGCGCCGGGAAGGGCGTGAGGAAATTGCGTTAAGTTGTTTTGATTTTCTGCCCACACGCGCCAAACTGGACTTGGAAGGTTGGCCGGAAACAGATATTTTTGCCCACTCCTGATAGAAGTCGGGTTTGTAAGGAGCGCTTGCTATGTCTTTCCAGCGGGAAGTTGGCAAGTGCTTTTTTCTTGATATGAGCGGCAGTTTTCCTATTTGAATAAAAAGTCTTCGTTCATGATTGCGTAGTTTTTACAATTCTACAATTGACCAGCTAAAAATAGAGGCACTTCTTTGAGGAGCTGATATAAAGCGGCATCACGAATTTTGTTTAGAATCATCCCTATTAAATATGCAGTAGGGAGCAGCACCTTATAAAGGGGTGTTTAAAGGTAAAGTCGGCTCGGATCTGTTCTTGAGCGCTTTTTAAGGAATACGAATGCAAGTAGCGCAGCCTCCCTCTGATCATTTCAGTTGGGGTAAACGGAACGAGCAAAAAAAGGTGGCAGCCCAGAAAGCTGCCCGCCGTCACACGCTGCTTGTTAAAATTCTACGCTTCTTACTGCCGACACTTGGCTTTCTCATCGCCGCATTCATGGTTGGGATGATTATCTTCCAGAATATCTTTTCCGGCATAGGAATTGGCGCGATCAAGCTCTCGCCTGATGGGCTGGTGATGTCTAACCCGCACCTTTCGGGAAGTGATGGGGAGCGTTCCTACACAGTGAAGGCATCGGAAGCACTTCAGCGACTGACCAATCCCGATATTATAGACCTTGATAACATCTCCGCACAGATCAACCTGACCAAGGAAGAGGGCGCCACTGTGACGGCCAGTCAGGGGACCTATGATGCAGGCGGTGAAACGCTGCGTTTGGAAAAGGGCGTTAAAGTTGTTTATAGCAAGGGCTATACCGCAGAATTTGAATACTTGGACATTGATATGAAAACCGGAAAAATCAAGACCAGTGACGTGGTTGAGGTCCAGTCAAACGGTGGTATGATTGGTGCCGGTTCCATGTCCTTTGATCAAGAGAATGATACTTTGAATTTTGGCGATGGGGTTTCAATGCTCTTGAACCCTGCCGCAATGGAGAACAGTCAATGAGCAATTTGTTCCGCGCTTTGAGCGCATCTGTGATTTTTACAGTACTGATCTCCTTTGGTGTTCAGGCGCAGACCTTTTCTGACTCGTTCGCCGGTTTCGGCTCCAACAGCAAGGAGCCCATTGAGATACAGGCGGCGAACCTGCAGGTTCAGGACAAACAGAAAAGTGCGACGTTTACCGGGAATGTAGTGGTAACGCAGGGCGAGTCCCGCCTGAAGGCTGACAAACTGATTGTCTATTATTCCGGCTCCATGGCCACAACCGGCGAAGACACTGAAGCGGTGCAGCAATCTATATCCCGTATTGAGGCTGATGGAAATGTGCTGATTTCCTCCGAGGATCAGGTCGCGACCGGTGATGAAGCCAGCTTTGATATGGGCAAAGAAATTATGATTATGACTGGTAAGAAGGTTGTTCTCAGCCAAGGACCCAATGTTGTGGTGGGCAGCCAGTTGGTTGTGAACCTGAAAACCGGAAAAGTTGATCTGAAATCGCCGCAAACGGGTCGGGTAAAGTTGCTTCTGCAGCCAAACAGCTTTCAAAAACAATCGCAATAACACACTAGAGCAAGAAGCTAGGGCAATTTCATTGACACAGGACCACAGCGCTCCCCATTCACACACCTATAATCCGCAGGAGTCGGGCATCGCTCAGGCGGACTATGCCAATGAGACTTTGGAAGTGGAAGGAATTGGCAAGAGCTATAACCGCCGGCAGGTGGTGAAGTCTGTCAGTCTTTCTGTGAGACGAGGTGAAGCCGTTGGGCTTTTAGGGCCAAATGGAGCGGGTAAAACCACCTGCTTTTATATGATTACGGGTCTTATTCGCCCAGATCACGGTGCTATACGGTTAGACGGCTTTGATATGACCCAGTTGCCTATGTACCGGCGGGCGCGTTTGGGGATTGGATACCTGCCGCAGGAAGCCTCTATTTTTCGCGGACTGAATGTGGAGCAGAATATTCGCTCCGTTCTGGAAATTGTGGAGCCAAAGCGCAAGAAACGTGAAGAAGAGCTGGATGCGCTTTTGCACGAGTTTCGCATTGAGCACCTTCGTAAATCGCCCAGTATGGCCTTGTCCGGTGGTGAGCGACGCAGGGTGGAAATTGCCCGCGCCTTGGCAAGCCGTCCGGCCTTTATGCTCCTAGATGAGCCTTTTGCAGGAATTGACCCTATTGCTGTTGGTGATATTCAACAGTTGGTTCGCCATTTGACCCAGCGGGGCATTGGCGTGCTGATAACCGATCATAATGTTCGTGAGACACTGGGGTTAATTGACAGGGCGTATATTATTGCTGCCGGCGAAGTGCTTACAGAGGGTGACCCTCAAGCCATTGTTGCCAATCCGGATGTAAGACGTCTTTATCTGGGTGAGCAATTTACCCTTTAGCCTCGAATATTTGCTAGACTACGCCATGTAATCTGGACCGCTTGGGGGACAGAGCAGGGAGGACGCGGGGAACGATGGCTTTATCGCCAAAACTGGAGGTTAGACAGTCTCAGCAGCTTGTGATGACGCCGCAGTTGATGCAGGCAATCAAGCTGCTGCAAATGTCGAGCCTTGATCTTGTTTCCTACGTTGAGAATGAAATTGACAGCAATCCGTTTCTCGAGCGTACCGAGGGTGACACCCAAGGGGAGGGAGCGGAGCGTTCTGAGCCCCTAGAGAATGCCGGCGAAAAGACTTCGGCTGATGGGGCTGATGGGGCTGATGGGGACTGGATGGCAAGCCAGTTGGAAACAACGCCCGCGGCGATTTCCAGCCGGATGGACGCTGATCTTTCCAATGTGTTTCCCGATGACAATGGGGTGGAAAGGGTCGTGGACCCTTCTGCTGCCAAGGCGGATAACTGGAAAGCACCCAGTAATGGGGCAATGGCGTCCACCTCGGAAGATTTCAACCTTGAAACTTTTGTGGCCGCCGAACTTTCCATGGCAGACGTTCTTTTGGAACAAGCCTCTGTTGCCCTCACATCTCCCGCAGACCGGATGGTCGCGCTCTACCTGATCGATGCTCTGGATGAGAACGGCTATCTGCGAATTGACCAGCTTGAGGCCGCAGAAAAGCTGGGGATCTCGCTGGAGCACCTTGAACAGGTTATTCTGCAACTTCAAGGTTTGGATCCTGTTGGAATTTTCGCACGCTCTCTTGAAGAGTGCCTTGCCCTGCAACTGCGAGAAAAGGATCGCTATGATCCGGCCATGCAGGCCCTGATCGAGAACATCGGCCTCCTCGCCAAACGTGAGTTTGAGATGCTCAAAGCGTTGTGCGGTGTGGATGATGAAGACTTGCAGGAAATGATTTTCGAGGTCAAACAGCTTAATCCCAAGCCGGGGGCGATATTTGAACATGAGCTCGTACAGCCGGTTGTGCCTGATGCGATTGTAAAACAAAGCGCCCACGGGTGGACGGTGGAACTGAACTCGGAAACGCTTCCCAAGGTTCTTGTGAATCAAAGCTATTATTCGGAGATCTCTTCAGCAGTGAATGGAGAGGCGGATCAGCAGTATTTTATGGACAGCCTGCAAACTGCCAACTGGCTGGCCAAAAGCCTTGAGCAGCGGGCTCGAACAATTTTGAAGGTAGCAACGGAAATTGTACGCCAGCAGGACCGGTTCCTTTCTCTGGGTGTGCAGCACTTGCGCCCTTTGAACCTGCGGACAATTGCAGATGCAATCGGCATGCATGAATCTACCGTCAGCCGTGTGACCTCCAACAAATATATCGCAACGCCCCGAGGGATTTACGAGCTGAAATATTTCTTCTCATCGACGATTTCTTCTGTTGAAGGTGGGGAGGGGCATTCCTCAGAATCTGTTAAGCATAAAATCAAACAACTTATTGATGCGGAAAGCCCGAAAGCAATTCTTTCAGACGATACAATCGTTAAACTTCTGAAAGGAGAGGGAGTGGATATCGCCCGCAGAACTGTGGCAAAGTACCGCGACGTCTTAAAGATTCCCTCTTCCGTCCAACGACGCAGAGAGAAGCGAATTTCTAGCTAACTCATTAAAATTAAAGGTAATTTTGTGACTGACCTTAGGTCACTTTTTGGTGTATTGACAATTGTTAAGTTAATAATTATCAAGCCGGATGTGTCGTAATGTACGAAAAGAGTGGCACTTTTTTTCTAAGTGGTCCATTCTGACAATTGTAGAAGGCTGGTGCTTTTGAAAGGCTTGCCTTTCTGCGAAACATAGTCGACACAAAACATATGAGGTTCCCATGACATTGCGAATTTCGGGAAGAAACGTGGACATCGGTGACGCAACGCGCGGCCACGTCGAGAACCGGATTGCAGACGCGCTGGAGAAGTATTATCCGGGTGCTTACACAGGTCATGTGACAATATCGCGAGAGGGGTCTGGCTTTAGATCTGAATGTACGATCCACCTGAGCACAGGTGTGGTCCTTCAGGTTTCTGGCGACAATCACGACCCTAGACAAAGTTTCGACATTGCGGCAGAGCGTATGGAAAAACGTCTGCGCCGCTACAACAGAAAGCTAAAGGCACATCACGGAAATGGAGCTGACAGAGATTCTCTGGATGCGACATCCTATGTTTTAGCTGAACCGGAAGAAGAAGAGGAAGTACCAGCAGACTACAAGCCACTTGTTGTTGCAGAAACGTCAGCAGCTGTTAAAACCATGACAGTTGGTATGGCCGTTATGGAACTGGATTTGAGTGAAGCCCCTGTAGTTATGTTCCGGAATGCGGGAAATGGCGGAGTTAACGTTGTATTTCGCAGGACAGACGGCAATATTGGATGGATTGACCCCGTGTTAGCCGAGGCTGGTAAGCCAAGTTAAACTTCGGCAGTTTATAAAACTGATGAAAACGTGCAAAGCCGGTTCTCCGGCTTTGTGCCTTTAGGAGAGTATGGATTAGAGAATGGAGCTCGTTGAACTATTAAGTCCCGAGGCTATTTTGCCAAATTTGAAGGCCAACAGCAAAAAACAGGCGCTTCAAGAAGTGGCCTCACGCGCTGCCACAGTCTGCGGACAGGATGAGCGCGATATTTTTGAGACTTTGTTACAGCGAGAGCAACTTGGATCCACCGGAGTTGGCAATGGCATTGCAATTCCCCATGGCAAGATGCTGTCGTTATCCAGTCTTCATGGCGTTTTCGCGCGACTGGACAAGCCCATAGACTTTGACAGTTTGGATGACCAGCCGGTCGATCTGATTTTTGTTTTGCTGGCACCCGAAGGAGCTGGTGCTGACCATTTGAAAGCTCTGGCCCGTGTGGCGCGATTGCTTCGTGATGGTGAGGTTGCTTCCAAATTGCGTGCAACCAAAGACAGCGCAGCAATTTACTCGATTTTAACCCAGCCGTTGGCCTCGCCAACCGCAGCTTGAATAATCATGCCTCGAATTTTCGGGGCATGTTTTTTTTGGGATGATCTGCAACAGCTTTTACGAGAACACCAGTGTGCGTTCATTATGTGTGCAGCACGGATCTCAGCCTTTTAAATATCGTAAATTAAACAAAAAATACTCTGGCTCATCGCTGCCAACACTGCAGGTATGGGCACTTACAGCGTATCTCCGAAAAGTGGATGCGGTTTTCGGATAAAGATACGCGCAAACAAAAACTTAAAGCGGTGAAGTGTTTCTATTAAAACGCAAACTGCTTTAAAACTCTAGCTTTCCCTAGAATACATTCGATTAAATAACCTTGGATGCGTTGAACCGTGATGGGACGAGCGTTTTGCTGCGTGATTCCAATAAACGGTATCCGTTGACGGAAGATAAATTTTTGGATGTCTCTGGGCTTTAACGCACATTCAATTATCAAAGTGTAGTCTGCATACTCAACAAGCAGTAGCCTTTACTCGAACTCCTGACTATGTTGACAGGACCCCCTCAGACTTTGCAAGGTTGAGGCATGACCATACCTCCTCGTCTTACGCCTGACATGGCTTTGTTTTTGGACTTCGATGGAACGCTTGTCGAAATTGCAGAAAAACCGGATGCTATTTACCTTGAACCGGTAATGGCTGAATGTCTCTTGCAGACTTACCACGGGTTAAACGGAGCGCTGGCTCTCATTTCCGGTCGGTCAATTCGTGAGCTGGACTACTATTTAAATCCAACGGTTTTGCCTGCTGCGGGACTACACGGTTTGGAGCGCCGCCTCTCTTTGGAAGAGGGGATTGTGGCGCTGGACAGCTGGCCAGGTGTTTGCGAGTTGAAAGAAAAGCTCATTCTCTCCGGAGTTTTACATGGGGGTGTTGTGTTGGAGGACAAGGGCAGTGCGCTTGCCGTCCATTATCGGGCCTGCCCGGAGCGCGAAGCAGACGTGCGCGGGACCCTATGCGATTTGGCGGAGCAATTTCCATCCTTGCATGTGATTTTCGGCAATATGGTCGCCGAAGCGAAACCCAAAGGTGAAGACAAGGGGACTGCAGTACGGCGGTTTTTGGAAATGCCTGTCTTCAAGAACCGGCTGCCAGTTTTCATTGGCGATGATGTGACAGATGAAGACGGCATTCGAGCTGTTCAGGAGCTGGGAGGGTATGGAATTAAAGTTGGAGAACAACAAAGTGAAGCAGCCTTTCGGCTGAAGGATGTGGAGAGCGTTGGCGTTTGGCTTTGCCAGACGTATGTTGAACGTTTTTTTGAAATGCAGGCGAGACAAAACCTCATCGACAGGCAAGGCACAGCGGAGACAGGCTAAATGGCTGAAGCACAGATTAAATCTTTTCCAGTGAAACCGCTCAGTGAGCCGGACCTCAATATGGCTTTGATTGGAAACTGTTCCTTTGCTGGATTGATTGACACTATGGGACGGATTGTCTGGTGCTGCTTACCCCGTTTTGACGGAGACCCCGTATTCCATTCGCTTTTGGGGACCAATGGCGAGGAAGGGGACGGAACTTTCATTGTTGAACTTTTGGGGGCGGTGCGGAGTGAGCAAACCTATGTGGAGAATACCGCGATTGTTCAAACCCGAATTTATGATGGTGATGGCAATGCCATCGAAATTACAGACTTCGCACCGCGTTTTAACCGTAAAGGACGGGTGTTTCGTCCCAATGCTATTGCCCGCAGGGTGAGCGCAATTTCCGGTCATCCGCGTATTGTTATCCGGTGTCGCCCCCGTTTTGCATGGGGCAAGAAATTGCCAGAGATTACCTTTGGCTCCAACCATATCCGCTATGTGGGGAATGGCACAACCTTGCGCATGACAACCAGTGCGTCGGTGACCTATGTGCGGGATGAAACTCCGTTTTTGCTGGATGGACCACTTTCGTTTTATTTGGGGCCGGATGAGAGCGTGACGGAACATCCAGAAAAGATATGTCGTGATTTTCAGGAGGAAACTGCGCACTACTGGAAACTCTGGACACGGCGGCTCGGATTGCCGCTGGAGTATCAAGATGCGGTTATCCGTGCAGCCATCACCTTGAAATTGTGTACCTATGAGGAAACCGGAGCGATTATCGCAGCGGTGACCACTTCCATACCCGAGGCGAACAATACGGTTCGTAATTGGGATTACCGGTATTGTTGGCTGCGGGATGCGTTTTTTGTAGTGCGCGCGTTGAATGGTCTTTCCGAGATGGAAACCATGGAGAATTATCTGCGCTATTTGAACAATATCTCCATGATGACAAACGGCGGGCACGTGCAGCCCCTTTATGGCATCGGTTTGGAAGCCACAATCATTGAAAAGACTGTTGACCTGCCGGGGTATAAGGGAAACAAACCTGTTCGGGTTGGAAATCAGGCCTATGAGCATTTTCAGCATGATGTGTATGGCAATATTGTTTTAGGGGCATCACAAGCCTTCTTTGACAAGCGCCTGCTGCGCCAGCCCGGTGTCGATGACTTTATGCGGCTGGAAAAAGCCGGTGAACGGGCGTTCAAACTATATAATGAGCCTGATGCGGGTATTTGGGAGCTGCGTAACAGAGCCCGTGTACACACCTCTTCCTCTCTCATGTGCTGGGCTGCTTGTGACCGGCTTTCCAAGATTGCCGGACAGTTTGAACTGAATGAAAGAGCCAAGTTCTGGGCAAAGCGGGCAAAAACGATCCATAGCGCCATCTGTGATCTGGGATGGAATGATGAGATTGGAGCCTTTGTCGAGAGCTTTGGCGGTGAGGATATGGATGCCAGCTTGCTCTTGATGGCTGAAGTTGGCTTCTTACCCGCAACGGACCCGCGCTTTGAGGCAACCGTTGATAAAATCGGGGAACAGCTGCGGCGGGGTAACCATCTGTTTCGCTATCGTGCTGCCGATGATTTCGGCGAACCGGAGAACGCATTTAATATTTGTACGTTCTGGTACATTGATGCGTTGGCCCGAATCGGACGAAAAGATGAGGCACGGGAAATCTATGAGGAACTTTTGGCCTGTCGTAACCATGTTGGCCTTCTTTCCGAGGATACCAGGACTGAAACGGGAGAGTTATGGGGTAACTTCCCGCAGACATACTCTATGGTTGGGATTATTAACGGCGCCGTCCGTCTCTCCTCACAATGGGAGACTATTATTTAAAGACATTTAGTTGGGTGACGTGAACACAAGAGCATTTGTTGAAACAGTTTTGTAGTTAGGAAGGTGTATACATGAGTCGGCTAGTCGTGGTTTCCAACCGGGTCGGACCTCTGGAGGGCAGAGGTAGTGCCGGGGGACTTGCCGTTGCACTCGTGGACACACTTTTGCAAACCGGCGGAGTCTGGTTTGGCTGGACCGGTGAAGTTTCCGAGGCGGGGACCTATGGCCAGTTGCACAAGAGCGATCATGATAACGTTTCTCTGGTGCAGATTGATCTCTCCCAAAATGACTATGATGAATACTACATCGGGTATGCGAACAGGACTTTGTGGCCTGTGCTCCATTACAGGCTTGACCTTGCTGACTTTGGTCGCCGGTTTGAAGAGGGGTATCGCCGTGTAAACGAGCGCTTTGCGTCTCGCTTGCGGCCCGAACTGACTGATGATGATATCATCTGGGTACATGACTATCACTTTTTTGGAATGGGGGCGCAACTGCGTGAAATGGGGGTTAAGACCCCAATCGCGTTCTTTCTCCATATCCCGTTTCCAGCCCCTGAAATCCTTGCGGCGCTTCCCAACGCCGATGTTATCGTGCGGCGTATGATGGCCTATGATCTGATAGGGTTCCAGACCACCCGGGACGCCGCAAACTTCCGCCGATTTGTTGTCGAGGAACTGGAGGGAGAGGAGCTTGGGGAAGATTATGTAAGGGCTGTGGGCCGTACCATCCAGGCCAAAGCGTATCCGATTGGGATTGATGCAGAAAGTTATTCCCAAGCAGCCTTCACGCCGGAGGCGCGCAGCAATACCGCCCAGATAGAAAAACTGCTGAGCGGGCGGAGCCAGATTATTGGTGTTGACCGGATCGACTATTCAAAAGGCTTGCCTGAGCGGTTTCGGGCATTTGAGCGGTTGATGGAAGATTATCCGGAAAACAGAGGGCAAGTGAGCCTGATGCAGATTGCCCCTCCCTCTCGCTCAGAGCTGGATGCTTATGCGGAAATTCGCCGGGAGCTGGAAGGGCTATCGGGCAATATCAATGGCCGGTTTGCGCAGTTGGACTGGACGCCGATCCGTTTTTTGACACGGGGGCTACCGCGCACGGCTCTTGCAGGCATTTACCGCGCCAGCCGGATCGGCCTTGTGACTCCCTTGCGTGATGGAATGAACCTAGTGGCAAAAGAATATATTGCAGCGCAAAGGGCAGAGGATCCGGGTGTGCTGGTTCTCTCCCGCTTTGCAGGGGCAGCCGAGCGAATGCCGGAGGCGCTGATTGTGAACCCCCACTCTGCGGAGGAAACAGCGGCAGCCATTCAAACCGGTCTCACCATGCCGCTGGGCGAACGGCGAGAGCGGTGGCAGTCCATGTTCCGACGCCTGTGCGAGGAGGACGCTAACTTCTGGGTGAACTCCATTCTCGCGGATTTAAAGAAGGTTGTTGCCATGTAGGCTTGTTTCCCCTCAAAAGCGGAGGCAACTTTCTATACTTACCTAACCAATTTAGTTTATTGAAAAGAAACGTTAAAACCAATTTCCCAAGCCTGAGACTGGGCCGCATGGGGGCTAGTCGGTAGACTGTCTTCGGGTGTCTTTGTGCTCTACCTGTGAATGAGGCCATGAGGAACGCCCCAACACTTATGGAGACTGGGAAACATGGGAAACTTTCAAACAATCGTTGCTTCAACTGTTTTAGGCCTTGCTGCTTTCTCTCCAATGAGCATTGATGCCGAGGCGGCGGTGACGGCAGTTACTGTGTCCTCAGTAAATATGCGGGCAGGCCCCTCCACATCCTATCCTTCCGTTGCCGTGGTGCCTGGTGGGTCAACGGTGACAACCTATGGGTGTCAGGATGACTATTCCTGGTGTGATGTGGCCTATGGCTCATCTCGTGGCTGGGTGTCCGCTTCTGGTCTTCAAACAACCTATAACGGGCAAACAAGTACGTTTACTCCGGCCCTTGCAGCGGCCATCGGAATCTCTGTTATTGCCTTCAATCAAGCCTACTGGAACCGTTATTATAGAAACTACCCTTGGTACGGTGATTGGAACCGGTATTACAGAGGGCCAGTGGGCGGGCGACATGGAGGACCTACGGAAGTGCGGCGTGGCCGCGTTGAAGGTCCTCATGGCGGAGAGGCAAAAGGCGGAGCGATTGTTGGACCCGAGGGAAACCGTGTGAGAGGCGGTAAGGTTACAGGGCCTGAAGGCAACACTGTGCGAGGGGGAGCTGCGTGCGGCCCTCACGGCTGTAAGCGTAGAGTTGTGGGGCCTGAGGGCAATGTCCGCGGCGGTGGAAGAGAGCGGGGAGGAGAGCGAGAGCACCGCCGTTAAAGCGGGGCATATCCGGAAACCGGCACTCTTTGTTTGTAAGATAGGTGGCCTGTTGTAAGGCGGGTCGTCTATTATTGGAGGATTTAAGTCCTCAAATCATTGAGACCTTAGAGAGTGCGGCTGCAGTTTACAGCCTCTCTCGGTGATTCCATTACAAATAATTAAGTTGATTGCTTTGGACTGCTGGCCGGAGTGCCATAAAACCTGCTCAATTCAATTGCTTGATGGGAGGCTGAAGCGAACTTCCATTACAAACTACAGGACTGCACAAGCAGGTGGGTAGAATGTGAAAGGGCCCTTGGTGTTCTCCCTGTGAACGGGGCTGCGCTAAGCGATCTATTATTTACGGAGACTAGGAAATGGGAAAAATCCGTAGCATTATAACGGCAATAACCCTAGGTTTTACTGGTGTTGTGTTCGCAGGAACTGCTGCACACGCTGCCATTACATCTGTTACGAGCGCAAATGTGAATATGCGCGCCGGTCCTTCAACAGCCTATCCCGCTATCGTGGTGGTTCCCAACCGCTCCACAGTAACAACATATGGCTGTCAGGCGGGGTACACTTGGTGCGATGTTGGCTATGGCACTTATCGGGGGTGGGTCTACGCTCCTTATCTTCAAGCAGTTTATCAGGGTCAACCAGTCATTATAACGCCTGCTATCGCTCCAGTCATGGGATTGAGTGTCATCACCTTTAATCAAGCCTACTGGACCCGATATTATAGAAACTACCCGTGGTACGGGCATTGGAACCGGTATTATCGGGGTCCTGTTGCAGCACGCAGTGGGCATGTTGTTGGCCCCTATGGCGGCGAAGCGAGAGGCGGGACTGTTGTGGGTCCAGCCGGAAACCGGGCTCGAGGCGGGGCGGTGACAGGACCTAATGGCCATACTGCCAAAGGCGGTGCTGTGTGTGGTCCCTACGGCTGCACTGGACGAGTGGTTGGGCCTGATGGGAGAGCTGTGGGCGGGGCAGGGCATCGCTATCGTTAACTTTATTCAAGCGCAGTGAGGTGGCAATCGCTGTTCCCGAGTTCCGCTTACATGTTTAGTCCCACGATGAGATGGTGTGGTTGTTTCATAAATCTGTCCGGCTCTTTTGTCCGTTGCTTGGTGATGTACTCAAAGGGCGTTTGTCCTTTGAGAGCCTTGAGGCGCTTGGCAAAGTTATAAGCCTGTATGAACGTTTCCAGATGAGTGCGTAGTTCGCTGTGTGTCTGATAATAATAGCGCCGGACAGTGGCCTCTTTGAGGGTGCGGTTCATGCGTTCGACCTGGCCATTCGTCCAGGGGTGAGCTGGTTTTGTGAGCCGGTGATCGATATGGTTTTGGGCGCAAGCCAGAACAAAGCCATGGCAGCGAAATGGCTGGCCAGTAGCGAGCATATGCGTAATGTCCTTAGCGTTCCAGCTGTCGCCTTTGGGATCGGTGAAATGGGTGCCGTTGTCTGTCAGAACGGTGTGGATTTTATAGGGAACCACCTTGATGAGGCTACGTAGAAAGTCGCCAGCAATCCTTCTGGTCGCTTTTTCATGCAGCTGCATAAAGGTAAATTTAGAGGTGCGATCAATGGCCACAAACAGATACAGTTTGCCTTCTGCAGTTCGGACTTCCGCGATATCGATGTGAAAATAGCCGATCGGATAAGCTTTGAAACGTTTCTTCACCTTGTCCTTATCTGGAGCTGGAAGACGCGAGATTCCGTGACGCTGGAACAAGCGGTGAAGGGAGGACCGGCTCAGATGCGGGATTTCATCCTGCAGAGCATAAAGGCAGTCATCAAGCGGTAACAAAGAGTGCTTGCGAAAAGCGACACACGCAGCCTCTTCAGCCAGAGTGAGGACTGTAGAGCGCGGATTTTCCCGTCCCATGGGTTGATCTTCTACGCTGGTCCGTTTCTTCCATTTCATCACCGTTTTAGGGTTGATGTTATAACGGATGCTTAATTCCTTGATTGTCGCATCCGATTTTTGGATGGCCGATCGAACCGCGTGAGTAGTCGTGGCGCTGCCGTGCAATACCTGTCCCATAGCCCCTCCTTACAAGATGGCGTCAATAATAAACTGATTCCATCTCCTTGCGGGACTATACACTTACATCAGTGAGATTTTTCATTGAAATGCTTCTCTGATGTAAGTTGTTGTTTTTGCGTATCACCGAAAAGTGGGCACCGGTTTTCGGCGATACGCTGTACGTCATCAAATTACCTAAGTGCAGCCTCTCAATCAGCACCTTCTTTTGGTTCACTTCATTTTGTAAAATGATGGAAGGAGTAATCCTATGAGCAAGAGCTCACTAAACCATAATGGAAGCTACAATAGTACAGATACACCAACTCGTTTGGTTCCACCTGGCTCTGGCGGATTCGGTGGAACTGGTGGATCAGGTGGAACTGGTGGCTAAGAAATGCCCGATGATTTTCGAACTGGCTGGGCCTTCAAATCAGCTGTTCGTGACGCCGTAGGGTTGAATTAATTCTGCGCGGCGATTTTTCTAGGTTTTTTCAGCATTGTCGTTGTCTTCGCTGGCCCCCTTTATGCCTGTTGCATTCATTGTTTCAGGAACGAAAATCAGGAAGAACACACCGGCAATGGCTGCCAGACAGGCCAGAGTAAAAAAGGCGGGGTTATAGCCAAAGAACTCAACAATATACTCCGCCGCAAAATTACTACAGGCCGAGCCGATGCCTACCAAGGCGGCCATAGCCCCTTGTGTTACATTGAACCGCCCGGAGCCTTTGGTCAGATCGGCGCACATAAGCAGGATGATGACGCCGAAGATACCGTTGGCAACGCCGTCCAGACTTTGAATGCTGACGAGAAAATATGGATTGTCCGTGGACATGAACAGCAGGCCACGGATGGGGTTCACGGAAAAGCCGATGAGAAATATAATTTTTCGGCCCCACACATCTGCTTTTGCTGCACACATCAAAGACATGAGCATCATCATGAACTGCGAAATGATGATGCAGGCGGACGTAAAGGCGATGGCTTCATTTGCATCTGAATTGATGGAGAGCTTCTGACTGACCAGAGGCAACATGGCTGCATTTGCAAAGTGGAACAGGAACACACTGATCGCCAGCGCCACCAAGCGGCGGTCTGAAAGAAGGGTTGAAAAGCCGGAGGGTTGCCGTTTGCCACTGGCATCTTTTCGCTCACCGCCGCGTGCGCGCAGGTGGTCAATGGACTTTTCCGGAATAAACATAACGGAAATGGCCATCAAGGAGGCCATAACAGCCATAAGCCAGAAAACACCCTCAGCCGAGATTGCCAGAGCAAGAGCACCGGCAATTGTTGCGGAGAACACATTGCCCGCGTGGTTGGCTGCCTGGTTGGAACTAGTTTGCACGGTGAATTCGTCGCGGGTACACACGCCTAGAGTTATCGCGGCAATGGATGGCGCGATGAAGGCAATAGCGATTCCCATCAAAACCTGAGAGACATAAACCACCGGCGCGTGGTTCGCAAATTCCACGATCGAGATGGAAACAATGCCGATGATGAGCCCGCAAATAACAATCAGGGGGCGCTTGTGTTTGGTGCTGTCAATATATGCGCCCGCCGGAGTTTGCAGTAAAACGGTTGTAATGCCACCAATGGCCAGCACGATCCCGATCGCTCCGGGTTTCCATTGAAGGGCTGAAAGAAGGTAGATCGCCAAGTACGGCCCCAACCCGAAAACCACATCCCCCGCAAAGAAATTTGTAAAAAGCAGTGGTTTATTAAGTTTCATTGCACCGACCGATCTGAGCGTTTTGTTTAGCCTAGCGGGAATTTGCTCCTGATCTCCTAAGGAAACCGGTGGAATCTATTTGAAGAGTGCAAGCAGTTTGTAAAAGCCTCGGTGAAATAATGGGGTTATGTCTATTAGTCTGTATGTGTCTGCTGCTATTTTTATACTTATTGCCGTTCGGCAGTGGCTTCCTGAAACCGTGCGCATCTGGCACATCATGACGCTTGGAGCCATCACCCTGTTATTGCTGGGACAAATCTCCCCGACACGGGCGTTTGAATCTATTGACTGGACGCTGATTATCTATTTGTTTTCTGTATTCTCCATTGCCTCTGCTTTGTATGACGCGGGGGTGTCCAGAGGGATCAGCCAATATCTGCTGGCGTTCAGAACGCCGTTTCTTAGTTTGTTGGTTTATACTTTAATTATGGCGGTCTGTGCTGCGGTTTTGACAAATGATGCCGCTGCCGTAATTGGTGTGCCGATTGCCATTATGATGGCCCGCAAAATGCGCTGGGGCATTGTGCCACTTCTCATCCTTTTGTGTGCGGCAGTAACCACCGGCAGCATGATAACGCCCGTTGGAAACCCCCAAAACATCCTTATCGCTAACTTTGGCAGTTTCTCGAATATGTTTCTTGTCTTTGGCGAATGGATCATCGTTCCGGCCATATTAACGATGGTGATTGCCATCTGGTGGTTGAAGCGGTTTTTGACTTTGACGAACGAGGAGGAAATCGAGGAGGTTGCTCTCTATGAGGATCAAGGGGACGTGAAACGCCGCTGGCCCTCTATTTTCTCAGGCATATTATTGTTCGGCCTTATTGTACTGGGTAGTATTTTGCACGAGGGGGGCTGGGGCTATGAGCCGTCTATTGCGGAAATCGGCCTTGTTGCCTGTCTGCCCATCTATCTGGCCAGCAATGAGCGCTTGCGGGTGCTTAAAGAAGTGGATTGGCCGACACTGCTGTTTTTTATCGCCATGTTTGTGGTGACTGGATCACTGTTGGACTCTGGCTCCCTGCAATATCTGCTGGGCGGTTTGCAGCAAAGACTTGATGAACCGCAGATTGTGGCGGTTGTTAGCTTTTTTGCAAGCCAGCTATTTTCCAATGTACCTGTGGTGGAAATTTATCTGAACCTTTTGAAGGAACACACCACGGCCACTTTGATGATGCTTTCGGCAATCTCCACCGCCTCGGGCAACCTGTTCATTATCAGTGCGGCCAGTAATGTTATTGTGGTGCAGCAGGCTGAAAAATTCGGCGTGAAGCCATTCAGCTTCTGGCAGTTCACATTGTGGATGTTGCCGGTGACAGTTGCCAGCGTGTTGCTGAGCTACTTCTGGATCAACTGGTTTGCCACCACTCCATTTGTTGCGCAATAAGGGGGCAGGGCAGGCTGCCCCCAATTTGTTTTTATGCACTCGCGGTTTCACTGGTGAGGACGCCGCGTCTGATTTGATCCTCTTCGATACTTTCGAACAATGCCCGGAAGTTGCCTTCCCCGAAGCCCTCATCCCCTTTGCGTTGAATGAATTCGAAAAAGATCGGGCCGATGACGGTTTTTGAGAAGATCTGGAGTAAGATCTTTGTAGTTCCGCCCTCCAGAACTCCTTCGCCGTCAATGAGAACACCGTGCCGTTTCATACGCTCAACAGGCTCGCAGTGCCCGTTGACCCGCTCACGGGAGCGCTCATAGTAAGTATCCGGCGGTCCGGGCATGAAGCGCAGACCATTACCATAGAGCTTGTCGGTGGCGTCATATATGGTCTCCGTTCCCACTGCGATGTGCTGGATGCCTTCGCCTCTGTATTTCTTCAAGTATTCTTCAATCTGACTGTGGTCGTCCGCACTTTCGTTGATGGGAATGCGAATTTTGCCGCATGGCGAGGTGATAGCGCGCGAGTATAGACCAGAGATTTTTCCGGCAATATCAAAGAAGTGAATTTGCTTGAAGTTAAACAGTTCCCGGTAGAACGCCCACCACTTGTCCATGTTGCCGCGGTAAACATTGTGGGTGAGGTGATCCAGATAGTAAAAGCCTACGCCTTCTGGGGTTGGGTCGCTGCTGGCGATCCAGTTAAAATCCCAATCATATACACTTCTTTCCTGAGAGTATTTGTCGATGAAATAAAGCAGAGAGCCACCTATGCCTTTAATGGCGGGCGCGTTTACGGATTTATCAGTGCCTGTATAAGGCGTTGCCCCTTTGGCAATTGCGTGGTTGAAAGCGTGTTCCGCATCTACCACACGCCAAGCCATGGAGGGGGCGCAGGGGCCATGCTTTTCGGTAAAACGCATGGCGAAACTATCGGGTTCTGCATTGAGTATATAGGTGATGTCGCCTTGCTTATAGAGAACTATATTTTTGGTTTTATGTTTGCGAACAGGTATATAGCCCATACGCCTGAAAAGGGTGTCCAGTTTTTCTGGTTCTGGATGTGCAAATTCAACAAATTCAAACCCGTCTAGACCGGCTGGATTATTCTCATCAATCTTGGCCGCTGGGGCATCATGGGGAAATGGACCCATCTTTCACTTCCTCCCGAAGTTAAGTGGATCTCCATTGTGGCGCTAAACCTACGGGATGTTTGTGCAAAGACACCCCAAAAAAGACTAGTGATGCACGAATTTTGCGTTTAGCATGTTAAACATGCATGAAACTATTGACCTAGATGGTTTTGATTTAAAACTTCTTGCGATTCTTCAAGAAGATGCAAGCTTAACGAACCAGGAACTGGGTGGTCGTATTCACTTGTCTGCCTCACAAGTCTCCAGACGGCGGCAGCGGCTGGAGATGAAGGGCGTCATTCGCCGGTATCGGGCAGACCTTGTAGCGGAGGCTCTTGGGTTTGATGTGGTGGCCTTTGTCGGGGTTTCCCTTGCAACCCATAACCGACAGAATGCTAAGCACTTTTACCGACTGGTTCAAAGCCTGCCCTGCGTTCAGGAGGCCTATGCAATGACGGGGGATCTTGATTATTTACTCAAGGTCTGCGCAAGGGACTTAAAAGAGCTGAACAAAATCATAAATGAGGAATTATTGCCCCATGAGGCGGTTCAAAATGTACGCTCTTCAATTGCCATGGATGCATTGAAAAAATCCAACCAGTTGCCGCTATTGTGACAGTCAAACTATGTTGGTTTGAAGTAAAACTTTTATAAATGTAAGCTTAACGACATTTGGTTACAATTTTTTCTGTTATCTCCTAGATATTACTGGATTTAACCTTGAAGCGGCCTCTATTCGATACCATCATTAAGTAGAACGGATAGCCAAGGAAGCGACAATGATAAATACAAAACAGCTGCTCGATCAATTTCTAGGTGCAGGCCAGTCACTGGGTGGGAAAGATCTGGGAAATCAGGCCGGAGATTTTGCGCAGAAAGGTAAACAGTACCTGCAAAATAATGCGGGTGGTTTGGCGGGCGGCGCAATGGCTGGCGGGCTTGCCGGTATGCTCCTTGGTTCGAAAAAAGGCCATAAAATTGGAAAAAAAGCTGTTCAGGTGGGCGGTTTGGCGCTAGTCGGCGGCTTGGCATATAAAGCCTACCAAAGCTATCAGGCCAACAAGAACAATCCGCAAAGTGATGGTGGCGGACAAGCCCAGCCCATGCAAGGCAAAGTACTGCCACCTGTACCCCCGCAGGGACCAAGTGCGGCGCAGGGCCAAAACCCGTTCAACCGTACGGCAGAGGATTTACCGGAAGTGGGTGGCACCGCGTTTGACCCTCATAACTGCGCAAACAGTGAAGAGCATTTGTCCATGTCGTTGATAACGGCCATGATACAGGCAGCCAAAGCGGATGGGCATATTGATGCGCAGGAGCAAAAGCGTATTTTTGACCGTATTGACGAAGCAAACCTTGGTATGGAAGCCAAAGCCTTCATTATGGATGAAATGCGGGCGCCTCTTGATATTGATCGTGTTGTGCAGTCCGCTACGACGCCGGAGCTGGCAGCCGAACTTTACACTGTCTCGCGCATGACCATTGAGCCCAATGATCCGGCGGAAAAAGCCTACCTGATGATGCTGGCCGCGCGCCTTAATCTGGAAGAAGGCTTTATCTCCGAGATAGATAAGGCTGTAGCGCAAGCGCAAATGGCGGGGTAGGGTGTAAGTTTCAGTACCTTGATACTTCTATTTTACAATGCCCCCTAGTTTTAGTGTGTGCAGGCTTGCCTGCCCACGCAATTAGTGAAATGGTCACCCATGTCTATTGAGGCCTATCATTTCTAGGGGTCATTTATGGGTTTTGCACCTAAACGCTTTCATCTGGATTGGCCTGTTCACTTACTTGGCGTAGTGGGTCTTTGTTGTGCGGCTCTGTTTTCTTCTCCAGTTCTGACAGGCGCGCAGGCATCTCAAGCAGATGCTACGATGGTCTTTGCCGCTTCCAGCATGAAAGATGCTCTGGAAAGGACGGGCGAAGCCTTCGCACTAAAAGGTAATGAGCCTCCCCGCTTCGTGTTTGCAGGATCGCCGTTGATTGCGCGACAGGTGATGCAAGGGGCTCCGGCGGATGTGGTGGTGCTGGCCGACAGGGAATGGATGCAGTTTCTTAAGGAAAAAGGCAGCGTTCAGGCGTCCAGCATTCACGTCATTGCCACAAACGAGTTGGTGCTTGTGGCGCCCAAAGGACAGGAACCAAAACTCCCTTTCCCGCTTAATAATATTGCGGCAGTCCTTGGGGATGGACGGCTCGCGGTTGGTGAGACGCAAACTGTTCCGGCAGGCCGTTATGCCAAGCAGGCCCTTCAGAGCCTTGGTGAATGGGATGGGCTTAAAAACCGGCTTGCCCCCATGGACAATGTACGTATTGCGCTTGCTGCCGTTGCGCGGGGGGAAGTGCCGCTGGGGATTGTCTACCGTACGGATGCCTTGATTGAGAAGGGCGTGAGTGTGGTTGGAACATTTCCCAATTCAAGTCATGACCCCATCGAGATTTACGCAGCCCTCACCTTGGATGCCAAGCCGCAGGGACATACGTTTTTGACGTTTATGGAAAGCAAAGAGGGGCAGGCGATCTTCTTTAAACTGGGTTTTGGAGCAGGGCAGCCTTGAGTGAATTTTTAACGCCTGCTGAATGGGAGGCCCTGCGCCTTTCGGTGGAGATTGCAGCGCTTGCAATGGCATTCGCGCTGCCGCCTGCATTATTTGCGGGTTACGCTTTGGCGCGCTGGAATTTCCCCGGTAGAGCAATGGTCAACGCGCTCGCACACATGCCTATCGTACTGCCGCCGGTGGTGACGGGTTATGTGCTTCTCCTTTTGTTTGGGCGGCAAGGGACGCTCGGTATCTTTTTTGAAGAATATTTTGGCCTGACGTTCGCCTTTCGCTGGACAGGGGCTGCGCTTGCAGCTGGTGTTATGGCGTTTCCATTGATCTTGCGCCCCATCAAGCTTGCCTTTGAAAGTACTGACCAGAAACTGGAGGAGGCATCCCGCTCGCTAGGCGCATCGCGGGCCTTGACATTTCTTCTGGTGACCTTGCCGCTTGCCCTGCCGGGGATATTAAGCGGTTTGGTTCTGGGCTTTGCAAAGGCGCTTGGGGAGTTTGGGGCCACGATTACCTTTGTCTCCAACATACCGGGGGAGACCCGCAACCTGTCACTGGCACTTTATACACAGATGCAAGGGATAGATGGCGAAGCAGCTGTTTTCCGCCTTGCTATGATCGCAGTGACGCTTTCCGCCACTGCCCTTATCCTCTCAGAAGTGCTTGCCCGCATTATCTCCAAGCGGATACGGGGGAAAACATGATTGAGGTTTCTATTGGCGGGCAACTTGGCACCTTTTCCATTTCCGCCCACTTTGAAAGCGAAGGTGGTGTGAGCGCCGTTTTTGGGGCTTCCGGCTCCGGTAAATCCAGCCTCATGCGCATGATCAGTGGCCTTGAAAAACCGCGGACGGGGTATGTGCGTCTCAACGGACGCACCGTGTTTGATGCGCAAAAGAGAGTGAACGTTCCTATTCAACGCCGCCGTCTGGGCATTGTTTTTCAAGAAGCGCGGCTGTTTCCTCATTTTTCAGTGGCCGCTAATTTGAGGTTTGGTCGCTGGGGTAAACGTTCGGCAACCAAACAAGAGTTTACACAGGTTGTGGACCTGCTGGGCATAGGCCACCTTCTAGGTCGCAGCCCCCATCACCTTTCGGGTGGGGAACAGCAACGGGTTGCCATTGGCCGTGCACTGCTTAGCCGTCCTGAAATCCTGATTATGGATGAGCCCATGTCGTCTCTTGATGAACGGCGGCGAGGGGAACTTCTTCCGTTTCTTGGAAGGCTCAAGCGGGAGCTGAAGCTGCCCATGCTTTACGTGAGCCACTCGCTGCCTGAGATTGAACAGCTTGCAGACAGTATTTTGCTCATGGACGAGGGGAAAACAGTCGCCTTCGGCCCCTTTGAGGAAATTCTGTCTACCCATGATCTGGGGCCTGTGCTGAAAGGGGCGGACAAGGGAAGCCTGTTAGTAGGCAAGGTGGGCGAGACAGACCAGACATGGGCCCTTACAACCATTTTGCTGAAAGGTGCTCAAATCCAGCTCCCCAAACTGGATGTCGCCCAAGGAACAAGCGTGCGTTTGCATGTGAATGCACGGGATGTAATTTTATCGCACCGTTTGGTGGAAGGCACATCCTTGCGAAATACAATGGCGGTTCAGGTTGCCTCTATTAAGGGCGTGGATGACGCCCACATGGAAGTTCTGTGCAAGCTGGAGCAGCAATCTTTGCGCGCGCGCGTGACCAGACAATCGGCAAATGAGCTGGGCCTGCGAGAAGGGCAGAAAATCTATGCAATGATCAAAAGCGCAGCCCTTTCGCAAAACCTTGCGGTATAACGAGGCCGAGCACTGTGTCTCTTTGGTTAGAGTAGTTATAAATTGTTAAGTGATGCTTGTTCACATTTTTGTGATCAGGTGCAGAATAGGTAATCATTATTCACTTATTCTACCTGCAATCAAAGATAGGTAATTGTAAAATTTAATCGTTTAATGTTCAATTTGCACTAGAGTAATAACTCTATGTATAAATTATTATTTGTTGCTACTTGTCAATTTAATGAATAATGTAAATTATATCATGATTATTTAAAGAATACTTAGTGAGTTTATTGGTTATTGAATTTGGTAAGTCTTTGTTAGCTCATATGTATGCTGCGTGATTATTGATAATTACGTTAAGGGAAATGGCGAAAACGGGGGTGTTTTATCAATAGATTTATTGTGATACGCCTTGTGAGGATTATGAGAACACTTATTTAATCTAAGGCTGTTTATGACCCGTTTACCTCCATTGAATGCACTTGTAGCTTTTCGAGCTGTAATGGATACTGGGAGTCTCGTTTCAGCGGCCCAAAAGCTATCGATTACGGCAAGCGCCGTGAGCCACAGGCTGAAAGCGCTGGAAGACCATTTGGGAATGGAGTTGTTTGAAAGACGCTCTAGAGCGGTTTTTCCCACTGCGGCTGCCCATCGATACTCTGCGGAAATCTCGATTGCCTTTGACCGGATTTCTTCGGCAACCAAAACGCTGGAGAGTGTGGGAAACAAGGATACCTTGTCCATCCATTGTATACCCAGCTTTTCCAGAACCTGGCTGCTCAAGCGTTTGTCTTCTTTTCAAAGCCAGAACCCGGAAATCACGTTGTCCATCGCAAGTATGTATATGGATTATGCACTGGATGACGGCCAGTACGATATTGATATTTGTAGAACGGATAGCTTGCCGCAGGGCATGAAGGCGATTAGTTTGGGGCGGGAGAAATTTCGCCCGCTCATTTCACCCAAACTTCTGGAAAAAACCGGATATCCCAAAAAGCCTGCGGATTTGGTCGCGTTGCCGTTGATTAAGAGTGTGTATTGTCCGATCTCTTGGGAAATCTGGTTGCAAGAAGCGGGTGTGGAGCCTTCAGGCCTCAATGAGGTCATGACATTCAGATGTTCTGCACTTGCCGTAGAGGCGGCCGTGCATGGTTTTGGCATTGTTCTTGAATCAAGCGTTCTTAGCTATGATATGGAAAATGAGAGCCAGCTTGTTCCCTTGTTTCCCGAATATCAGAGCAGCGGTAGCGGGTTTTCGCTTACGTGGAACCCCAAAAGGGAAGGGGCTCCGCAAGTGCAACGATTCTGTGAATGGGTTGAAGGGCAGATGGTTGTGAAACCAAGAGCGATGAAAGCCGAACAGCCTGCCAAAAATGCAGAGCATAAGGAGAACGCGGAGCTGGAGCCTGCCTAAAATATTTTTCTAGCTCTCCTGACTTTTATCGAATAAAAGCAGCTTAACTTAATAATTAAACTGCTTGTCGGTAACCGGTCTCTTGCAATGTTTTGACGTCTGCGTCCATTGCAATTGAGGGCCGCGAAAAGGTCGCCAATGAATCGCTCTGAACTACTGATGCCTGCAGGAAACCTGCAGAAATTGAAAATTGCTGTCCTTTACGGGGCAGATGCCATTTACCTTGGTACGCCTGACATGTCCTTGCGCACAAAGGCAGAGTTTACGCTGGAACAAGTTGTTGAAGGCATCGAGTTTGCGCATAAACACGGAAAGCGCGTTTACTTGACGCTGAACCTGTTCTCCCACAACAAGGACGTTCCTAAACTGAAGGAATATGCCAATACGATTCGCGATATTAATCCGGACGGATTGATTATTGCCGATCCTGGTGTGTTCCAGTTCATGCGCAAGGAACTGCCGAACGTGCCGCTGCATATCTCAACGCAGGCCAACGTATGCTCGTGGCTGTCCGTTGACTTCTGGAAAGAGCAGGGCGCCGACCTTGTGGTTCTGGCCCGCGAGGTTTCTTTCCCCGAGCTTACCGAGATCAGAGAGAAGTGTCCCGATATCCGTCTGGAAGCGTTTGTGCACGGGGCCATGTGCATGACCTACTCCGGTCGCTGCCTGCTTTCCAACTTCATGGCCGAGCGCGGTGCCAACCAGGGCAACTGCGCCAACTCTTGCCGCTGGAACTATAAAGTGCGCATGCGCATGAAAGATGGAACCATTAATGAGTTGGAACTGACCGAAGACAACATCGATATGTTCGAGTTCCTTCTGGAAGAAGGGTGTCGTCCCGGCGAGCTGATGCCAATTCTGGAAGATGGTCGCGGTTCTTATATCCTTAACTCTAAAGACTTGTGCCTGATGCCCAAACTGAATGATTTCCTGCGCATTGGCGTGGATTCATTGAAAGTGGAGGGCCGTGGTAAGTCCATGTATTATGTGGCTGTTGTTGCAAGGGCTTACAGGCAGGCAATTGATGACTACTATGCCGACCCGGACAACTGGGATCCCAAGAAATATATGGATGAAATGTATAGTGTGGCGAACCGCGGTTACACGACAGCTTTCCATGATGGCCGGTTGAATAATTTCGCCCATAACTATGAAGATACACATTCCATTGGTGAATGGGAGTTTGCTGGTCTCATTGAAAAAGTAACAGACGAAGCTTTCTATATGAAAGTGAAAAATAAGATTTCTGCGGGCGAAGTGCTGGAGTTCATGCAGCCTATGTCAGAAAACTCTGTTCTGCTACGCATTTATGAATTTGAAAATGCAAAGAACGGTGAGGTGACAGATGTTGTGCACGCTGGGGCGCAGCCAACTGTACGCATTCCGTTCTCCCTGTTTGATCAAGATGATGCCTCCACCTTTAAGGAACGCTTCCCGGAGAATACCGTGGTGCGCAAAGAAAAGCCGCTGACAGCAGAGCAGTGGAACCGCTTGAAGTTGGACCGTGTTTCTGAGCGCATTGAGGCGCGGGGTGAAGCGACACAGGCCCAGCAAAGCAAGTATGAGACACAGCGCGGAAAACTGATCGACGCTATTTCTGAGGGCCTGCAGGACAAGACACCAAAATCACCGCGTCTTGGCTTGGAAGGCTGCTGTGGCCGTGGTTGCAATGGATGCATGATGTTCTGGGAAGATCCACAGTTTGAAAAAGCTCGTGAAGTCCTCAAGAGTAAAAAGCAGGGTGAAATGCTGGAACGCAATGCGTTGAAGCACGAAGTGAGCTAATCAGCGTCTCGGTTTCAATATGTTATGCCGCTGGTTTCTGACCAGCGGTATTTTTGCATTCCGCCTCACCTTGAAGTCCCAGATAATCCAAGGGGTTTTGGCAGGCAATTTGCCGATAGGTTTTCTCGCCTAGCTCGGAGCGCAGCTTCATGGAAAGATATCGCTCTTCAAAAGTCTCACGCTCGCTCATATAAAAATCCGACCCGAACAGGGTTTTGCTGCGCAGGACATCGTTGAGCAGAAAAATCTTGAGAGAGGGCATGTTCTGGCGGATATAAAACACCGTGTAGGAGATGTCGGTATATAGGTTGGGAAACTGCTGGCTTTCAATCATCTGCATGATTTTACTGAGCCAGTTCATGTGAGCCCGCTCGTGCGCGGGAGCGTCCAGCGGCGCAGGGCGTCTGCTGGAGGGGGCCTGAAAGTAGCGCTGCCAGTCCGTTTGCCCGCCCATATGGGCAAGGCACAGGCGTAGGTTCGGGTGCTTTCTTAAAACGGGTATAAAGTGGTCTGGATCGGCGTAGCTTGCGGCTGTGTCCCAGCTTAAAGCCCGTGATTTGATCCCCCCTTTGGAACAATGGGTCATGAGAGGGAGGCTTTTTTCTTCACACAAGTGCCAAAGTTCGCTCAAGGCAGGGTCATCTGGCAAATAGCCCAGAGGCGGATAAAGCTTAATCCCCTTAAACACGGTGATGCCATCGTCATGTTTGTAATCCAGAAGCTCCTCCACCATCTTTGTCAGGCTTTGCCCGCCAATGCGTTGTCGGCGTGGATCTACTGCAATGAAGGGAAGGAGGAGCCCTTTTTCCTTAAGGGCGAGCTCTGCCAGCTCCTTGTGCTGTTCTTCAAGGGAGACGGGAGGCTTTCCAGCCTCCATCCATGCCATATCCATAGGCAGGACAATGTAACGGGTGTTCTTGGGGTAATAGGAGTTTAAAACCTTGTAGACTTCCTCCTGCGTATCCTTTCCGCCGATTTCAAGAAAATTCGCGTATCTGGCCAACAGGCTTTTGGTGTGCCCGAAGGAAAGCAGCCGCAGAAGCCAGAGAACCTGCTTTTGGAAAATGATGTGATCCAGAATGCGGCTGAGGCCGAAGGGTAAAAAGCGGTCCGGAACGTGTTTGAGAGTGAACAGATGACTATGGCAATTAATAATCTCGATCTTCGATTTCGACATATTGCCCCCTCAGCACAAAGATGCTTGGAATTGTCTATCTTACAAAAGAGGGTGTCGCCCCTGATAAATCAGGGGCAATCCAAGATTGTCTAAAGGGGCAATGCAGCCCAGTAGTCGAAGTCCAGAATAACCCCATTGTGGTACTTTCCTTCTTCATCTTTGAGCGGAAAATTCTCACAGGTCTGGTCTTTGGTTGCCACAAGGCGCAGGCGCAGGGCTCCGATATCATCACGCCCTTTAATGAGCTGCTTGTCCAGCACCTCGCTCCATGCATACACCGTGTCTCCGGCAAATAACGGCGCCACATGGCGTCCACCATTGATGCCGGTAATGTGGAACGCGTTGCCCAAACCGTTAAAGGAGAGGGCGCGGGCAAGAGAGATCACATGGCCGCCATAGATGAGGCGTTTTCCAAAGCGGCTGTCTTTTTCGCTGTGTTGGTTGAAGTGTACTTTGGCTGTGTTCTGGTAGAGGCGTGTGGCAATCTGGTGCTCGGCCTCTTCCACTGTCATCCCATCCACGTGGTTGATTTTTTCACCCACATTGTAATCACCAAAGGTGAAAGGGGAGCCGGACAGTGCGTAATCCCAAGCGTTCATGGAAAGCCCGGGAACTGCTTTGCCCAGCTTTTCTGCTGTCAGAGATTTTTCCAGCTCTGGTACCTGAGGTTCTGGAGCTGGGGAGTTTACATCCCGTTTTTTCACCATCACCCAGCGAACATATTCCAGAACCTTTGTTCCATCGGAGCGATAGCCGGAGGAGCGCACATAAACCACGCCGGTTTTGCCGTTTGAGTTTTCCTTAACCCCGATTACTTCTGATTGAGAAGACAGGGTATCTCCGGGATAGACGGGGCTCAGGAAGCGTCCTTCGGCGTATCCTAGATTGGCAACTGCATTTAGGGAGATATCGGGAACTGTTTTGCCGAAGACGATATGGAATACCAGCATGTCATCTACTGGTGCTTTCGGGTAGCCGATTTCTCCGGCAAATGCATCAGCGGACTGGACTGCAAAGCGGGAGCCATAAAGCGCTGTATAAAGGGCCACATCGCCTTTGGTTATGGTACGCGGCGTTCCGTGCCGAATGGTTTGGCCAACAGCAAAATCCTCAAAGAAATTACCAGTGTTTGTTTTTCCGGTGTGCTTCTCTTGTGCCATTCAATCGGACCTTCCGCTTAACTTATGATTTGCGCCATTGAACATGAAGAAAATTAGGGCCGCAACTTGCACCTTTGGCGGGGTCTTTTTTGAAGGCACACGCTGGTGTTCTTTTGCTGGAAAGGGTGTTAGGAACAACCTGCCTTATTTAATGGAGCGTCCTATGACTGAGCGTAAACTTATTTCCTCCGGTTCTCCTTTTGAAAAAGTTGCGGGCTATTCCCGAGCGGTTGTTCAAGGCGACTATATTCACGTGTCGGGAACAACGGGGTATGATTACAGCACCATGACCATGCCTGAGGATGTGGCTGCCCAGACTGCAAACTGTCTTGAAACAATCAAGAAGGTTTTGGAAGGGGAAGGAGCCTCCTTGAATGGAGTGGTGCGCGCCAGATATTATGTAGCAGACAGGGCCAATGTGGATGCTGTCTTTGCTGTCCTTGGCGAGTACTTTGGCGATATCCGGCCCGCTGCGACCATGGTGATCTGCGACCTTATCAAGGAAGAGATGAAGGTAGAGATCGAAGTGACAGCGCAGCGAAAATCCTAAAATAATACTTCACGGGCTATTCGATTGTAAAAATTGAGCATTCCCCGTTGAATACGGGGAGTGCTCCAACTATTTTCAAGGTGTGTAACAGGTCACTTGGGAAGAACAGAACAAATGGCAGAATTTCCGCAGGAACTCCTCGACGGCTATAAAAACTATAAAGACACCACTTATAGTGCACTGCGAGAAGACTATGAGCACCTCGCAATTTATGGGCAAGAGCCCAAGGTGATGGTGATTTCCTGTTGCGACAGCAGGGTGACGCCGGAAGGCATTTTCAATGCCGGACCGGGCTCCTTGTTTGTTGTGCGAAATGTTGCCAACCTTGTTCCTCCCTATGAAGGTGAACCGGGAAACCATGGAACCAGTGCTGCCATTGAATATGCAGTGAACAACCTGAGGGTGGAGCACCTTATCATCATGGGGCACTGCAAGTGTGGTGGTGTACAGGCCTTCCGCGAAAATGGGGGGCACCTTGAAGATACAGGCCACTTCATTGGGCCGTGGATCAAACTGCTGGAGCCCGCTGCCGTTTCATTGGCGTGTACGCCTGTGGAGGTGAACGAGGACCCGCAGCTGGGTATGGAATATGCTGGTGTTCGCCAAAGTTTGAAGAACCTGATGGGTTTTCCTTTTATTGCGAGAAAGGTGAAGGAAGGGGCGTTGAATTTGCATGGTGCGTGGTTTGATATAGGAGCCGGTGAACTGCGGATCATGAATCCGGAAACGCAACAGTTCGAAATGGCTGACAATTTTTTGAAATAAGCAGGTGCTTTAAATATGGACAGGGAGGCGCTGAGCAGGTCTCCTTGTTTGCTAAGAATGCAGGATGGTCCCTTTCACAGAGTTCTGTCCGGTGAAACCTTTGGAATACTGGACAGCTTTTCTCGCCTTGAAGCCCAGATGCCAAGTGGAATGATCAGGGCAAGAAGTGTGGCGATAACCATTGTGGTTTCAAAGCGGAACAGGGAGAGGGGCAAGCCTTCGGGCGGTAGGAAGCCAATGGCAAAGCAAGTGCTGGCTGTGAGGCCACCGATGCCCCCTAAAACCCAAATCCCCCAGTTTTTTCCGGGCACTTTATAGGGACGCGGTGTATCAGGATGTGTGTAGCGCAGGCGGATCGCCGCGATAAACATCACTATATACATGATGGAGTACAGCAGCACCGCAACTGATGTGAGCACCAGAAAGACAAGGTCAACGTTGTCGGCAAAAAGAAAGCTCACTGCAATGATCGAGATGAGCGTGGCTTGCAGAACAAGCAGTGCCGCCGGAACACCGACTTCATTGGTTTTGGCAAAACGCTCAGGCAAAAGCCCCCGCTGGGCTGCTGCCCACATACCCTTGACCGGTCCCACTATCCACGTGCTGACTTGCCCCGTTGCGCCAAGGCCGACCAGAAATGCCGTGATTGTGATGAAAGCGCCTAATTCAAAAAAACTGTAGTAGGCGGAGAAGGCTTGCAAGGAGCCGCTGATAGAAGAGATTTGCGAGGCGGGGAGAATAAACGACACCGCTGCGCCTCCCAGCAGCGTGACCACAAAGCCAAAGATAGCGGCGATGAAAATGGCGGTGGGGTAGTTCTTCTGAACGTCTTTGACCTCCCGCGCATGGCAGGCTGAGACCTCGATCCCCACAAAACCGAAAACAAAACTCATGAATAGCACGAGGCTGTTTGTACTCTCCAGACTTGGAACCCAGTTGGAGAGCGTGAAAGAAGTGTCCAGTTGAATCTCTCCGCCCAGAAGCGCGTAGGTGGCCCCCGCCAGAATTAACAGGAGCGAAGGGAAATAGACGCCGACCACCACCGCCACACTGGAAATGCGCTCCGAGATTTTGGTCCCTTTGAAATTTGCAAGGGTGGCCCCCCAGTAAAGGGAGAGAATTGTGAAAAATAAGAAATAGGGGTTTGTGGCGAGCTCAGGGCTGATCATCTGCCCAAAAGAGGCAGCGGCGAATGCAACAATTGAAGTGACGCCAAATATGCTCTGAACCCATTGCAGGAAAACGGCAATGAAGCCGACGGGCGTGCCGAACGCCGCCTCCACCCAATGAAATACCCCGTTTTGGGGCCAACCCGTTGCCAGCTCCGCCGAAATCAAGGCTGTCGGAATGAGATAGGCGAATACGGTAATTGTGTTCAATATCAGCATCTGCATGCCGGTTTCGGCCATCATGGGCAGGTTGCGCAGGGTCATGAACAGGGCGGTTGTCATAAGGACAAGAGGCACCAGACCAATTTTATGCTGCGGCTCGCTTTGCTCCGCCATTCTTGCTCCCTAAAGCGTGTGCCCTCGTGTGAATGCTAGCTGAATTCGCTCGCGGGGCTAGCTGCTAGATTTGGGAGTGTCTTGAAGCTTAAGCTACGCGAATATTACCCAAGTGAACACGAATAGTTGAGGGCTGTGAAAGGATCGTTGAGGTTAAATGGAGCGCTGTTCAGTTGATAAAACTGCCGAAACCTTGCACTAATAAAACACAGATTTTCATTTACGAAGGCGACACAAACCCATGTCTGCAAATAAACTGCTTCTGCTTCCCGGTGACGGCATTGGCCCCGAAATCATGGAGGAAGTGAAAAAAGTCATTTCCTGGTTCAATGAGCGCGGTGGAGCCTCCTTTGAATATGATGAAGGGCTTGTGGGCGGAAGTGCCTATGATGCCCATGGTGTTTCTATTTCCGAAGAAGATATGACCAAAGCCGCCGCGGCGGATGCTGTGATATTTGGCGCTGTTGGTGGGCCAAAATGGGATGATGTGCCCTATGAGGTGCGCCCTGAGGCTGGTTTGCTGCGCCTGCGCAAAGATCTTGGTTTGTTTGCAAACCTGCGGCCGGCCATTTGTTATCCGGCTCTTGCGGATGCATCGTCTCTCAAGAAGGACATTATCGAAGGGCTGGATATCCTGATCGTTCGCGAATTGACGGGCGGTGTGTATTTCGGTGAGCCAAAAACGATTACCGAGCTGGAAAACGGCCAGAAGCGCGCGGTTGATACGCAGGTTTACGACACCTATGAGATCGAACGCATTGCAGGTGTTGCCTTTGACCTTGCCCGTACTCGCGGCAACAAAGTCACCTCCATGGAAAAGCGCAATGTCATGAAGTCCGGTGTTCTTTGGAACGAGGTGGTGAGCGCTACCCATGAGGCTGAATACAAAGACGTTGAACTGGAGCATATGCTTGCTGATGCTGGCGGTATGCAGCTGGTGCGCTGGCCAAAGCAGTTTGATGTGATTGTGACTGACAACCTGTTCGGGGATATGCTTTCAGATGTTGCTGCAATGCTGACCGGCTCGCTGGGTATGCTGCCATCTGCTTCTTTAGGTGCGCCTGATGCAGCAAGCGGCAAACGCAAGGCGCTTTATGAACCAGTGCATGGCTCTGCCCCGGATATCGCGGGAACGGGCGCTGCAAACCCGATCGCCATGATCGCCTCGTTTGCAATGGCGCTGCGTTATTCCTTCCAGATGATTGAAGAGGCTGACTTGCTTGAAAAGGCTGTCTCCGTTGCACTGGACAAAGGCCTGCGGACCAAGGATATCGCCGGTGAAGGCGAAGCAACAGTGACTACAGCGCAGATGGGTGATGCCATTGTTGCCGAGCTGAGTGCGCTGGCTGCGTAACCGCAAACACAAAGGGTATAGCACTGTTGCTGTGCCCTTTTATGGGTATGCGAGGATCAACAGTTGAACTCGCTATGCTCCTGCTGCATAAGGCTTGCTAATTTCGAATTTTAAGCGGTGAGATGTGTTAAGGACATACTTCACCGCTTTAATTTTTTGTTTCGTGTGTATCTTTTAGAAGCCCTGTGGGCACATTGTAAAAGGTACACTGTAATGGGAAAGCCTGAGCTGATGGATGAACGTCTAATACCTTTTCTGGGCATGTGGATTCTGGACCCTGACCAGTCTCACTATGAACAGGGAGAAGTGCCTCTGGGTGGAAGCTTGAAGATCGCCGAAAAGGATGGCGAGGTTGGCTTTTTTATGAAAACCGTTGAAGGGGCCGGAGATACGCTTGAGGCGAATTTTTCGGGTATTCCAGATGGTATCGACCGCCCGATGCCCCCGAACTCCTTCGCAGATACTCTCTCTTTGGTGTTTGATGACAGCCACACCTTGACTTCAGAGGCCAAGAAAAACGGACTGGTGATCATGAGCGCCAAGCGCCAGATTGATGACACTGGCCAGCACCTCGTTGTAGAGCAGACCGTTCACTTGCTTGATGTGGGCTCCTTCACCAACGAGGCGGTATACGTACGGGCCAATTAAAGCCATCAGGTGCTTTCTTGAAGCACCTTACGGTGTTTTCGTCTGTTGTCTTTACGTGCAAATGAGGGAGGGTGATCTAGTTGAATGCCGGATGATAAGCCACTTCGCCTTCAGGCAGGTCTTTTTCGAAAGCTAGCATCATGAAATACTCCTGTGGAACATCTGCAAGGTAAAGTCGCCTATCGGGTTTGAACCCGAATTTTTGATAGTAGTCAGGGTCGCCCAGCACAACCACGCCGGAGGCCCCGTCATTTCGCAGGATTTCCAATCCCTTCCTGATAAGCTTGGCACCAACTCCTTTGGTTCGGTGAAGGTAGGCAACCGCAACGGGGCCTAGGCCGAACCAGTCCAGATCCTGTCCGTTTATTGTGACGGGAGAAAAGGCAACGTGCCCGATGATCTGGCCGTCCTGTTCGGCAACCAGAGACAAGGTTAACGCTTTGTGGGAACGCAGCTGTTCCAGAATTTCGGGCTCTGTTGGCGGTGTGCCGGGCTCGCGATGAGGGTTATCCTCAAATGCTTCATAAACAAGATCTCGAATTTCTGTATGATCTTTAGGGTGTTCCACTCGGATTATCATAGGGTGCCTAGCTTCTTTTATGGCTATTTGTGGCAAGTGTACCCTAAAAGTAGCCGTAGTAGCGACCGCAGATTATGACGGAGCTCCAAGAAAAAAGAGAGATGAAACCTGCCCAGCGGAAACGGGAGATGGTGCCGCGGGAATCTACTTTGGGCAGGTATCGCCATGCTGTTACAAACCTGAGTGTAATTGCGTTGATCAGGGCGAGGATGAGAAAACCTGCCTTGGCCCAGAAAATGGGCGAATCTACGTAAACTTTTGCTTTGACAGCCAACAGAAAAACACCGCTTGCAATTGCAAGAATTCCACCCGCCAGAGCAACGCGTACCAGAACGCGGGCAAGCTCATAAAGCGGGATGGAGCGCCAGAGCCCCATCATTCTCAGGTCCAGAGGAACCAGAGCGCCAAACAATATTGCCATGCCAAAAAGGTGTAGAATGTTTATCAGCGGATAGAACCAGTCATAGGTTCTAAAAAGGTCCGTTATAAAGGACGCCTGCAACTGGCTGGCAAGGCCAACCACGTAATTGAATAGATCCGGCACGTTTTCTACTTTATTTTTAAAGGGCATTCATGTTGGGGGTGTAATGTCTCACAGGCACAAGGCCTAAGTGAAGTGCATAAGTAGTTGTTTTCTACATTTTGTTTGTACGCCGTTCTGTCGCCAATACCTTGAAGGCATGTTGAGGAATATTCATGATTTGAATTGCGTGGGCCTTGAGTGGTTGGAAAGACTGGAGTTTGGAGCGTCTCGTGCCATGAAAAAACTCAATTTTGCTCCGATGATTGGCACAGAGCTTTGGTAAGGGAGTTGACATGAGAAAGGTGAGCGGGCAAAGAAGGGAGAACATTTTCGATGTTAGTTTGAGAGATTGTACCAATGGCCCAACTGCGGTCCAACATTGTAGAAATGATGCCAGCGTCCTTCAAAGGGATGACTGTATCTTTCGCTATGGGTACGCTTAAACGCAAAACCTCTATCACAACTACGACCAAGACGACCGCCTGACGGTACTTCTCTTTCCCGCACTCCTCCCGGGACGGAGGGGGCCAGAGAGCTCACCGGAAGCGAATGCCTCCGAAGAGTGATGGGGGGAGACGAGAAGGACGAAATTCATGGGTTTTAAAATTGCTATTGCAGGTGCAACAGGCAATGTAGGGCGCGAAGTGCTGGACATTCTCGCAGAGCGGGGTTTTCCGGCTGATGAAGTTGTAGCGCTTGCCTCCCGCCGGTCTCAGGGAACCGATATCTCTTTTGGTGATAAAACACTGCAAGTGAAAGCCATGGAGAACTACGACTTCTCTGATACGGATATCTGTATCATGTCTGCTGGTGGCTCTATCTCCAAAGAGTGGGCTCCCAAAATTGCCGCAAAGGGCTGTATTGTCATCGATAACTCCTCGGCTTGGCGTTATGATGCGGATGTGCCGCTGATCGTTCCTGAAGTGAATGCGGATGATATTACAGGCTTCACCAAGAAGAACATTATCGCCAACCCCAACTGCTCCACCGCTCAGTTGGTTGTTGCTCTGTCTCCGCTGCATGAAGCTGCTGGCATCAAGCGCATCGTTGTGTCCACGTACCAGTCCGTTTCCGGCGGCGGTAAAGACGCGATGGAAGAGCTGTTCAACCAGACACGTGCTGTGTTTGTGAGCGATCCGATCGAGCCGCAGAAGTTCCCAAAACGCATTGCCTTCAACGTCATTCCACACATCGACGAGTTCATGGAAGATGGCTACACCAAGGAAGAGTGGAAGGTTCTGGCTGAAACCAAGAAGATCCTTGATCCAAAAATCAAGGTGTCTTGTACAGCCGTTCGCGTGCCTGTGTTTGTTGGCCATTCCGAGAGTGTGAATATCGAGTTTGAAAATCCGCTCTCACCTGAGGAAGCCCGTAATATCTTGCGTGAAGCGCCCGGTTGTCTGGTTGTCGACAAGCAAGAGGATGGTGGTTACGTCACCCCCTACGAGAGTGCAGGGGAAGACGCTACATACATCTCCCGTATCCGCGAGGATGCAACTGTTGAGAACGGCCTGAACATCTGGGTTGTTTCTGACAACCTGCGCAAAGGTGCTGCCCTTAACACCGTGCAGATCGCCGAGGTTCTGGTAAACCGTGGTTTGATCGAGCCAAAGAAGGCCGCCGCTTAAAGCGCGTTCCGTTTGATTGGATTCAATCAAACGACAAGAATTCGCTTAAATATATAAAAGTTAGAGTGCGAGCGAATGAACGCAACGTGCTCTAATTCAAGTAGTCTAAAGCAGCGAGACGTTTTATTGAAACAGCTCACTGCTTTAATCTATTGTTTAGTCGCGTATCTTTGACCGAAAACCGGTATCCACTTTTCGGCGATATACTCTAAGTGAATGTAATATGGGCGTGGCTATGCAAGTGGCCACGCCTTTTTTATCTCTCATTCCCCAATGCTGCATGAACCAGATTGATGAAATAGGCGCAGCCATAGGGGGTGAGTTCGTCGTTGAAATCATAGGCCGGATTATGCAGGCTGGCGGTGTCTCCGTTTCCAGCAAAAATGAAAGCGCCCGGTCTTTCCTCCAGCATAAATGAAAAGTCCTCTGCACCCATAACAGGTTTCATCTGGTTATTCACCCTATCTGGAGACTCCGCCACTTGAGCTGCTACGGATACGGCAAGTTCTGTTTGAACCGGGTGATTGACGGTGACCGGATATCCAATCTCGTAGGTGAAGTTTGCCCGCGCATTGTGCGCCTCGCACAGGCTATTGATGACTTCTTTCATTCGGGTTTGAATGATCTCCCGAGCTTGGGGGCTCAAGGTGCGTACGGTGCCTGATAATGTTGCGCTTTCCGGAATAATATTGGTGGCCGAACCCGCTTGGAATGTGGTTATTGAAAGTACGGCGGCATCCAGAGGATCGCAAATCCGGCTTACCAGAGTTTGCAATGCCATGACGATTTGAGAGCCAATAAAAATAGGGTCAACTGCCTCATGAGGCATGGCGGCATGTCCGCCTTTTGCATGGATAGTTAAATAAAAGTCATCGGAGGAGGCCATGATCGGGCCTGAGCAGATTTCAAATTCCCCTACTGGAAGATCCGGTAAATTATGCAAAGCATAAACCTCCTCGATATGCCAGCGGGTCATCAAACCATCATCAATCATGGCTTTGGCTCCTGCCCCGCCTTCCTCCGCTGGCTGGAAAATGACCACAACGGTTCCCGAGAAGTTTCTGTTCTCTGCTAAGTACTTGGCAGTGCCCAACAGCATTGTCGTATGGCCATCATGGCCGCAGGCATGCATCTTGCCATCCACTTTGGAGATCCATTCCTTGCCTGGTATTTCCTGTAGGGGCAGGGCATCCATATCCGCCCGCAGGCCGATGACTTTACCAGCCCCGCCATTGTGACCTAAGATGGTACCAACGACCCCCGTTCTACCAATGCCGGTGGTTACATCATCCAGCCCAAAGTCTGTCAGCAGCTCGGCAACCCGCGCCGCCGTTCGGTGAGTGTCATATAATAACTCTGGGTGCTGGTGGAAGTCCCGCCGCCAAACAGTGAGTTCCTTGAGGAAGTCCGGTGAAAAATCAAAGATTGGCATAGGGCGTGCTCCTGAACCAGATGAAGATAGTTGCGGACGACTGTCTGGGCGTGTCCTCCCATATTTAAAGCACATTGCCGACCCGCTTAAAACCAGCCTTTGGAGGTTTTCGGTTTTGCAAAGAGTGCGTGCCGCTCGAACGTTGGAGCCTCACGAAACCCTCGATTGCTCGTCTTAGAGGGGGAAGACCGTGTTTTAAGGAGGCTCCAATGACAATATACAATGTGATTTTATCAAATACGTCGTCAACCGGCAGTGCGCAAAGCTGGACACTTAATCTGGAAAGCGTGCAGATTAATTCTCCTGACCTTCTGTATGGGCATAGCTATGACAGCTGCTCTTTGGATTCGGACAAGATCACCAGCGTAACGGCAATTGTGAACGGAAATGTGGCCGTGTTTGTTTACACTGCCCCCTCTTCAAGTGGTGCGGATAGTGATGGTACCAGCACATCCTCCACGAGTGGCGGCTGGAGCCAGTCCGGCAGCAATCCGAATTTTACGCTGTCACCTGATGGAAATAATTTGACCATTAGCTCCAGCAATTAGAGGGGACTTGTGAAAGCAGGGGCGTGGACGCAGAACTTTTCACGCCCCTGCTTTGCCGGGAGCCTGTGCAGGCTCCTACAATACATGGCCTCGGTGGTGGAGGTCGAAGAGAATCCAGAGACTTCCGCCGATCATAATAAAAATCAGAATTGCGGCAAAAAGCATAGTCAACATGTAATCTCCGGGCGTTGCGTGAAAAGACAGGCCCAGAAAAAAGCGCAGATGTACGACCACCTGTATGACAGCGCAGATCGCTATAATCCAGAATGTGGTCATGAGAGTGAACGAAGACATCCATACCAGACCAAACGGTATGAGCGTTAATATCATCGCGATTACGTATCCCTGAATATAGGGTTTGTTTGTATGTGTAGAGGATGACACAGGTAAAACCTCCTATATGAGACCGGGAAGGTAGACGATCGAGAAAATACCGATCCAGACGATATCCAGAAAGTGCCAGAACAGGCCCAGCCGGAACAATCGTGAGCGAACAAGCGGAGTGAGACCTTTAAACAGCATCTGGAAGATTAAAAACAAAACGCCAACCATGCCAAAGGTGACATGAAGACCGTGGGTGCCTACCAGCGTAAAAAACGAGGACATGTATCCACTTCGTGTCGGGCCGGCCCCTGCTGCAACGAGGCTGGCGAACTCCACTAGTTCCAGTGTAAGAAACCCGCCCCCCAAAATAAAGGTAGCAATGAGCCAGACACCCGCTTTGCCGATGTCATTGCGCGTGGCACAGATATAGGCAAAACCGAATGTCATGGTCGAGGTCAACAGGAACATGGTTTCCCAAAAGGCGATACCGAACTCGAAGATATCCTTATGCGTGGGACCACCTGCCGTACCAACCAGCATCACAACATAGGTTGCAAACAAGAGGGAAAAGATGATGGCATCCGTCATGAGAAAGACCCAGAAACCGAGTTCCCGATTGGAAAGCTGGTGATGCTCGAACTCTTCAATAGGTGTTTCTAGTTTTGCACTCAATTGCCTTCTCCCATTGGCTTCAAACGGCCTGCAGCAGCCAGTTGTTTCAGGCGGGCTGTCTCAAAATGTTCGACTTCTTTTGCGGAAATGATTTCTTCACGGTCATCCGCCCAGCTACGATAAAGACCGGCGCACAATGACAGGACTGTCATGAGGGCGACCAGCCACCAGATATGCCAGACGAAGGCAAACCCGAACACGAAACCAACACCACCTATGATCACGCCGAGACCGGTTTTTCGGGGCATGATAATGTCTTGGTAAACGGGTGGGGCTGTGTAGGCGTTGCCTTGTTCTTTTCGGAGGAAAAATTCATCACGATCGTGAACCTTAGGAATAACTGCGAAGTTGTACTCGGCTGGAGGTGAGGCTGTTTGCCATTCCAGCGTCCGTCCACCCCAAGGATCTCCAGTGGTGTCCTTGAGTTGTTCGCGATCTCTGAAGCTGACGCCAATCTGCACCAGAATTGCGATGATGCCGCATAAAGCAAACAGCGCGCCGATGCTTGCGATGATCAACAATGGTTGCCACTCGGCGACTTCATAGCGGGCCATACGCCGTGTCATTCCCATGAAACCGAGAACATATAGAGGCATAAAGGCCAGATAGAAGCCGATCATCCAGCACCAGAAGGAAACATTGCCCCACCATTCATTTAGTTTGAAGCCAAAGGCTTTGGGGAACCAATAGTTCATACCGGCCAGAAAGCCGAAAAGGGCTCCGGGTATAAGTACATTATGGAAGTGGGCGACAAGGAATGTGGAGTTGTGCATCATGTAATCGGCTGGGGGAATGGCCAGAAGAACGCCGGACATGCCGCCCAGAACAAAGGTCACCATGAAGCCGATGGTGTATAGCATGGAGGTGTGGAAGACTATGGAGCCCTTATAGAGAGTAAAGAGCCAATCATAAATTTTCACCCCGGTGGGTACGGCAATAATCATGGTCATAATGCCGAAGAAAGCATTCACGCTGGCGCTTGAGCCCATTGTAAAGAAATGGTGTAGCCAGACGCTGAAAGACAAGATCGTGATGCAGGCAGTGGCATAAACGAGAGATTCATAGCCGAACAGCTTTTTGCGCGAGAATGTTGCCACCACTTCGGAAAATACTCCGAAGGCTGGCAGAACGAGGATGTATACCTCCGGATGTCCCCAAATCCAGATGATATTAATGAAATTCATTATGTTGCCACCAAGCTCGTTGGTGAAGAAGTGGAAACCGAAAGTACGGTCCAGACCCAACATAATGGCAACGACGGTGAGTGCGGGGAAAGCGAAGGCTATCAAAAAGCTGGTGCAAAGGGCGGTCCAGGTGAACAAGGGCATCCGCATGAGCGTCATGCCGGGAGCCCGCATTCTCAAAATAGTAACAATGAAATTGATACCTGTGAGCGTACTACCTACACCGCTGACCAAAAGTGCCCAGATCCAATAGTCAACACCCACGCCGGGGCTGAAATAACTTCCCGAATAGGGAGGGTAACCAGTCCAGCCTGCGGTTGAGAACTTTCCGATTACCAGTGAAGCCATCACCAATGCTGCGCCCGCTGCAGTGAGCCACAGGCTAACGGAGTTCAGGAAGGGGAAGGCGACATCCCGGGCTCCGATTTGCTGCGGAACGACGATGTTGATCAAGCCAACGAGGAACGGCATGGCCATAAAGAAGATCATTATGGTGCCGTGGGATGTGAATATCTGCTCGAAGTGTGATCCGTCAAGATAGCCTTGACTTTGGTAGGAAATGGCTTGTTGGGCGCGCATCATGAGTGCATCAACAAACCCGCGCAAAAGCATGATAATCGCTAGGACGATATACATGACCCCGATGCGTTTGGCATCCACACTTGTGAGCCACTCCTGCCATAGATAGCGCCATTTTCCCAAGTAGGTGATAAGGGCGATTACAGTGACGGCTCCACCAACTGTGATGAGTGCTCCGCCAGCTGCAATGGCGCTATAGAAAGGGAGAGCATCAAATGTTAGTCTTCCAAGCATGGCTTACCTCCTTCGCAGGTGGGCTGTTGCCGAGCGCTTGGGCGCCACGAGCTGTTGTTTCCATATTTTGCGAGAATGCTATTGAAGAGTTCGGATGGGGTGCTGGAAAAGTATTCTACTTTGTTGCCGATGGAGGGCTTTTCCAGATCCGCATAAATTTCGTGGGTGAGCTGTTCGGGCATGCCTTTGACAGTTGCAACCCACTTTTCAAAATCGGCAGCATCCAGTGAAATGGCATCAAAGTACTGCAAGGGGTATCCGGTGCCACTGAACTGGGTATTGCGGCCGCGGAACTTACCGACTTCACTGGCAAGAATATTCAACTCGGTTTTCATGCCAGCCATGGCGTAAATCTGACCGCTGAGGGCGGGAATGATAAAGGAATTCATCACCGTATCGGAAGTGAGCTCGATGGTGATGGGGCGCCCTTTGGGAATGACCAGCTCATTTACAGCGCCGATGCCTTGTTCGGGATATAAAAAGAGCCACTTCCAATCGAGGGCGATAGCCTGAATGGTGATTGGTTTGGCGGTGCTTTGAAGTTTTTTGTAGGGGTCAAGCTTGTGGGTGTATTCCCACACCAGTGTTCCCAATATTACGATAATCAAGGCTGGAATTGTCCACACAACAGCCTCAATTGCAATAGAGGTCGGCATAGCGGGCCGATGTTCGCCCTTTCCGCCCTTGGCCCGGTAGCGCCAGATGAATGTGAAGGCCAGAATGTAGACTGGCAGGACGACGATCAACATGATCAGGAGGGAGATGTACATAAGGTTACGCTGTGTTTCAGCGATAGGACCTTTGGTGTCGATCATCGGGGCGTTTCCCAGGGCGCAGGACCCCAGTAAAAACAAAGTGACAACAATAACTAGTAGTTTAATGTAGTTTAATTTGTTGTTCATTTGACCAGCGCACTGTTATTTGGTTGTTGTTATCAGTATAGGTCATTTGATTTTATCATTTTGATAAGTGGCTCAGATATTTTGAAATATTTTGGGTAATCTATTGTTTTGAGTTTATTGTCTTTGCGTTATTTTTGTTTGTAATTTACTGTGTATTTATTTTCACTAAAATAGTGGAGCCGCTGAAGTGCGGAATGAATCCAGCGGCTTTTGCAGGAGTGCGCGTTACCAGTTAAGTTGGTGGGTGAGCGGTTTCCTACTGGTCATGTTAAGTTACGTTTGAAAGCAGGCTTGTGCGTTCTATGAGAAGCCTTAGGCTCTTATCCGTGCCCGTCATCCCTATCTCTATCTCTATCTCTGTCTTCATCCCTATCTCTGTCTTCGTCTCTATCCCTATGGCTATCATCAATCCGGTCGATATCCTCCTCCAACTGGCTTAACAGCAGTTGGGATGAGGGATTTTGAAGGAATGCCTTTGGCTCAGCTGTGGGCGCGTTGGACGCAACTGCCAGATTGGGCAGGGCAAAAAGAGCTATAGCGGAAAGGCTTGGGAGGATTCTCAGCTTTTTCATTATTGGTATCCTTGAAGGGTTGCTGATAGACACGCTTTGAGAGTAGGGGGGGCTGAAAATCAGCGCAAATAGCTTGTAGAGTTATGGGGTACGGAGCGTTAAGGACTGCGCGCTCTTTCGTAAATCTGGAAGCTAAAGCCGCTTGAAGTGTCACATAACTTCAGCGGCTTTACTTTGGATGTATGTGGTGTGCCGTGTTTACGGGGGCGACTGTTTTGTGTGAAACGGTGCAATGACTATTTGAAGGTAGTTTCCATGACTGAACGGCAACTCAATTTTTGCTAATGGGAGTCGCCTTGCTTGTCCCCTTTTGACTTGTGCTCACTGCTATCATGGTGATCGTCTTTCTTGTCATCATTGTCATGGCCATTACTGTCGTGCTTGTCGTCCTTATGCTCCTTGTTATCTGCCACTTGTATAAACTGGGATTGAGCAGAATTTTGTAGGGCAGCTTTCTGGTCCAGTACAAATGTAGTGGAAGCAAATGTCACGTTAGAGAGGGCAAAAAGAGCTGCTGCGGAAAGGCTTAGGAGACGGCCTGCGGTTCTCATTCCATGTATCCTTGGGGTTGTTGATAAGACACGTTATGAGAGTAGGTGAGCTGGAAACTCGAAACAAATCCCCAATGAAATTAAGAATTATAGACCCTTAACAGGAGCGGGCGTGTTTGGTGTTTTGCAGAAAATTTCCAGTAACCTTCAAAAGGCTGACATGTATCATTGCCGCGTTTTACGCAAAGTTTCATATTTCCAGCGGACGCATTGCCGCAGCAGGAAGGAAAGAATTGAAATTTTAGAAAAAATATAATATGTATACATAATATATATTATAGCCTACGGTTCCGGTTATCGGCTGTAAGGGAAGTGTGCACGCTTTATTCGGCAAAAATAGAAAGCCGGATGGGCCTATTTGAAGGGACTGGTCATCATGAGCAGTACAGCAAGTCTAATGCGCCAATGGACTGGACCGGCGCTCTTGAGCTATGGCTTTCGACCATTTTTCTTAGGGGGAGCGCTCTGGGCCTTCATTTCCGCACTCCTCTGGATACCTTTGTTGATGGGAGATATTTCCTTACCAATCGCGTGGGACCCAGTGTCATGGCATGCCCATGAGTTCCTTTATGGATACCTGCAGGCGATTGTCGCGGGCTTCTTGTTGACGGCTGTTCCCAATTGGACGGGGCGTTTACCCATCGTTGGCTGGCCTCTGGGTGTTTTGTTTCTGTGCTGGATTATTGGCCGTTTTGCCGTTCTAACTTCAGCATGGTGGTCGCCGGAAATTGTTGCCCTAGCGGACCTTATGGCTCCTGCTGCACTGGCTCTGGCCATTGCTCAGGAAATCATAAAGGGCAAAAACTGGCGGAATCTGATTGTTCTTGGCATGCTGGTTATGTTGATGTTCGGGAACTTGATATTTCACATAGAGGCCAGCAGTGGAGAGTATGCAGCGGGCGGCTATGGTCTGCGCATTGGCGTTGGAGCGGCAATTATGATGATTGTTGTAATTGGCGGGCGTATTGTTCCAAGCTTTACACGGAACTGGATGGCGAGATCCAAAATGGAAGCGCGCCCTGCTGCAATTGGCACCTATGACAAGGTTTCAATGCTAGTTTGCCTGTTCACAGTGCTGATGTGGGTTGTTCAGCCTGATAGCTTGGTGACAACCGCAGCCCTTCTTATCACAGGCGGCGTTCACACCTATCGCCTGTGGCGCTGGTGTGGCTATCTCACTGGTCGTGAGCCGCTTGTCTGGATTTTGCATGTGGGTTATGCCTTCGTTCCTCTTGGTGCACTGGCCATGGGGCTTTCCATTTTCTTTCCTGATGTAATTCCGGCAACAGCTGCCCAGCACCTTTGGATGGCTGGGGCAATTGCGACCATGACACTTGCCGTCATGACCCGCGCCACGCTGGGGCATACCGGGCAGGAGCTCACGGCTGGAGCTGGAACAGTGATCATCTACCTCACCATACTGGTCTCCGTGATCGCACGGGTTGTTGCCGGTATTGTCCCAGAGTTTAACATGCAGCTCTACAGTCTGTCCGGCGCGGCATGGTGCCTGTCTTTCGCCAGTTATGCTGTGGTCTATGGCCCTTCTTTACTGCGATATAGGAAGATGGGGTAAAACGTGGACTGGCTGGAATACATCGCGGCGTTTGGGGCCTTTTTTGTCCTGCATCAGGTGCCAACGCGGCCACCAATGAAAGCAAGGCTGGTCGCTCTTGTTGGGAGCCGTGGCTTTACGGCTCTTTATTCAGCCCTTTCCCTCGGCATTTTGTGGTGGCTGTTTGCAGCAGCACAAAGGGCTCCTTATGTGGAAATTTGGCAGTGGCAGCCGTGGCAAAACGGTGTCCCTCTTGTGGCGATGGCGCTGGTCTGTGTTCTTATTGCTCTGGCTGTGGGCAGGCCGAACCCGTTTTCTTTTGGTGGAGCACAAAACGAGCAATTTAACGTTGAAAAACCCGGCATCGTGAAGTGGATGCGCCATCCCCTTCTGGTGGCTCTGGCAATCTGGGCAACCGCCCATATGGTACCAAACGGAGATTTGGCCCATATTCTGGTGTTTGGCAGCTTTGCAGCTTTTGCCTTGTTGGGTCAGCGCTTGGTTGACCGCAAAAAGCAACGGGAAATGGGCGCTCGCTGGGGCGAGTTACGAGATGCTTTGCAAAACTCTTCTGTCTCTATAAGCAGTTCTATATTGCCAAGAGTGTCTTTGGGGTTGGGGGCTTTTGCTGGGTTGTTGTGGTTGCATCAATACCTGTTTGGGGTGTCCCCCATTGCGATCTTTATTTCCTAGAGCCGTATCTGGAGAGTTTTGCCCTTGTGCATTTGGTGGACATTGCGTCGCATGAGCTCACTCTTAATATGACTTGGGCTAAAATATACACTAGGGTTCGCAGTGATCTTCCTAGAACGGAGAAAAATAAATGCACATTGCATATACAATGGCACCGGGCCGTGGTGACATGGATCTGATTTTGGAGCAGTCCGCTGCACTTTTGGAAACAAAAGGCGTGCGTACCTGTGGTACCGTACAGATCAACAGTGACCGCGAAAACTGTCATGCCTGCGATATGGATGTGAAAGTTCTTCCCAATGGCCCTGTCATTCGAATTTCCCAGAGCCTTGGACAGGATTCGCAAGGATGCAGGCTAAACCCTTCCGCTTTGGAAGAGGCTGTTGGCTATTCTAGGAGCCGATTGGATCAAGGCGTTGATGTGCTAATCATCAATAAATTCGGAAAGCATGAAGCCGAGGGCAGGGGATTTCGAGAGTTGATCGGGGAAGCTCTTGCCATGGAGATTCCGGTTTTGGTTGGTGTGAATGAGCTGAACCTACCCGCCTTTTTGGAATACACCGCTGGTATTGCTGTAAAAGTATCTCCCGAGCCTGAAAAAATTGCTGATTGGCTGGATGGATGCCTGAAATCAGAAAAAGAGCAGGTGGCCTAGCGCACCCCCTTATCGCAAAAATGGGGGCTAGAAGTCTTTACCAAGAAAACGGTAGAAGTCCTGTCCCGCATTTTGCAGCATGCAGAACAGGTCATGCCCGCATGAGGTGCTTATATACTCAACTTCTGCGCCTTGACCTTTTAAGAGCTCTACAAAGTTCTCGTTGGGCTCTTTCAGTTCGCCTGTCACGATGAAAAACTGAGGCGGCTCTTGGGTTGAAGTAAAAGAGCCTTTCCACGGCGACCAGCTGTTAAAATACGCAGTGCCCCCAAAGATTGATCGGGCAATTTTTCTCCGGTTTTCATAAAGACTATCCCACGTATGGATGGCCCCGTCCCAGATAACCACTTTATTGAAACAATCCGGCTTTTTAAATGCAGTGATAGCAGCCCCGAACCCACCCATGGAAAAGCCGGAGAGGGCGCGCCCTTCTCTTTTTGCAATGGTCTTGTAAGTACTCTCCACATGGGGGATCAGAATATCCATGAACTTGGAATAGGCCTGACTTTGACCATCTACTGAATCGACCCACATGGAAAAGCGGGTTTTGTCAATGGGAGCCACAATGATGTGAGGGTGCGTACTGCCTTGTCTGACTGCATTTTCCTGCTGTTTGGCGAGGCGGTTGCAATCCAGCTCCACCCAATTGCGTATAACTCCGGCCCCATGAAGGTGATAGAGAACAGGATACTCCTCGTCACCGTCTTCATAACCGGGTGGTATGTAAATTACGTAGCTGTATGTTTGGCCCTGTGCTGTCATCAGGTTAAATGTTTCCATCTTCCCTTTGATCGGGGCACTGGCATTGACAATGTAGGGCCAGATGAAATGAAGGGGAAATTTGCTCTTGAAGAGATCAAGAAGTTTATTGATGTGCCCGTTTGGTTTTGCTGCAACGTCAACCATAAAAACTCTTTGCCCCAACGACTTTGATGAATGGTAATTGTAAGCACAGATTACTCTAAACCCAGAAGAAAAGTGTAAACATAAATACATATCTATGCTCTTCTCAATGTGAGGTTGAGTGTGCTGAGGGCTTAATTGAGAGCCTTGAAAAGCCTTGGGTTTCCCCTATAAAAGCGGTGATAATGTTTTCGGAGTATGCAGTGCCTAACAAGAGTGATCACAAGGTCTATAGGGTCGGGAATTACGTGAATAAAGGTGGTTTTCGCCAGTCATGGGAGTGTGCTGACGATGACACTAAGCTCTTAAAGTTTGATGGAAAAACCCCGCGCCCCCCTCGAAAGAATCGTGGACTTAAAAGGCTTCGGAGAGAGTTTCGCAATAAGCTGGGACTGGGAACCAGGCACTTGAGCGGCAACCATGATGAAATTATGGGTTGGCGTGTGCTCGAGGATAAGGGGCTTGCAGGTCACCGCTATTTCACAAAAGTCTACGGAATGGTGGAGACGGATCGGGGCCCTGCACTCATGATTGAGCGGATTACGAACTTTTGGAACAGCGATACCAAAACCATTCGCCAATATCTCAGGAAGCACAAAAATATTCAAAATCCAGAGCTCAGAGAGGCATTGACAAAGTACTTCGATGTTTTGAGAGAGCACAAACTGGCAGCTTTTGCCGACCGCCCCGAGAATATTGCTATTGTGGTGGATGAAAATGGCAAGCTCTACTGCAAGAGCTTCGATGTGAAGCCCTATTATAATCACCACCTTATTCCGATCTATGAAATTAAACTCTTTAAAAACATCCGTACGCAGCGGCGCCTGAAACGGCACCTAGAAATCTTGCTGGATAAAAATTACGCGGTAGGCAAGGGAAAGCTCTGATTGCAGAAAACTGCATTCGATTTGACACGATCCCGAAAGCCCCTAGTCTGCTCTGCTCGGTAAACTAGCGATTCGCACACCTTATACTGTGTCCTTCCAGATAGAATTGAGGACTCGGAGGCTTTCTTGGAATTTTATGTTTTTGTTGCGGTTATTGCGGCTGCTTTTCTTCATGCCCTTTGGAATTCTCTGGTTAAAGGGGGGAGTGACAAGTATCTGGGCATGAGCGCGGTAGTTTTGGGGCATGTGCCCTTTGCCTTGCTGGCTCTGTTGTTTGTACCGCTACCGGCCCTGGAGAGTATTCCCTATATCCTCGCGGGAATCGTGCTCCACACCGGCTATCAGATTTTCCTGCTCTATTCCTACAAGCTAGGGGATTTAACCCAAGTTTACCCTATGGCACGTGGAACAGCGCCCCTGTTGGTGGCTGGTGTTTCGGTATTGTTTCTTGGTGAGGTGCTTGCGGGGCTGGAGCTTTTGGCAGTCTTTACCATTGCAGCAGGCATTTTGAGTATTTCATTGGAGCGCAAGCGCAGCGGAGCACGCAATAACGGAGCTTCAATTTTGGCCTTTATAACAGGGTGTTTTATTGCATCTTATTCTCTTATTGATGGTATGGGGGCCCGCATCTCCGGAAACTCGCTGAGCTTTTACTCTATCCTGTCTCTGGGAAATTCCCTGCTATTTTTCTTAATCATGCTTTACCGCAATCCATTGGTGCTGAAGCGGTTGGTACTGCATAATAAACTCTTATTTCTGGGGAGTGGGTTGGCGTCATATGTAGCCTATGCGCTTGTCATTTGGGCATTTACCCTTGCCCCGATTGCTCTGGTGACTGCACTACGTGAAACAAGTATTATTTTTGCGCTGGTGATTGGTACCTTTGTGCTCAAAGAAAGCATTAGTGTTTGGCGGGTTTTCTCGACCATGATGACCTTAATGGGCGCGGCTCTTCTACGCTTTGCAAAGTGACGGAAATACTGTATTTCCGCTCTCAAGACTTACTGTAAGTGCCAAGAGGTATCCCATGCGTATTCTGGGTTTTAGCGACCTTCATCGTAAGCAAGATGTTGCCTATTCCATTGTAGAGGAAAGTGCTCAAGCGGACGTTGTTGTTGGAGCGGGAGATTTTGCCCATAAAGGTATTGGCCTTCTGGATACGCTCGAGATTTTGAAAGGGTGCCGGGTCCCTGTTGTTCTGGTTTCGGGAAATCATGATCGTGAACACGAACTGAAAGAGTTTTGTGCAGGTTGGGAGTTAGGGCACTTTCTGCACGGTACAGGTGTAGAGCTGGAAGGCCATTTCTTTTTTGGTTTGGGAAAAGAAGTGCCCAAGCAGATGGACAAGAATCATGGAGAGGCGATGAGCGAAGAGGTGGCAGAGGCGCTGCTCTCTTCGTGTCCGCGTGGCTCCGTTCTGGTAACCCACACGCCGCCCTATGGCATTGCGGACCTGCATAAAGATGGTTCTCATGGGGGCAGTGTTTCAGTACATGATGCCGTAAAGAGCACACAACCGGTGTTGAACCTGTGTGGCCATGTTCATTTTGCATGGGGCCAAACAGGCCGCATTGGGGAAACTCTCGTGCACAACATGGGGCCTAAGCTAAACTGGTTTGAGGTTTAACGGCCACATATAATCCGGAGATCGGTAGTTTTCAGCGAGAAGCGTGAGTGCCACGTCGTCCTTTTACACGTTGGCTGGTCCGCTGCTGTGTGTCTTTTCCGCCATCTTTGCGCCAGTGGGTGACAATGGTGATAATGGCAAGGATGGCCATAACGCAGAGAAATTCAATCATTGTCTATCTCCCCCCAAATATATGCAGCCATAGAACATTAGACTATATGCACGTATAAATACATACCCATAATATATGGGGCCTATAATTGCGCGTGTTCCTTCCTTAAATCATTGATTGATCTTGGATGTAGTCTTTACTAGTCTAGCTGCATGATAGAGTTCCATCAGCATAACCGAGCTACGATTCGCTCCGTTTCCCCCCATATTCACGCAGGGCCTGCATGCGGACGATTTAGATTCTAGTGTGTAATTAACACGCTACAGTGCGCATGATCCGTTTGCGGAACGCCTCAAATTTTCCAAAGCTATCAAGATAAAGTCCAGCGTGAGCCCGCCTTGAGACACTGAGTAGGAAATACCTTTGTCGGCACTTGGAAAATTCATGGTTCACCACTGGAAAGCCGCTGTAAACCTGCTAAAAGACACTCCACGAATTCGTTATTATCGCTTGGCTTTTAAAGCCTGCTGCAAACCTTTGAGGGATTATGTCCGACCTCGAAATACTTGAAGCTGATATCAACACCGCTATTGCCGGTGCTGACAGCGAAGCTGCGCTTGAAGATGTGCGCGTGGCGTCCCTTGGTAAAAAGGGTTCCGTTTCTGAGAAAATGAAGACGCTCGGCAAAATGACGCCGGAAGAGCGTAAGGAAATGGGGCCGGCACTCAACGGCCTGAAAAACCGTGTTGCCGATGCCATTGCTGCTCGTAAAACCGTGCTTAAGGAAGAAACCCTGAATGCACGCTTGAAAAGCGAAACCATTGATGTGACACAGCCGCTGCGTGCTGCGCCTACGGAAATGGGCCACATTCACCCGATCTCTCAAGTGGTGGACGAGATTACCGCCATTTTTGCAGATATGGGCTTTTCTGTTGCCGAAGGGCCGGACGTTGAAACGGATGAGCTGAACTTTACAGCATTGAACTTTCCCGAAGGGCATCCAGCGCGTGAAATGCACGACACGTTCTTCTTCAATGAAAACGAAGAGGGTGAGCGCAAGTTGCTGCGTACGCACACTTCTCCAGTGCAGGTTCGCACCATGCGCACACAGGAGCCACCGCTGCGCATTATCATTCCGGGCCGCACATACCGCTGTGACAGTGACCAGACGCACACGCCCATGTTCCACCAGTTGGAAGGTCTTGTCATCGATAAAGCCAGCCACATTGGGCATCTGAAGGGCACCCTGCAGGAATTCCTCAAGGCATTCTTCGAGGTGGATGATGTGAAGTTGCGCTTGCGCCCAAGCTTCTTCCCGTTCACCGAGCCTTCCATGGAAGTGGACGTGCAGTGTGACCGCTCGGGCGGTGAAGTGAAAATCGGTCAAGGCTCCGACTGGATGGAAATTCTGGGTTCGGGCATGGTGCATCCGAATGTCCTGCGTAATTGTGGCCTCGACCCTGACGTCTACCAAGGCTTTGCCTGGGGCATCGGTATCGACCGCCTTGCCATGCTGAAATACGGCATGCCAGATTTGCGTGCGTTCTTTGATGGCGATGTACGCTGGATCAAGCACTATGGTTTCCGCCCTCTGGACATGCCAACTCTGTTGGCTGGCCTTTCCAAGTAATTCGCGGTCCTTCCGCTGCCTAGATAAAGAAGAGCAGATCAATGAAATTCACTCTTTCATGGCTCAAGGACCATCTTGAGACCGATGCAAGTCTCAACGAGATTCTTGAGAAACTGAACATGATCGGCCTTGAGGTCGAAGAGGTTGTTAACCCTGCTGAAAAGCTTGGCGCTTTCAAAATCGCCAAGGTTTTGCATGCGGAGCAGCACCCCAATGCAGATCGTTTACGCGTACTGAAAGTGGACACCGGTGAAGGTGATCCGTTGCAGGTTGTTTGCGGCGCGCCGAATGCCCGCACTGGACTTGTGGGTGTGTTTGCCAAGCCGGGCGATTATGTTCCCGGTCTTGATGTGACTTTGTCCGTTGGCAAAATCCGCGATGTTGAAAGCTTCGGCATGATGGCTTCCGAGCGCGAGCTGGAACTTTCTGATGAGCATGACGGCGTGATCGACCTGCCGGATGACGCCCCTGTTGGAATGCCGTACGTTGAGTATGCGGGCCTTGATGATCCTGTCATCGAAATCGGTCTCACTCCAAACCGTCCTGACTGCGCCAGTGTTTACGGCATCGCTCGCGACCTTGCTGCTGCTGGCCTAGGTACCTTGAAAGCTCCAAAGGCACCAGCATTCGCGCCAACTGGTCCGAACCCTATTGGTTTGACGCTGGAGCTGGGTGATAATCCAGAGCATTGTCCTGCATTCGGTCTGCGTCTGGTAAAGGGCGTGAAAAATGGCCCCTCGCCAAAGTGGCTGCAAAAGCGCTTGAGCGATATTGGTCTGCGCCCGATCAACACCCTCGTTGATATTACCAACTACATGACATTCGACCAAGGCCGTCCTCTGCATGTGTTCGATGCGGATAAGGTGCATGGTGATCTGGTTGTAACCCACTATGATGGTGACGGTGAGGACTACGCCGGTCTTGATGGTAAAACGTACGCTCTCGAGAGTGGTACTGTTGTAATCAGCGATGATAACGGCGTTGAGTCTCTTGGTGGTATTTTGGGCGGCGAGCAGTCCGGATGTACCAATGAGACTGTGAATGTCCTCATTGAATCAGCTCTTTGGGACCCGTTGATGATTGCCCGCACAGGTCGCAAGCTCAATGTTGTGTCCGATGCACGCTATCGCTTTGAGCGCGGTGTTGACCCGAATTACATGGCTGAAGGCTTGGACGCTGCAACGCAAATGGTGATCGACCTTTGCGGCGGCGAAGCAACCGAGGCAACCCTTGCCGGTGATGTTCCTTCTAATGAACTGGTCATCAACTTCCCGTTTGCAGAAGTAAAACGCCTGTCTGGTCTGGATGTTTCCAGCGATGAAATCAAAGGTATTTTGAGTGCGCTTGGTTTTGTTATTTCCGGTGAAGGTGAGAGCGTTCAGGTAACTCCACCAAGCTGGCGACCGGATGTACATGGCAAAGCTGATCTGGTTGAAGAGGTTGTGCGCATTATTGGCTTGGATAATGTCCCAGCCGAAACTTTGCCGCGCATGTCGCCTGTCTCAGAAAAAGTTTTGACCGTGAGCCAAAACCGCCGCTCCAGCGCCCGCCGTACGCTGGCAACGCGTGGTATGGACGAGGCTGTCACATGGTCCTTCATTTCCAAACGTCAAGCTGAAATCTTCGATGGCGGCGGCAAGGAACTGGAATTGGCTAACCCGATTTCCGCAGATATGTCCGACATGCGTCCGTCCTTGTTGCCGGGTCTGTTAACTGCTGCTCAGCGTAATGCTGATCGTGGCTATCCGGATGTCGCTCTGTTCGAAGTTGGACAAGTGTTCACGGATGATACGGAAAAGGGCCAGAAAATGGTCGTTGCCGGTATCCGCCGCGGAACTGCGTCCATGGGCGGCGCAGGTCGTCACTGGTCCGGTAACTCTGAGGCTGTGAACGTGTTTGATGCCAAGGCGGATGCAGAAGCTGCACTGTCTGCCATTGGTGCTCCGACCGAGAAGTTGATGGTGTTCACAGATGCGCCGAGCTACTACCACCCCGGTCGTTCCGGTGCGTTGAAGCTGGGTCCGAAGAATACGCTGGCTCTGTTTGGTGAAATTCACCCCAAAACACTGGAAGAGCTGGATCTTGAAGGCCCGCTGGTCGGCTTTGAAGTGTTCATTGACGCACCTCCAGCACCAAAGAAAAAAGCAACCCGCAGCAAGGGCGCACTCAATGCGGCTGATCTGATGCCGGTGCGCCGTGACTTTGCGTTCCTTGTGGATGCGGATGTTCCGGCTGAAAAGCTCCTAAGAGCTGCCCGTGGTGCGGACAAAAATCTGATCAAAGACGTAACACTCTTTGATATCTATGAGGGGCAAGGCGTTCCAGAAGGCCAGCGTTCTCTGGCTATCGACGTGATGCTTCAACCGGTTAAGAAAACCTTGACCGATGAGGACATCGAAGCTGTCTCTGCCAAGATTGTTGCAGCTGTCGCAAAAACAACCGGCGGAACACTACGCGGGTAAGACTTGCAAGTAGATGAAAAAATAAAACGCGGCGTTCATCTTGAGCGCCGCGTTTTTGTTATCTACTGAGCGTTAGCGGTGATGAGCCCAGTACGGATTTCACTTTTAGATTCAGTCATGGAGTAGTTGACCAGAACGCCGTTTGTGTCAAAGAAAAGTGCGAGCTCTTTCGTCTTTAAATCTTGACCACCTGCTAGAAGGTCGACAACGGGTATGAAATTAGTCGCCTTTGCTTTTGCGCGTACGTGCCTGTATTTCCAGACTTCATTCCCACTGTCTGTGAAATTCAAAGTCTGAGGTTGTCCGAAAGAGGTTTTAACCTGCTCTTTTGTAGTCACACCCTTTTCAAACTTTTGGTCCAGTGAAACCTGCGTCTCGCTTCTAAGGGTCTCGTTACCTGCAGAAGCACAGGCAGCGAGGCCGAGTATAACAGTCAAAATGAGGGGTATGTTGTGGGAAGGCAATCTGAATCTCCTGTGCCTAGTCGGTTAATGGTCACTTCCCAAGCACAGAAGGTCAATCGCTATAATGTAAGCCGATAATTTTGATATTGTCAGTATATGAAGGGGGGCTTGATGCGGGCACTCTCTATTGATCGTAGCGCGTATAACGCAGATATGGCAGGACTTCATTCCAGCCGCGGGGGAACATACGGCGGGCAGTGGCGTTGTCAATATTAGGTGGGATGATGACCGAGTCCCCCTTCTCCCAGTCAACAGGAGTGGCGACCTGATGCATGTCGCTGACGATTAAAGCATCTATAATCCGGAAAATTTCTGTGTAACTGCGTCCAACGGCCATTGGGTAGGCGCAGGTTACTCGGATTTTGTTGTCGGGATCGATGATCATATAAGTGCGGATGGTCTTCACTTCGCTTTCTTGCGCATGGATCATGTCATACATGCGAGATATTTCCATTGTATTATCTGCAATAATCGGAAAGCGCACCAAGGCATCTTGAGTTTCATTGATGTCGAAGACCCACCGCAAGTGGTCCTCAATTCTGTCGGTTGAAAGAGCGATGGGTTTAACGTTCCGAGCTTTGAAATCCTCTTGCAGCTGTGCGGCACGGCCGAGTTCTGTTGTGCACACGGGAGTGAAGTCGGCGGGGTGGGAGAAGAAAAGAGCCCAGCTGTCTTTTTTCCACTCGTGGAAGTTAATAGTACCTATCGTTGTGTCCGCCGTAAAATCCGGCGCAACTTCTCCCACGTGAAGAGACATGGTCTGCTCCTTGGAAATCACTGCAATTTATTAATAGACTAGAGAGAGACTATGAAAATATCTGCCTAACTAATTCTAGAATTATCCGAAAATTAGAGGAACAAAAATGATAGGCAGCTATCCTTAGTCCTAACTTTTGCAGGCCTGTTTGTCAGCATTCCTTAAAATCCAGTGGAACCAATGGGCAGCTTGTTATTCTAATGGAGCAGCTACACTGTGCTGTTTGAGGATGGCTAATATGTGGGAAGGACTATGGGCGAGATGCTGAAGAGTGAGGAAAGGGTGAAAGAAGAAACGGTGAGTTTCCCCTCCAATGGGGAGACGCTGCGTGGAACTGTTTTTTGGCCACGCGGGCCTCTCAAGTCCTCACTTGTGATCCATGCTGCGACTTGTGTTCCCCAGTCGTTTTATCACCCATTTGCTAAGTGGGCTGCAGAGCAGGGCCACCTTGTGCTTACCTATGATTATCGAGATTTCGGGAAAAATGAGCCGAAAACGATTGATGCACTCAAGGCCAGTAAGGCCAATATGATGGACTGGGCCATTTGCGATCAACAAGCGGCTCTAGACTATCTTGTCTCTCTGGCAAAAACGCCAGAGGTGCATGTTATAGGGCAATCACTTGGCGGGTTAGGAACGCCGTTTCACGAAAATACGTCCAAAATTGACCGCATGACAACCGTGGCCAGTGGCCCGACACATCTCTACGATCATTCGTTTCCCTATATTTTTTGGGTAGGTTTATTCTGGCATATTCTCGGTCCCTTTTGGACGAGGGCTAAGGGTTATTTTGTAGGAAGTAAATTTGGCATGGCCGAGAACATGCCCTCCGATGTTTTCTGGACATGGCGACAATGGTGCAATGAGAGAAACCTCTATGAAAAGCAAGTAGAGAAAAGCATTCGCCAAGGGAAAGCAGTTCCTTACGCAGGCCCCATGCGCATTATCAGTTTTGAAGATGACCAGATGGTCCCGACGGTAGCTGCCGATCGGTTGACACGTGTTTATTCAGCAGCGGATATTGAGAGAATTCGAATTCAGCCTAAAGACTATGGGTTGCGCTCTGTGGGGCATTTAAATTCTTTCAGGACGAGTAAAAAAGTACTGTGGCCAACCCTTTTGGGAGCTGTTTAACCCGGATATAGGGCAGGACAGTTCTCCTATTTTAGAGCTCTTATTCCGCATCACATCTGTATTTCCCTTATATTTGGGGGAATGACATAATACCAAAAGGTACTACATTATGTGGTACCTTTTGGTATTGGATGAGGAGAAACAGCCCGTATGCCCACCCCGCAAAGCTACCACTCAAAACAGGAACAGTGCGTTTTTCGTGCTCTTGCGGACCCGACACGCCGCGAAATTCTCTTGCTGTTGAGTCGTCAAGACATGACAATCGCTCAGGTTTGCACTCATTTCGACATCACCCGCGCTGCAGTCAAAAAACATCTGACAATTCTTGGCGAAGGGGAACTCATTTCAGTGCTTCCAAGGGGGCGGGAGCGGGTGAACAGGCTGGAGCCGCAAGGTCTCAAGTCGGTTTCCGACTGGCTCAACTACTTCAGCCAATTCTGGGATCAACGCTTGTCACTCCTGCAAGATGCAGTTGCACGTGAGCAGGCAAATCAAGGAAAGGAAGAGCAATGAATTCGGCAACTCTGGTGAAATCTATTTTCTTTGAAGCTCCCCGTGAGATCGTCTGGTCGTTCTTGACTGACAAGGATAAGCTTGGGGAGTGGTATCACCCCGCAGAAGAGAACCTTTCAAGTGGCGCGAGCTATAGCCTCTACCGTGTCGATGAGAATGACCGGCGCGTTCCGTTGATATGGGGGCAGGTACTTGAAATGGACCCGCCCCACAGGCTCGTCACCACCTTTATCGTTGAACCACTAAAACACAATGAGACGACTGTGATTTGGGAGTTGGAGGAGGTTGCCGGTGGTACCCGTTTGTTACTGACCCACGATGGGGTTGAAGACGCTGCAGGGTCTGTCGCTCTCAACCTCTTTCAAGCCTTCGATAAAGGCTGGGATAAGCATTTTGGTGCCCTTCGCAAAAGTGTAGGTGAGTTTCTCGCAAAGGCTTCCTATAGGAAGAGCCCGAGCGAAAGTTACACGCAAACGATAGAGGTTGCCTGCTCTCCTGATCGCGCTTGCCAAGCGATTATCGGGGATGTTGAGAAATGGTGGACGCCGGAAGTTGACCGCAAAGAGGGTGAGATGACCGTTCACTTTGGGCCATCATTCAAGACCTTTCGTCTGGACCACTCCAAAGTACCTGAGCAGGTTCTTTGGTCGTGCACGGCTTCCAATATTATAAGTCGGCAGGTTTCTGAGCCTGAAGAATGGAATGACACGAGGCTACGCTGGGATATTAGAAAAAAGAATGGAGGATGCTCTATAACGCTTACCCATGAGGGGCTGATTCCAGCACTGCAATGCCATGAGATCTGTGTAGACGGATGGGAACGATATTTTGCAAATAGCCTGAAGGACTATTTGAATGGCGGAGAGGGCGAGCCTCATCAGTTGTGAGTTAAACAGGCCTATTGAAATTCCTATTTGGGGCTTCGCTTTGGGTAGTAAAAGAAGCGAGGCCCCAAGAGATAGTCAAGCGATTGGTTGCATAGTACAAAGCTGGGTTATATTTGCAACTCTAGAGCAACTTTTGACCTTTACTTGCATTAATAGCCATGAGAACAAGATCTATTATCCACCATACCCACACTGCAACTAAAATAAAGTAACCTATTAAGAAGATAGCTGTAATCCCGCCTATAACCGTCATGGCAGCCATGGCTATGCCTGAAGTTATTTTGCCCATGTAGATTCGATGAATACCGAGCATTCCAAGAAAGAACCACAGAACAAATCCTATAATGGCCGACTTTTGGTTTTCACTTACGTTAATGTTGATTTGAGTTGTATTATTTTCACTCATAGCAAATCCATTTTTACTGATAGGGCAGAAATATAGCCAGTTGCCTAGGTAGGTGTATTTTAGCTGCATCAACTTATGATTGATAAAAAGGCAATTAAAGCGTGTTTAAATAAATATCTGTTAAAAATATACTTAATTAGAACTTAAGTATATATACGAAAGGCAGCCAGATGGCTGCCTTTCAATAAGTTCGTATATTTGTGCGCTAAGCAGATGCACAGGCGTGGACTATTCTTGAGGCAAAACTGGTCTCAGTCGTCCATCTTCAGGGCCTGAATGAAGGCTTCCTGAGGGATTTCCACTTTACCGAACTGGCGCATTTTCTTCTTACCCGCTTTCTGTTTTTCCAGAAGCTTACGCTTACGGGTGGCGTCACCGCCGTAACATTTCGCAGTCACGTCTTTACGCAGGGCAGAGAGAGTTTCACGCGCGATAACACGTCCACCAAGTGCGGCCTGAATTGGGATTTTGAACATGTGACGAGGGATAAGCTCTTTAAGAACCTCACACATGGCACGGCCACGGCGCTCTGCCTGTGAACGGTGAACAAGAACGGACAGCGCGTCTACGGGCTCGTCATTCACCAGAATAGACATTTTTGCCAAGTCACCAGCGCGATATTCGCTAATGGTGTAATCGAAGGATGCATACCCTTTGGAGATGGACTTCAATCGATCATAGAAGTCAAAAACAACTTCGTTGAGCGGCAAATCATAGGTTACCATGGCACGGCTGCCCACATAGGACAGGTCAACCTGAATACCGCGACGATCCTGACACAGTTTCAAGATTGCACCCAGATACTCGTCGGGTGTCATGATGTTTGCGCGGATCCAAGGCTCACGAATTTCCTTGATCTTGACCACATCCGGCATGTCAGCTGGATTGTGCATTTCAAAATTGGAACCGTCAGTCATCTCCATCTCGTAAACAACGGATGGAGCGGTTGCGATCAGGTCCAGATTGAACTCGCGGGACAGGCGCTCCTGAATAATTTCAAGGTGCAGCAGGCCAAGGAAACCACAGCGGAAGCCAAAGCCGAGAGCGGCTGATGTTTCCATTTCAAAGGAGAAGGACGCATCGTTGAGGCGTAGCTTGCCCATTGCAGAGCGCAGATCCTCAAAGTCGTTGGCATCTACCGGAAACAGACCACAAAACACAACTGGTTGGGCTGGTTTGAAGCCAGGTAGAGCCTCTGTGCAGCCTTTTTTGTCCATGGTGACTGTATCACCAACACGGGTGTCGGCAACTTCCTTGATGGACGCAGTCAACACGCCAATTTCACCGGGGCCAAGGCGGTCGGTGGCGACAAAGGCCGGGGTCATAACACCTACACGGTCCACCGGATAGACCGCACCGGTTCCCATCATCTTGATGGAATCGCCTTTTTTCAGCTCACCGTCAATGATGCGTACAAGCACCATAACGCCCAGATACGTATCGTACCAACTGTCCACCAACATGGCCTTGAGGGGTGCGTCAGGGTCGCCTTTAGGGGCGGGTAGCTGTTTGACGATTGCTTCCAGAACGTCAGGAATACCTAGGCCGGTCTTGGCGGAAATCATGACTGATTCAGCCGTATCAAGGCCGATCACATCTTCGATCTGCTCTTTAATACGGTCCGGCTCTGCGGCAGGCAAGTCAACCTTGTTCAAAACCGTCACGATGTCATGATCGTTTTCAATGGCTTGATATACGTTTGCCAGAGTTTGCGCTTCCACACCTTGCGAGGCATCGACGACCAGAAGGGAGCCTTCTACCGCAGCAAGGGAGCGCGAAACTTCGTAGGCAAAGTCCACGTGACCGGGCGTATCGATCAGGTTCAGGGTATATTCCTGACCGTCTTCGGCTTTGTAAATCAGGCGAACAGTCTGTGCCTTGATCGTAATGCCGCGTTCTTTCTCGATATCCATGGAATCGAGAACCTGCTCCGTCATTTCACGTTCGGTCAACGTGCCAGTGGACTGGATCAGGCGATCGGCCAGTGTGGATTTACCGTGGTCGATGTGCGCAACAATTGAAAAATTGCGTATGTTGGACAGTGTTTTCGTGGTCATGGCGCTCAATTACCATTGCTGGACACTTAGGCAAAGACCTAAATGACCAGTATATTGGATTTTTAAAAGGACTCTTCCAGTTTTGGAAGGACGTCAAGCATCCTCCTTGAAACCTTTAGAATTAGTTTGCCAGCAGCACTTTAGTGCACTGAGTGGGAAGATCGATGACTTCCAGTGGTGGTTTCTTAGGCGTAACCTTCTTTTTTTCGCCGGGTTTCTTTGGTTTTGGAACCCAAGGTTCATCGGAAAGCCACCAACCCAGCTCTGACCCGCAGCCATCGCCGCGCGGTGGTGCCGGCTGATTTTTGCAAGATTTATCTTCCGCAGGGCACTTCATCCTCACGTGGAAGTGATAATGATGCCCCCACCAAGGGCGTACGGTACGCAGCCAGTCCCGATTTTCACCTGTTTCAAACTCACAGAGTTCCTTTTTAATGGCAGGGCTGACGAAAATGCGGGCGACCTCCGGATGTTGTGCAGCGGCTTTGATAAGGCCCGCATGGGCAGGGGTCCAAATCTCAGGGTCAACTGAGCGGTCCGCACCCGCCACGTCCATCGGCCCTTTCAGCATGGAGATGGCGCTGACCTTTTCCAGCTGGGCGGGCGTAAACCGTTTTTCAGGCAGTGGACGAAGCCAGATGTCGGCATCCAGTCCCACCTGATGACTGGCGTGACCGGTGAGCATGGGGCCGCCGCGGGGTTGGGACATGTCGCCAACCAGCAGGCCGTTCCAGCCCAGAGAAGGTGCTTGCCCCGCAAGGTCTTGCAGGAATGCGACGAGCTTGGGGTGCCCCCAGTTGCGATTGCGAGACAAGCGCATGACTTGCCAGGTGGTACCGTTTTTTGGCATTTCAACCGCGCCCGCAATGCAGCCCTTGGCGTAGGAGCCGTAGCTTTCCGCCTTCAAACTGGCAGGTGTGCGATGTGCGCCAAAGTACTCTTTTGCAGGCCCGTCAAACTTTGTTTGCTCACTGCGGGCCTGAGAATCATGGGCCGGAATTGCAAAAGGTTTTTTGTTGGGTAGGGGAACTGCCATGACGGTTTCAGCAGAAAACGCAAGGACACCCAAGAGCGAGAAAACCGTATAGATGAGTTTTTGAATAACCATAGGTGCCCTATTTATTCGTGCAGTTCCGAAGAGCCATAAACCTAGATGAGGCTCTCAATGGAGGATAATAGCCGATCAAGATCTTCTGGGCGAGAAAGACTATGGTCGCCATCCTTTACGAAGGTGAGAAGCACGTCATCATTCACAATCTGCTCTGTAATACGCAGGGCGTGCTGCCAAGGTACGGAAAGGTCTTTCTGACCTTGTAGAATGATTGTTTTACAATTGGTTGGAATAGCTTCCCCCAAGAGAAGGTTTTTACGCCCGTCCTCAATCAAATCGCGAGTGATGATATAGGGGCTGTCTTCATATTCGGAGGGGCGCTCCATGCGGCCCTTTTCCATAATCTCGCGCTTGATTTCCTCGGTAAACTCCTGTTTCCACATGAGTTCCTCGGTAAAGTCGGGAGCCGGGGCAATCAGAACCATGCCGGCAAGCGTTCCATTGCCCAGCTTTTCTCCATTGGCGAGTGCTTTGGCAAGGGCAAGGGCAATCCATCCCCCCATGGACGAGCCGATGATGATTGTTGGACCATCGCAGAACCGCTCATAAACGGCTTTGGCCTCTTTAAGCCACTTGGAGATCGTGCCTTCGGTAAACTCCCCGCTGGATTCTCCGTGTCCTGAGTAATCCATGCGGGTGCAGGTGACGCCTTTGTCTTCGGCCCATTTTACCAGTGCTTGTGCTTTGGTTCCCTGCATGTCGGATTTGAAGCCGGAAAGCCACAAAACGCCTGTGCTGGAGCGCTTGTCTTGCCTGACCGCGATCCTGCGTGTTTCAGAGTCTTTGCCAACCTCAATGAATTGGGGTATCTGAGCACTCATTAAAGAACCTCCGATTGTCTACCTTTGTAGGACACAGCGGATATTTATTGAAGAAAACCTGTGCCGCAAACTGTTCCAGTTACAAATGCCAGATTTAACGCCCAGAGGAAGGCCCCTATGCCAACAATAATGCAAATTGTCCCCGATCTTCGAACTGGCGGCGCTGAGCGCACAACCGTTGATGTGGCCGAGGCAATTGTAAAGCATGGGTGGGGATCGATTGTTTTGTCGGAAGGGGGAAGGCTGTTGCCGGAGCTGGAGGCTACGGGCGCTCGGCACATTCAGTTTCCAGCTGGAACCAAGAGCCCTGCTAGGCTTTGGCAAAACTCGCGGCGTATTATTAAAATTGCAAGGGAAAGCAACGTCTCTTTGATCCACGCTAGAAGTCGTGCGCCTGCATGGTCGGCGCTGTGGGCAGCTCATGCACTGAAAATCCCATTTGTGACGACCTATCACGGGCTCTACAAAGAACAGAATGCTTTGAAAGCCTTTTATAATTCGGCAATGACCCGTTCTGATGCCATTATCGCAAATTCCAATTACACCGCTGGCGTCATCCGGCAAAGAAATGCTGCCGTTACCTCCAAAATCACGGTTATCCATAGGGGCTCTGATCTAGGCTACCTTGACCCGAACAATGTGGAGGAAGAGCGCAAGGAAGCCTTGAGGACGGCTTGGGGCCTGCGCAAAGGACAGCGGGTTATTTTGAACGTGGCCCGATTGACCGCATGGAAGGGGCAGGGGGTTCTTATTGATGCGGCGGTGCGCCTGCTCGGTAGTGGAGACTATGAGGATCTTTGTGTTGTTCTGGCGGGGGACCATCAGGGGCGGGAGGAGTATCTTCGCTCGCTCAAATCGCAAATCGATCAGGCGGGGCTTAGCGAGCGTATCAAGCTGGTTGGCCATTGCGCCGATGTTGCAGCCGCCCACGCTCTTGCCGATGTAAGTGTTGTGGCCTCCATTGAGCCAGAGGCGTTTGGGCGTGCAGCAGTGGAGGCTCAGGCCGCCCGTGTTCCGGTGATTGTGAGTGATATTGGCGCGGTACCAGAAACGGTTCTGGTGCCGCCGGTAGTTTCGGAAAGCGAGCGCACCGGATGGCATGTGCCCGCGGGAGATGCAGAATCGCTTGCGCGAACCCTTGAAACTGTTCTGAGTCTGCCTCAGGTAGATCTTGAGGATTTGCGAAGCAGGGCATTGGCCCATGTAAAACAAAAATTTACAAAAGAGGCAATGTGTTCCGCGACCCTTGATGTCTATGCCAAGCAATTGGGAAATTGAGGATAGATTGGCTGAAAGCTTGATCTTTTTTAGTTGTAGAGCTGTTGACTTGCAGCGTATTTTTATCGATCTTTGTGCAACAGGGTGTCGATAGACTTTTTTCTTTTTGGCTTCAGGTCTTGACGAAGCTGAGATAAAGGTTCATGGAACCATTCTGTAATTAGCTTTTATCGGCATCCAAAGAGGAGTTAGCCACCATTCGTCGTCCGTTTCGCGCACCACCCCCCACGAAGGAAGGGCCGCGCACCAACCAAGAAATTCGTGTTCGTGAAGTCCAGTTGATTGATGCTGAAGGGGAAAACCTTGGCCCAACACCTATCGAAAAAGCCCTTGAAATGGCTTCGGATCAGGGGCTGGACCTAGTAGAAATCGCGCCGAATTCCAAGCCTCCTGTCTGTAAAATTCTGGACTATGGTCGCTATAAGTATCAGGCCCAGAAAAAAGCTGCTGAAGCTCGCAAGAAGCAGAAAATCGTCGAGATCAAAGAGATCAAGATGCGCCCAAACATCGACACTCATGACTATGAAGTGAAGATGAAAAACATGAAGCGCTTCTTCGATGATGGCGATAAGGTCAAGGTTACGCTTCGTTTCCGTGGCCGTGAAATGGCTCACCAGGACCTGGGTATGAAGCTTCTTCTGAAAGTAAAAGAAGAAACTGCTGATATCGCCAAGGTGGAAAGCCATCCAAAGCTTGAAGGTCGGCAGATGATGATGGTGTTGGCGCCGATTGCTCGCTAATTCAATCTGATTTTTGTTAGAAAATTTTACCCGGCGTATTCGTGCGCCGGGTATTTTTTTGCCCAATCCCAGTCTCCCCTTTCAAGAGCACTTCTCGAAGCGGATTGCCTCTTGCTTTTCTGGCAGTTCAGTCCTATAACCCCGCGGTTCAAAGTCGCCCGGCTACTCTTGGTGAAAAGCTTTTTTAAAAAGGTTTCTTTCCAAGGCATATAGGGCATGCCGTGGCGGCTTTTGATGCATCCAAGATGTGACCTTGGTTGGCAATTAGCCAGCCATATAAAGAAAGGACGCAAAATGCCCAAGTTGAAGACGAAGTCTGGAGCCAAGAAACGCTTCAAACTCACCGCGACAGGCAGAGTTAAATGCGCTCAGGCCGGCAAGCGCCATGGCATGATCAAACGCTCGAAAAAGTTCATCCGTAACGCACGTGGCACAACCACATTGTGCGATCAGGATGCCCGTATCGTGAAGAAGTTCCTGCCATACGGCTAAGCCGTCCAGCAATTGAGACTAGGAGTTACCCATGTCGCGTGTAAAAAGAGGCGTTACAGCCCACGCTCGTCACAAAAAGGTTATTAAGGCAGCCAAAGGTTACTATGGCCGTCGTAAAAATACCATCCGTACAGCTAAGCAGGCGGTCGAAAAAGCGGCACAGTACGCTTATCGCGACCGTAAGGCTCGCAAGCGGAACTTCCGTTCGCTCTGGATTCAGCGTATCAACGCTGCAACCCGTGAGCACGGCATGACCTATGGTCGTTTCATCGATGGTCTGAACAAGGCTGGCATCGAAGTAGACCGTAAGGTTCTGTCCGACATTGCTATCCATCAGCCAGAAGCGTTCAAAGCGCTGGTTGAAAAAGCACAGGCTGCTATCTCTTAATTGCGATAGTCTGTACTTAGCAGTTTAAAGGCACGCGCCCGTTAGGGCCGTGCCTTTTTTGTTAGGGGTTGCCACTTTTGCTCGTATCTTTGTCTGCGCTTTAGCAAGGTGATGCCGTTGTATTTTGGGGCATCATTTATTTAAGCAGAAAGAGAGGTGTGAGTTATGCGTTAAGCCCCTTCATGCCTTCTGCTGTGTATCGCTCTCCGATAACAGGTAAGGGGGTTAGAGAGGCCTCCAGTTTCTTGCAGTCAGCTTTGCTCAGGTGGATTGCCGGGGACTTTGCATTCTCCTCCAGATATTTGAGTTTTTTCGTGCCTGGAATGGGCACAATGTTGTCCCCCTGTGCCAAAAGCCATGCTAGGGACAACTGCGCAGGGGTACATCCCTTCTCCTTCGCGGTTTGAGAGATCACTTCTGCGATGCTTTTATTCTGGGTGAGGGCAGTTGCAGAAAAACGGGGGAGGGATGTGCGAAAGTCATTCTCCTCAAATTCCTGAGTATCTTGAAAACGCCCTGTCAGGAAGCCGCGCCCCAGCGGTGAATAAGGGACAAATCCAATACCTAGTTCCTGACAAGTCGGCAAAATGTCGCTTTCCACCTGCCGCGACCATAGGGAGTATTCTGTCTGCACTGCTGTTACCGGGTGTACAGCATGGGCTTTCCGTAGAGTTTTGGCACTGACTTCGCAAAGGCCGATGTGGCCAATCTTTCCTTGCTGGATCAAGCGGGACAGAGCCTCTATTGTCTCTTCAATTGGATGGGACGGGCTTACTCTATGTACGTAGTAAAGGTCGATGTAGTCCACGCCCAAGCGTTTTAAAGAACCTTCACAGGCTTGGCTCATATATAAAGGGCTATTGTCCAGAATTCGTTTGTATTCTCCGGGGTTGCGCCGGATACCAAATTTCGTTGCAATGCGCACATCGGCTCGGCTGCTTCGAAGAAACTCGCCTAGTAGCTCTTCGTTGTGATGCGGGCCGTACATGTCCGCCGTATCGAGAAAGTTGATTCCGAGTTCCACTGCGCGGGAGAGAACTTGCCGCGATTGGGTATCGTCGCGGGGCCCATAGAATTCACTCATTCCCATGCAGCCAAGCCCAATAGCGGATACTTCAAAGTCCTGACCTAGTTTACGTTTTTGCATGATAGCCTCCTTGTGCTTTTCAGAGGCAATGTGGCATGTTTCCAAAATGAAGAAATTAGCGAGTTCCAAGAAGTGGTTTTCCGATATTGAAAAATACAAAACCCGACGGCTGGTGTGGGATGATGCCCGTGCCTTTCTGGCGGTCTCCCGATATGGCACGTTGAGCGCGGCTGCGGCCTCTCTCACTATGGGGATAGCAACTTTATCCCGCCGGATTGACAGGCTTGAAAATGCACTGGGTGTACCGCTTTTTACACGCCAGCAGTCAGGATATCTCCTCACAGAGGATGGGCGTAATCTGGTTGAAAAAGCAGAGGTGCTGGAAGAGGCTGCTCTGTCCTTTGGGGCAGAAGCCGGACGCCAAGCACAGCTTTGCGGAAAGGTGCGCTTGGCGACCGCTGAGAACCTTGCAACCTCACTTATTCTGCCAGCTCTTGGTGAATTTAAAAGACAGTATCCGGGGCTTACAGTTGAAGTGATCACGGATATCGCCACGGTGAATGTGCATCGCCGCGATGCGGATCTGGCTATTCGCATGGTGAAGCCAGAGCGCGGTAATGTGACCATAAAGCGACTGGGAGTATTAGGGTTTGGCCTTTATGCCAGCAAAGATTATGCGAGAGAACGGCGTGCGGAGCTGGAGCGGGGGAGCTATGAGACGGATGAGTTTATTGCTTGGGGAGGGGCACAGGCCTATTTGCCTGCGGCCCAATGGGTGGAGCGTATTTTGCACGGACGTGCGCCTGCGGTAACCACAACATCTCTTGCGACGCAGGTCTCTGCCGTAAAAGCGGGTTTGGGTCTTGCGGTCATACCCCACCTTTTGGCTCAAAAACAGGGCCTCGTCTGTATTGATCCAGATATTGGTCTGGATCAACCAATTTACCTCGTTATTCAAACGGATCTGGCTCAAAGTCGGAAAGTGCGTGTACTGGCCGATTTTCTAAGTGACTTGATAGTTGATCACCGAGGTAAGTTGCGCGGGTACTAAACGCGGCTTGGTATATGACGGTCTCAATCTACTTTCTTGCGCGGCGCTCCAACGGATGGGCGGTAAATCAGCTCCACATCCCAAACGGTTTTCAGCTGTTCCAAAGGTACGCCTCCCACAAAGCGTTTAGCCATCAAGGCAATTTCCTTGCCTGCTGCGCGGATGGGGGAATGGGTAACTGTGAGGGCAGGCTCCATTCTTTGAGGGTTGACCAAAGGTAATCCATCATCATGAGCGGTTATGGAGACATCAGAGCCCACCGAAAGTCCAAGCTCTCCCGCCGCGCGGTAGGCACCAACGGCCATAACGACACTGGAACATAAAAGCGCGGTGGGCCTTTCTGCCTGTTTCAGCAAGTCTTTTGCAAGCCGGTATCCCACTTCCTCACTCATCACACCGCCGCGTGTAAGATTCAGATCGGCTTCAATGGAGTACTCTTTCAAGGCATCCGCCCACCCTTTCGCGCGTTGATTGGAATAGTGCCGCCCATCAGGGCCATTGAGAATGGCGATCCGTCGGTGCCCAAGATCCAGAAGAAGTTTCGTGGGGAGGTAGAACGCTTGCCGGTTATCGATGTCCAAATAGGCATAGTCTTCACGTCCCTCAATGCGCCCATGAACAATAAAAGGCCTGCCTATATCCTTTAGTTGATCCAGCCTCTCTTCGCTCAGATCCAGGCTGGACAGCACCATCAGGTCGACAGCGCCATTACCGGCGGTTCTTTGATACCCTTCAATTGAATCGCTTTTGGTTGCGGATAACAGAAGGTCGTAATCACACTCGGCAGCCTGTTCGGTCAACCCGATCAGAAATTCGATAAAGTGTGGATCAGCGAGCAAATTGCGGTCTGTGGGAAAGGAAACGCCAATGGCGCGGGATCTGCCTGTTGCCAGTTTGCGAGCGCTGGCATTGGGGCGGTACCCATATTTTTTCGCAGCCTCTTCAACCCGTTTGCGCGTCTCCACAGAGACATCGCTGTACCCGTTCAAGGCGCGGCTGACGGTTGTTTGTGAAAGTCCCAGATGGACAGAAAGGCTTTTCAAATTCATTAAAGTGCTCAACCTTCAATTTTTACAGCATTCCCGGCAACCGACGAACTTACCCAGTTATAACTTTTCAACTGATGCTGGTAGCTTCAGGTAAGATCAAGTTCGTCCATCCTTTTTCGATAGATGCTCCACATGAGTATTTATAATAGCATATCCAAAGCGCTTTGGAAATAAAACCTAGGGGAGCACTATGGAATGGGATGGCTTAACTTGAGGAATTTGAAAACATTGCTTTGATTCAGTTATTTGAAGAAATATTGCCTAATATATAGGCAATATCAGTAGTTGACCATTTAATTATCCCATAGGGAATAGCTCTTGACACTTAGCTGTAGGTCCGTCACCGTAGTATCCAAAGCGCTTTGGGGTAATGAAAACAGCTGCTTTTCGATTATCCTGCTTGGCCCATTTGCGAAAGGGCACGGAGCTATTGTCGGGGAGGTTATCGATAATGTCTCTAAAACAAAAACATCGGGGAGTATGTCTTTTGAACATCAAAACAGTTTTAGCCGCAACCACAGTGAGCCTTGCCGGACTGACAGTTCAGGCCAATGCCGCGGAAGTTACGATTACCTGTGGCAGTGTTGGGCAGGAACAGGAGCTCTGCCGTTCCTCTGTCGCTGAGTGGGAAAAGAAAACCGGCCATACTGCCAATATCGTTTCAGCGCCGACCTCCGCCACCGATCAGTTGGCTTTATTTCAGCAAATTTTGGGCTCAGGCTCTGATGATATTGATGTTTTTCAAATTGATGTGATCTGGCCCGGCATTCTGGGTAATCACTTTATCGATCTGAAGCCCTACACAAATGGTGTTGAAGCCGAACATTTCCAGCCAATTATTGAGAACAATACCTATAAGGGCAAACTGGTTGCTATGCCCAAATATACCGATGCGGGCCTTTTGTATTACCGGAAAGATTTGCTGGAAAAATATGGTGAACCAGTACCAACAACTTGGGAAGAGTTGACCGCTACAGCTCAAAAGATTCAAGCAGCTGAACGCGCCTCCGGCAAAGACAAGATGTGGGGATTTGTCTTTCAGGCCAAGGCCTATGAAGGTTTGACCTGTGATGGCTTGGAGTGGGTGGATAGTTACGGCGGCGGCGACATCGTTAACGCGGAAGGCGACATCACCATCAACAACCCTCATGCAGTTAAAGCCTTGAATATGGCGGCAAGCTGGGTTGGTACGATCACCCCTTCAGGTGTGCTGAACTATATGGAAGAAGATTCTCGCGGCATCTTCCAATCCGGTAACTCGGTCTTTATGCGCAACTGGCCCTACGCATGGTCGCTAGCACAAAAAGAAGGCTCGTCCGTCAAGGGTAAAGTGGGTGTTGTTGCACTGCCAAAGGGTGGGGAGAATGGAAAGCAAACCGGAGCGCTGGGAGGCTGGCAAATGGCCGTTTCCAAGTATTCCAAAAACCCCGAGGCCGCTGCAAGCCTTGTCATGTGGCTGACAAGCAAGGAAGAGCAAAAGAAAGCTGCCATCAAAGGGTCTTATAATCCAACAATCCCAGCCCTTTACTCCGACACTGAAATCCTGGCTGTTAACCCGTTTATGGGTCAGTTGGAAGCGACCTTCACCAATGCTGTTGCCCGCCCGTCTCGTGCAACAGGCAGTAATTACAACAAGGTCTCCAACGCTTTTTATAATGCAGCCCATAAGGTTCTCAGCGGGAAAACAACCGCAGAGGCATCCCTTGCAAAGCTGGAAAAAGACTTGAAGCGCATCAAGCGTAAAGACTGGTAGCCAGAGCCCGCTTTTGCGAATGCGGTTTTGATTGGCCGCATTCGCCAATAATCTATTATAAAAACGCAAATCCTATTTAGAAGCTGTTTTAAATAGTTTGCCTGTGCACCAAGGATCAGGTCCATGACCCTTGCCGTATCCAGCGGCGGAATGAAGTTAGTAAAAGCCCAGCGCTCTCGGCTGACCTCTTCCAGAATTCGCTCTGCATGGCTTTTTCTCTCTCCCATGCTTCTAGCTTTGGCAGTTGTTGCCGGCTGGCCTTTGCTCCGAACAATCTGGCTGGGCTTTACCGATGCAAACCTGTCAGACCTATCTGCTACCCAGTTTATCGGCTTTGAAAACTATCTCGCATTTTATGATGGTGAAGCTTTCGGCTTGCTGGTTGACCCGCAGTGGTGGAATGCTGTTGGTAACACAATCTACTTCACTGTCATTTCGGTTGGGTTGGAAACCTTCTTCGGTCTGATTGTGGCACTGGTTCTGCACGCCAACTTCAAAGGGCGCGGCTTAGCAAGAACTGCCGTGCTTATTCCATGGGCCATTCCAACAATTGTTTCTGCCCGTATGTGGGGGTGGCTGCTTCATGACCAGTTTGGAGTGCTGAATGAAATTCTGATGACAATTGGTATCATCAGCCAGCCAGTTGCATGGACAGCAAATCCCGATACGGCCATGTGGGCGGTTATTATTGTTGATGTGTGGAAGACAACGCCTTTCATGGCGCTGCTTATTCTTGCGGGCCTGCAAATGCTGCCCTCTGACATTTACGAGGCGGCAAAAGTGGACGGTGTTAGTCCCCTTAAGGTATTCTTCAAGGTCACGCTACCGCTTATTCGTCCCGCGGTTTTGGTGGCGGTTGTCTTCCGCGCGCTGGATGCGCTGCGTATCTTTGATCTGATCTACGTACTGACCTCCAACTCCTCCGACACCATGTCTATGTCCGTTTATGCCAAGCAGCAGCTTATCGACTTTCAAGAGGTTGGGTACGGCTCTGCCGCCGCAACGTTGCTGTTCATGATTGTTGCCGGATTAACCGCGCTTACTCTGGTTGTCGGCAAGGTCCGCGTTACTGAGGAGGGCCAGTGATGAATAGAACGATCAAAACAGTGCTGTTTTATGCACTTGTCGCCTGCATAGTCGTTTTCTCGGTTTTTCCTTTCTACTATGCCGTTGTCTCTTCCCTGCGTTCGGGGGCGGAACTGTTCAGCACCTCTTTGCTGCCCACATCCTTCAATTTTGAAAATTATCTTGGCATTTTCACCGAGCAGCCTTTTGGCAGGAACATTTTAAACTCGGTTATCGTTGCAACGTCGGTTGTGATCTTCTCGCTGTTTATTGCTGTAACCGCCTCCTATGCACTGGCAAGGGTCCATTTCAGAGGGCGCGGGCTGCTGCTTATGACAGTCTTGAGTGTCTCCATGTTTCCGCAGGTGGCCATACTCTCGGGCATGTTTGAACTCATCCGTGCGCTGGGCGTTTATAACAGTCTGCCCGGCCTCATTATTCCCAATACAGTTCTCACGTTGCCGTTTACTGTCTGGGTTTTGACAACCTTTATGCGCGAGCTGCCTAAAGAGCTGGAAGAAGCTGCAATTGTAGACGGGGCTTCCTCCTTTACGATTGTCAGAAGGATCTTCCTGCCACTCATGTGGCCCGCTCTGGTCACAACAGGCCTGCTGGCATTTATTGCCGCGTGGAATGAGTTCCTGTTCGCACTTACTTTTACCCTGTCCAACGATGTGCGCACGGTCCCTGTGGCAATTGCTCTACTTTCCGGTGCTTCCGAGTTTGAGCTGCCGTGGGGGCGCATCATGGCAGCCTCGGTTGTGGTCACCGTGCCGATCGTGGTGCTTGTACTCATCTTTCAAAGAAAAATTGTCGCTGGCCTGACTGCTGGCGCCGTAAAAGGATAATCACGGGATGAATGCATTTGTTTCCCCAGATCAAAGTGCCCGCAAATCAACGCTCCCCAATGACAGGGATTGGTGGCGGGGCGCTGTCATCTATCAGGTCTACCCGCGCTCATTTGCTGATAGCAATGGGGATGGTATCGGAGATTTGCAGGGGATTACCAACAAGCTGGAATATATTGCCGGATTGGGCGTAGATGCTCTTTGGATCTCCCCTTTTATGAAATCACCGATGGATGATTTTGGCTATGATGTTTCTGATTATACCGAGGTGGATCCCATGTTCGGAACCATTCAGGACTTCAAGACGCTGATAGCAAAGGCCCACGCCCTCGGTCTTCGGGTCCTTATGGATCAGGTGATCTCCCACACTTCAGATCAGCACTTGTGGTTCGAAGAAAGCCGTCAGAGCCGCAACAATACCAAAGCGGACTGGTATGTGTGGGCCGATGCCAAACCGGACGGTTCCCCTCCAAACAACTGGCTTTCCATATTTGGCGGGTCGGCGTGGCAATGGGATGCCCGCCGGATGCAGTATTATCTGCATAATTTTCTGAAATCCCAACCGGACTTGAACTTCCATAGCGAGGAGGTTCGCAAAGCTGTTCTGGAGGCAACCCGCTTCTGGCTTGATCTGGGGGTGGATGGTTTCCGGCTGGACACGGTGAACTTCTACTTTCACGACAAGGAGCTGCGTGATAATCCCCCTCGCCAGTCCAGTGAAACCTCGGCTTCTGCAAAGGACAATAATCCCTACACCTTCCAAGAGCATATCTACGACAAGTCACGCCCTGACAATATCGCATTTCTTGAGCGCCTGCGCGCATTGATGAATGAGTACCCCAATACGACGACCGTGGGGGAAATTGGGGCTGAGCAGGATGCGATAGATCTTATTACCCAATATACTGAGGGCAGCAAACGTTTGCATATGGCGTATAGCTTCGACCTCCTGTCCAACACGCCCACTCCCACCTACGTGAAGGCCTGTGTTGAGAAACTGGAAGCAAAGATTGGAGATGGCTGGCCAAGCTGGGCCATGTCGAACCATGATGTTGTGCGGGTGGCTTCCCGTTTGGGCGAGGGGGCCAATGTGGCTGAAATCGCCCCGGTTTTGCTGGCGCTCAACGCATCTTTACGCGGCTCTCCTTGTATTTATCAAGGCGAAGAGCTCGGCTTTGCAGAGGCGGAGGTTCTATTTGATCTGCTGCAAGACCCATACGGAATTGAATTCTGGCCAGAGTTCAAAGGTCGTGACGGGTGCCGCACACCAATGGCATGGGATAATTCCATGCATGGGGGCTTCACTGAGGGAACGCCGTGGCTGCCGGTGGATTCTGGGCATATCGCCAGCAATGTCGGTGAACAATCAAAAGACCCGAACTCTATCCTCAACCGCACGCGGCAGTTCCTGAAATGGCGCCGGAGTCAAAGCGCGCTCATTAAAGGAACAATTCGCTTTTTAGATACCGGTGACCAGATTCTGGGTTTTGTTAGAGCATTAGAAACTGAAGAGACCTTTTGTCTATTCAATTTAAGCGATGAGACTGCCACACTGGATGTGAGTAGCCTTGGCAAACTGCTGGCCTTGAAGGGGCATGGCTTTGTTGCGCGGCTTAAAGGTGGGGCTGTGACCATTACACCATGGCAGGCAGCATTCTTGAAAATTCAAAAAGGGTCGGGAGCCTACTGAATATGGCCAGCATTACCTTAAAAGGTATCGTAAAGGACTTTGGCAGCACCCGAATTATTCACGGTGTTGATCTGGATATTAAAAGCGGCGAGTTCGTCGTCTTTGTTGGACCTTCCGGCTGCGGAAAATCCACGTTACTGCGCTTGATTGCAGGTCTGGAGGACATTTCTACCGGCTCCTTGTCTATAGACGGTGAGGTGGTGAATGACCGATCGCCGAAAGAGCGGAAAATCGCGATGGTATTCCAGTCCTACGCGCTTTATCCGCATATGAATGTTTATGAGAACATGTCCTTTGGGCTGGAGCTTTCAAAACACTCCAAACAGGAAATTCGTGAGAAAGTCACCAAGGTTGCCGAGGTTCTTGAGCTGACACCTTTGCTGAAGCGTAAGCCCAAGCAGCTATCTGGCGGGCAGCGCCAGCGGGTGGCTATTGGCCGTGCGATTGTCCGCAATCCCAAAGTCTTTCTCTTTGATGAGCCTTTGTCCAATCTGGATGCAGCCCTTCGTGTGCAAATGCGTATCGAAATTGCAAAACTGCACCGCGAAATGGATGCAACCATGATCTATGTAACTCATGATCAGGTGGAGGCCATGACACTGGCTGATAGGATCGTGGTTCTCTCTGCAGGTCAGGTGGAGCAAGTGGGCTCGCCGTTGGAGCTTTATCATAACCCGCGCAATAAATTCGTTGCAGGGTTTATCGGTTCCCCAAAAATGAATTTTGTCTCTGCGGCAGTTACTTTAGCCAGCAAAGACAAAGTGGAGGCAAGGCTTGCCAATGGGAACACTGTTGCGGCCTGTGTTGACGGGAGCCAGCTTACAGTTGGAGAGAAAGTTACCATTGGTATCCGGCCCGAGCATATTGAAAGCTCTCAAGAGGGGCCTATTTCTACGCCTGTAGAGGTCATTGAAGAGCTGGGTGAGAGCCATTTTCTCTACGTTCGCTCTCCAGATGGAGAACTAATGACAGTTCAAAAATCAGGTGATGCGCAAATCAAAGCCGGCGATGAAGTGACTTTGGAACTCCCGCCAACCCAGTGCCATGTTTTCAAAAGTGACGGAACATCTCTTCCTCGCCAAGCGGACACTTCAACGTCCATGGCCGCCCGCCAGATGGAAAATAATTAGTACATTACTTTGTAAAGGGTAATGTCTACTGGGGTAGCCGGCTTTAACTTTGCGCTGCCGCGTGCGAGTAGCCAGCCGTCGCTGCGTTTCAGGTTGGCAACGAGCTGTAGTGTTGGAGATGTGGTTGCAGTGGAGGAGGGGGATGCTAGCGAAAATTCCAGCGTCTTGGATTTGCCCGAACTTGAGAGCTGGACTTTACCGTCAAGGTCTTGGGTATCTTTGTGAGTGTCTTGCCCTTTGAAAGATACTTCGAGTGAACCTTTCGGTATGGCAGTGTTGTCCTCGAACCTGACTATGACCTTAATATCTTCTGGTTGTATTGTGACTGTCTCGGAAACCGCTGCACTGCCTGACGCCAGAAATCCGGCTGCTGCGAATACCATTTTGCGATTGGTCAAGAGCCTCATAATACTACCTTTATTGTGTATGTAACCCGCAATAGTTCCAGATCTATAAAAAGACTATAGCCAAAAGAAGAGGGGCGCTGGAAGGCGCCCCTCTCGTTATTTTTAGATGATCACAAAATCATCGGCTGCAAGGTTCAAGCCTGAATCCAGTCGTGCGAACTGGATCGCATCACCATCACCGGACCCGTCCGCATCATAGAACAGAGCCCCGCTATCGGTATCGTAAATGATACGATCACTGGCGTCTCTTGCAACACCAGAGGCGCTCATGTGGAATGAATTCAGGTCAAGCAGACCCTCATTGCCAGCTTCTGTAAAGATGCTGCTGTCCAGCAGGATCAGATCTTCAGCACTGTTGAAGTCCTTGATCTTATCCACATTGTCTTCGCCAAGCTCTGTAGAGAAGCGGAAGGAATCTTCCCCTGCGCCGCCATCCAGAACATCGTTTCCAAGGCCGCCGTCCAGCAAGTCGCTGCCACGTCCACCATAGAGCTTGTCATCACCGGCAACACCCGGTTGAACCGGCTCAGGCGGGAACTCAACGGATACGTTCAAGGTGTAGTCGGAACCCTCAGGAACAGCTTCTGTCCAGCCCTCAGGGGAATCCGGTGTCCAGCTGCCCTCAAGGATGTAGTAGGTTCCGGTTTCCTGAACAACGAAGACTGTGCTTGAATCGCGGCTGCTGTTAGAGCCGGCATCGCCGCCACCATCATCGTTTTCAGTGACGATATTCCCATCACTATCAAGCAAGCGCACCCAGCTGTCATGGACGTTCGGATCAGCAATACCATCGATGTCGATTGTAAGAACTGTTCCAGCTGCAAGGTCGATGCTGTAGTAGCCGCCCAAACCATTTCCGGTTGCGTTGACAGTCGTGTGAAGGACTGAGGTCGAATCGAAAATATTTGGATCTTCTGTCAAGGAGAAGTTGTTGGAAATATCGAACGCGGTATCCATTGAGTTGTTGGTGGCGTCCGCTCCCAGTGTGGCGTAACCGGTGCCCATGCCTGGACGTGGGATAGCCTCTCCAAGGTCGGCGAAGTCACCGAGCAGAATATCATCGCCGCCGCCGCCGCGAAGAATATCGTTGCCACCCTGACCTGTTAGAGTGTTCGCTGAGTTGTCACCCTTCATGCGGTCATTGAAACCGGAACCTGCAAGGTTTTCGATGGAGTTATAAGTATCTCCCTCGGAACGCCCCTTCGCCAGATTGAGCCGGACACCGCTTGTTGCATCTGAATAGTCTGCAGTGTCGCTACCTGCTCCACCGTTCAAGATGTCAGCGCCTGCGCCGCCAGTCAGAACATCGTCGCCTGAACCACCAGAGAGCTCATTGACCTGATCGTTTCCGATGAGGTGATCGTCGAAGTAAGAACCAACAACGTTTTCTACATCAACAATGATGTCGTGCTTGATGGCAGTGCCGCGGCCCACAATCTGCACAGGACCATCAGCGTCACCGCCACTGGCTGTACCATTGACCAAGTCAACCATCACACCGCCGGAGCTTCCTGAGTAAACAACGGTATCGATACCTTCTCCGCCATTCAGGTAATCCTGACCGGAGCCACCGATAAGCGTATCGTTGCCTTCATCGCCCCACAGCATGTCACCGTCATTGCCGCCGTCCAGAATGTCATCACCAGCGCCGCCATTGAAGACGTCACCGCCACCTTGGCCCCAGAAATGGTTGTCGGAGGAGTTACCAATGAACCGGTCAACACGATCATCGGAACCGATCAGGTTTTCGATGGAGTAGAATGTATCCCCGGAGGCTGTGCCGCCGCTGGCCATGTTGGTTTCAAGGTTAACGATCAGCTGGAACGGACTTTCATTGCTGAAGTCAACAGTGTCACTGCCTTCACCGCCGATAAAGACGTCAACGCCGTCTTGACCCATAAGGATATCGTCGCCTTCGCCGCCATCGAGAATGTCATCGCCAGCACCGCCCAAAATGGTGTCGTTACCGCGACCACCATACAGAACGTCGTTGCCGTCATCACTTTCGGTCTGATCTTCAAGGTCTTCAACATCAATGGTGTTGTTGATATCGCGGCTGGCCAGTGAATCGCGACCACCAACGATGTAGTCGTCTCCATCCATACCGAAGATTGTGTCGCCACCAGCGCCACCATCAAGGGTGTTGTTTCCTTCATCACCAAAGATGATGCTGGTCATCGCTTCGCTTGTATCTGGTGTGGTATCCTCAACAGGCAGCTCAACGGGTTCAACTGGAGTGCCGTCAACATAGATAATGTTTTCAACATTCTCCACGTCACCCAGATCAATATCCCTGTTCAGGACGATGATGGTGTCATTACCGCCATCAGCTTCTTCGCGAACGATGTCATCAGCGGAATCGACAAAGTAAATATCATCGCCGTTGCCGCCAGCCATGCGGTCAGCGCCGCTGCCACCGTTCAGCACGTTGTTTCCATCGTTACCGATGATGATGTCATCAAACTGGCTACCGATACCGTTCTCGATATAGTACTCGGTCTGATCTTCATTGTGTCCGGCAAAGATAGACACGTTGTTGCTGTGTCCGTTTACACTGGAGAACTGTCCAGCGCGCATATCAAGGATGGTGCCTGCTGTAGAGCCGGAGAAGTCAATGGTGTCTTCCCCGCCAGTGTCATGGATCACGAAACCAATATCGTGCTGCATGCCCGTGGAGGTCAGCTCATAGCCATACTCGGTGCTGTTGAAGCCGTAGGTGTTGTCACCCGTATTGAGATCAATCGTCTGGTATGTGCGCACACCATCTTCATCAACAGTCGAGAAATAGCGGCGGATAATTGCCTCAATGTCGGCCATTAACGGTGTTGCTGCCGACCAGCGCGTTGTTTCCCCAACATCAATGCCATCAAAATAGGACATGACGCTGTACTGTTGGCGGTCATAGGTCCATGTGGCATTGTTCAGGTAGTTGATCTGAACGCCGCCTGGTCCGCCGTAGTTGTAAAGACCAGGGTGATTGAGGCCGAATTCATGACCGAATTCATGAATAAAGCTGTCAAACACATAGCCGCCAATGTCTGTCAGGTTAGGCTCTGTGTCGTGGAAGCGCTGGCCGATGCTGACATAGCGGTTGGATGAGTAGGCACTGCCATCGTCCTGTTCACCCAGTGCTGGGCTTACAACTTCCATCCATTGCGTGTCCGGATCGAATGGCACGTCATCGACAATTTCAAATTCAAGCGGGGTAACATAAGACCACATCTGCAAAGCTCCAATAGCGGCAGCTTTGTATTCAGGGTAGTCATTGAGTCCTGAAACGTTGATAACCAACGGTTCCTGAGCAATCTCAGGTGTCAGGCTTCGCGGCAGTGCACCAAGGTAATCCAGATAAGATTCATAATCTTCACTTTTACCAAATGGATTGTCTGGGGTTTGATCATTAATCCACCAGTAGCCACTGGCATGTGTCGGATGTTGCATCGGTTGATCTCCCTGCTTTATAAGTTTGGGTTGATAATGCGTAACAGTATTGGTGTGCCAGCAATTACTCGGCATCACATATGCCGTCGCCCCATTGGCACTTGGGGACGTTTCTAGAAGACAAAATTATTGAGAATCTTGAGGAGAGGATTCGTAGTGTGTTTTACTAGGGACACTTATAATTTTTGCTAGATTATAACGGGCGTACTTTCTGATCCGCCTCGCATTTGCTGTACAGGAGAGCGATTGGGACTTCCTGTATCCGTTGAGATGCTCAAGTTTTTGAGGTTCCAACAGTTTAAGGAGTTTTGATGATTTCTTAAGAGCTTGTTTAAGCGGAGAATACGCATAGCCAGTCAACACTTTCAATCACTCCAAGTCCCTGTCTGCATATTCAGTGCCAGTGATTACCCATAAAAGGTGTGGTCTATCAATACTTAATGCAGACGATTTTATCGTTATCTTTTCCAATATAGTTATAGAATTCTTTTTGTTTTCTGGTTGAAAGTCAATGATTTTTAAGGTGATAAAATTTAACCAATGAAACTAATTTAATGAGATATATTGGATAAGCCTGTTAATATACTTAACTATTGTTTTGTTAATTTATGTGAATTTTAAAATTGTAAATAAATGCCGTTTTATTATTGATAATATTTGTTGCGAACTAACTTAAAAGTTTAAGAAGTTGCATATCAGCCGTTCAATCCGTGAATACGCATCTACTTATGCAGAATTTCCGCAAATCCAGCCCGTTCTGAGACCAGGGAAATTTGTTCTGTTTACCCCAAGCGAAGGTTCTGAAATTTAGATCATAGCAACGACAATATAATATCTTGGAGTCCAGAGTGAACTACACGTGTAAGGCGGGTTGGAAACATGGACATATTTGGAAAGACCGCTGTTGTAACTGGTGCGGGAAGTGGCATTGGGCGAGGGTTGGCGCTTAATCTTTCCCAAAAGGGAATGAATGTTGTCCTTGTGGGGCCTCACAGCAGTTCACTGGAAGATGTGGCAGCTGAAGTGAACCGTGGGGGAGGCCAGTGCGTGTGCGTTGTGGCCGATGTTTCACAACTGGAGGACGTTCGGCGGGTTGCTGATGAAGCGGTGGCAGCGTTCGGTTCTGTTTATCTTTTGTGTAACAATGCAGGTGTTGGTCCCATTGGATCATGCGCGGAAACAACGCTTGAAGAATGGGAATGGACTCTCGGAGTCAACATGTGGGGCGTGATCTATGGAATACATGTTTTCCTGCCGCTTCTTGAGGCTCAGGGTGAGGGGCATATCAATACAACAGCCTCAGAATCCGGTTTATATGGCGTACCGTATTTTGCAGCTTACAACACCTCAAAGTTCGCCGTGGTCGGTCTGATGCAGTCTCTTGCCAGAGATCTTCGCAATTCCCGTTCCAAAGTGACCGTATCTGTATTTTGCCCCGGAGCTGTGCGAACGTGCATTCTTGAAAGTGACCGCTCCCGTCCACAGTCTGCCAGCAGAGATGTGCCCGTCAGTGCGCCGACTGAAGCATTTCACACCATGGTGTCCCAAGCCATTGCCACAGGTTTGCCCCCTGAAGATGCGGCCATGATTTGCGTTGAAGGAATACGGCAAGGGAAGTTCTGGATTTTCTCGCACGACCATGTGCCTGAGACAGCATACAAACAGGCCGAGGCAATGTTACAGGAGCAAAGGTTGACCGATCTGTCGTAGGCGCAGGACTACAAGTTCTTGAATGTGGGCAGGGAAGCGGTTCAGCCGTCCTGTACCTTGCTGCGCGACCAGATTGTTGCGGCAAATGTGGGCGCTGTAAGAAAAGCAGCTGTTGTATGTAAGGATAACCTGTCGCGCAATACCTTGAGAACAGACAGGCCTGCCACGGTCCCAAGACTATGGAACATAAACCGCTACCTGTAAAATAAGGCGCAGCTAAAACAGAGGATACGCTGAACATTATAGCATTTGGGCAAATTAAAACCCCGCAGGAGTGCGGGGTTTGAGACCAGTTAAATCTTGTTGGGGTCCAGTCCCCCCATCTGGCAGACCAGTTCCCATTCTTCGGTTTTAACCGGCTGTACAGAAAGGCGCATGCTTGTCACAAGGGACATATCGGCAAGGCGCTCCTCTACTTTAACCTGCGCAAGTGTGACAGGGTTAGGCACGTCACACACCGCCTTGATGTCCACACATTCCCAGCGCGGATCATCAACCGTTGAATCAGGATGCGCCAGCGCACAGACTTCTACAATGCCAACCACTTCCTTGCCGATATTGGAATGGTAAAAGAAGCCTCTGTCACCAATTTCCATTTGGCGCATGAAGTTGCGGGCCTGATAGTTGCGCACCCCGTCCCACTCTTCACCAACATCACCTTTGGCTTTTTGTTGTTCCCAAGACCACTTGTTCGGTTCGGACTTAAAGAGCCAGTATTTCAAATTCTAGACCTCCGGGTTATTGAAGACCCATTCCCATGGACGGATTTCGACAGTTTCAAAAAGACCCGCTTGGGCGTAGGGGTCTTCGGAGGCAATTGCAAGTGCTTCATCACGATTGGCGACTTCAAGAATAACGAGCGAGCCACTAGGTGTTGTCATATCGTCCGCCAGAAATGGGCCCGCTGCTTTTAAGCGTTCGCCCAGACCCTTAAGAAACTCACGGTGTGAGGGGCGATGTTTTAGGCGAAGATCCACGGAATGGGCCTTGTCGGTACAAATGAGGGCATAAAGCATTGTGCAGGTCTCCCTTGCTTTAGATGGCTACCCGTTTCGGGTAGGAAATTGAGAATCGATATAAATAGGTTATAGCGCTTCGCGCTTCAGCGGGCGCGTCATTAGGTCGCTTAAAGCGCGCCCGACACTTAATTCTCCAGCGATAACTTTAGAAATGCTCTGGGCAATGGGCATTTCAATCTGGTGTTGAGCTGCAAGCTTGACAGCAATTTTGGCCGAGTAGGCTCCTTCTGCCAGCTTTTGCCCCGGAGCAACCAGATCCGTTGCAGATTTACCCTTGCCTAGCTCCACTCCGAATGAGAAATTGCGCGATTGGGTGGAAGAACACGTGAGAATAAGATCACCTAGGCCCGAAAGCCCTGTCAAGGTCTCACGTTTTGCGCCAAGGGCCACTCCAAGGCGGGTAAGCTCGGCAAAGCCGCGGGTCGTCAGAGCAGCTTGCGCACTGGAGCCAAGCCCGAAGCCAACGGCGGCACCACAAGCGATGGCGAGCACATTTTTCAAGGCCCCCCCGATTTGAACACCAATTAAGTCATCGCTCGCATAGGGGCGCAAACTCGTGGACGCAAGCGCTTGGCTCAAGGCATCCGTGCGCTCAATGTCGGGTGTTGCGATGGTGACTGCCGTAGGTAAACCGGAGGCGACATCATGTGCAAAGCTGGGACCGGATAGGGCCCCAGCAATAACTTCCGGCAGTTCTTGCTTGACCACGTCAGAAAGAAGAAGGCCTGTTTCCGCTTCAATGCCTTTTGCGCATAACAAAAGTGGAGTGCCCTCCCGCACCAAGCCTTTCATTGCTTTGAGCATCTGGCGCGTTGACTGGGCCGGTGTTACGAGCAGAACCGCTTGAGCATCTGCCAGAGCTTTGCTTAAGCTGGCCGTTGCAAGAAGGTCTTCATTCCAAGTAATACCCGGCAGGTACTTGGGGTTTTGATGGGTGGTGGCAATCGTGCGAGCCGTGTTTTCATCCCGCGCCCATAAAACGGTTTGCCTTTCTGCCCTGTGTGCAGCAAGTGCCAGAGCTGTCCCCCAGGAGCCACCTCCCAGAACGCAGATATTTTGAAAGGCCTCAGTCATTAGCGGTGGATCCTTAGTTAAAGTGTGCCTTTGTCCTGCGTGCATGGTTTGGCATTTTACCCGTCAAATTCAAACCTTAGCGCCTTTGCGACCAAAACCAAGCACACTTTCAGACATTTGGTCCAGTGGCCAGCGGGGGCGAGGGGACATGTCCATATCGTCTCCTTTTCCATTTCCCTCAAGGATATTCGGGTTCTTTGAGGAAAGATGGTTAAGCCGCTCCAATCCCGCCCAAGCAATCATGGCCGCATTATCAGTGCAAAGAGCATGCGGCGGGGCGACTAAGGTCGCATTATGGTTTTTTGCAACACTGGCGAGGCGGGTGCGAATTGCATCGTTTGCTGCAACACCGCCAGCGACAACCATGACGGGGTCAACCTCAGGGTATCTGTCTTTGAAAAGCTGGAAGGCCCGTGCACTGCGGTTTTCGATGACATCCGCGACAGCTTTTTGGAAGCCGGCACATAGGTCATTGACGGTTTGCTCGCTCACCGGCTCTTCTTTAAGTGCAGCCGTTCGCACAGCCGTTTTCAAGCCCGCAAATGACATTTCCAGTCCTTCACGGTTTAAAAGAGGTCTGGGGAGGGAGAACCGCTCAGCGTCTCCCTTTTGGGCGGCTTTCTCAACTGCAGGTCCGCCGGGGTAGGCTAGGCCGAGAAGTTTTGCTGTTTTGTCAAAAGCTTCACCAATGGCGTCGTCAATAGTTGTTCCCAGCCTTTCATAATCCCCAAGCCCTTTCACAAGCAGGTACTGCGTGTGTCCGCCGGAAACGAGCAGCAGGAGATAGGGAAAGGCGACCTGATCTGTCAGGCGTGCAGTCAGCGCGTGTCCTTCCAGATGATTGACCCCGATCAGGGGTTTGTCGGCGGCCATTGCGAGGGCTTTAGCTGTCATGAGGCCAACAATGACACCGCCGATCAAGCCCGGACCCGCAGTCGCGGCAACTCCGGAGATGTTCGTCCAGTCTTTGCCAGCTTCGCGCATAGCTTGCTCAACAATACCGTCGAGTACCTGAATATGAGAGCGGGCCGCGATTTCAGGGACGACACCCCCGAATGAAGCATGCTCATTTATTTGTGAGCGAACGACGTTGGAAAGGATTTGACCTTTGCCACTTTGATCCATTTCAACGACGGCGGCAGCCGTTTCATCGCAACTTGTCTCAATGCCGAGGACGGTCAGCACTTTTGATCTCCTTTGCCCACTTGAATATTAGCCGATTGATTTTGAGGGCTTATCCATTTATCGCTCGTGTAACATGAGCCCCTAACATTGGGAAAGTGATCCTTGCAGATAAAACCTATTAAAATTGGAACTCGTGGCAGTGCACTGGCTTTGGCACAGGCCCATGAAACCCGAAGCCGGTTAATGAAAGCACATAACCTGCCAGAGGAATCCTTTGAAATTATCGTCATCAAGACCTCTGGAGATCGCATACAGGATCGCCCTCTTTCAGAAGCTGGTGGCAAGGGGTTGTTTACAAAGGAAATCGAAGAAGCCCTTCTGGACAAGTCAATTGATCTGGCTGTGCACTCTTCCAAGGACATGCCGACAGTTTTGCCTGATGGTCTGGCGCTGACAACGTTTTTGCCGCGTGAAGATGTGCGCGATGCCTTTCTTTCCAGAAAAGTCGGAACTTTGGAAGAATTGCCGCACGGTGCCGTAGTCGGGTCCTCGTCGCTTCGCCGTCAGGCTCAGATCAAACGCCTGAGACCGGATCTGGACGTGGTGATGTATCGGGGCAATCTCCAGACACGGTTGCGGAAACTTTCAGAGGGCGCAGTTGATGCAACTTTCCTCGCCTATGCGGGTATCCGCCGCTTGGGGCTGGAACAGGAAGTTACCTCCCTACTAGATACCCAGAAGTTTTTGCCGGCTGTTGGCCAAGGGGCCATTTGCATTGAAGCGCGAATCGGAGATGAAGAGACGGCGCAGCTCCTTGCAAAAATCCACCACGGCGAGACAGAAAGCAGATTGCTTCTGGAGCGTGCGTTTCTGGCTGAAATGGATGGATCTTGCCGGACACCGATTGCGGGTCTTGCAATTGTTGAGGGAGACACAATTTCTTTTAAAGGGGAAGTGATCAAACCTGATGGCAGCCAAACCCATACGATAGAACGAACTGGACCGCTTGCAGATGCACAAGCTATTGGCCGGGAAGCAGGTATTGCACTTCGGCAAAAAGCAGGGCCGAACTTTTTGGAGAGTTGATTGGAGCTTTTGGTAACAAGGGCTGAACCTCAGGCAACCCAGACAGCCCAACGGCTGCAGGCGCTCGGACATTCCGTCACGGTTGCACCGATGCTGGAGTGTGAAGTCCTTCTTGTTCCAGATGAGCCGCTACACCATGCGGGGGCTGTGGTGTTTACCAGTTCCCGTGCGGTTGAAGCCCTCACGGGGCAACCGCTGCTTGATACCCTTATCGGGCTTCCCGCATTTACAGTGGGAGATAAAACTGCAGAAGCAGCCAAAGCCTCTGGGTTTTCAGATGTTAGAAGTGCCTCCGGCACCCTTGAGGAATTGAAGACCACTATTAAACAGGCAAAGCTGCAAGGGGAGCTGATGTACTTGGCTGGACAGGAGCGCAGCGGCGACCTGCTTGGAGATCTGGAGCCCTTTGGCATCAAAGGGCAAATTCTTGAGGTCTACCGGATGAGGGCGGCGGCGAGCCTTCCAGATGAAATCCTGTTAAAATTACGGAGTGGTGTCGTTGACGGGGTCCTGCTTTACTCTTTACGCACTGCTGAAGTCTTTATGCGCTGCGTTGAACATGAAAATGCCACAGAAAGCCTTAACTCTATGATAGCATTCAGCCTTTCATCAAAATGTAAGTCTGTGCTAGGGGCGTTTCATCATGTGATGGTAGCCAGAACACCAACAGAATCTGCGCTTTTTGATTTAACGTTAAGAAAGAGCGAACTATAAACAATCCAATACTCACTGCGTATTTGTGGGTATGCTACATGCGACTGTTTAAACCTCACCATGGGGAGGATGCGAACATTCCTTTGTAGTTGCTAATCTGATGAGGTTACTTATATGGCAACTGGCAAAAATACTCCTGGATCGTCTGGAGGAAAGGGCTCTTCCGGCCATTCAAGAAGTAGACCATCAGGGCGCTCGGCACCCTCTAAAGATGTGACCATTGACCTGACTGCTAAGGATGTCTCGGAAAGTAAAAAGCCAGATGCAACCTCTCAAGCACAAAAGGGTGGGGCAGAGAAAAAAACAGGTTCCCCTGCTGGCGCCAAACCCGCGCCGACCTCTGGAAAGACCACTCCGCAATCTGCTGGTTTGAAGCCAAAACCTGCGCCTGATGAAGCCAAAAAAACTGTTACTGAACAACAAAAAACGACGGTGCAGACGGAAAAGGCAAAAAGCCCTGTTTCAGGTGCTGTAAAGCCAGCGGGCAAAGAAACAGAGGGTTCAGCAGACAAAAAAACAGAGGCTTCCCAAAAGCTGGCGGTTGATCAGGCGGAAAAGAAAAGTAGCACGGGTGTCACGCCCAAAACTGACACATCTTCCAAACCAACAAAAGCCGCTGGGCCCAATGCTGAGGGCAAGCAGACGAGCGGTAAAGAGCCGCCAAATGGCGGTGGAGGGAGTGGCAGTACCACTGCGGGAAGCGGCGAACCCAAAGGGCATGGCGCTCTGTCATTGATTCTAGCAGGTTTGATCGGCGGGGCTGTTGTTGTTGGTGGTGGCTATGGTCTGCATAAAGCAGGTCTGATTGACTTTAGCAGCGTACAATCGACAGCATCTCCTGTCTTGAGTAAATACATAGAAGCTGCTGAAGTCCGCTTTGCGGCTTTGGAAGACACACTTCTGAAGGGCAACGTACCTGCATTGGAACCGAGTTTGAGCCCTCAGGAGATTGATGCTATTGCCAGCCGCCTGACGAAAGTGGAAACTACTCAAAGTGAGCAGGCTGCAGCAGTCAGCCCTCCTCTAAGCAAGGAAATTCAAGCGCAGGTAAATGATCTGGCTTCTGGCTTCCAGAAATTACGCAGTGAGGTGGCAGAGGGCTATCAAGGGGAGAATTCGCAGGCCGCAACCCTCAGCGCGTCAATTGCGAGCTTGAAAGATAAAGTTACCACTCTGGAGCAAAATAGTGCATCCGCTCAAACAGGCTTTTCTGCAGAAGAGCAGGCTCAAATAAGTGCTCTGGAAAAGAAGCTTGATACTCTGGAAAGCACTTTGTCGGCGCAGGTAGAGGCATTCAACACATCCTCCGCCAACTTGCAATCTGACCTTGCTAAGCTGATGAAAGCAATGGGCCTACAAGAAACCAGTCAAACCCAGCTACAAAGCGAGATTTCATCTCTTCTCAAAAATTTCCAAGAAACAGCACAAGCATCCAGTGCAAGACTGGATAAGCTGGAAAGTGAGATCAAGAGAGTTGGAGTTCAGGAAAATGCGGCGCGTCTGGTTGCTGCAACTTCCCTTAAAATGGCAATTGATAGCGGAAATCCTTATTTGAATGAGCTGGCAACCATGCAGACTTTCTATCCAGGAAACAGTCAGCAAATACAAGAGTTGGAAGCCTATGCGAAAACAGGAATCCCAACCAAAGCCCAGCTCATTTCAAGCTTTGGAAATGTTGCGCGTAAGATGAGTGCGCAGGAACAAAGTAAATCTTCAGAAGGTACGCTGGATCATTTGTTGAGCGGTGCCAAGTCACTCATTTCTATCCGTAAAGTTGGGGAGTCGGGCGGCAATGATCCTCTTGGACTTCTTGGTAAAATGGAAGCTCGGGTTGAGACTGGAGACCTGAATGGAGCCATGCGGGCTTACGAGCAGTTGCCTGAATCCATGAAACTGGCTGGGAAACAATGGGCTGGCGAAGTAAGTGCCCGCCTGACCGTAGATCAAATAAGCGACACAATTAACAATGAAGTTTTGCAAAGCATTGTCAAATCTTCAGCCAATAACTCTGCGAAAGGTGCAGGCGAATGATCCGCGTATTAACCTTTCTTTTTCTTGTTTTTCTTTTTGCTCTGGGTGGTGCGTGGATTGCGGAACGCCCGGGGATCGTTTCCATTGATTGGGAAGGGTACCGCATACAAGCCAGCCTGATGACCTCGGTTATTGGTGTGCTTGGATTGATTGTCGTCGGAATTGTGGTGTGGGGCGCCTTCAGGCTTGTCTGGCGCTCTCCCAAGCTCACGTCCCAGTACATGCAGCGCAGGAAAAAAGATCAAGGCTATACCGCCCTTTCCAAAGGCATCATGGCTCTTGGTGCAGGAGATCCCCTGTTGGCCAGACGGCACGGCATGCATGCTGACAAACTCTTGAAAGGGGATGAGCCAGCCGTGAAATTGCTGCTTGCGCAAACCTCTCAAATCGCTGGCAACTCACAGGAGAGCCGGAGCCGCTTTGAAGCGATGCTGGAAGACCCCCGCTCAAAAACTGTTGGGCTGCATGGCTTGTTTGTGGAGGCTGAAAGAGAAAATGAGCCAGAAGCTGCCCATCATTTTGCTGAAAGAGCTGCGGATCTTGTTCCGGGTTTGAAATGGGCAGGAAATGCTGTTCTGGGATATCAGGCTGTTTCGGGTGATTGGGAGAGTGCGGTTTCTGCGCTGGATCGCAATTATAACTCCAAGCTTATCGATCGTAAAACACATCGCCGGCACAAAGCTGTCTTGATCACGGCACGGGCGCTGGAGTTGGAGGATCAACAACCCGACAAGGCCCGTTCGCTTGCTCGTGAAGCCCATGGATTGGCTCCGGACCTTGTACCCGCTGGCCTTCTTGCTGCTCGTTTATACATTCGAAAAGGCGATGTGCGCAAAGCCTCGAAAATTCTGGAGGCAACATGGAAGCTCTGTCCGCATCCTGATGTTGCCAATGCCTATATGCATGTGCGGCCCGGTGATAGTGTCGTGGAAAGATATAAGCGGGCAACTCACTTGAGTGCCTTGCGTGCCAACTCCACAGAAGGGGCCTTGGCTGTTGCTCTGGCTGCAATGGATGCGGGAAAGTTCGATGTGGCGAGAGAAAAACTGCGTGAAGTTTTAAAAAGCGACCCCAGTCAGCGCGCTTTCTTACTTATGGCGGATCTGGAAGATGCCGAACATGGGAACGAGGGGAGAGTTCGGGAATGGTTGGCCCGTGCGGTGAGAGCCCCCCAGGATAAAATGTGGATTGCTGACGGTATTTCCTCCGCCCACTGGGCGCCGGTCTCTCCTAAAACAGGGGAGATCGATGCATTCGAGTGGAAGACGCCTGAGGGGTCCTTTGGTGTGGGCGATGAACTGGAAGTTCTGGATGATAGTCTTTTTGAACCGCCCGCTATTCCCGCAGCCGTAACAATTGTTTCCGAGCCAAGAGAGGAGGAAACAGACAAAAAGGGTGCGGAAGCTAAAGTGGCGGCAGAGGGTGATGTTGTCGAGCTTGAACCCGTGAAGGAAGAGCCTCAAACCCTTCAGGAAACTCAAAGTGAAGATGACCAGGAAGCCAAGAAGGCATCAACGTCTTCAGACAAAAAAGAAAGTTTAGTTGACTTTCCCATGAAGCATTTGCCCGATGACCCGGGGCCAGACAAAAAGGAAAGCTCCGGCAAAGATGATAGCTATCGTTTTTTTAGATAGAGGTTGGAGACGCTAGAGCATGTTCAGTTTGATTAAAACCAATCAAACGAAAAGAACTCGTTCAAAATAAATAAGTTAGAGCGCGAGGCGTGAATGAAAATGAATGCGACGTACTCTAACTTTACTCTTCAAGTGTGGGCAGTTCCCATGATCCCCTTGCATCCTTCGATGTGCTTGGGTATCAAAATACACGCTGCTTGCGAGGAGTTCCTCTCCTCGCACCATATGCCGCTGTAGCTCAGATGGTAGAGCACGTCATTCGTAATGATGGGGTCGAAGGTTCAAGTCCTTTCAGCGGCACCAGTCTTTTCAATAAGTTAGCTCTTATTTTGAATTGCCCCGTAAGGGGCTTTTCTGTTTGGGGTACTATCTGGGGTACTATGATTTGTGGTGCTAGGGTGGTGCAACTATGTGTTGGTTTATGTGTGTTAGTATTGCTCATAATTGTAAAACGTGCTGGATTGTTATCAATGTAATTTGAAAGACTTTGGTACATCGTGAGCAAATTTGACTTGAGCCCCGCGGAACTTCAAAAGGAGGAACTACCTCAAGCAGTGGCTGGCCCTGCTTCGGCAGTGGCGATCAATACGAAGTTACCGTTTTCACCGGAACAATTGATTCTTTTGTTCAACCATAACCAATGGGAAGAGTTTATTCGTGAGTGGGCGCACTATCAAAAGTCTCAATATAAGCTAGTCGTAAAGCTCGGTGGAGCGAACGACTATGGTATTGATGTAGCTGCATTCACAACAAAGAGTGGTTTTACTGGGGCTTGGGATACATTTCAATGCAAGCACTACTCAACCCCTTTGACCCCGGCCGTTGCCTTGCCCGAACTGGCTAAAACCTTATGGCACACCTTCAATAAGCGTATTTCAGTTCCTGAGAACTACTACTTTTTTGCGCCGAAAGATTGTGGTGAATCTCTAAAAAAGCTGCTCCTAGATTCAGGTGCTCTCAAAGACAAAGTGTGCTCAGACTGGAATAAAAGCTGCTCAGCAAAAATCACCAAGACTCAAAATGTCAAACTTGAAGGAAAATTCAAGTTATATGTTGAGGCCTTTGATTTCAGTATTTTCAAATACAAGCCGAGCCTTGAAGTTATTGAGGAGCACCGTAAGACACCATATCATGCAGATAGGTTTGGTGGGGGGGTAATAGGGGCTCCAAAATGTAAACTGGCACCAAGTACTCCGGCTAAAAATGAAAGCCGATATATTGAGCAACTCCTAGAAGCCTATAGCGACTGTGGAACGACTATTAATATGCATGACCAGCTTGATAACCACCCGAAATTCAAAGATCATTTTTCCCGGTCAAGACAAACTTTTTATGATGCCGAAGCACTCGTTAGCTTTGCAAGAGACGCAGTTCCAAATGGAACCTTTGAAGAGCTACAAGATGAAGTTTTTTATGGTGTCAAAGACATTGAAGAAGATGATCACAGCACTGCATTTGTTAGGGTGAAGGAAGTAACAAAGGCTGCGGGTAATCTTAATATTGCCGCAAATGGCTTAGCTGGAGTTACAAATTCAAAACGGTTGAGAGGCATTTGTCACCAGTTAGCAAATGATGACAAATTGATTTGGAAGAAATGATGTCCCAACAGCCTACAAATCAAGTTTACACTTTTAATGGCCCTTTCGAAACAGGGATGAGGTCTCTTTGTCTTTTGGCCGTTGATTTATCTCTCTCTTTTGATTTGCAGCAATTGTCTGCGTTCGATTACCTTGTTGTACATACAGGAGACTTTGATGCAGCGCCTCCTAGCCTTCATCCAGATTTACCAAGCCGAAGTGGCGAATTGGTTATTCGACGAGAGTTAGTTGAACGAGGCCTAAATCTAATGGAAAGTAAGGGGTTGGTCAAAAAGCAACCGACGCAATCAGGTTTTTGGTATTTAGCAACTGAACTAGCAAAAGTTGTATTGGACAGCCTGCAGTCGCCTTATGTCAATGACCTGCGAGAAAGAGCTAATTGGGTGATTGGTAAATACCTTACCCATGACCAAGACGCGTTTTCATTGGTCTTCAACAGAGCATTCGATCAATGGTCAACTGAATTTCAATTTGAACAGATAAAGATTGCTGGCAGCTGATGATAAATACCTTCACGCTTAGGCATCTTTGTTTTAGCGGTCCTCAAAAAAAGCCTGCGATTGTCACCTTTACTGATGGCTTGAATATCATTTATGGCCCAACCAATACTGGAAAGTCTTCTATTCTTGATGCAATAGATTTTATGTTGGGTAGAGACAGTGTTCCTAAAGAACTTCCTCAACATAAAGGTTATTCTGACATCTCGTTGGGTATAAAATTTTCCAATGAAACTGAATATACGTTAACACGTTCGATAAGTGGGGGCGATTTTAAACTTTATGCAGGCCTTCACTTAGAGCCTGTGGAAGAGCTTAAATATTCAGTTTTAAAAGTAAAAAAGCGAACGGTAAAGATTGAGAGTATTTCGAACTTTCTCCTGCAAGAGATAGGTCTCCTCGATAAAAAGTTAAAGAAAAATGCGAAGAACGCGAAAAAGAGTTTAACACTTCGTAATCTTTTGCCAATGAGCGCGACATCCACACGGAAAACTCTCCTTTTTTTTCAGGGCAATTTATAGAGAAAACTTTTGAGCTTTCTAGGCTCAGATTTCTATTGACCGGTGTCGATGATAGTTCGCTAATTGAAGATAAAGTCAAAGAAGAAGCACGAGTTTCACAAAAGGCAAGAGCTAGTGTATTAGTCGAGCTTGCCAGTGAAATGCGCGGAAAAATTCTTGAAACTGTTAGTGAAGAGACTTCGCCTAATGATCTCGCCTCTCAGCTTTCAGCGCTGGAGAGAACAATTGAAGAGGTAAACACCTCTTTAAAGGTTCATCAAGAGAACTATCGTGAAGCTCTCTCAAAAGTGCACGATGAGCAACAATCGTTTAGGAGTAATACCAACGGCACTTATAATTGACCTGTATGCGCCCAATTTCGTCTACCGATTGATGTGATTGTGTGGGGTTGTTGAATAAGCTTATTCCAAGCGGAACAGGCGGCATCGACAATTTCCTGGTAGTCTTGAAAGGTTCGGTTAGAGAGCCAGTTTTGCCGTAAGTACTGCCAAACATTTTCAACCGGGTTGAGCTCCGGAGAACGGGGTGGGAGCAGCAAGATGGTTATATTATCAGGCAACTTCAGTTTTGCCGTTGTATGCCAACCCGCTTGATCCATCAGGACCACTGCGTGCGCCCCTTTGGCGACGGTTCGGCTGATTTCTTTAAGGTGAAGCTGCATGGAATTGGTATTGGCTTTGGGCAAAACAAGTGCTGCCCCTTTGCCGTGGGCGGGGCAGATGGCCCCGAATACATAAGTTGATTGATAGCGCCCGTCGCTGGGAGCCCGTGGTCTCGTTCCTTTTTTTGCCCACCTTCTGGTGAGCCCGTTTTTTTGACCAATGCGGGCTTCGTCCTGCCACCAGATTTCCATGGATGTTTGTGAGGGCAAGCGCGCTTTTATTTCTTTAAGCCGGGCATGGAAGTTTTTTTATATGTCTCCATAACTTGCTCGTCCTGTGCCGGGTGCTGTGGCCGAACGCTGACCCGAGAAAATCCCAGAACTCTGAGGAGGCTTGAAATAGCCCTTTCGCTATAGCTGACCCCAAACTTCTGCTCGATCACACCTTGCAGATCCCGCCGACGCCAGCGAATTACGCCGTGTTGTTGTAAATCAGGCCCAGCCTCAACCAGATCTGCAAATTCAGCCATTTGCTCTTTATTTAACCACCGGACACGGCCCGGGATCTTACGATTGTACAGGCCGTGCGGCCCTTCTGCGTTAAACCGATGCACCCAGTCTCGCAGTGTTTGGCGGTCCATGCCGCCCATGCGTGCCGCCTCCAAGCGCGACAACCCATCATAAACAGCAGCAAGAGCAAGAAGGCGGCGGCTCTGCCTGACATCCTTACTTTGACAAGCAAGAGTTCGTAACGAAGAAGCATCATAGTCTCGGCGCAATGGGATCGCTGACATTGGGAATCTCCTTTCCCAATGTTGAATCACAATTCAAGTGATTTGGGAATCCTCATCCCGAGTCAAAAACAGGTGCCGTTGGTATAATTCTGACAGATTGAATGAAGTTCGAGCTATGGTCGAGCGCTTCACACTCCTACTAAAGCACTATGACTCGGATATTGCGCGCCTCGAAGGGATCATTGAATCAGGCAACTTAATCGCTGCCTTATCCAATGATCGTTGCCCCGTATGCGGAGCATCCTCAGAAAACCATGTCAAAGATCACATTTGTGAAGGAGATATAAATGAAGTCACGCTAGCTGCCGAAGCTGAGAAAGTGAAAGTGAAAGTGTGTCTGTTAAGAAAAGAGCTTGCAAGCACGCTAGAGCAAATATCTCAAGAGGAGAGCCACCTAAATATCAGAATTGACTATCAGAGGGCGCTACTAGATTCCTGCACTCAAAAACTGAATATGATACAACCAGATCTAATGGCATCCAGAGAGAATTACTCTGAACTAGTCGGAAAGAAAGCAGAGGTGTTACGAGCACTTGGGCTATTTGATTCATTGAGAGAGTTGGAAAATAAAATAGCTGAGAACACAGAGACGGGAATTCAGGAACAGGAAACTACTGAGAATAGAGTTCCAGAAGTCGTGCTAGATGAATTAGCGCAGCAAATTGCTGCTTTTTTAGAAGATTGGAAATTACCAAATTCCGAACGTGTACGTTTTTCGAGAGAAACAAATGATCTTGTAATTAATGGCAAGCATCGCCGAAGTAATGGTAAGGGGCATCGTTCAATAACACACGCTGCTGTTACTTTAGGCCTGTCTACTTTTCTTAAAAGCGAGAATTTGCCATATCCTGGCTTTATCGTCTTGGATTCTCCATTAATCGCCTATGAAGAACCGGATGAGGTTGATGAAGTTTCTCATACTGACCTAAATAAAAATTTCTTTAACTGCCTTATGAGATGCTCTGGAATACAGACAATAATATTTGAGAACAAAAAATCAGTGCCGAGCAATATTGGTGACTATGGGAACGTAACTCAATTTACTAAAAATGATGAAATGGGTCGCTATGGTTTCTTTCCTACTTGAGAAGCTGTTCTGTCGAAAAGTGTTTGCGCTGTATGTTTTGTAGAGGCTAGTGCCTAGTTCGGCCTATGCAATGAACGTATGCATCTGGGGTTCCTCCCCAGACCTTTGCAATTGCGAGTTCTAAAAACAAATTGAAAGACCTGTACTAACTCATTGACACCGAACAATTTTGGGAATGTCTGCATCGACCAACCGCTGGTGTTCTCGTTGTTCTCCCTTGCTGAAATTCACTGCCAGAGATAGAAAATAAAACCCTGTCACGCCAGAATAAAGGCGGTTCTCAATGGATTGCAGAACTTGGCAGGGGGTAGATAGCCAACAGGTAACAATTGCCTTCTATCCTAGGTTTATTTCCACTGTTGACACCTGCAACAAATCACACCATGGTTATTTATAGCTGGTCAATGACTGGTGAGCGCATCAAACAGAGGTGCGCGGGGATTGGCGTCCCTACTGATACAAGGCGACCCACCGCGCTGCGCCTCCCTGTGAGCGTGGTTTTTTATGGCCGGGCGAATGAGAGCACGTATGTGCGCCGCTTCCTTGTAGCGGTAACGCCAATCTTGTTTTGCCCGGTCGCCAGAAATTGGCGTTTCTGCGTTCGGGTTTGTTTCGTGTAACAAGGATTTCGCTCAATGCAGCACACAGCCGCCCTCCAAAACAGTCAGTACCTTCAATCAATCTTGGACTATGTGAGCCTCCCCCAAAGAAGTGGTCCACGTTTATGATTAGGAAAACGGAGGACTCGATATGGGAATCAAGAGACCCAAACCAGAAGAGATTGTCGTTAAACTGCGGCAAGTTGAAGTCCTGATGGGGCAAGGAATGGCGCGCTTGGATGCGATCCGCCAGATCGGCGTTACCGAGCAAACCTATTACCGTTGGAAGAAGAAGTATGGCGGAATGGGTACGGAGCAACTCAAGGAACTGAAGCGGCTGCAGAAAGAAAATGAACGTTTACGCCGTGCGGTCTCTGATCTGACATTGGACAAGCTGATCCTTACGGAGGCTGCAAAGGGAAACTTCTGAGCCCTGCTCGTCGCAGAGCCTGCATTAACCATATACGCAGTCAGGTGAAGGTTTCCGAGCGGCGTGTTTGTCGCGTTCTTGGCCAGCATCGCTCCACACAGCGTCGCGTCCCCAAAGGGCGAGCGGATGAAGATCAGCTGGTTGCAGATATGATTGAGCTGGCACGCCAATATGGCCGTTACGGTTACCGTCGCATTGCCGCTTTGCTCCGAGAGGCTGGATGGCAAGTGAACGATAAACGTGTTGAACGTCTGTGGCGACGAGAGGGGCTGAAAGTTCCCATGAAGCAACCGAAAAAGGGGCGGCTCTGGCTCAATGATGGGTCTTGCATACGTCTCCGGCCACAGTATCGCAATCACGTGTGGTCCTATGACTTTGTCCATCATCGCACTGATGATGGCAGGGCATTGAGAACGTTGAATATTCTGGATGAGTATACGCGTGAATGCCTTGCTATTCGGGTGAAGCGAAAGCTGAATGCGAGCGAAGTCATCGATGCGCTGACGGACCTGTTTATCCTGCGCGGGCCACCTGCCTATATTCGTTCAGATAACGGCCCGGAGTTCGTGGCGGAGGCGGTTCAAAAGTGGATCAAAGCCGTCGGAGCCCAAACAGCCTACATTGAGCCAGGATCGCCTTGGGAAAACGGATATTGCGAAAGTTTCAATGGGCGAATGCGTGATGAATTATTGAATGGAGAAATCTTCTACTCGCTACATGAAGCTCAAATAATCATAGAACGCTGGAGGAAACACTACAATACCAAACGACCGCATAGTGCTCTGGGCTACCGCCCACCAGTTCCGGAAGTCATTATTCCGATAGACCAAAGGCCAACCATGCACTAACTTTCAAAGCGGACCACTCAAACGGGGCTGCTCAATGGGGCGCTGGCACCATTGTTCGATCTTGGCGTAGATCTTCTTATTGAGATTGGAAACTGTACCTGGTGAGACTCGCGTCCCCCACAGGGCCTCGGTTATGTCTTCCACACGGCGCACCGAAACACCCGCCAGATACATCTCGATAAGCGCTTCCTCAACCGAGCTTTCCCGGCGCTGGTAACGCTCGATGATCGCCGTCTCAAAGGCTTGCTTACGCAGCTTTGGCATCTTCAGCTTAACCGGACCAGCCTTGGTGCGCAGGGAACGCTCATAACTACCAGCACGCGTATCCTGACGCCCTTCAGAGCGTTCATCGCGTCCAGCCCCACACAATCGGTCGGCTTCGGCATCCAGCATCGCATTCAAGGCCTCTTCAACCGTGCCGCGTACCATCTCGCCAAGATGATCCTTGATCCGGGCCTCATCAATGCGGATGACGTTGTTCAATTCCTTCTGCTTATCGGTCTCGTCCATAATCTGATCCCCTCATCCAGTGTGAGTGGAACCGAACTCAACAGCAAATGTGATGGAGTGGATGCCCCACCCGGCGGCATCGCAATGTGCCATATTTACGATTGAAGCAATCGAAGATTGGGAAGGGACATCCATGGCAGAGGTTAGCATTATAGGTTTAGATTTGGCAAAGCACAGTTTTCAAGCTCATGGTGCGGCACCAGACGGCAAGGTTTTATTTCGACGGAAATTGTCACGCGGGCAGATGTTACCGTTCTTTGCCAAACAAGAACCTTGTGTTGTGGCAATGGAAGCTTGCGCTACTGCCCATAGTTGGGGGCGAGAAATTCGCGCTCTGGGGCATGATGTTAAATTGATTCCCCCAATCTATGTGAAACCATTTGTAAAACGTCAAAAAAACGATGCAGCTGACGCGGAAGCCATTGCGGAAGCAGCGTCGCGCCCCACAATGCGTACGGTTCCGATAAAATCAAAGGATCAGCAAAGTCGCGCCGTGTTATTCCGTAGCCGCGATCTTTTTGTACGTCAACGTACTCAGTTGATCAACGCCTTGAGAGCTCATTTGGCTGAGTTTGGCTGCCTCGCACCAAGAAAGGCGGTACACGTTAAGAAACTGGCTGAGGCTTTGAATGCTCCGAACAGTGACCTGCCTCCTGTGGTGCTTCAACTCGGTCAGATCTACCTGGAGCAAATTGCACTGCTCACAAACCGGATCCAGTCCCTGGAAAAGCAGCTTCGAATAGAAGCGAACCAGGACAAGGCTGCGCAAAGATTGCAAACCATGCCCGGAATAGGGCCGATAACGGCCATGGCGGTTACAGCATTTGCCCCATCAATGAGCACGTTCCGCCGAGGGCGGGACTTTGCCGCATGGCTGGGGCTTGTGCCAAAACAATATTCAACAGGGGGAAGGCAGATCTTGGGCCGAACCTCGAAAATGGGCCAGCGCGATATCCGAAGGCTTTTGATCATCGGAGCTATGGCACTCATTGGTGCTGCCCGGCGGACGGGGAGGCCAGAAAGCTTATGGCTTGGAAGAATGCTTGAAAGAAAACCAAGTATGGTGGTGGCTATCGCGCTTGCAAACAAAATGGCTCGTAGATTGTGGGCTATGTTGGTCAAAGATGAAGACTACCGAAACCTGTCCCCGGCTAAATAGGTGCTTCAGGACAGGTCCGTCGGGATGTGAGGAGGGCTTTGAGCAGTAAGGGTAAACGATCGACTAGATCCGACTTGGCATAACCAGTCTTTCGCACCGGGCAAAAAGCCCGCAAATGTGTATTGGAGCCAAGTTGCGTATCTCCATACCGGCCCGCGGCAAATGCAGCGCCGCACAACGAGGCCTGACAGATGACCGCAACCGATCACATGCCAAAATTGCTCGAAAAACAACTTGCAAAACACGGGGCATCCACAGATGCGAAAAATATTGTACGTTATCCGCTGGCCATGTGCCTAAGCGAAAGCAATATCAGCGATATCATCGGCGCAAAACTGCTCTACCCGCATTTTCCCGAGGGCGCTAACTTGCTCATCGGTCACAAGGTCTATGACTGTAATGAGTATCATCATGCCTTAACAGGCAAGGGAATTGAAACCTGCATTCCTCTGCGTAAAAGATGCAAAAATTTGGCTGCCTATGCTGCCTACTGTAGGAGGCGTTATAAGCAAAGTAACCGCTCCTAACACAACTCCCCCTCAAACCAACAAAGCCTAGTGGTAAGATGTTCTCAATTTGCTCACACTTCGCTGTTCTTGCCTGCGGATCTTTGTGCTTTGAGGCGATAGCCTACCTGAACAATCGCATCGAGTGCGGGCAGTAGCTCCGCCCCAAGCGATGTCAGTTCATATTCTGTAGAAGGAGGCGAGGTCCGCCGGACGTGGCGCACCAATACGCCTCTGGATTCCAGTTCACTCAAACGTGTTGATAGAACTTTTGCGGAAACGGGTGGAATATCAGAGCGTAATTCACTGAACCTGCGCGAACCCGCTCGCAATGACCAGATAACATTGGGAGCCCAAGCGCCCGATATTACAGCCATGCATTCTGTTAGCATACACGGTTCAGGTGGTTTCTCACTTAAATTTCTACGCATTTTCAAGGCCATGAAAAGATACCAAGTTTCTACAAAGTAACCCATAAATTTAGGTAACTCATAGTAACCTAATTGAAAAGAGAAACTCAAGATGTAAGTTAGGCTTATTCGATAAAGGATAGGGAATATTCAAAAAATGAAACTCTTTTACAAACCCGGTGCCTGCTCGCTTGCATCACACATTGCACTGATTGAAATCAACGCAGCCTTTGAGATAGAGGCTGTAGACACAAATAGTGGGCGAACCGAGCATGGAGTTGATTACTCCCTAATCAACTCCAAAGGTTACGTTCCGGCGTTGCAGCTCAAAGATGGGGATATATTGACCGAGGGGCCTGCAATTCTACAATTTCTCGCGGACAAAAACCCTCAAGCGAATCTCATCCCGGATGTAGGGACAAAGGCTCGGGCACGGATGTTGGAACAGCTTACTTTTGTTTCCTCAGAAGTACACAAGGCATTTGGGCCACTATTTCGCGAAGGGGCTAGCGAAGAGGAAAAGGAAATTGCCAGAGCCCGTGTTGGGTATACTTTCGAGAGCATTGAAGCTCTCCTTTCTGACGGGCGAGATACCATTATTCCCGGACAGTTCACGATCGCTGATGCCTATCTCTTCGTAGTAGCAAACTGGGCGAACTTCACCGGAATTGATCTCAAAAGATGGCCACATCTTAAGGCCTTTATTACCAATGTGTCCGCACGTCCTTCCGTTCAAAGTGCAATGCGAGCGGAAGGTTTTTTACAATGACACCAGATACAATCACAAGTGTTACGAAGTTAATGGAAGATTATTTTGAAGGGCTCTATCAGGCGGACAGCAATCGACTTCGGCAAGTTTTTCACCCCAGACTGTCCTATGTTTGCGTAACAGAAGGTGACGAGCTTTATCTCGATCTGGAGACCTACTTGTCAAAAGTCGATAAACGTGAACCTCCTGCACAAAGAGGAGAGAAGCGCTCAGACTCAATTCTCGAAATTTCCTTTGGCGGAGTGCAGATGGCGCATGTGAAAGCGCAAGTTTCGATGCTGGGCCGTGACTATCTGGATTATCTTACACTTATACGACACGGAAATGGTTGGCGGATTGTATCAAAAGTATTTTCTTATACTCCTAAGGAGGCAGAATGATGCCCTATGTCAATATTAAAGTAACACGTGAAGGCGGGCCGGATGGTGCAGGACCAAGTGAAGAAGAAAAGAAACAATTAATTTTTGGTGTTACAGACCTTCTTGAGCGTGTTCTTGGGAAAGAGCCGTCAACAACCTTTGTTGTCATTGACGAGGTTGGTTTGGCCGACTGGGGAATTGGGGGACTCCCGGTCGAAGATTATAGAAAGTTGTAGGCTTAACACAGCAATATGTCACAAGCCTCCTAGAGATTAACCCCAATAAATTTCATTCTTCAGTTCATACCCCTATTGGAGCCTAGGTTGCAAAACTCCTAGGCTTCAATAGTTGACACTACCATCTGCTTTTTAAGCAGACGAAACGTAAATTGTTTGCGCTGCTCGTGTCCTTCATGCTGCTTGATCTTGACATAGCTGCGCTTTTGCTCTGAGGCAAGCAGAGCTTTTTGTAGCTGAACCCATCAGCACATAGAAGTTTGGACAGACTGAAGGGGTGGCAGACACGCCATTTTTTTACCAGCTTGTCGGACTGTCTCCTATATGGACCAAACACTTATTGAAATTGGGAAGTTCACATGAAGTTTTTATGGGCCTTGAAGTATGGAAGGCCGTCTTTGTGAAAGATGTCTCCTGATACGGAAAACCCTAGTTTTTCATAGAATGGTAAAGCAGTCTCTCGCGCATCACACCATAGTTCTCTCGCACTTGTTTGGGCTAGCTTTTCTATCGCGGTTTCAATGAGGCGTTGGCCAATTCCTTGACCTTGAAAATCTGGCAAAACAGCCAGCTTACGTAGACGAACTGAAGTACCTTCATAGAAGAAAGAGCCAACGCCTACGAGTGAGGTCATGTGGAGTGCGCCAAGGTGCAGTGCAGTCTCATCCCCGGTTACTGCGAGAGCTTCAATGGATTTTGAAGGCCATAAAACCTGCTGGCGGATGGCATAGGTTTCATGAGGTGAAATTTGCTTAATCGTAACCATGGTACTACTCAAACTTCAAAGTCGTCAGTTGGGATGATTTTCTTTTGCAAACACACACTTTGGGTGTCCAAGTAGCCAGCGTTTTCGTAAAAGCCTAGAGCATTTGTATTGTCTGCGCGAACGAGCAGTTGCACCTTCCAGATATTACGTTTTGCAAGCCACTCCTCTGCTGCGGCTAATAGCTTGTTCCCATAACCGTGCCCCTGATGGTTTGGATGGGTGCACATATAGTAGACCCATCCACGGTGACCATCTTCTCCGCACATGACGGAGCCGACCAGTTCGCCGCTAACCTTAAGAACGAGGAGGGTGGAATGGTTATCTCGCAACGCAAAGGGATATCACGATAAGGATTATTCCACTCTCGGAAGACACCCGCGTCCTTCCACAAAGCGATGATGGCTTCAGTGTCGTGAGGTTCTAATCTCTCTAGCAGTATTTCGGGATGTCTTTGCATGTGGGGTTAACGCTTTAAGGCACCGGTGGTGACATAGTGTAGAATCTCGACCACTTGTGCGGGAGTTTCAGCGGTTGCCAGTGCGGCGGCATTTATTTCCTTCAAAGGGTGGGTGAGAGAACGGTCATGTTGTACAATCAAGGACTTGCCGAGTGCTATGGCCATTCCCGCATCAAATGCGGCATTCCATTGTTTGTATTTATCGCCAAAACGGACAACAACAATATCAGCATCATTGATCAAAGTGCGTGTACGGATCGCGTTAATCTTGGATCCTTTGTGGTCGTACCAGAACTTATCTTCTTCATGACCCAAAATGACAGCCCCGCAATCATCGCTGGCATCATGATCGGTGATTGGTTTGTCAAAGTGTATGGGAAGGGAAAATTCCTTCGCCCCTTCAATAATCTGTTCTCTCCAGTCAGTGTGAATTTCACCGCTGAGGTATACACGCCACGTTTTCATTGGTTCCCCATGTCTAAGTAAGGAGGCGGCCCTTGCCACCTTCAGCCCGTATTTCTAGTTAGTGTATAAGCTTAGGGCATAGCTGGGGGCAATGCTGCTCATTTGATATGTAACATGTGATTGGACTTGGGACAGGTTGAGCTCTGCGCGCATGAGGTGGGCTTGTGCAAAAACAACATCTGCATGCAGGGCAAGCGTGGGTGACTTTTTATTGTAACACTTTTGCGGGTCTTTGGCGCTCTCGCATTTCAAGGTGAGTTCTTCTTTCGCACCTTCTCGTGCTTTTATAAGGTCAGCTTTGGCCTGTCTGATCTGCGCCCTGGCGTCATAAAGTTGTTTACCCAGCATATAGCCCTGTTGGAAGCGGAGTGCGCTGCTGGCAGGACAAACATTGCGTAAGGGTTTGCCGCCGCTGCCTTGCTCAAACCCCATTGTTGGGGTGCAGAAGCTTTGCAGGCCCTGTATGCGGCCTTGAGAATAAGCAGCCCTATCGGGTGCAATGCCATACTTTCCGCAGGCTTTTGAGTGCGTGTTGATACGGTCTGCTTCATACCCTTTCTGACCATCCATGAAACCAAGAGCTCGCCAATCACCCGCTTTACAGTCTTCTTCGGAAAGGGAAGCACATGCGCTTAATATAAAAGCGAAGGCCAGAAAGCTGATGAGGTTTGAAATTTTTTTCATGGAAATGTTCCTATTGTGTTCTTCTTTTCAGCCTGTAAACTGTCAGAGGAATCACGATTAATGGCCGCAACTATGAAATTACCCTAGGAATTTTTTCTGAACCTAGGATGAATGGGGGCAGCCAAGAAATAAACTCATGGGGGGAGCTATGCAATTAACCGGTAAGTGTTTGTGTGGAACAGTGAAATTTACATGTGACACTGACAACCAAACGGTGAGCCGTTGCCACTGCGGGCAGTGTCGCAATTCTGGTGGGGCCTTTGATTCAGTGGGTACCAAATTCGCAAAACTGGAGTTTCTAGAGGGGGAAGACCAACTTACCTGGTATGAATCCTCTGATTACGCCCGAAGGGGTTTTTGCCCCCGTTGTGGATCCACCTTGTTTTGGCATGCAGACCGCCACCCAGAGTTCGCAAAGTATATTGCCATCTCTGTTGGCAGCCTGAATGACACGTCAGGCTTGAAGCTTGCCAAGCATATTTTCTGCGCGGATAAAGGGGGCTACTACGAAATTGACGGAGATGTACTCCAATTGGAAACGTACTAGCTTGCAAACCCAGTGAGGGCTACTTATAGCCCACCTTCCAAAGAGTATCGAAAGCCTCGCGGTAGGTTGGGTAACGGAAAGTATATTTGAAGGCCTCTTTGACCTTACTGTTTTCACAGCGCTTCGTTTCGCCGTAAAAAGAGCGCGCCATTGGGGACATTTGGGCATCTTCAAAAGGAACCTCCGGTGGTGGAGCAACGCCCATCAGGTTCGCTGCATAGGAAACGACATCTTGTGGCGGGGCGGGTTCGTCATCACATACGTTGAAGATCCCGGTGATCGGGCGGGTAAGAGAGGACCCCAGTACGCCGGAGATGTCTTCCACATGGATGCGGTTGAAAACCTGTCCGGGTTTGATGATGCGTTTTGCAGAGCCTTTTTCCAAATTGATAAAGCCATTTCGGCCTTTGCCATAAATGCCCGCAAGGCGCAGAACAATCAGGGGGAGGGCGTAATGCTTCGCCAGCTCCTGCCAGTCTTTTTCTGCCTGTACCCGTTGAACCGAGCGTTTTGAAACGGGCCTGCATTCACTGGCCTCATTCACCCATGCACCGTCATGGTCTCCGTAAACACCAACGGTGGACAGGTAGGCAATCCAATTGGTTTGGGCCTCTGCAATGATATGGCGGTATGCACTGAGAACAGGGTCGCCCATATCCCCTGGTCCAATGGAAACCAGAATATGGGAGGCCTGTACCAGCTCGTTAATAATGGTTGGCTCTGGTTTAATGCCGTTAAAGAGAAAAGGAGTTACCCCCATCGATTCCAATAGGGGTAACTTGTCTTTTGAACGGGTTGTTCCACCAATCCAATCAAAACGGTGACCATGGTCTTTCACAAACTGTGTTGAGCTATAGCCCATTCCAAATACAAATAGTCTCACGCTATGCGCTCCTGCGGTTGATCGGAACGGGTACATGTCCCGCCTTTTAAGGCCCGTCACATGTTCCGAAGTAATTGAACTGGTTCCATTCGCATGCCCGGTTTGAGCTGGGGAACAATTTCTAAAGTTTCAGATGCGCCCGGCGTACCTCAAACAACATAATAGCCGTAGCAATGGCGAGGTTAAGGCTGTCCGCCTGACCCTCTTGAGGAATTTTGACAAGCTGGGAACAACTGTCAGCCAAAGGATCGCTCAGGCCCGCCTGTTCGTTACCCATTACCAGAAGAACCGGCTCACCATAATCGGCCTCCCGGTAGTCCTTGTTACCGCGAAGGTGAGTGCCCACTACAGGCCCCGGCCATTTGCTACGGAAAGAAATAAACTCTTCCTCTGTGCAGCGCACCAGCGGCATGTGGAACAAGGAGCCCATGGTGGCGCGAACGGTTTCAACTGAAAACGGATCGGTCGTGTCTCCAATGAGCACAACACCGCTTGCGCCAACCGCATCAGCTGTGCGGATGATGGTGCCAAGGTTTCCGGGGTCACGAATCCGGTCGAGACAGAGCCAAGTTTTTGCCCCAGTAGGATCAACCGCTTTAAGGGTGTGCACTTGCTGTTCGTAAACACCTACAACCATCTGCGGGTTATCGCGGCGGGTAATGGCAGAAAGCACTGCGGTGCTCACTTCCAAAATCAAAGTTCCCCGCGCCTTGGCCTTGGCTGCCGCCTCCATAGCGATTTTGTTTTCCCGTGCCTCAGGACCGAGGGCCAGGTAGCGCAGCTTCCATCCTGCGTCCAGTGCATCCGTTGCAAGCTTTAGCCCTTCGGCAACAAATAAGCCGCTTTCCCGGCGGTGCTTGCGCTGGGCAACCAAACCTTTGATCTCTTTGACGATCGGGTTGGAATGGGAGGTGATCTGTTTAACGGAGCCTTCCCGCTGTTTTAGATGGCTGGACATTTATGCGGTATCTCCTGAAGGGGCGCTCCAACGGCTGAAAAGTGAGGTGGAGAGTAAACGGGTGCTGTCGTGTTCGCGAATGGCCAGTTCACCGGATTCGATTGTTCCGGGTAGGCCTGCAAGGTGTTCGCGCATCAACTCGTGAGAGGCCAGATAGGAAGCGCGAATGGCATAGGAAGACATGAGCATAAAACGGGCATGGGGAGAGAGAAGCTGACGCATCAACTGCAGCATTTCCGGCATACTTTCAAAAAAGTCCCAGACTTCACCCTTCGGACCACGGCCATATTTGGGTGGATCAAGAATGATACCGTCATAGGTATTTCCGCGGCGTACTTCCCGCTGGGCAAACTTCATAGCGTCATCACAAATCCAGCGAATCGGCAGGTCCTGCATACCGGAGAGTTCTTGGTTCTCACGCGCCCAGCCGATGGCTTTTTTGGAGGCATCCACATGGGTTACATGGGCACCATTTGCAGCGGGCAGGAGCGAGGCAAGGCCGGTGTATCCGAACAGATTCAGAACCTTTAGCTGGCGTTTACTTCCCTTGATGATGTCACTCACCCAGTCCCAATGCGCTGCCTGTTCAGGGAATACGCCCACATGGCGGAAGGACATGAAACGGCCATTAAATGTCACAGGGCCATATTTCATTTTCCATGTATCTGGCAGTTGTTTGGCAAACCGCCAGCGACCTGCGCCTTCTTCCTCCACATCTCCGGTGAAGACTGCATCAGCCTGTTGCCATTGTTTTTCTGGCAGGCGTGGCTGCCCCATGGCCTGCTGTTCTGGTCGAACCACAGTAAAGCGGCCATAACGCTCAAGTTTCTTGCCGTTGCCCATGTCCAGAAGCGCGTAGTCTTTCCATCCGTTCATCTCGATGAGAGAGGAGACAATGCTTCGGGGCGAATCTTTCAAATCAAGCTGCGGTGTTGAGCTTTGTGAGCTAGTCAAAGTCTCTGCCTTTACAGTATGGGCACCTTGATGGAACATCTTAGGTAGCCCGATGTCTATTTTGAGGCATGGGATTAAGCCGCAATGGTGGCAGGGTCAACTTTTTCGGGAATTTTCACGACTAAGCTTACCAACTTCCTAAGAGTTTTTGGCTGGGGAAACACAAATTACATTTTTTATAAGAAAGGTACTTGTCATTACATCCCAAGTTGAGCCAAGCTGAGCACCTGCCACCCCAAAGTATAATGGGGAATTGAAGACATGGATATCGGAGGATTACCCATGGATATGACGGGAGAACAGACTATTCCTGCAAAGCGGGAAAGAGTTTGGGAGGCGCTTAGTGATCCCTCCATTTTAGAAACTTGCATTCCAGGCTGCGAAGATCTTGAAAAAGTGTCGGATGTAGAGATGAAGGCAAGTGTCACGGCAAAAGTAGGGCCGGTTAAAGCCAAGTTTAAAGGTGATGTTTTTCTTTCAGAGTTAGATCCGCCCAACTCCTACAAAATTACAGGAGAGGGGAAAGGCGGCGTTGCGGGCTTTGCCAAGGGCGGGGCACAGGTAACATTGCGTGATTGTCCGGAAGGAACTTTGCTGAGCTACGAAGTTCATGCCACGGTGGGCGGTAAACTGGCGCAGTTGGGAAGCAGACTTATTGATTCAACTGCCAAGAAAATGGCCGATGATTTCTTTACAGCATTTACGAAAGAGCTATCTCAGGAACAAAGTGGTGAGAGCTCCAATGAAGATTTGAAAGATGTTCCCCTTGATCCGGGCTTGATTGAAGGAGCTCGCACAATTGCCATGGAAAATGCGCCAGAGGGGGTGGTGGAGGCCATCTCTGACATGGAGCATGCAGTGGAAGACAAAGTTAAGGACGTAGAAGAAAAGCTGGAGGTTGCAGCGGGAACAAGCTCTTGGGGAGGGCCGTTGATGTGGGGTTTGGGAGCCCTTTTGATCCTGCTTGTCCTTTATGCTGCTTTATCTGGGATGTAAAATTTCTCTTTGAGGGCTAGAGACGCGACCTGCCTTTGAAGATTCATGGAATTTTTCGTCGTTGATATTGAGTAGGGCGCACTTTGAAGGTCGATGCCCTATTCACTCAGAAAATGAACAGCCAGTTCAAACGGTTAGTTCGACTAAGGGAGGGAATTATGGGAACTGTCACAATGACGGTTAACGGCAAGGCCGTAACCGGCACGGTGGAAGACCGAACTTTACTTTCAACCTTCATCCGAGAAAATCTGGAGCTTACAGGCACGCATATTGGCTGCGATACGTCGCAATGCGGGGCGTGTCTGGTGCATCTGGATGGAAAAGCCGTGAAATCGTGCTCCATGCTTGCCGTACAGGCAAATGGGGCGTCCATCGTCACCATCGAAGGAGTTGGAGAGCCGGATAATCTGCATCCCGTGCAAAAGGCCTTTAAGGAAAATCACGGTCTTCAGTGTGGTTTTTGTACGCCCGGAATGGTTATGAGTGCCATTGATATGATCAATCGACTTGGGCCGGATCTGGATGAAGATACAATCCGCCGGGAGCTGGAGGGCAATATCTGCCGCTGTACCGGCTATCATAATATTGTGAAGTCTATCCAAGCGGCCTCTAAAGAAATGCCAGCACTCAGCGAGGCAGCTCAATAGGCTGAATAATAGAGAACAGGCCGCGATCTCTAGATGCTCTTAAAACGCCCTAGGGGACTGTTGATTTTGGAATAGATCGTTTCTGGGAGGGAACGCTATGACAAGTGAAGGAATTGGCGCACGAGTACTGCGCAAAGAAGACAAAAGATTTATTACCGGAAAGGGGCGTTATACAGACGATATCTCGTTGCCGAGAATGGGATATGCCGCCTTTGTCCGCTCGCCTCATGCCCATGCCAAAATATCTGGCATAGATGCTGAAACAGCTCTCGCCATGTCCGGTGTAGATGCTGTGCTTACTGGAGACCAGTTGGTAGCAGATGGTATTGGTAATATTATTTGCGGCTGGATGGTTCATTCCAAGGACGGCTCGCCAATGAATATGGGGGCATGGCGGGCACTGGAACATGAGATTGTACGCTTTGTTGGGCAAGCCGTTGCCATTGTTGTGGCTGATACAGCGCAACAGGCCAATGATGCCGCGGATGCAGTTGAAGTTGACTATGAAGAGTTGCCCGCCGTCATTGACAGTCGAGACGCCATAGCCGATGGGGCGCCCCAGCTTCACCCCGAAGCGGCAGGAAACACCAGTTTTGATTGGGAGATTGGAGATGAGGCAGCAACCAATGATGCGTTCTCCAATGCAAGCCATATTGTCAAAATGGACATTGAAAACAACCGGCTTGTCCCCAATCCAATGGAACCGCGCTCGGCCATCGCTTCCTATGATACAGCAGAGGAGCACTATACTCTTTATACCACCTCACAAAACCCGCATGTGGCCCGTTTACTTCTCTCCGCTTTCTACAATGTGGCACCCGAACATAAATTGCGGGTTATTGCGCCGGATGTGGGGGGCGGCTTTGGTTCAAAAATATATGTTTACCCAGAGGAAATCGTCTGTCTTTGGGCCTCCAAGCGGGTAGGGCGTCCGGTGAAGTGGACATCAGCTCGCACCGAAGCCTTCTTGACCGATGCACACGGGCGCGACCACCATTCCACTGCTGAAATGGCTATTGACGAAAACAATCGTATTACGGGCCTGCGGGTGAACACCCTTGCGAATTTGGGTGCCTATATGTCGTTGTTTTCTTCCTGTGTTCCCACCTACCTGTCTGCAACGCTTTTATCCGGCCAGTACAATATCCCGAACATCTACGCCAATGTGAAGGCGATCTACACTAATACGGTTCCTGTTGATGCTTACCGTGGAGCGGGACGGCCGGAAGCCACATACCTTGTGGAGCGGATGATGGAAACGGCGGCGCGGCAATTGGGCGTGTCACCTGCTGAGTTTCGCCGTACTAATTTTATTCGGGAGTTCCCCCATCAAACACCGGTGATCCTGTGTTATGATGCCGGTGATTATGATGCCTCGCTGGATGCAGCCATGAGTGCCATTGACTACGATGGCTTTGCGGATCGAAAATTTCAGTCCGAAGCAAATGGAAAACTGCGCGGTATCGGTATGTCCTGCTATATTGAGGCTTGCGGAATTGCGCCCTCTGAAGCTGTCGGCTCGCTTGGAGCGGGTGTTGGACTTTGGGAATCTGCCGAGGTTCGAGTGAACCCTGTGGGAACTATTGAGGTTCTCACGGGATCTCACAGTCATGGACAGGGACACGAGACAACCTTTGCCCAGCTTATTGCTGAACGGTTTGGCTTACCTGTCGACAATGTTTCAATTGTTCATGGGGATACGGATAAGGTTCAATTTGGCATGGGCACCTATGGGTCTCGTTCAGGTGCCGTTGGCATGTCCGCTATCGTTAAGGCGCTCGATAAGGTGGAAGCCAAAGCTAAAAGCATCACCGCTCATCAGCTGGAAGCCTCCGAAGAAGATATTATCATTGAAAATGGTGAGCTGAAAATTGCCGGAACCGACAGGAAACTCAGCTTCACAGAGGTCGCTCTGGCTGCATACACCGCGCACAACCTTCCCGAAGGGATGGAGCCGGGCTTGAAGGAAGGGGCTTTTTATGACCCCACCAACTTCACCTTTCCGGCGGGAACTCACATTTGTGAGGTAGAGATTGATCCTGAAACCGGCATCACCGAAATCGTCAAGTTTGTTGCAGCAGATGATTTTGGAACCATCATCAACCCTATGATTGTTGAGGGGCAAGTGCATGGCGGATTGGTACAGGGCATAGGGCAGGCGCTGCATGAGCGTGCCGTCTATGATGACAGCGGACAGCTGCTTTCCGCTTCCTACATGGATTATACCATGCCACGGGCGGATGACGTACCTTCATTCCTTGTAGAAACCACCAAGACCGAATGTCCGGGCAACCCCCTTGGCATGAAAGGGTGCGGTGAGGCAGGGGCCATTGGGGCACCACCAGCGGTGATCAATGCAATTACAAATGCACTGGATGTGCGTGACCTGACCATGCCGGCTTCACCGGAGAAGGTTTGGGCAACACTTCAGCAAAAGAGTGAGAGGATTGCGGCTGAATAAAGCTGCATGAGAGCAGGGGCAGCGCTTCTGCTTTCCTTTCCACCTTTTATTTGTTTGCTAACTGACACTTTAAAGAAAGTGGGAGGTTTTAAAATGTACGAGACAACCTATCACCGTGCCTCATCGGTTTCTGAGGCGGCAGACCTTCTCAAAAAGGCAGAGGATGGAAAATTTCTGGCTGGTGGCCAGACTCTGATACCAACCATGAAACAGCGTCTTGCGGCTCCTTCGGACCTGATAGATCTACGTCAGATCAAGGAGTTGCAAGGGATTGAAAAACAGAGCGATGGGTCCATTCGTATTGGGGCTGCCATGTCCCATGCGGATGTTGCTGGCAATGAGGATGTGAAGGTCACGTTGCCGGGGTTGGCCTCGCTCGCCGAGAGAATTGGTGACCCGCATGTGCGCCATATGGGAACAATCGGGGGCTCTATTGCCAATAATGACCCTGCAGCTGACTATCCGGCAGCACTCGTGGCGCTGGGCGCAACTGTGGAGACAAACCAGAGCACTTATGCGGCAGAGGATTTCTTCACTGGCATGTTTGACACAGCGCTAGGTGAGGAGGAAATTGTCACGGCTGTGGTGATCCCACCTGCGGAAAAATCATCTTATGCCAAGTTCCCGAACCCGGCGTCACGTTATGCCATGGCGGGTGTTTTTGTGGCCAAGGGTGCAAATGGAATTCGGGTTGCTGTCACGGGCGCGGGGCAGGACGGTGTTTTTCGCGTTGAAGACATGGAAAATGCACTGACTGCAAATTGGTCAGCTGATGCCGTTGCTTCAATCTCAGTATCTCCTGAGGATCTGATCACAGATATGCACGGTTCTGCCGAATATCGTGCGAACCTTGTAACTGTGATGGCGAAACGGGCTGTAGGCAGCTGTCGATGATTTTTAAACAACAAAAGCAGTTTTCTGCTTTTGTTGTTTTTTCTCTTCGTTACGCCGCCACCTTGCTTAGGAACTCTTCTATCTGAGCTTCAAGGTATGAGCTGTGGCTTTTGAACGTTATCGTTGTTTGTTGCAAAGAGGCGGCCATACCGCTGGCTTCTTTTGAAGCAGATGCCATGCCTTCCACTGTTCGTGATACTTTGGCAGTGCCGGAGGCGGTGGCGCTAACGTTCATGTTGATTTCTTCGGTTGCATTGACCTGTAAGGCTACTTCCTCGGCAATCGTTGCTGTCAGCTGGTCAACCGAGACAAGTGTTTGTGTGATTTTAGCATTCACACTGGCAACCTTACCTGTGCATTCTTGAATATGATGCACAACCCCTTTTATTTCCTCGGTTGCTGCACTTGTTTGGTTTGCAAGTGTTTTGACCTCTGATGCCACCACAGCAAAGCCTCGCCCCGCGTCTCCGGCACGAGCTGCTTCAATATTGGCATTCAGAGCAAGTAGATTTGTTTGCTCGGCAATCTCATGTATCAAGTTGACAATGTTCCCAACTTGCATACTCGCAGCTTCAAGGTTGGCAATCAATTTTGTCGACTGTTCTGACGCTTTACTTGTTTGAGTTGTTGCGGCAGCGGCGCTGGAAGCACGTTTACTTATGTTTGAACTTGCAGTCGCCAACCTGTCAACGGCATTGGCCACTGTGCTGATCTGATTCGATGTTACCAGCAGGGCTGTATTCGCTTGATTGGAACTTTCTGCGGCGTTTCGAGCGATGGATGTTAAGGAGGTACTTGCGTCTTCAAGAGACACCGCATTTTGAGACATGCCACTTGTTAAGCTTTGAATTTTATGTCGAAACTGCAAGATGAGATGATTGAGGTGTTGCTCGTTCAATTCCGCCTGCTCTTTGGCTCGAAGCTGTTCCCTCGAGAGGCGTTGGCGTTCACGATCACTAGCTTCAAAAATGGACATTGCCTCGTGAATCATCCGCACCTCTTTTAGGTGGCGACCGGACAATACTTTTGCATGAGGCATACCCCTTACCAGATCTTGCATGGATGCAATTGTGAGTCTTAAAGGGGCTACGACGCGGTGAGTAAGATAGAGCGCAATCATCGCGCCTAGAAGGATCGCTAGTACCCCAGAAATAACAGCCCATTGCGCCATGCCTGATACTGTTCGGCCTATACTGGTATCCTGAGTACGTTGTTTTTCTTTCAGCTTGCTAAGAGTTGATCGGGCAATGACGAGGCTGGTTTTAAGCTTTTCGGAAATTCGTTTTTCTTCCCGCTTTAAGCCAGAGTGGGCGCCGAACAGCTGTGTTGCATTCTGGACCAGAATATCACGATCCCTCATTGCAAACTTCAACGTATTTCGTTGGTTACGGGGAGCTGACTTAAAAAAACGCTTTGTTTCTGTCAGCTGGTTTCCTAGGACTCCCAGTGAGTTTAGAAGTTCATCGCGATTTGCTTCATTGGGAGACAAGGAAAACCGCAGAGTATCAGCGAGAGCCCCCCCTGAAGTTATTCCAAGGGTGTTGGAAAGTTCCACCGGAGCCGAGCCCATCTGTTCCAACGTTCTTCTAAGGTGGGAAATGGAGTTGGATAGGGCGCTACCGCTATTGGCAATCAAGGGCAAGGGCTCTTGAGCACTACGCCTAACTGCGAGTAGGGGAACAATTGCTGCATTAAGGTCTGAGGGGAGTTTTTCGATCGCTTTGGCAAAGTCAATGGACTGATGAAGCACCAACCACTTTTTCAAGCTGTCCGCTTTTTGTGAAGTGTCCAGTAAAAGCCTATCAATTACTTTGGTATCATCACTGGCAAACTCCGGTGCCTGTATTGCCTGTAATCGTGCCTCCAAAGTTCCAAGAGCTTCAACCAATGCCTCCGCTTTTCTAGCTCCATCATCTTGTTGTTGTTTCACTTGCAGTGTTTGCTTAATATTTTGACTTTGTAAGTAGTTGGAGACTGAGGTGCCAGCTGGGACGAGAATAAGAGCTACAAGAAAAATGTTAAAGCGGGCTCTTAGGGAGCCTATTTTATATAAAAACCGTTTCATCGTATTGTCCAGATCGAGGGAGGCGTAAGACGTGGTTGATGCTAAGGTCCATAGGCACCCTCGATGACAGTTTGATGAAGTGATGTACTAATTAATAGTTGTAGGCCTGAAAGTATTAGACATGCTGTCCGCCATTGATGTGGATTTCGGCGCCGTTCACGTAGTTGGATGGGGCAGTGCACAGGAAGTAGATGGTTTCCGCAACTTCCGTAGTGGTGCCCAGACGTCGCAACGGGATGGTTTCAACGAGCTTTTCGGTGCCCGGCGACAAGATGGAGGTATCGATTTCACCCGGTGCAATCGCGTTCACCCGAATGCCGTGGGGGCCAAAGTCCGCAGCCATTTCCCGTGTTAGGGATGCCAGTGCGGCTTTTGATGTGGCGTAGGCGGCACCTGCAAAAGGGTGTACTCTGCCCCCTGCAATGGAGGTCACGTTGACGACTGATCCTCGGGCAGCCTTTAGTTCATCAAACAGGCCACGGGCAAGGGTAATCGGCGCAAAGAAATTTACCTGAAAAACATTTTTCCAGACCTCCAGTGGGGTTTCCATGGAGTTGAGCCGCCCGCCCTCTTCGTTTTTGGGGCTGATGCCGGCATTGTTCACAAGGGCTTCCAGCTTGGAGCCGTCCGTGACTAGTCTTTCCTTGATCTGCTCTATGGCCAATTCAAGGTTGTCAGGGTCGCCAAGGTCCACCTGAATATGATCCTCTGGTCCTGATGGCCAAGGGCATTTGACAGAAAACGGATGCCGTGAACAAGTGATAACTCTGTATCCGGCGGAAGAGAATTTTTTTACGGTTGCGTGGCCAATTCCTCTACTCGCACCGGTAAGTACGATTGTTTTTCTATGATTATTTTCTTCATAATTGGTGCTCATAGTGGGTAGACTCTTCACTATAGGTATTGAAACTTGAATATAATAGTCTAGTTTAAAGGGCACACTCAAACACAAAATGCTCTGTGCTTCCCTTCGTGGGGACAACCAAGAAAATCAAATGATCGTTTGTCACTGTAATGTAATTTCTGATGGTGAAGTGCGCAAGGTCGCAAAAGAACTTCATAATTCTCGGGAAGGAGGACTTCCCACACCCGGCGCAGTTTTTAAATGCCTTGGAAAACGCCCCAAATGTGGCGGTTGTTTCAAAACAATCATCAACCTGATCTATGAGGAACAGGTAAACAGTGAGAGTAATGCTGGACAGTAGTTTGGAATTGTTCTAAACTTAAATTCTCTAATTCGTCGAAGGGAATAGTGCCATGAAGGGTGATTCTAAAGTACTGGACTATCTTAATAAAGCTCTACGCCACGAGCTGACAGCCGTTAACCAATACTGGCTGCATTTTCGCCTTCTCGAAGATTGGGGGTTTACCAAGCTTGCGAAAAAAGAGCGCGAAGAATCCATTGAGGAAATGGAACATGCGGACAAGTTGATCGAAAGAATTATTTTCTTGGAAGGCCATCCAAATCTTCAGGCGCTGGATCCCTTGCGGATAGGCCAAAACCTGAAAGAGTGCATTGAGTGTGATCTTGCCGGTGAATACTCTGCCCGTGCCCTTTATAAGGAAGCTCGGGATGTGTGCAAGGATCATGGTGACTATGTAACCATGGATCTCTTTGAAAAGCTGATGGCAGATGAAGAAGGGCATATTGACTTTCTGGAAACTCAGCTGGAGCTTATCGAGAAAATCGGCATTGAACGCTATGGCATGTTACAGGCAACGCCTGCAAGCGAGTGAAGGTAGCCAAGCTCTACTCATAACGACAGTTTAAAAGAAAAGGTCAGTTCTTAGCTGGCCTTTTTCTTTTGTCATTCTTGGATCGGGTAACACCCGTTACTTGCGAGGCTTGGTTCGCCGAGTTGCTTGTTCTTCTAGTGGATTATCGGGCCAAGGGTGGCGAGGATACAGGCCTTTCATATCTGCCTTAACATCGGACCATGACCCTTTCCAGAAACCGGGAAGGTCTTTGGTAACCTGAATTGGTCGTTGGGCGGGGGAGAGAAGTTCCAAGGTTAAGGGGATTGCTCCGCCGCAAATGCTGGGGTGTGTGTTGAGGCCGAAAAGCTCCTGTACCCTTATGGATATCTGTGGCCCTTGAGGGCTATCATAGGTGATAGGGGCTCTGGTTCCGGTTGGGGCTTCAAAGTGAGAGGGAGCCAATCTATCCAGCTCTCCGGCTCGCCCCCACGGTAACAGGGCGGACAGGGCATTGCCAAGATGTTCGGCGGTAATGTGTTCAACAGATGTAAGGCCCGCAAGGTAGGGATGTAGCCACTCAAGATCTTCTTGAAGGGCTTTGTCACTCAAGTCCGGCCACTGGCCTGCTTGCTGGGCGCGCACATAGGCAACGCGTCCGCGTAGCCTTAGTTGATCTTTGGACCAAGGCAATCGGGAAATACTGCGTGAGGACACCAGTTTCAAAAGAGCTTGTGTGATGGCATTTGGATCCGGATTGGCTATCTTTTCCTCTTCTAGAACAACGGCACCAAATTTTGTTAGGCGTGTGGCCACTATTCCCTTTTGAGGGGATAGTTTAACCTCTTCAACCTGTTTGAGGTCGTCCGCAAAGCGCTCAAGAATACTGTTCTTGTCTAGGGGGGCTGCGAGAAGAATTCTTGCCTGAGCTGCGGAACCCTGCATGTCTGCCACCACCAGAAACGGCTGCACAGCCAACGCTTCCGATGCGTCCAGCTGTCCGCCGCGCCCACTTGCCAAGCGAAAGCGCCCCTGGGCTCCGCGTTGCTGGGCAATACGGTCTGGGAATGCATAGGCGAGGATTTCACCAGCGTCTTCGAAATTTGGCTTTTCCCCTTTGCCTGTGCCGACAAGCTTGCTCCATGAAGCGGCAAGCGCTTTGGCGCTCTTTGCCCGAGTGCTGTTTTCCTGCATGAATTGCCGTAACCGTTCTCCAACGTCAACAGCTCGGCCTCCCAGTGCTGGTTCACTTAAAAGCACTGCAATAAGGGCCGCCAGATATTGCTTCCCTTCTTTTGCGGCTTGAATGAGCATATGAGCGAGACGAGGATGTACTGGAAGCTTTGCAAGCTTCTTCCCCTCCCTCGTAATCGCTCCGGTAGCATCCAGCGCGTGTAGGCTTTGCAAGAGCTTTTGGGATTCTGTCCAAGCCGGTATCGGGGGAGGGGTCATGAAGGCGACATGAGAAGGATCGCTCACCCCCCAACTGGCAAGGTCTAGAACAAGGCTGGATAAGTCGCTCTCAAGAATTTGCGGCTTGTCGTCTGCGGGCAGTGCTTTTGTTTGGGCCTCATCCCACAGGCGGTAGCACACGCCCGGTTCTGTTCGCCCGGCGCGGCCCCGGCGTTGATCTGCTGTCGCACGGGAGGTTCTCACAGTTACAAGGCGAGAGAGGGCATGTTGTGGGTCAAACTGGCTAGTGCGGGTGAGTCCGCTGTCTATGACAACACGAATTCCTTGAATAGTGAGGGAAGTCTGGGCGATAGAAGTAGTGAGAACCACCTTACGCCGCCCTTGCGCTGCTGGTTTTATTGCGGCGTCCTGTTCCTTAAAGTCCAGAGCCCCATAAAGAGGGGCTATGTCAACATTGGTGGGTAGTTTGCTTGAGAGCAGATCTTTGACGCGGTGTATTTCCCCCTGCCCAGGCAGGAAGACCAGAAGGGAGCCGACTTCTTCCTTTAGAGCCAGCCGAATGGCTGCTACTACCTGATCTTCAATATACTTGCTGCTACTGCGCCCCAAATAGCGGGTCTCAACGGGAAACTGGCGTCCTTCGCAAGTAATCACGGGTGCGTCATCCAAAAGTTTGGAGACGCCAACCGCGTCCAACGTGGCGGACATGGGCATAATCCGCAGGTCATCGCGCAGGGCCTGCTGTACGTCGATTGCAAGGGCCAGGCCCAGATCCGCCTCTAATGAACGCTCGTGAAATTCGTCGAACAGGATAGCAGCCACATTAGAAAGCTCCGGATCTTGAAGCATTTGGCGGATGAAGACCCCTTCTGTGACCACCTCGATAATTGTTTTATCGGAAATAGCTGAATCCATCCGCACTCGGTAACCAACTCGCTCGCCGACTTTTTCTCCAAGGCTTTGGGCCATGCGCCTTGCTGCAGCACGGGCCGCGAGGCGGCGGGGTTCAAGTACGATGACCTTCTTGTCCTGCCTCCACAGGACGTCAAGGAGTGCCAAAGGAACCCGAGTGGTTTTACCTGCTCCTGGCTCAGCTACTAAAACAGCACTGGGAGATTGTTCCAGTTGTTTGAGCAGAGTCGGAATTACGCTTTCAATTGGGAGATCTGAGGCAGTCATGAATACAGTTTTTCAAGAGTAAGGGGAAGTATTGCCAGTCTATATGGACCAGTGCCGCTGTTGTATGTCCACAAGGTATTCATCGGGATTGCGGGCAAACACCGCTAGTCCCTCAAGTGCGGGGTTTGGGTGGTCTACGATGAAGGTTGGAATTTGACGCATGATGGCGTCATGGGGCGCTTTAGCCTCAAAGTTTTTGCGAAAGTTCCCTTGCAAAAGGTACTTTGAAATTTTGGGAGGTATTCCTCCCGCAAGATAAATCCCACCTTTGGCAAGGGTTGTGAGAGCAAAGTCACCAGCAATGCGCCCAAGTGCCGCGCAGAATATATCCATAACTTCCAGCGCGATTGGGTCATCATTGTCAGCGGCTTCCACAAGGTCCGCCGGTTTCTGAAAAGTACGATGCTCTTGCCTTTCGGCCAAAACTGCCTTTGTTAACCGCAAGAGGCCACTGCCACACAGGATTTGTTCCGCACCAATGCGCCCGCCGATGCGCTCGATGTGAGGCCAGATGTTATAGTCCCTCTTGCTTACAGGTGCCAGCTCTACATGCCCGCCCTCACCAGGGACTGGTATCCATTTGCCGCAGGAGTAAATCATAGCGGCGGCTCCAAGTCCGGTGCCCGGCCCTAAAACAAATTTTGTTGCCTTGTGGCCCTCATCAGGTCCCCCCAATGAAATAAGGTCCTGACGACCCAAGTGGGGAAGGGCAAGTGCTTGCGCTTCAAAGTCATTGAGCACGAATACAGACTTTAATTTAAGCTTCTCAATCGCTGCAAGAGGCATGATGAGCCACTCAGCGTTGGTCAGGCGAATACAGTCACCGGTAACCGGGCCCGCAACGGCGATGATGGCTGTTCGTGGTTGGGGGCTTTTGTTTTCAGCAATTATCGTTTGGGCAGCATCTTCAAAAGTTTTGTGTGATGCCGTTTCCGTTTGTCCAATTGCTTGGGTGGCGTGCGCGGCGCTTTCCACGATGGAAAAGCGCGCATTAGTACCGCCGATGTCCGCAACTAGAACTGGAAACTCAATTTCTTGCGAAATCGCTGAAACAGTCATGGTTTTTGAGCCTATACAATTTCAGGAGTGGTGGTTGATGTGGTGGAAAGGCCAGCAAGACGTGTGGATCTGAGCACAATCCCAGCGGTACTGCGATTCAACGCCATCGGAATATCGTAGACAAGGGCCAGACGCATGAGAGCTTTCACATCTACATCGTGGGGCATAGGGGAAAGAGGATCAACAAAAAAGAACAGCCCGTCCAGGGTTCCCTCTGCAATCATTGCGCCGATTTGCTGGTCTCCTCCAAGCGGGCCGCTTTTCATGCGCGTGATGGAGAGGTGTGGGCAGGCCTCTTGAATACGGTTTCCAGTTGTGCCTGTAGCAAACAGGTCATAATCCGCAAGTTTTTCCTGATGGTTAACGGCAAAAGATACCATTTCTTCTTTTTTGGCGTCATGGGCGATTAGAGCCAAGGCTCTCTTCTTTGTCATGGAAACGTCCCCGAGTTCTCAATGGGTGTCATGTGCGCGTGCAGGTTTAACCTTTGTGTGGAGTTGTGAAAAGCTAAAAGATACTGAATGAGGTGTGGGGGAAACACATACCTCATTCTATTTAGGAGAGATTGCCGCATACTGACAGTCTAGTTGAATAGTGAGCAGGATATGGGCTCCCGAGGTTCGCTGACTTGAACTAGTGTGGATTTTTCTTTCGCCAAGTCCGCAATCTCAAGAACAAGCTTCATGCGGATAGAATCTGCAAAAGCTTCCTTAGATCTCACGGGTATGGCAAAAGCTCCCGGACCTCCAATGACACAATCTTCATAGTAGTGATCCAGATGCAGCATAGATTGCCACGAGATACTCTCTTCTTTGAGTATTAGTGGCAGTCCGTTGATGGTAATGCCGCGAGAAACTGCAAAATCTCTCGCTTTTGTGACAGCACCTCCCTGATTGTTGGGGCCATCACCCGATAAATCAATAACCCGCCTCATACCTGCAAATTGGTTGGTCTCAATCAGCTGGGCGGCGGCGGCAAGAGCGCTTGAAATTGAAGTGCGCTGAACTCTGCGTAACGGCGCTTCAGCAATCGTATTGGCAAAAACGTAGGCGGACTTCTCATCCTCGATGATAGACCAATCAGCAACTATAAACTGTTCGCTTTTCCCACCCCATTCCATGTAAGTGATGGCGATGCGTCCAATTGGGCCGTATTGAATGGCTGCTACAACTTCTTCAGAGGTGAGCGCAGCTATGTATCCCTCTCTTTGTATTTTTTGTTCATCGGGGTCCATGCTTTGGGAGATGTCAACGGCAAGGACAAGCTCCAGATCAACCTCGTTTTCTATAGTGAGGCTTGTGTCAAAACTGGTTGCATGAGAAGGCTGGGGGAGAGTGAAGGCCGTTAGACAGGCAAACGCAAGGAGCCAGGGGAGGTCCTTTGTGCAAGTGGATCGCATAGCGAGCCTCCTTAAAATTAAGGGTAGGGCTTTTATTTCTCCCCCAACCCATTTTATTTTTTTAGGTAACTCAGCTTGTTTACGCTGTACTTATTGCCGAAATTCTTGGCAATGAAACAAAACTAGCGTCTCTCTCAACTAGAATAACTTAATTCAATTTAGTGTAGTTTACATCTCTAGGTTATATTTAGTAAATATTGTAAATTTATGAGTATAATATATCTATTTTACAATGTTTTATTGTAAGTAGTTATTTCTATGTTTCGTGAGTGTGTTTTACTAGTTATTATTATTTGTAAACTACCTGTGGCTTGGTTGGTTTGCCAAGAATGTACATATTTGTGTTTATAAACTATACATTTATAGTTGCTAATTAAGTGGTTTGGTGTGGTGATTGGCCGCATTATTCCCGCTATATTCTTGGGTTGAACAAATTAAACTGAATATCTCTCCATGAATTTGCTTGACGGACAAATAACTGTAATGCAAATGTGGGGGTGAAAAAAATCTCAGTGAATGAATAATTATTCGCGATGGCGTTGAGTGGGGCGTTTTGAGAGGTTTTGGTCACTTTGGGGAGATGAGGTGTAGGTTGTGAAGCCGGAAGACTGGACTACTTCGCTCGCAATTCGAGCTGCTTGGCTATCTTTTATTGGTCGGTCGACACAGGGGGAGATCGCGGAGCGTCTTGGCGTGTCTCCCGCTAAGGTTCATCGTCTTATTTCTCATGCTCAAAAGCAGGGATTGATCAAGTTCTATATCGATGCGCGCCCCTCCGAGTGTATGGAGCTGGAACAGGAGCTTGCTCAGGCTTTGGGCTTGAAGAACTGTTTTATCGCGCCGAACTTGGGCAGTGCTGACTATGGATCCTCTGACAGTCCGTTTGCAGCAGTAGCTTCTTTTGCAGGTCAGTATTTGAATTCACTTTTGTCAGCTCCCTCAGTTAAACGTATCGGTGTCGGTATGGGCCGTACGCTAAAGGCGACCATTGAGGCGATGCCGGGGCTGCAACGGCCGGACCTTGAGATTGTATCAATTTCAGGTTCTTTAACTCGCCGCCTTTCAGCCAACCCTTACGATGTGGTTCAACAACTACAAAGCGTTGTCGGCGGAGAAGGGTTCTACCTGCCTGTGCCTTATTTGGCGGAATCCATTGAAGAGCGGGATAACTATCTCTCCCATCGTTCGGTGCAGGAATTACTGGGCAAGGCAAAGAAATCGGATTTGTTTGTTGTTGGTATAGGCTCTGTTGAGGCTGATGGTCACTTAGTGAAGCACAGGCTGATCAATGAAGAAGAGCTTGAGGAGTTGACGGGGACAGTTGCATGTAGCGACCTTGTTGGGCGCTTTCTTGATGTGGATGGATCCCCTGTAGAGACAAGTCTCAACCAGAAGTCTGTTGGCTTGGGGCCTGAAGACCTTAAAGGTGCGCGGGTCGTGGCTATTTCTGGAGGGGTCGGTAAAGCAAAGGCGACTATTGGCGCCGCGCGTGCAGGTACTATTACAGATCTTGTCATTGATGAATGTCTTGCTAAAGCAATGCTGGCTTTGCTCAACCAAGAAGCAGTCGAGCTCGTTTAACAGTTAGGCAAGGGCCTGAATACAGAATTCTTTCCCGCAAGGGAAAGGGCAATAAGAGGAAGAAACAGTGAAAACAACAATCGTTGGAGCAGCGGCACTTGCTGCACTTATGTCCACCGCAGCTATGGCTGACGCAATCAAGCCGGGTCTGGTCTATGATTTCGGTGGTCGTAATGACCGTTCCTTCAATCAGTCTGCCTACACTGGTGCTGAAGCATATAAAGCACGTACAGGAACAGCATTCCGTGACTTTGAAATCCAGAATGCGTCCCAAAGTGAGCAGGCTATGCGCAACTTTGCTCGTCGTGGTCTGGACCCAATCGTTGTTATCGGGTTCTCTCAAGCAGGGGCGCTTGAAAAAGTTGCGAAGGAATTCCCTGATACTCGCTTTGCAATCGTAGATTCTGTTGTTGATCTGCCAAACGTACGCTCTATTGTCTTCAAGGAAGAGCAGGGCTCCTACCTCGTTGGTATGCTGGCAGCTATGTCTTCCAAATCCGGTAAGGTCGGCTTTATCGGTGGTATGGATATTCCTCTGATCCGCAAGTTTGCTTGTGGTTATAAGCAAGGTGTTCTGGCTGCGAACCCGGATGCCGAAATTATCGAAAATATGACTGGTACAACCGGTTCTGCATGGACTGACCCTGTAAAGGGCGGTGAGCTTGCTAAGTCTCAGTTTTCTCAGGGCGTAGATGTTGTCTTCCACGCAGCTGGTGCAACTGGTGTTGGTGTGCTTCAGGCAGCTGCTGATCAGGGCAAGTTGGGTATCGGTGTAGATTCCAACCAGAATTACCTGCATCCGGGCTCCGTTCTTACATCTATGGTGAAGTCTGTTGATATTGCTGTCGATAAAGCATTCGATGATGCCGCAAACGGAAACTGGAGCACTGGCGTTCAAGTGCTTGGCCTTGAAGAAAGCGGCGTGTCTTTTGCGCTTGACGAATTCAACAAGGACCTGATTTCCGAAGATATGATGAAAGCGGTTGAAGCTGCAAAGGCTGACATCATTTCCGGTAAAGTCGTTGTACAGGATTACATGGCCGAGAACACTTGTTCTTACTAATTAACGGTGCTGCACCCGTCGCTTTTATAGGCGGCGGGTGTCGCTCTTTACTTTTGAATACAGAGAATTTTGGGCTTCCTATAGCTTGATTTTGTAGGTGTGACCCGTGGTTCTCAGAGGTGACAAACTGAGCTTATCGATAATGTACTGACTTGGACCTACCGAACTCTGGGGCTCCTGCAAGGGCGTTTGGTAAAGTACTAGATGAGTGACAGTAAAACAGTTGCTTTAAGCGACACCCTACTAGATCAGAAGGGCCAAAAGGCTATGACTGATAAAAACGTGCCTGCAATTGAGCTGAGCGGCATCAATAAAAGTTTCGGGCCAGTTCATGCGAACAAGGATATCAACCTTGTCGTTGGCAAAGGTTCAATTCACGGTATCGTCGGGGAGAATGGTGCGGGCAAGTCCACGCTCATGTCTATTCTCTACGGTTTTTACACTGCTGACAGCGGTACAATTCAAATTGACGGCAAGACTGTAACCATTCAGGATTCAAAGGCTGCGATTGAATATGGTATCGGCATGGTTCATCAGCACTTTATGCTGGTTGATCCCTTTACTGTTGTAGAAAATGTTATGCTGGGCGCTGAAGGTGGTGCGCTTCTGAAGGGCGGTATTGATAAGGCCCGCAAGGAGCTGCAGCGTCTGGCTGACGAATATGACATGAAGGTTGATCCCGACGCGGTTGTCGGTGAACTCTCTGTTGGCTTGCAGCAGCGGGTTGAAATTCTCAAGGCGCTTTACCGGGGCGCTGATATTCTGATTCTTGATGAGCCGACTGGTGTTTTGACACCAGCTGAGGCAGATCACCTGTTCCGCATTCTACGTGTTTTGCGAGATCAGGGTAAAACCGTTCTGATCATTACTCATAAGTTGCGCGAGATTATGGATGTCACTGACGCGGTTTCCGTTATGCGCCGCGGCACTATTGTTGCCAGCCGGAAAACCGCTGAAACATCCATGACAGAACTGGCGGAACTGATGGTTGGTCGGTCTGTTCTTTTGGAAGTTGAGAAGGGCGAAGCCAACCCAGGAAAAACCTTGCTTCAGGTTGAAAACCTGAATGTACGTGATGATCGCGGTGTTATGCGGGTCAAGGACGTGAGTTTTGAAGTGAAGGCTGGTGAAATCCTCGGAATTGCGGGTGTTTCCGGTAACGGTCAGTCAGAGCTTCTTGAGGCTATCTCCGGCATAACTCGCGCTGAAACGGGTAAAATGGACCTTGCTGGACAGAATGTTGATTTGAGCGCACGGCATGATGCCAGTGAAATGCGCCAGATGGGCATGAGCCATGTGCCGGAAGATCGCCACAAAATGGGTTTGGTGACCAGCTTTACCGAGCTGGAAAACTCCATTTTGGGCTATCACCGCGAACCTAAGTACAGCAAAGGCATGTTGCTGGATTTCGATGTTATTCGCAAGGAAGCCAATGAGCGTATCGAAAAGTATGATATTCGCCCGCCAAATTGTGATCTGAAAGCCGCAAAATTCTCCGGTGGTAACCAGCAGAAGGTTGTTCTGGCCCGTGAGATTGAACGGGACCCTGATGTTCTGCTGATCGGCCAGCCAACACGCGGTGTGGATATTGGTGCCATCGAATACATCCATAAACGGATTATTGAAATGCGCGATGCTGGTAAGGCGGTTCTGCTTGTCTCGGTTGAACTGGATGAAATCCGTTCACTGTCAGACCGCATCATTGTCATGTTTGATGGAAACGTTGTTGGTGAGCGTGGCCCGGATGCAACTGAACAAGAGCTGGGCTTACTTATGGCGGGTGTGAATGAGGAGAGCGCTGCATGAGAACGCCCTCTTCTATGATTAATTTGGAATACGGCCTTCTAAAGGCCAGCCTACATAAATACGGAGCGTCAATGCTCAGGGAGGCTATCGGGTATGAGTAAGGGGCAACTACCACGTTGGGTGGATTACGGGCTACTGCCTGCCCTCAACCTTATTGCTGCGTTCGTTGTTTCAGGTCTTGTCGTTGTCTTGATCGGCGAAAACCCTTTCGAAGCTGTTAAATGGCTTGTCTGGGGTGCTTTGGGATATGGAGAGGGGGTTGGTTTTACCCTTTTCTATGCAACAAACTTTGTCTTTACCGGCTTAGCCGTAGCTGTGGCATTCCAAGCTGGTCTGTTCAACATCGGCGGTGAAGGTCAGGCCTATGTGGGGGGACTTGGTATTGCTCTGGCCTGTCTGGCGCTTGGTAACTATGTGCCGTGGTGGGTCACAATGCCATTCGCCGTCATTGGCGGAGCCCTTTTTGGCGCTGCTTGGGCATTTATCCCCGCGTGGCTACAAGCAAAACGTGGTTCACATATCGTTATTACAACGATTATGTTCAACTTCATCGCTGCATCCTTGATGGTGTATCTGCTGGCAAACGTTTTGATCCCTCCTGGATCTATGCAGCCTGCGACAGCCTTCTTTGCAGAAGGTGGCCAACTTCCCCTGCTACGCAATGTCTTCCCAGGGTTTAATTTGGGCCAATCCCCGCTCAATCTGGCTGTGTTTGTTGCTCTGGCGGCTTGCCTTTTCGTCTGGTTCTTGATCTGGCGTACAAAGCTTGGCTATGAAATTCGTACATTTGGAGCGAACCCGACTGCAGCTGTTTATGCCGGGATCTCTCCTGTTCGCATTACAGTTGTGACCATGCTTATTTCCGGTGGCTTAGCTGGCCTCATGGGAATGAACGAGGTGATGGGCGCACAGAACCGCTTACTGCTGGACTTTACAGCTGGTTACGGCTTCGTGGGTATCGCTGTGGCCCTTATGGGGCGCGGTCACCCTATCGGTATTATTCTGGCGTCTCTTCTGTTTGGCATGCTCTATCAGGGCGGCGCGGAACTGGCCTTTGAAATTCCAGCAATCACACGTGACATGATTGTGGTTATTCAGGCTTTGGTTATTTTGTTCGCAGGGGCTTTGGAGCATTTGTTCCGTCCTGCTGTTGTATCCTTTTTTGACCGGTTCGCCGGTGATAAAACTGCAGCATAAGGGAGCGGTCTATGTTTGACATACTAATTCAGATGCTCGACAGCACACTGCGCCTTTCTACGCCGCTGCTGTTCGCATCACTTGCCGGTTTGTTTTCAGAACGTTCCGGTGTCGTAGATATCGGGCTTGAAGGTAAAATGCTGGGCGCAGCGTTTGCGGCTGGTGCTGCTGCATATATCTCAGGCAATCCTTGGGTGGGCTTACTGGCAGCTATTCTGGTTTCCATCGGCCTAGCATTGGTGCATGGCTATGCATCTATTACTCAGCGCGGTAACCAAGTTGTTGCGGGTGTTGCCATCAACTTTCTTGCGGCGGGTCTGAGTGTTCTGCTGGGGCAGGCTTGGTTCAACCAAGGTGGCCGCACACCTCAGCTTTCCAAGGAAGCACGCTTTACCGACATCACTCTTCCTTTTGCCGATACGGTGAAAGATGTGCCGGTCTTGGGCCCAATCTACAGCGAGTTGATTTCTGGTCATAACCTACTGGTTTACTTGTCACTTCTATCCGTTCCGATTGTGTGGTGGATTGTATTTCGCACGCGCTTTGGTCTTCGCCTTCGCGCCGTTGGTGAAAGCCCGCATGCAGTTGATACTGCAGGTATCTCCGTTGCGTGGCTGCGCTATCGCGCCATGATCTTATGTGGTGTGATGTGTGGTTTTGCTGGTGCATACCTCTCCATCGCACAGTCCGCTGGTTTCATTAAGGATATGAGTGCGGGTAAAGGCTTTATTGCGCTGGCTGCGTTGATTTTCGCCAAATGGAAACCTGTCAACGCCATGTTTACATGTCTTCTGTTCGGGTTCCTAGATGTGGTTGCCATCCGTATGGAAGGTGTTGACCTTCCTGTTGTTGGTGAAGTGCCAGTGCAGGTGTTCCAAGCCCTGCCTTATATCCTGACAGTTATCCTGCTTGCTGGCTTTATTGGTCGTGCAATTCCGCCAAAAGCCTCCGGTATTCCATACGTGAAGGAGCGCACATAAGATGAGTATTTTCGATAAACTCTTTGAAGAGGCAAAAGCTGCTCGCGAGACAGCCTACGCTCCCTACTCAAACTTCAAGGTCGGCTCAGCTATTTTGACCGAAAGTGGTGAAGTCGTTAGAGGATGTAACGTAGAAAATGCGGCCTTCCCTGAGGGCGTTTGTGCCGAAGCTGGAGCCATTTCGGCCATGCATCTGGCTGGTCAGACCCGCATTAAGGAAGTGGTTGTGGTTGCTGATGCAGCGCTTTGCACACCGTGTGGTGGCTGCCGCCAGAAGCTGAGTGAATTTGCAGGAAATGACGTGAAAGTTCACGTGGCAGACCTCAACGGCCTGCGTAAGACATTTACAGTGGGTGAACTGTTGCCCGCAGGTTTTCAACTTCACGACGATAAGTGAGAATAATAATGAGCGGTTTTGGAAAAGAGTGTGCCGACATTGTTCGCGCAGCACGACCAGATACTTACAAAGTTGGTATGATCCTAGGTTCCGGACTTGGTTCGCTTGCTGATGAAATCGAGGATGCCGTACGTATCCCGTATAGCCGCTTGGAGCACTTCCCGGTGTCTTCCGTATCAGCGCACGCAAGTGAATTGATCGCTGGCACATTGCAAGGCGTTCCTGTGATTGTTCTTTCCGGTCGTGCTCACTACTATGAGAGTGGCAACCCATCCATCATGCGTACACCTTTGGAAACGCTGAAAGATCTGGGCTGTGAAATTCTTGTAGCAACGAATGCTGCAGGCTCTTTGCGTGAGGACATTCCTCCCGGGAACCCGATGCTGATCAACGATCACATCAATTACTCCGGCAAAAACCCTTTGATCGGTGAAGAAGATGAAAAGCGCTTTACCGGCATGTCAGAGGCATATGATGCTGAACTGCGCGACCAGTTGAAAGTAGCAGCTGGTGAAGTGGCCGAAGATTTGCCAGAAGGCGTTTACGCTTGGATGTCCGGTCCCTCTTTTGAGACACCTGCCGAAATTCGTATGCTGAAGGGCTTTGGAGTGGATGCGGTTGGCATGTCCACTGTTCCTGAAGTGATTATGGCACGCTTCCTCGACATGCGTGTTGCAGCGATCTCCACCATTACCAATATGGGTGCCGGCATGCAGGCCAACGATTTGTCTCACGATGAGACAAAGGAAATGGCCCCGCTTGGCGCTGCTAAAATTAAAAAAATACTACGTCAATTTTTGAAAAATATGGCTTGAGGGTAAATGTGATGACAGAAGCAACCTTGAAGGATGTCGCCCAACGTACGCTGGGTCTCATCGATCTGACAAATCTGAACGATGACTGTACGCCAGCGGACATTGATGTGCTGTGCAAGAATGCGGTAACGCCGCATGGTCAGGTTGCAGCTGTTTGTCTTTATCCTCAATTTGTCGCACAGGCGGTTAAACTGCTCAAAGGCACCAAGATACGTGTTGCGACAGTTGTAAACTTCCCTGCTGGCGGCGAAGATACGGCTGCAGTTGTTACCGAGACTATCAAGGCTGTTGAAGACGGCGCCGACGATATCGACTTGGTTATGCCTTACAAGGCGTTTGTCGCGGGACGTCGCGGCTTCGCTGAAGACCAGATCAAGCAGATTCGCGCTGTCATTCCTGAAGGCGTTATCTTGAAGGTCATTCTGGAAACCGGCGAAATCAAAGATCCACGCCTGATCCATTTGGCCTCAGAGGTGTCTATAGCTCAAGGTGCTGACTTCATTAAAACGTCCACTGGCAAAGTAAAGGTCAATGCGACCCTTGAAGCAGCCGAGATCATGCTGAATGCGATCCGTGAAACTGGCAAGGAAAACCACCGTCCGGTGGGTTTCAAACCAGCAGGCGGTGTGCGCACGGTTGAGGAAGCTAAAGCATATCTGGATATGGCAGACGAGCTGATGGGGCACAATTGGGTTTCCTCAGCAACTTTCCGCTTTGGTGCCAGCGGTCTTCTCAATTCTGTCCTCGCAGCGATCGAGGGAAAATCCAATAATAATACGGAGGCCTACTAATATGTTGCCACAGGAAATCGTTCGTAAGAAACGAGAGGGCGGCGTTCTCAATGCGGAAGAAATTCAGGTATTTGTGAATGGTCTAACGGACAACTCTGTCACAGAAGGTCAGGTTGCAGCGCTTGCAATGGCAATCTTCTTCAAGGGGCTCACTATTGACGAGCGTATTGCCCTGACACTTGCCATGCGCGATAGCGGTGACGTGCTGAACTGGGATGGCTTTGATGCCCCAATCGTTGACAAGCACTCGACCGGCGGCGTGGGGGACAATGTTTCCTTGATGCTAGCTCCGGCGCTTGCAGTGTGCGGCGCCAATGTACCAATGATTTCCGGTCGTGGCCTTGGTCACACGGGTGGTACGCTGGACAAGCTTGAAAGTATTCCAGGTTATACTGCTAAACCGGATAACGAGCTATTCCGTAAAGTGGTTCGCGAAGTGGGCTGTGCCATTATAGGTCAGACTGCAAACCTTGCTCCGGCTGATAAACGTTTCTACGGTATCCGCGATATTACGGCGACCGTTGAAAGCATTGATCTGATTACCGCGTCCGTTCTGTCCAAAAAGCTATCTGCTGGCCTGCAAAGTCTGGTTCTGGATGTTAAGTGGGGCTCCGGCGCGTTCATGTCTTCCTATGAAGACGCGAAAGCTCTGGCTGAAAGTCTGGTTCGGGTTGCAAATGGTGCTGGCACCAAAACAACAGCCCTTCTGACAGACATGAACGAGTCCCTTGCATCTGCCGCCGGTAACGCGGTTGAGGTTATTAATGCGGTTCAGTTCCTTGATGGTTCTCACATTGACAATCGTCTCTGGGATGTAACTGTGAAGCAGGGCGGTGAGCTGCTGGCAAACTGTGGTCTTGCTGTAACACCTGAAGCTGGTTGTGATGCCATGGTCAAGGCGTTCCAGTCCGGTGCTGCTGCTGAGAAGTTTGGCAAGATGGTTGCAGAACTGGGCGGTCCGGTAGACTTCATGGAGAAGTACGAGCTGTATCTTCCAAAAGCTCCGATTGAAGCACCTATCTATGCTCCGGAAGATGGCTACGTGACCAAAGTAGACGCTCGTGCGATTGGTCTTGCCGTTGTTGAGCTTGGTGGCGGACGTACAGCGCCGGAAGACGAAGTTGATCCGGCTGTTGGTCTGGTTCAGGTCGCTGGTGTTGGCACTCAGGTCAACAGTGATAGCCCACTGGCAATCGTTCATGCTCGCAACGAAGATCAGGTGAAGCGCGCACAAGCTGTCCTTCATAAAGCCTATGAGATTGGCGCTGCTGGTGATGTTGTCCAGCATGATCTCATTGGTGAACGGATCGCTCCTTAATTCAGCAAGAGCTGAACCTATATATAAATAGCAGGCTGGGAGGTCATTCACTTCCCAGTCAGGCCTTCCCATTTCATGTGAGGAAATAGAATGCCCCGCGCAATTATGTGTGTACTTGATAGTTTTGGAATCGGTTCAGCAGCCGATGCAGCAGACTATGGCGATGCAGGTTCTGATACCCTTGGCCATATCGCAGAAAAGTGCAGCCAAGGTGCCGCTGATAAAGATGGACTTCGTCAGGGGCCTCTTAACGTTCCAAATATGGATGCATTGGGATTGGGGGCTGCCGCCAAGCTTTCGACTGGCAAAGACGTTGCAGGTTTAAACTACAAGGGCGAGCCTACCGGTATCTGGGGTTATGCAAAAGAAATCTCCAACGGCAAGGATACGCCTTCCGGCCACTGGGAGATTGCGGGTGTACCTGTGCTGTTTGATTGGGGGTACTTTCCTGTAGAAGGGACAACTTTCCCACCCGAGCTGATTGAAAGAGTTATCGAGGTTGGTGAACTTCCCGGTGTTCTGTGTCTTGCACACGGATCTGGTACTGTTGTTCTGGAAGAGTTTGGCGAAGAGCATGTGAAAACAGGTAAGCCGATTGTCTATACCTCTTCTGATAGTGTTTTTCAGATTGCAGCACATGAAGAGACCTTTGGCATCGAGCGTCTGTTGAAACTGTGTGAAGACGTTCGTAAGCTTGTTGATCCATATAACATTGGTCGCGTCATTGCCCGCCCGTTTGTCGGCTCCGTAGAAGAAGGTTTTTCGCGAACCGCAAACCGGCGTGATTACTCTGTTTTACCACCTGCACCGACCGTTCTGGTTCGTCTGAAAGAAGCCGGTCATCAAGTGCTAACTGTCGGTAAAATAGGCGACATATACGCTCATCAAGGCGTTACAAAAGTTACCAAGGGTGCGGGGAACGAGGATTTCTTCGATAGAACTTTGGAAGCCATGGATGAAGCCAAAGACGGAGACCTTGTCTTCACTAACTTTGTTGACTTTGACATGCTGTATGGCCACCGCCGGGATGTGCCAGGATATGCTGCCGCTCTGGAGCACTTCGACCGCCGCCTACCCGAGATTATGAATAAAATGAAAGAGGGCGACCTCCTGATTTTGACTGCTGATCATGGGTGTGACCCAACATGGCAGGGTACGGACCATACACGCGAACACGTTCCCGTTCTTGCTTATATCAAGGGTAAGGACGGACGTTCCATTGGGGCACGCGACACTTTTTCCGATATTGGAGCAACGGTTGCTGAGTTTCTGGGTGTTGAAAACGGCGATTACGGAAAAAGCTTCCTGTAGGCATTAAGAGGCCAGCTCACTTTATTAGCATCGATCATGTTAGTTGAAAGAGAGTTGGCCGTACCTTGGCAATATTCTGGACACCTTACTGTTTTGACAAGAGAAATAGAACTGGTACTCTAGTAGCCCACTAATCATTCCATTGGAATTTGCCTAGGTAATGAAGGGGGATGGAATATGCAGGTACGTCGATTTGAGGCAAATACTGATGGCTCGTTGAGTGAGGAAATGAAGGCTGCCTATCTGGAAGACGGTTTTTTGATTCTCGAGAATTATGCTAGTGCGAAGCAGTGTGAAACTCTTCAAGAGCGTATGGTTGATCTCATTGAAGCTTTTGACCCGACCAGTGTTTCTTCAATTTTTGAAACAGGCGCCCAAACCCATGCACAAGATGCCTACTTTCGCCAAAGTGGAGACAAAATAAGCTTTTTCTTTGAAAAAGATGCTTTTGACGATCAAGGGGCACTAACGAGAGATAAGCAAGTCGCCCTGAATAAAGTGGGGCATGGCCTGCATGATTGTGATCCGGTTTTTGCAAAATTCTCCCGTCAAAAAAAAATGGAGCGCACTACGCTGGATCTGGGGCTGGTTGACCCCAAGCTTGCGCAATCCATGTACATTCTTAAGCCGCCTCGGATTGGCGGCGAGGTAAATTGCCATCAAGACAGTACTTTTCTTCACACAGAGCCCTTGTCTTGTGTCGGGTTCTGGTTTGCTCTTGAAGATGCTGATGAAACAAATGGCGGATTGTTTGGCGAGCCTGGCGGGCATCTTGGGCCGCTTCGCCAACGCTTTCATTACGACGGCGACAAGCTGACCATGGACGCTCTGGATGACACGCCGATGGGGCAAAATGAAAAATGCGCCCCGCTGAAAGCCCCGAAAGGCACCTTAATTATTCTTCATGGGCAAGTTCCCCACAAGTCTGCGCCAAACACATCAGAGCGTTCACGGCATGCCTATGCTATTCACATGATTGATGGAAGGGCCAAATGGTCCGTAGATAACTGGCTTGTAAGGCCACAAGAAAAACCAATGCGAGGCTTTGAATAATGGAAATGCAATCCACCGTGGTTCCGAGGGCGGAGCTGCACTGTCATATTGAAGGTGCGGCTCCTCCACCATTGGTGCGTAAACTTGCCAAACGCTACAATGAAGATCTTGGGGATCTATTTAACAGCGCTGGCGAATATGACTGGCACGACTTTACAAGCTTTATGAAAGCCTATGACGTAGCGGCCAATCTGTTTCGTCGTCCGGGAGATTATGCGGAACTGGCGGAGACCTATTTCCGCTCAATTGCGGAAGATGGCGCTATTTACGGTGAGGTCTTTATCTCCCCAGACCATGCTGCCGCCGCAGGGATTTCCTACCACGCTTATGTAGAGGGAATTGCAGCTGGTATTGAACGAGCGAAAGCGGAAACCGGTATTGAGGGCCGTATGATCGCTATCGGCGTGCGTCACTTTGGGGCAAAAGCCGTGGAAGAAGCTGCCAAGTTGGTTGCTGCCAACCCTCATCCATTGGTTACTGGTTTTGGTCTTGCAGGTGATGAACGCTATGGCCACCCTTCCAACTATGCAAAAGCCTATCAGATTGCTGCGGAAGCGGGTCTTGGGTTGACAGCTCACGCTGGTGAACTAGTTGGTCCTGAAAGTGTTCGTGATGCTCTTGATTACTTGAAGATTACCCGTGTTGGTCACGGTGTGCGTGCAATTGAGGATGAGGGCCTTGTTCAACGTCTTGTTGAAGAGAACATCACTCTGGAAGTATGTCCGGGCTCCAACATTAGTCTCAGTGTCTATGAAAAGTTGAGATTCCATCCCGTAAACCTTTTGCGGCAGGCTGGGGTGAAAGTAACCCTAAGTTCGGATGATCCTCCCTTCTTCCATACAACTCTGGCTCAAGAGTATAGTGAAGTATCAAGAGTTTTCGGTTGGGACCGAACTGTTCAAAAGCAGATAACAAAAAATGCTATTGAAGCAGCCTTTTGTGACGCTGATACTAAAGAACGGTTGTTACAGAAACTGGAAAAAGCAACTGCTGGTTAATATCGGCTCGAGCTAGTAGAAGACGGCCCTTTCCAATTGAGATTATTCGGTGCACACTGAAGACTCTGACAGGAAAGGGCAGGTATTCTGCTAGCGTGCCAATGACGGAAGACAAGAAAAGAGAACCTCATATCCGGCTAACTACCCATCCTGGAACGGGGGCAACATCGCCGTTTCCAATAGATTGGGGTAATTCTGATCCTCTTCTTCGTGGCCCAGTAATAGCATCTGTGTCACAGCCCTCCGAAAGGAATGCTATTGGCGTCCACGGGGGGACTTATTCTCTTTACCGCGCTCTAGCCGTTTCTGCAGGTTCATTGGATCCGATGCAGAAGCCGGACCTGAAAAATACAAGCCCAACAGTTTCCATTGGCCCCTATACGCAGTGGTATGATCCGGATCGGATTATCTCTTTGGACCCTTTTGGGCATATTGTGGCGGATGTCTATGGGGATCTCATTGAATCGGGCGTTGATATTCGCCCTACAGTCGCCGTTACAAAAGCTCACCTCAACCTTGAAGAGGTGCACAGAGCTGTTGAGGAAAAACGCCTGTCAATTGATGGCGAAATCCTGACCGAAGGTGGGGAGGTTGTTGTTACAAAGATAGCGGCCGATCCCGTCTGGTATCTTCCAGGCGTTGCCAAGCGCTTTGGTATAGGCCAGCGCCATCTGCGCAGGGTGCTGTTTGAGCAAACCGGTGGTATGTATCCGGACTTGGTAACGCGTCCGGACCTTCAAGTCTTCCTCCCTCCCATCGGAGGCTTAACAGCTTATGTCTTTGGTGACCCAGAGGACCTTGCCAAATCAGAGACAAAAATTACTTGCCGCGTGCATGATGAGTGCAATGGGTCCGATGTTTTCGGATCTGATATCTGCACCTGCCGTCCCTATCTGCTGCACGGAGTGGAAGAGGCCATTAAAAGTGCACAAGAGGGAGGGGCGGGGTTAATTATCTACAATAGAAAAGAAGGGCGAGCTCTTGGTGAGGTCACCAAGTTCCTAGTATACAATGCTCGAAAACGTCAGGATGGAGGAGATCGTGCCTCTACTTACTTTGAAAGAACCGAGTGCGTTGCCGGTGTTCAGGATGCGCGCTTTCAGGAGTTAATGCCGGATATTTTGCACTGGCTAGGGATAACGCATATCAACCGGTTCATTTCCATGTCTGATATGAAGTACGATGCGATTACGAAATCCGGTATTTCTGTTGGCGAACGCGTTCCTCTGCCAGAACATATGATCCCTGCGGATGCTCAAGTTGAAATGAGAGCTAAACAGGCGGCGGGGTACTTTAGTCTCCAAGAAGTACCGGATAAAGACACTTTAAATGAAACAGTCGGTCGACCCGTAAATGACTATTGATATCCCCCAGTCCGATGCACTGTCGTTACTCAGCGCAAAGTCTGTAAGAGAGCGCGCAAATGAACTTCTGGAGCTTGGTCTTCAAGGAGAGTTGGAGCATTTTTCTATTGATCTGTCAAAACTGAGGGAGTGCGCCCACCGTACATTGGCGGTCACAAAAAACAATTATCCAGATTTGCAGGTTCCTCTGCATTCGCGCTGGCGTCACTTCGAAATTGATGGAGTTGACCGTTGGGCGATGCTTGCTGGAGCCCGTCGTTTTTCTGATGAACGGGGCATGGGGCGGGCAGCCTATGATCTTGCTATATTATCTGTACTGCTGGATGCTGGTGCCGGTGCTCAATGGAAATATCACGAGCCAGTGACAGGGGATACTTTAACCAGATCGGAAGGGCTTGCGATCGGTTCCCTTGGCATGTTTGCCGCAGGAATGTTTTCTGAAAAGGTCCTTGACCCGCTGCGTGCGGATGCAATAGCCCTGTTCCAAATAGATCCAGAAGAAATAGCTGAAGGTTTTCAGGTCTCCGCTGAGAACCCTCTGGTGGGGCTGGACGGGCGAGCAGCTTTACTGCGGCGTTTGGGCGAGGCCGTTTCGTTGCGGCCAGACCTTTTCTCAAAAGAGGATGAGCCACGCCCCGGTGGACTGTTTGACGTTCTCTATGATGAGGGACTGGCAGGAAAAGTAACCGCTGGCCGTGTTTTGGAAGTGGTGTTGGATGGCTTGGGGCCAATTTGGCCGGGCCGTGAAGAAATTGACGGAGTGAACCTTGGAGATGTCTGGCGTCATTCCAAGGTATCGGGTAATGAGCGCACCAAAGGTCTCATGCCACTGCATAAGCTCTCGCAATGGATTGCCTATTCCCTGATTGAACCTCTGGCATGGGCAGGTGTTGAGGTAACAGAGCTCGACGACCTGACAGGACTGGCAGAGTATCGAAATGGTGGTCTGTTTGTTGATTGCGGTATTTTGAAACTGAGAGACCCGGATAACTTGTCCAAAAGGCACGAGGTTGGAAGCGAACTTATTGTTGAATGGAGAGCTCTCACAGTTGCTTTGCTGGACAAGCTTGCGGAGCGGATCCGAATAGATTTGGATGTGACCAAAGAGCAAATGCCCCTTGCGTGTGTTCTGGAAGGCGGCTCGTGGGCTGCAGGGCGACAAATTGCACAGGAAAAACGTCCCGGAGGAACCCCTCCAATAGAAATAGTAAGCGACGGAACTGTGTTTTAGCTGGTATTTCTCTGGACACAGCCATTGGGGCCTGTCAAAAGCTCCAAAGTATAAAAATATGAAATACAGGGGCGCTTTCGCGCCAACTTGATAGGGCAAGAGAAGAGGCAAATATGTCAGGAGCCACCGTAATTGATCATCCGCTTGTACAGCACAAGCTAACGCATATGCGAATGAAGGAAACCTCGACGCAGGGATTCCGTCGGCTCTTGACTGAAATCGCACACTTGCTCTGCTACGAGGTCACACGTGATCTGAAACTGGGCATGACCAGCATTGAAACGCCTCTTGAAGAAATGGATGCACCGATCCTGACCGGCAAGAAGCTGGTCTTTGCATCTATTTTGCGTGCGGGCAATGGCCTTTTAGAAGGTATGCTGGAGCTTATTCCGTCTGCTCGTGTGGCTCACATCGGCCTGTACCGCGATCCCAAGACCCTGACAGCTGTTGAGTACTACTTCAAGGCTCCGGCTCATATGGATGAGCGCCTCGTTATTGTTGTTGACCCAATGTTGGCGACCGCAAACTCAGCGATTGCAGCGGTTGAACGCTTGAAGGAGCGTGGTGCAAAGAACATGCGTTTTGTGTGTCTGCTGGCTGCACCTGAAGGAATTGAAGCCTTTAATAAAGCGCATCCGGATGTTCCGATCTATACGGCTGCGATTGATAACAGGCTCAACGAAAAGGGATATATACTTCCCGGAGTCGGCGATGCAGGTGATCGCATGTACGGTACTAAGTAAAATATACTATCTTTTTAAAGGCGGCTCTTAAGAGCCGCCTTTTTTGAAATAACTATTTCCTTTTCTATTTATATTGATGATCTTAGTCTGGCCGACAGAAAGGAGATTATCATGTTTCCATTAGGTCATCGGGTTCGTGTGAAGAACTGTTGTATTTCCACTCTGGACGAAGCGTTTCTAGCTATAAAAGAAGGGGCGGATGCCTTGGGGCTAGTTGCGGCAATGCCATCTGGCCCCGGGATTATTTCTGATGGATTAATTGGAGAAATAGCACGTAGAATTCCCCCTCCAGTTGCGTCGGTGCTTTTGACATCTCGTGTAACTGCCAATGATATCATTGACCACGTACACGCTTGCGGTGCTAATACCGTTCAAATCGTGTCCCATGTGGACCCATCGATCTATGAAAAACTGCACCAAGGATTACCAGCTTCTACGCGCATTATTCAGGTCGTTCACGTGGAGAATGAATATGCCTCTGAAATAGCTCAGGACTATGCAGCATTGGCCAATGCGTTGCTTCTGGATTCTGGTACGCCATCCCAAAACAAACTTGGTGGAACAGGGCAAACGCATAACTGGGATTTTAGCCGCCATATAGTCCAGACAGTTGATATTCCGGTTTTTCGTGCAGGCGGTTTGAACTCCTCCAATATTCGAAAGGCCATTCACCACGTTCGTCCTTATGGAGTGGATCTTTGTTCAGGAATACGAACGAATGGTAAATTGGATAATAAGAAGCTACGTGAGTTTATGGCGGCTGTAAGGTTAGCTTGAGTTTATCTTCATCAATTACTTGACAGTAGTGAAATGATATTGTTGAGTGATAATAGTATTTATTGTGCTTTATTTTATTTTTTTGGATGAATTTAACGGGTTGTCTGCGAGGGATAATGCGTCGTTTTTTATTTGTCTTGGTTGCTGCCGGTATTACTGCTGTATTTGCTCCTCGTTTTCTTCAGGAAAATGTTATTGGAAACATGACCCGCAAGGTTGAGCGGCAGCAAGGGCAGCAACACTCCCCAAAAACAAAGCATGTAAATACAATTCGAATTCCAAGGAACTATAGTGGGCACTACGAAGCTGAAGTGATGCTTAATCATAGCCCGGTCCATGCCTTGATTGATACTGGGGCAACCACTCTTGCGATCCCTAGAAATATCGCACATGACATAGGCGTTCATGTGGGGGAGGGGGAGTTCCGTCATTCAGTTTCAACTGCGAATGGAACAGTGAAGGCTGCACGTGTGAAGCTGAGTGATTTCGAGCTGGGGCCGCTTGCTTTGACCAATGTGGATGCAATGGTTTTTCCTGATAAATCTCTTTCGATTGTTCTTTTGGGTATGTCGGCTTTACGATACTACGATGAAATTGAAATAAAGGATGGCTACCTTCAGCTCACAGCCTATTAACCCTCCTTTCTTCTTGTAGATGCATTTTCCCTAGACAGAGAAGACACCCCCTTACTTTCTCCTTAGTATTTTGCTGTAGATTGGGATGTGCCTAGCATAGGCAGCCTAAATCCGAGGAGGCAACAATGAACATTCGTCGGTTCGGTCAATTGCAAAATGGCGAGGAGGTGAAGGAAGTTACGCTGCACCAGGGATACTTGTCTATGCGGATCCTGACACTTGGTGCAATAATTCGCGATTTGACGTTTGCTGGACGCCCTTTAGTTCTCGGGTTTGATAGTCTGGATGCCTATTTGAGCTATGAGTCTTGCTATGGACTGGTCGGGGGGCGTAACTCTGGCCGGTTGGGTGGAGATAGGGTTTGGTCTATTGAGAGTGTCAGCGCAAATAGTATGTCCCTGTCTATCGATATTGCTTTGCATAATGGGCCGGAGGTGAATTATGTAGAAGCGACCTGTAATATTTCTCTAAGTCCCAACAATAGTGTAAAACTGGAAATCGTTGGCCGGAGTACTGGGAGTCGCTGCTTTCACCCCTACCAACATGTCTATTTTAACCTGAGCGATAAGGCAGATATTGGCTCCCACCAAATTATGATTCCCGCCAGCAGTTACTTCCCGGTTGGAGAGGATAATCTCCCCACGGGTGAGATACGGGATGTGAACGAGACACCTTATAGCTTTCAAGAAATGAGAGAGATGGACGTGGATAATGGGAAGGCTGTTGACTTTAGCTATTGTCTGCGCATGTTCCCATTGCGTCGTCCCCATCTGTGTGCAGTGGTGGAAGAGCCTAGCAGCATGACGAAAATGGAAGTATGGTCAACAGAGCCTAGCCTCCATTTTTATGATGGTGCAAAGCTCAATATTCCAATTGAAGGGCATAACGGGCGGACATATGGGGCAAAAGCTGGATTTTGTTTAGAGCCACAGAGCTGGCCCGACATTTCAACAGGAGCGGAAACCCTTTTTAATGCCGGACACTACCGTCACATAACGGAATATAGGTTCTCCTAGAGTGTGCTCAAGCAGCAGCTTGAAGGGGCTTTATGCCATCAAGCAATGCAACCGTTGAGGTGATCAGGTTGTTGAGCTTATTTCTGATTTCTTCATCAACCAATAGCCCGTTTTCATCCAGTTTCGCGTTTACCTGCGGGACGACAACATGTGTTGGATGAACCACGGCTCCGAGTTCGATCAGGAAGTCTCTGAGGTTCGGCAGCATACGAATTCCGCCCATGTTTCCAGGGGACGCGCTGATCAGGCCAGCAACTTTTGTGGTCTCTCGCAGAGGTCTTCCTTTGCCAAAATCTCTGGAAATCCAAGTCAGAATATTGCTCAGAATTGGTGGGAAAAATCCATTATAATCAGGCGAAGCAACCAAGATAAGGTCGGCTTGGGCCAATTTGAGTTGAGCACTGAGGGTGAGTTTCCTGAAACTTTCGTCCTGTTCCTTATCCTGTGTGTAGATTGGAAGACTTTGCATTTCAGCTTGAAGAGTTTCGAACTGAAACCCGCGCTTTTGGAGCAGGCTTTCAACTGCATTCATGATTTGCTGATTGAAAGAACCTGTTCTGTTGCTTCCGCAAATAAGAAGTACCTTTGTATTTTGCATATTGGGCCTATGGATCTGGAACACCTCTTGTATGAGGATACGTATGAAACAATAGGTAAGAGTGGGGGCCAAGTTATTCAGCAGCTCACTCCAACCAAGAGGATATGCGATAAGTAAAGTAAATACTTTTTATATTCAAGGCTGCTTCTCTGTTTTGAAAAAAAATATTCCAGATGTCACAAATTGTCTCTCTCGTTCGACGAACTGGTATCCCTTACGTTTATGGAGACTATTTGAGATGAACCTACATGAAAGCACAATAGCCGCCCCGATCGTCTATGAAGAGCACACACCGGATCTATTTCAGAAACTTTATGCAGTTCACATGGGGATAGTTGCCCGGGATTTTGAACCAAAACTGCGACACTTACTCACGTTGCGTGCCTCGCAAATCAACGGATGTGCCTATTGTGTAAATATGCATCTGGAAGAGGCACGCAGTGATGGTGAAACGCAGGACCGCCTTGATAAGCTTGTTGTGTGGTCTCACGTTGATCTCTTTTCCTCGGCAGAGAGGGCGGCTCTTGCATGGACAGAGGCGCTTACTGTTCTGGATCCAAAAGAGGATATGTCCAAGTTAAGAGCTGAGTTGCTAAAGCATTTTACAGCTGAGCAGATTAGTATTTTAACTACAACCATTGCTATGATTAATCTTTGGAACCGGCTACAGGTATCAAAACACTGAAATGGAAAAATACTCAGATCTTAAAGTATTTGAAGCTATCCGGCCCCAACTTCTGGGGCTGGCCTATCGTTTACTAGGTACGATGAGCGAGGCTGAGGATGCACTTCAAGACACCTATATCAAATGGCAGGTTAGTCCAGACAAAAGTAAGCTAAAGAACCCTGAAGCCTGGATTACGGCAGTATGCACCAATACATGCATTGATATTCTGAAATCCGCGCAGCGTAAGCGCGTGGATTACTTTGGACCTTGGCTGCCAGAGCCGCTTCACACTCACAGTGAGAAAACGACAGAGGACTATTTAGCTCTGTCTTCATCCTTAACCACGGCTTTCCTGCTTGTTTTGGAGCGGCTGTCGCCGAAGGAGAGAGCTGCATTCCTTCTCCACGAAATCTTTGGTAGGTCGTATGCCGATGTTGCAGTTACTTTGGGAATTCAAGAGGTCGCATGCCGTAAGCTCGTTTCAAGGGCGCGCGATAATGTTGGAGAAAGCCGTGCAAAGTACACGCCGAGTCTTGATAAACAAAGAGAATATCTTGTGGCTTTTAAAAGGGCGGTAACGACTGGAGATGAAAGTGCATTGAGCGCAGTTCTTACAGAAGATATTCAGTTAAGAGCTGACGGAGGAGGTAAGGTAGTTGCTGCCTCCAAACCTTTGGTTGGTAAGAAATCTGTAATCAAGTTCCTGTTGCAGGTGCTTCATAAAGCTTGGGCAGATGATCATCTATATGTTGAAGAGTTTAATGGATTGTTGGGGCTTAGGGTTGTCAGCCCTGACGGCTTAAGGGCCATTGTGAGCTTTGGTGCGGGGGAGAACGGTAGGCTGGAACATATTTATATCGTTCGCAACCCGGATAAACTCGACCGCATTGATACGACGGTCCATCATGACCGGACAACGGGGAAACTAAACACAACTTGTTAAGTGATGGCCCTTCAAAACCTCATTTAATTGATTTGTTATGTTTGCGGTCATGAATTTGGCAGGTCCAGCTTGTGCTGGTGTTGGTTTTCATTGGGATCTTAGTGATTTACTCAGTTACGCCCCTTAGGATGGCAGAAAAAGGGCTGACAAGTAATTCTGGAGAGTCCTGAGAATGAAATTTACCAATAAGCAGATGGTAAAGTACTCAACGCATGAGTCTGTTCAGAGCGCAGTGGATCTTTGTAGGTATCAAGAAGAACTTCGTGAGCTCTTAGTCGAGGCATTTCCAGCTTTGGAACCTATGGTTGGAGAGCTTGTGCGCGCCTGCCGATATGAACGGGTGCCAAGAGATTGGCAGGTGTCTGGATCCGGATATGTGAGCCATGAGCTTCTGTTTGTTGTTAGAGGGAGAGTTGGTGTTTTTGACAGGCAGAGCCCTCTCCAGTCGAAACTTATCCGTCAGGTACCTCAGGGCGGGCTAGTTGGTTCGACAAGCTATTTGCTGGCAAACGAGGAGCAGGAAACCTCTACACAAATTCTTAACATGACAATTACGGGCGTTATTGCGTTGATCCCTTGGGATCGGCATGGGTCGCTACCTATTTCTGCTGAAGCCAATGCGCTCTTTTTCAAAGTCATGTTAGAGGAGAGTGCAAAAAGAGATCACGAGCAACTGGGTTATTTGAAAGGAGAGTTTTTACTTCTTACACAGCGCATGTGGTCCATGGGCGTTCTGGCTGTTCTATTGCTGGAAGCTGTTTCCATTTTGACAATCTACTCCGTATCCCGAGAGTTCTTCCCACGCTTGTTTACTCATCCAACTCTATTGCCTCTTTGGGGATCTTTAGCGGTATTGTTGCTGTTTTTCGTGCAAGTTCGATTCATGCTTAAGGCTATGCAAATTCCAAGGCCTCAACTGGGAATACAGACAAAATCTATCGATAAACAAGTTCTTTGGGGAGCGCTCATCAGCCTGCCGCTTCTTGTTGTTATGATTGCATTGCGAGATCTTTTAGAACCGGCTTTTGATAGCCCTGAGCTTCATTTTCGCAAAACAGAGCTCTCACTGAGGCACTTTTTTGCCAGTCTTTCAAATAGGGAGTTCTTTTGTTACCTGCTCTTTCTCGTTCCGCTTCAACAGTTTGTGGTTCGATGCGGGGTCCAGATTCCAGTAGTTTATGCATTGGGAAGCCGGTGGGTCTATGCGGCACCAATTGCAAATATTGCGTCTGCTGCTTCTTTTGCTGCGTTCTATTTGTTCTTCGGTTGGAAGATTGTCCTATTAGGATTTGTCTTTAGTATCTATTGGGGAATAATTTTCTTCTTCCGCCGGTCATTGATTACAATTCTGACGAGCCATTGGTTGCTAGCTGGAGCGGCGTTCACTTGGTTCGGGTTTTTAAAAGTGGGGTAGAGCGTCTGGAGAACCAGAATCTTACCTTGAAGTTCATGGACAATATTAGGGAATTTCTCAAATCTTAGTTTTAGTCTCCTAGAAAAACATAAGGAGACATGTTCCATGCAGGCTCACCTAGGGCTGCGTTATGGTCAACCACCTCTTAACTATATTGACGATGATAACGAAACGGATCAACTTCAGAAAAAATTGATCAGTACATTCGGCCTAGATGATCCAGAGTTATTACCTCTTCAAGAGGAGCTTTTGCCTCTTCTTGAGTTCTACCGGGTTGAAGACGGGGAAATCGTTACCTCTCCTGATTTTGTTCAGGATCATTTGACTTTTATTGTCAGTGGTGAATTCACCCTTGGTTATTCCGATGAGACTTTGGAGGAAACTATTGGACCTGGCACTATAGTGGGGCTGTCAGGTTACCTTATGGCGAATGACAAGCTGGAAACCTCTACCCAAAGCCTAAAGAGTTTGAGCAGTGGTATTGTCGCTTTGGTGGGCTGGGATAGATACGCTTTATTACCAATGTCAGAGAACGCCAATGCGGCTTTGTATGATATGTTGAGTAATATAGCTCAAGTGCAGTTATCTCGGCAGATGGCATATACAACAAGTCAATATCGTTTATTGTCCATTCGTCAAAAAGGACTTGGGTACATAATTGCAATGCTTTTATGTCTGACTGCAAGCATGACTTCATATTCTATGTATTCAGCGCGACACTTTTTGAACTTCTCTTTTGCCGTCTTAGCATCAACGGTTTATTCGATAGTTATTATCTCTCTATTTGCGATTTTCTCCTGGCTTATTGTTATACGGATGCGAATTCCAAAACCCCTACTTGGCATGCGGTTATCCGGCCTTCCTTTTCAAGTCCTGATGGGGGCTATCATTAGTGTACCGGGCATACTGGTCATGGCTGTCTTTAGAAAAATAGAAGCCCCGAGTGTGGGGTTTTGGCAAATGTCGCCGGCGGTGCAGGTAGTAAATATACAGATGGGGAATCCGGTCATCGCTTCTGTCTGGTTTTTGCTTTATCTGTTATTTTTCACCGCGTTTCAGCAGTATACAGTTCGATGTGGGCTTCAGGTACCTTTGATGACAGCCATTGGGAGCCGAAAGCCATACACACCTTGGTTTGCCAATATTGCAACGGCAATCGCGTTTGGTGGGTTTCATATAAATTTTGGATTGAGCGCAGTATTGCTTACAATAGCTGCTAGCTTCTATTGGGGAGTTATCTTTTACTATCAAAGGTCCTTCATAACTGTGTGGATTAGCCATGCAATTTTAGGGGGAGCTGCGTTTCGCTGGTTTGGGGTTTTGCAGCTTCACTAGAGTCTCCCAAAACGGATGGTGGGCCCCAATTTGGAAAGTCTGCTTATGAATGCCATTTCGCAGAGAAACGCGATTGTTTGTTGAAGGCCTGTGAGGTTTTGGTGCTTTCTTTCAAAAAAGGGTGGTTTGTGGTTACACACGAGGGTCGGGAGAGTTGAATTTGCTTTCATGTTTTTCTTGAAAGCAATTGGAAGAGCGCTTACATCGAGGCATCAATTGTTTAAGGATGTGAAGTAACTCATGGCACACACGCCGAACCGCTCTATTGGTCTTTTTTGGCTTTTCTTTAGTCCATTCGGAAGAGCGTCCCGCCAAGCTTACTGGCTTGGCCTCGCACTGGTACTCGTTATTTCCTTTATAACCTTAAATATTGCAGCAGGACCTATATTGGAGGCAATGGCTCACTCCAGCTTTAATGAGATCGCAGTGGATCAGTTTCTCTCGGAGATTATGAAACAGAACCAGTTGCTTCCCTATCTTATGTTTGTTGAAAACTGGGTACTTCTGGCTTTGGTTATCAAGCGAATTCAAGATAGAGGATGGAGCGGTTTTCTAGCCCTTTTGACCTTCTTGCCATTTGTAAACTTCGCGGTATATCTGTTTATGGGACTTCAACCCAGCCAATCAGGTGCGAACCGGTATGGGCCGGAGCCCAATAGTAAACCCCTGCAGCGCTCACCACGCAAGTAGGAAATTGTAGTTACAACCTGCTGCACGCCCTATTTTATTTCACAGAAAGATTTGACGATGACCGAAACACTTTCATTGGCTTCCTCCATTTGCCGTAAGCTGATTGAGTGTCCTTCGGTGACGCCAGCGGAAGCGGGAGCTCTCGAAACTCTGGAAAATATTTTGGTGGCTTCAGGATTTAAAGTTTCTCGGCCAGTGTTCTGTGAGGACGGAACACCTGACGTTGAAAATCTTTTTGCTACAATAGGTTCCGGACACCCGCACTTTGTATTCGCTGGGCATACGGATGTGGTTCCTGTGGGGGATAAGGCGTCTTGGTCTCACCCACCGTTTTCCGGAAAAATTGTTGACGGTATGATGTATGGGCGGGGAACCGCCGATATGAAAGGTGGAGTAGCTGCCTTCACTGCTGCTGCCTTGAGTTATCTGGAGCAAAACGGAGGTCCGCCAAAGGGAACAATCTCCTTTTTGATTACTGGAGATGAAGAGGGACCGGCAATTAATGGAACCGTTAAATTGCTGGAGTGGGCAAAAGCGCAGGAGCATGAATTTGACGCGTGTATTGTAGGTGAGCCAACCAACCCGGAGATGCTGGGTGATACAATCAAAGTGGGGCGCCGAGGATCTTTATCTGGAAAAATACAAGTTCACGGAAAGCAGGGGCATGTGGCTTACCAGCATCTGGCGGATAATCCGATACCGGGTATGCTGCAACTACTGAGTACACTGGACGCTATGGAACTGGATAAGGGGAACGAGCGTTTCCAACCTTCTAATTACGAGTGTATTAGTGTTGATGTGGGGAACTCAGCTTCCAATATTATTCCAGCCAGTATTTCTGCCAGTTTCAATATTCGCTTCAATGATATTTGGTCGGTACCAACGCTCCAAAGCCACCTTGTGACGGTGCTTACAGAAGCTGCTCCAAAAGGGCTTGAATGGTCTGTTTCTTTTAAAGATCAGCCAAGTGATAGTTTCTTGACCCATGACACTGCATTGATCGACACCCTGTCAAACTCTGTTGAGGTTGTCACTGGGCGCAGGCCTGCGCTCTCTACAGGTGGTGGTACATCAGATGCCCGCTTTATCAAGAACTACTGCCCGGTCGTCGAGTTCGGCCTTGTGGGAAAGACAATGCATCAAGTCGATGAGTGTATTTCTGTGAAGGATCTCGATCAGCTCACAGAAATTTATAGGGACTTTTTGAACAATTATTTTAGTAGCTAGGCTTCAAGCGCCTATCAAGTAGGATGGTTGCTGATGTTACCAAGTTCTTCAGAGATAGTCAGGTCTTTTCAAGGATCAATCGAGCTGATGCGGGCTCCAAATAAGGCTGCGAGCTATTTCGATCTTTCGAATGATGGTTTTTGGCGGTCTTTCTCCGTTATTTTCTTGCTCTTACCGTTCTATGCCTTGTCTATGGTGGCTAGGGAAAGAATGCTGGCCACAGCGGGGGGAGGGCAGACGAACACCCCGCAGGCGATTGATTTTGGAGTTATGCTGGCAACTTCGGTATTGGACTGGGTTACATTTCCTATTGTAATTGCGTTGCTTGCAAGCACTTTGGGGATTAAGGGACAGTACGCCTCCTATATTTCGGTACGGAACTGGACCAGCCTTCTCATCATTTTACCGATGAGCTTTCTGAACCTTCTGTTTATTATTGGAATTTTGTCAGTTGATGTTTTGTTGACGCTCAGCCTGCTTATCATGGGGTGGATGCTATGGTACCGGTTTATGATTGCCCGCGTCGTCGCTGGCGCATCAGTAGGCGTAGCTATTGGCTTGGTTGTGCTAGATATTCTTCTTAGTATTTTAATAGAGAATACCATGGATACTCTGATTTAGAGCAAGTTGCGTTCATTTTCATTCACGCCTAGCGCTCTAGAGCGAATTCTTCGATCCGCTTGCCTGTTAGGTAGGGGAGAAGGAGTTGAGGAGGGCATTGAGCGGCCTGAGACATAGCCGCTCTCCTGAAGTCAATTAGGCCGTCACTTTGAGACTTTCTTGATATACACGCAAGGAGGCCAAATCTTCCTCGGCGCTTCGATAATCAACTTGTGTCAGGTAAAGGCCATCGGGTACGGCAACAGGGCCGCAAGCCGTTCGGTCTTTTGCTTCCAGAGCTGTTTTGACATCTTCCTTGTTCCACTTTCCCTCACCTACAAGACGTAGGGTGCCCACCATTGAACGAACCTGATTGTGAAGGAAGGAGCGAGATGAACACTCTAAAAATACGGTTTGGTCTCTGCGATATACGGAAATTTTTTCCATTGTCTTCCAAGGGCTTTTGGCTTGACAGTGGGTATGGCGGAATGTTGTAAAATCGTGATGCCCTAGTAAAACTTGTGCTGCATCATTCATGGCATCAGCATCAAGCTCTGGTTTTACATGCCACGCAAGTCCGATATCAAAGGTCAAGGGGGACAGGCGGTTTTCAATCCGGTACCGATAGTGCCTTCGAGTTGCAGAAAAGCGTGAATCGAAACCGGGGCCAGTTTTTTCGCAGGCGAGGATCGCAACAGGGTCTGGCTGACAGTGGAAGTTGAGGGCATTGCGTACAGTCTTGGCAGGCCAATCTTTTTCAAGATCAATATGGGCGACTTGCCCTGTTGCATGGACGCCAGCATCAGTCCGTCCGGCCCCGCCAAGAGTTATCGTTTCACCGCAGAATTTTTTGACGGCGCGCTCAATGACTTCCTGAACTGTGATGACGTTTTTCTGTCGTTGCCACCCTGCAAAGGGGCGACCATCATACTCTACTGTAATTTTATAGCGGGGCATTCGTGCTTCTTAGGTCTATCGGGTTACTCAAGGTCTTCAAAGGGAGTTGGAAAACTAACTTCAAAGGGAAAGTATTGCTTTCCTTCTTGTGTTAGTGCCAAAGCCGAAAACACCGGACCGGCATAAGGGCCTTGAAGCCTTTTTGCAAGCTCTGCCTTAAAACCAAAACGAGGAAAATATTCTGGGGGCCCCAGTGCGAGGATCAGATCCTCGTCCATGCGCTGTAGGTGGTCAATAGCTTCGATGATCATCGCGGTGCCAACTCGGCGGTGTTGATGATGGGGGCATACGGAAACGGGTGTGAGAACCGATATGTCCAAAAGGTGTCCCTTACCACCTCCGGTTACACGGGAGGCCATCAAATGCCCAATGACCTCTCCGCTTTCCACTTGGTCCTTATGGCCAACTGCCACCAGCTCCAGAATTGAAGCGCCGCACTCCCTTAGATCCTTGGCAAGCTGGGCCTCCCAAGAGCCATGAAACGCGTCCATATCAAGCTCAAATACCTGTTCTTGGTCTTTAGCTTCAAAAGCACGGATATGGATATCCCGATCCAAATGTAGCGTGATAGCACTCATGTGAAGGCAGATACTCCCGCTTGGGGTTGTTGATCTGCCTTGCAGTGTAATGCAAATTTAAGGGCTAGGAAACAGCCTGACCCTGTTTGAGAGAAGCACCCCTAAGAAACTCTTCGCTGTTAACGGCACGTTTTCCCGCGCGTTGCACTTGAGTAAGTTTCACGGCTCCTTGAGAACACGCGATGATCAGATCGCTGCCTTCAGCCTGCAAAACAGTACCAGTCGGCCCTTCTCCCTTAACCAAGCTGGACCTCAATACTTTTACTCTCTCGGGCTTGGATCCAAATGTGATCTCGCACCATGCGCCGGGGAAGGGAGACAAACCGCGGATGTGGTTGTGCACTTCCTGGGCGGGAAGGGACCAGTTTATTCGGGTTTCTTCTTTTTTGATTTTTGCCGCATACGTGACACCTTGCTCGCTTTGTGGTGTTTCGCTCAGGCCGCCCCTCGAAAGAGCAGAGAGCGCGCGAACCATGAGGTCTCCGCCCAAACTAGACAGGCGGTCGTGTAGTTCGCCTGCTGTCATATCCGCGCAGATGGTTACGCTCTCAGACAAGCATATTGCGCCCGTGTCCAACCCCTCTTCAACCCGCATAACCTGAATGCCGGTCTCTTTGTCTCCAGCCATGATTGCGCGGTTGATGGGCGCTGCTCCACGCCAGCGGGGAAGTAGTGAGGCATGCCCGTTCAAGCAGCCGTGAGTGGGTGCCTCGATCACTTCATTGGGGAGGATGAGGCCATAGGCGACAACCACTGCAATGTCGGCATTGTGTGAGCGGAAGACTTCCTGCTCTTCCGCAGAGCGAAGAGACTTTGGCGTATAAACAGGGATGCCAAGACTTTCTGCGGCTTCATGAACTGGTGATTTTTTAAGTTCCATGCCTCGGCCAGCTTTGCGCGGTGGCTGGCTATAGCAGGCGACCACCTCCCAGCCTTGGCCAACAATTTCCATAAGGGTTGGAACGGAAAAATCGGGAGTACCCATAAAAACGACACGTAATGACATGATGGCTTGCCTTTATTGGAAAAATTGCTTGCTCGCTTTATTGCCAAGCTAACCTCTAAGGGCAAGGACTTCATGGTAACTTGAGGGATTATTTGTGGTTACTGAAGAGCCTTTGTCAGTGAAGTGGATCTTTTGCCTCGTTTAAAGTCGGGAGCTAAGGCTATGGGGTTAGGTTCAGCATAGCTTTGGGTTTCACTCCGGCGTGTTCTCTTTGAACCGCTGAGTAAAGAAGAACTATATTGCTGTAGCATCCACTGGCAGCAACGCAGAATTATTCTACGCGCAGATCAATCTGCAATGTTGATATGCTTACAATCCTTAAGGGACTTTGAGAGTTAACTTTAGATTGAGGCGTTTAATGTGGTTGGCTCAGACCGTGAAGAGGGCACAGTGGAGCCGTAGGGCAAAGCAAAAAGTGCCGCCCCACCACAAGATATGAGTATCAAGCGCTTGCTTTGGCTTTTTGGGCCTTTGTGTATTTCTTCATAACGCGCTCACGCTTCAGCCGTGATAGGTGATCTACAAACAGCACACCATTCAGATGATCATACTCATGCTGAATACAAGTTGCCAGCAGTCCACCCGCTTCGATCTCGCAGGCTGTGCCATCGCGGTCCAGATAGGATACTTTAACCGCTACAGGGCGCTCCACATCTTCATAGACTTCCGGAATAGACAGGCAACCTTCTTGATAGACGGCGGTCTCCTCAGAAGACCAGGTGATCTTCGGATTGATGAAGACCATTGGTTCTTTTTTGTCTGCTTCGCCCTCTTCACGCTCGGCAACATCCAAAACAAAAATGCGTTTCAGGACACCAATCTGCGGTGCTGCCAGTCCAATGCCTGGGGCGGCATACATTGTCTCCAGCATGTCATCGGCCAGCTGGCGAATTTCATCAGTTACGTCTTCGATGGGTAAGCACGTTTCGCGCAGGCACGCATCGGGAACGAGGACAATTTCTTTTTTGCTCATAATATGGAGATAGAAAATCAGCAGCAAAAAATCAATGTTCTTGTGCTGCATTAAGCCAACTAGATAAATTTGGGATTATTTGGTGCCTTTGTTCTTGAATAAATGGATTAGGGGAGAGCTGATTTCGAACGCTTTTCCAAGCATTCATTTATTGGCTACATTCTCTTGAGAGTGAAAATGTTCTATGTTTGTTTCATGCAGGACACTCTTTTTACCCTCGGAAACTATTCATTTTCCACTCAGCTCGTGGTTATCGCTTGTCTGTCGTTTGGGATCCTTATTTTGCTGTATTCGGGTGCTCGGACACGTAAAAAGCTGAGAACCGTCACACGAAACGGTTACCAACTTGAGGGCGGGGAGGATGGAGAACTGGATGCAAAGCTTGAAAAAGTTCTGGAATCTCAAAGCGAAATAACTGGCCGTATGCAAACGATGGCGGAGATTTTTGGTTCTCGCCAGTCAGATTTAATGCGGGCCGTAAATGACCGGTTGGATGGTATGGGCAAAACGCTCGGAGCTTCAGTCTTAGAAACCCACCGGCAAACCCATCACAGTCTACGTGGTCTGCATGAGCGAATGGCTTTATTGGATCAGGCTCAAAAAACTATGGGTGATCTTGCTGGTCAAGTGACAAGCTTGCAAAAGGTTCTTTCAGATAAGCAGGCGCGAGGAGCTTTCGGACAGAGGCGAATGGAGCAGATCATCGAAGACTCGCTGGCCTCATCAAGCTATAGTTTTCAAGGGAGACTATCAAATAACACGCGCCCTGACTGCATCATTCATATGCCCTCTGGCGCGCCCCCCTTGGTGATTGATGCAAAGTTTCCGCTTGAGGGGTATGAGGCTGTCCGTTCTGCTAAAAACCGTGAGGAATTTAAAGCAGCCGCAACTCGTTTCAAACGGGATATCTCCAAGCATCTGGATGATATTTCCTCCAAGTATCTACTGGTGGGAGAAACGCAGGAGACTGCACTGATGTTTGTGCCCTCTGAAAGTGTTTTTGCCGAAATTAATGAGAACTTTGTTGATCTTGTCCAAAAAGCCTATCGCTTGCGTGTAGTCATTGTTTCTCCATCACTTTTGATGTTGTCCGTACAAGTTGTCCAGTCGGTATTGCGGGATGCCCGAATGCGCGAGCAAGCTCACGTTATTCAGGCCGAGGTATCCAAGCTTCTGCTTGATGTTTCACGACTGGCGGAACGTGTCGAAAAACTACATACCCACTTTTCCCAGACTGCCAAAGATATTGATCAGATTATCGTTTCCGGCGATAAAATCCAAAAGCGTGGACAGAAGATCGAAGAGCTTGAACTTGGGTCTTCTTCCCCGGAGCTTGTGATAAGCAAAGATCCATCCCACCCGGGTTTTAGGGAGACACTAAATGCTGCTGAACACCGGGTTCTAGAGGAGGATGAATTGCCGTCCCCGTTCCACTTTTCCTAGGCTCATTCACAGCAAAAAGAAGCCGAATATGATTAGTTGTTTCAACTAAAAGAGTCTGTGCTAGATAATAAAATTTATAGTTGAAACTAGGGATATCTGGAATGTCGGTTGCCATCGCGTTAAGCAAAATGAATGGGGTTAAGTGGAAAAAGCGTATGGAAAGCCGTTTGCCGAACCATCAGGTGCAAACATGGCCCAATATAGCTAACCATGAAGAGATCAAGTATCTTCTAGCCTGGAAGCCGCCCGCTGATGTATTCGAGACCCTTCCAAACCTGGAAGTTATTTTTTCACTTGGTGCTGGTGTTGATCATTTAATATTTAACCCCCAGCTTCCAACTGTTCCGGTTGTGCGAATTGTAGACACTGACTTGACCGACCGGATGACCGAGTGGGTGACTTTGCAGGTTCTCTTACACCACAGACAGCATCTCCTATATGCGCAACAGCAAAAAGAGCGCATGTGGAAGGGGTATCAGCAACTCCCGGCGCGAGAAGTTCACGTTGGCATCCTCGGACTTGGAGAATTGGGGGCTGCGAGTGCGGTTGCTCTTCGTCAACTTGGATTTCAGGTGTCGGGTTGGTCCCGCTCTCGAAAGGAATTACCTTCCATTCAAAGCTATGCAGGCCAATCTGAACTCTTTGGTTTTCTTCAGCAAACAAACATATTGGTCAACCTTTTGCCCCATACACAGCAGACACAGGGTTTGATCGACTATGAGCTTTTAACCTACTTGTCCCGAAGTGAGGATTTTGGTGCTCCCGTATATATTAATGCCGGTCGGGGAGGTACTCAAAATGAGAAGGATCTGGCTAGGGCCCTGCAGGACGGAACTTTAAAAGGTGCCAGTATTGATGTCTTTTCCAGTGAACCACTGTCACCGGAAAACCCACTATGGCAATTGGAAAACTGTATTGTGACACCTCATGTGGCTTCTGAGAGTGATCCGAACGCGCTTAGCTACAATATCGCAGAACAGATCACCGCCTATGAACAAGGGCAGGGGTTGAAGCACACAATTGACTGGTGCTCCGGTTACTGACCTGCATTTTTTGAATAACAATAAAGTAAATTCATTCCCTTCAGGGAGGAGTGAGGCTTGCGATCAGTATTGATCTCAAGTCGTACTCCAATATCATAGCGGTCATTTCAACTGCTGCGTTTACTCAGCTTAAAGTGAGGTCTGGTAAGCTTGAGCTGCACGCAATCTTTGAAAGCTGTTTGCTATGATATCTGTCTGTTTTCGTTACGTATTACCTTTTATTAAAAATGATGATGGGTATACATCGGTCGAATTTGGACTGATCGGAGGATTGATAGCCCTTACGTTAATTTCAGCATTAGGAATTAGCGGATCTCAACTATCTGAAATATTTAATAAAATTTTATCTGACTTCTCTACTTCTGTTTCTGAAAGTACCATTAAAGAAATAAATTAACTACCTCTTAGCAAAATATAACAACTATGAAGTTATGGTGTAAAGATTATGAGTCTTGAATGCTGTGATTCTTAGTTGCTGCTTATGAGGTGTTCTGTGGTTGTAAAGGCAGTTTTATTAGTATTTCCATTTTCAGTTATTCTTGCTGCTTTTTGTGATCTTTTTACAATGAAAGTGCCGAACTATATTCCTGTTTTGCTTTCACTAGGATTTGTTGTCGCTGGTCTGTCTCTTGGTATTCCGTGGATGCAGTTTGCAATGAATGTGGCAGTGGCCTGTGCCGTCTTGCTTGTAGGTGTTCTTCTTTTCGCATTTGGGGTTATGGGAGGGGGAGATGCCAAACTGGCTGCTGGCATCGTACTTTGGCTGGGTCTAAGCGGTGTGACTCTTGAGTTTCTTTTGCTGCTATCCATTTACGGCGGGCTTCTGACACTTGCCTTACTGGCTTGTAGATACACGTTGGTCTTGCCAGCTATTGTATACCGCTATCAATGGTCTTCTCGTTTATTAAGCAAAGAAACGGGAATACCCTACGCGATTACGATGTCTGTCGCGGCCCTTCAAGTATATCCAAGGTCTATGTGGTTTGAGTACTTAGTTCTTTAATGAATATAACTATTTTTATCAATTGGTTAGGTGGATAGAATGAAAGTGGGCAGAATAGTTGTTTTTGTGGTTGCTTTAGGGGCTGGTCTGCTTGCTTCGTTGCTTGTACTCAATTTGGGAGAAGAGCCTGATCCAGTGCCGATTGTAACAGCAACGCCGGAGAAAGTTGAAACAGAAAAGGTGCTGGTTGTTGCCAAGGATCTTGAGCTTGGGCAATCCTTGCAGTCCGCCGACTTTCGCTGGGTTGATTGGCCAAAGGACGCTATTGAGGAAGGAACAATCTTGAAAGCCTCATATCCGCAGGCTGTTACAGACCTTTCTGGCCGTATCGCGAAAACCCCGATGTATTCAGGCGAGCCCGTTCGCGAAGAGCGCCTTATAGCTACTGACAGAGGGTTTATGGCAGCCATTCTACCCAAGGGAAAGCGCGCCATTGGAGTCTCCGTGAAAGCAGTAACAGTTGCTGGCGGGTTTATTCTTCCCGGTGATAAAGTTGACGTCTTGGTTACAAGGTCCGGTGAAAGCGGCAAGTATTTGAGTGAAACCGTTTTGGAAAACGTGCGAGTGCTGGCCATCGATAGTAAGACGGCTGGTGAGCATGATGGCAAAAATCTGGAGCCAAACCGCACTGCCACACTGGAGCTGACGCCGGTTCAAACCGAAATTATGACACAAGCGCAGAAGATGGGAACAATCTCCCTGTCGTTGCGTTCTGCTCAAGATTCTGCGGATGGAGATGATGAGCCAAGAGAAGGTCGGGGCAGTTTGACCTTCGTGAAATACGGCATTCAGTCCTATGCCATTAGTAATCAGTAATTGTATCGTGTTGGCAGGTTCTTGATTATGTATTGCGTTCTAAAAAGACTTACCCGCTCATGGAGCTCCTCTTTTCTTTTATGCCTCTTGCTGGCGGTCAACTATGGCCTGTCTACGAATAGGGTCGCAGCGCAGGATTTCCCGAAAACTATTGAAATTCTGAAGAATGAAGCCAATGAAAGCCGCTATATCAATCTGGGAATTGGGCGCTCCGTCATTATCAATAGTGAGGAAGAGGTTCGGGACGTACTGGTCTCCGATCCAAGGTTTGCCGATGCTGTCATTTCTACCAAGAACAGGATTTATTTACTCGGAAAAGAGGCAGGGCATGCAAGCCTAGTCTTGTTCGGACATGGAGGACGGCAAGTCGCATCTATCCAGCTGAATGTGCAGTCGGATACGAGTGAGCTGCATACACTGCTTCAAAAGTTGCTACCCAACTCTGCGATTGAAGCGGAAGTTCTGAATGGAAGTGTTATTCTATCTGGCAAGGCGGTTTCTGCGAGCGATGCGCAAATGGCGGCCAACATTGCAGGCAAATTCATAGGTGAAGATAAAAAGGTTTTTAATGCCATAGCTGTTGCGGAAAAAGATCAGGTCCAGCTGCGTGTGTCTGTTGCCGAAGTTGCCAGAACGATTGTCAAACAGCTTGGTGTTAATCTTTCTGCTTCCTTTGGTATTGGAAATTATGGTCTCGGCTTTGCTACTGCGAATGGATTTAACGTCAATCCAGCTGTTACTGGGCAAAGTATTATCGAAGGAGGATTTTCATCCAACTCTTCTTCAATCGGCGGGCAAATTAAAGCGCTGCAGCGTGACGGTATTGTTCGTACATTGGCCGAACCCACGCTGGTGGCCATATCCGGTGAAAATGCAAGCTTCCTTGCTGGTGGCGAGTTTCCGATTCCTGTTTCCTATGATGATGACGCCATTGGAATAGAATTTAAGCCCTATGGGGTGGGGTTGGATTTTACACCGGTGGTGCTTTCCAATGGCCGCATAAAGCTGCGCGTTAAGACGGAAGTGAGTGAACTGACTTCGGAAGGGGCGGTCAACCTCATTGACGGGATAGCCATCTCGGGTCTTTCTGTTCGAAGGGCTGAATCTACTGTCGAAGTCCCTTCTGGCGGTACGATTGTCATGGCTGGTCTGTTAAAGGACGACTATGGTCAGGAAGTTACCGGAGTGCCCGGTTTGAGGGATCTGCCAATCCTTGGACCGCTTTTCAAAAGCCGCGATTTTCTCTCCCAGCAAACAGAGCTGGTGGTGTTTGTAACGCCGTATGTCGTTAGACCGGTTGCTGAAAACCAACTGGCAAAGCCCTCGGATAATCTATTGCCACCAAATGATAGTGATACAGTTTTTTTCAATCAATTGAACCGGATTTACCGTTCCAGTGGTGCCCCTGGTAAAGGGCAATACCACGGTAAGGTCGGCTATATTTATGAATAGGAGCCGCACCAATGACTAAGGCATTTGTTCACATTCGCTTATTTGGTTCCGTGTTCCTTGTGGGCGTAAGTGCGCTCTTCATAGCAGGGTGCCAGCCGCCGGCTGGAACCATGTCCCCATTGCCTCTTTCAGCGTTTGATTATCGACAGCGGCACCCAATCGTCATTGCGGAAGCCTCAGAAAACCTCGACCTCCCAATTGGGGCATCGACCCGTTCCTTGAGCCAGCAAATGAAAGGCTCTTTGATTGCATTTGCGCAGCAAGCAAGGCTGGAAGGGAACGGATATGTGGAAGTCCTGATCCCCCGTGGATCAGCAAACCAACGGGCAGTTCAGGCTGTGAAGCCGTCTATCCGTAGTTCCTTAAAAGAGGGGGGGATCGCGCCCACAAACATTGTTATGCGCGGTTATCCGGTTCATGACCCAGAAGCATCCGGCCCAATCAGAGTGTCATTTGCACGGGTTAAGGCAACGGTTGCTGAATGTGGCCAGTGGCCGGAAAATCTTGTGGGACAAGCGAACAATAAAGACTATCAAAACTTCGGCTGTGCCACTCAAGCAAACTTAGCAGCTATGGTCGATAATCCTGCGGACCTGCTTTACCCACGCGCGGCAACTCCTCCTGACGCTACACGGCGCGGCGTCGTTATTGAAAAGTACCGTCAAGGCCAGTCAACTGCTTCCACATTCACTGAGGGTGTGGGCGCCAAAGTTTCGGATTCCAACTAGGAGGAGCTCTATGAGTATTGCAGTTAAAAAAATACCGTACTCGCAGGGCAGGGAAGGAACCGCTGCTGAGTTGGAACAATCTGTGCTTATACCAAGAATTGCCATTCAAGCGTTTGGTTTTGCTGACAACACGCTAGAGATCTTGAACTCTGTTGCTGATGACAGGCGTATGCGCAAGGCTCATCTCAAAGTCCAAAAAGGTGGCATTCAAACGGCTACGCAGTATTTCGCATCTTCCGCAACGCCAAATCTGCTCATTTTGGAAACTGATCAAGAAGGGAATGACCTTCTAACCAGCCTCGGGAGTTTGGCTGAAGTCTGCGATGCAGAAACAAAAGTTCTGATTATCGGTAAAACGAACGATGTGAATTTATATCGTGAGCTAATGGCACGCGGGATCAGTGAATATCTGGTGGGACCAGTGACGATAACAGAGCTGATTGGCTCCATTAGCCAGCTCTATTGCAAAGCAGATGCTGCGCCATTGGGAAGAACCTTTGCTGTTATTGGTGCAAAGGGGGGATGTGGGGCCTCCATGATCGCCCACAATGTCTCATGGGTTCTCTCAAAAAAAGCTGAGGTGGATGTAGCCCTTGCAGACCTTGACCTTGCATTCGGGACAGCGGGACTGGATTTTAATGAGGATCCGCTGCAGGGGATTGCAGAAGCAATGGGAGCACCAGAGCGCATTGATGAGACGCTGCTGGATAGATTGCTGTGCCAGTGTAATGAGCGCCTCAACCTTCTGGCTGCCCCTGCCAGTTTGGAGCAGACCTACGAGTATTCCGAGGACACTTTCGAATTGCTTATTGAGACAATGCGAAAGGGGACACCAGCCGTGGTGCTGGATATTCCCCATGCGTGGAGCAACTGGGTTCGAAAAGTTCTCACAGGTGCAGATGAGATTATCATTGTAGCGGAACCTGACTTGGCGAACCTGAGAAATACAAAGAATATGGTTGACCTGCTGGCTCAGTTAAGACCCAACGATAAAGCACCCTACCTTCTCTTGAATAAAGTCAATATGCCCAAACGCCCGGAAATTAAACCGCAGGAGTTTGCTGAAAAACTAAACGTCGACCTGTTGCCGTCAATTCAATTTGATGCCGCAGTCTTTGGAGAAGCAGCTTTGAACGGTCAGATGGTTGCTGAAACGGACAAAAGGAAAACTCTGAGTTCAGTTATTGAGCAGATAGCTTTCACAGTGTTGGGGAGAGAGAATACGCGGGGCCGCAAACATTCCTTCTTGTCCCCGCTCCTATCAAAACTTGGGAAAGTGACTGCGGGTTGATGCTGGAAACTTTTGAGGGGGAGGCTGCCTGAGATGTTTGGAAAACGCGGCAGTTCTGTGTCACAAGGCTCTAAGAGCTCTGGTCTGAAACTGGCTTCATACCACTCCGGGAAAGCAGAAACGAACACGTCATCTGTTATGGATACACCTGTGATCCAAGGGGAAACCTTAGAGGAGGGTACATCTAAAGAAGCGCCTCCAAAAAAGCGGAGGACACAAGAGTATTACGAGACTAAATCATCAATTTTTAACGCTCTTGTTGATGCCATCGACCTCTCGCAGCTCGCGCTTCTCGAAGCGGAAGAGGCCCGAGAAGAAATACGTGATGTTGTCAATGATATCATTGCGTTGAAGAACATTGTGATGTCCATTGCCGAGCAAGAGGATCTGCTGGACGACATTTGTAACGATGTCTTGGGATATGGCCCTCTTGAGCCGCTTCTGGCACGCGATGATATTGCCGATATTATGGTGAATGGAGCGGAGACAGTTTATATCGAGACTGCTGGTAAGGTTGAAGCAACTCAAATTCATTTTCGGGACAATGCCCAGTTGATGAATATTTGTCAGCGCATTGTCTCGCAAGTAGGGCGGCGCGTGGATGAATCCAGCCCCATTTGTGATGCCCGCTTACCCGATGGTTCTCGTGTGAATGTGATTGCGCCGCCTCTGGCGTTGGACGGGCCAGCTCTGACAATTCGTAAGTTTAAAAAAGATAAACTCACGCTGGATCAATTGGTAAGGTATGGCTCCATCTCAAAAGAGGGAGCTGAAATTCTTCAAATTATTGGGCGCTCACAATGCAATGTAATTATTTCGGGCGGAACTGGGTCTGGTAAAACAACGCTTTTGAATTGCCTTACGCGTTATATCGATCACACGGAGCGCATTATCACATGTGAGGATAGTGCCGAGTTACAATTACAGCAGCCTCATGTGGTTCGTTTGGAAACTCGTCCCCCAAACCTCGAAGGCGAAGGGCAGATTACCATGACAGATCTGGTGAAGAACTGTCTGCGTATGCGACCGGAGCGGATTATTGTCGGGGAGGTCCGTGGTCCAGAAGTTTTTGATTTGTTGCAGGCAATGAACACCGGACACGATGGTTCCATGGGCACTATTCACTCCAACTCTCCTCGTGAATGCCTCAAGCGTATGGAATCCATGATCGCAATGGGGGGCTATGCGCTTCCCAACCGGACTGTAAGAGAAATTATAACCGGCTCCATTGATATTATCATTCAGGCAGCGCGGCTGCGCGATGGGTCCCGCCGTATAACCCACATAACCGAAGTGGTTGGAATGGAAGGGGATGTGGTGACCACACAAGATATCTTCGTTTATGATATCACCGGCGAGGATGCCAACGGTCGACTAACCGGTCAGCACCGCTCTACGGGCATTGGGCGGCCTCGCTTTTGGGATAAAGCCCAATACTTCGGGGAAGATCAAAGGCTTGCTCAGGCGCTGGATGCCGCAGAAGTGGAGTTGATATAGATGCAGGATATACTCAGCTCCTTCCCGCCTATTGTGTTTCAAATGATTGTGGGAGTGTTGGTTGCTCTGTGCGTTGGGGGACTTTCCTATGCAATTCTCTATCCCACGCTTTCTGGAACGAAACAGCAGGATGAGCGGTTAGGAGCCGTTGCCAATAGTGGTTCACTCGCGCTTAGCCAGCACAAAGCCCTTCGTGAGAACCAAGCCAAAAAAACAAGCGTCCAAAGCCAGTTGAAAGCCCATGAGGAAAAGCAGGAGGCCCTCAAAAAGAAGGCAAAAAAGCCCACCTTTACGGTTTGGATGGCACAAGCTGGCCTCAATTGGTCGAGAAAGAAGTTCTACATCATTTCTGCAATTAGTGCAGTCGTCTTTTGTCTAGCCTCCTACCTCACCCAGCAACATACTCTGGTGAGTATTGGAGCACTGTTTGTAGGTGGGCTTGGGATGCCAAGGCTCTTTGTTGCACGGGCACGTAAAAGACGCTTCGCTGCATTTCTTGAAGAGTTTCCCAATGCCATTGATATTATTGTGCGCGGGGTGAAATCTGGTTTGCCACTGACAGACTGCCTGAAAGTCATATCAAAAGAGGCAAAAGAGCCCGTTGCCAGCGAGTTCGCGCGTATTGTTGAAACCCAGAATGTGGGAGTGGCGCTGGGGGAAGCGGTGATGGGCATGAACGAGCGTGTACCTCTGCCTGATATTGGCTTTTTCGCAATTGTTATTTCCATTCAGTCGAAGTCCGGGGGCGGGCTTTCAGAGGCGCTGGGCAACCTTTCCAAAGTTCTGCGTGATCGCAAAGCTATGAAAGGAAAGGTGAAAGCCGTCAGCTCAGAGGCGAAATCCTCTGCAGCTATTATAGGCTGTCTGCCGGTTATTGTGGCGGGTCTCGTTTATTTGGTGAGCCCCGAATATATCCTACTTTTATTCAACGATATTCGCGGAAACATCATGCTTGTCATTGGCGCGGTCTGGATGCTGATCGGTGTGGTGGTCATGAGTAAAATGATCAACTTTGATATTTGAGAGTGGGTAGATTTGAAAGATGAAGGCAGACGATGGCATTTAACTTGCAGCAATTTGCAGATCAGGAAACTCTTATCGCTGGTCTAACGCTTATCGCCGTCACCGGCACAATTGTTTCTATTGCTCTGCCGTTGCTGGAAAGGGATCAGCTCAAAGGGCGTATGAAGTCAGCCGCGTTGGAAAGGGCCGAAATCAGAGCCCGTGAGCGTTCACGCCTCGCGAACGAAAAGAAAAATGCTGCCGTGAGCCTCCGTAATCAACCAAAGGCGGATATCAAGCACTTTGTTGAGAAATATAATTTAAGAGAACGCCTTTCCAATCAAAAAACCGTAGAGCAACTGCGCAAAGCGGGCTATCGAGGAACTGGTCCTCTTTATACCTTTTTGTTTTTGCGTGTTGCTTTACCGCTGATGTTTATGCTGGGTTCCCTTTTATATCTGCTGGTCTTCCTCTCGGAAGAGGTGACGCCGGGAATGGCTATCCTCATTGCTTTGTTATGTGGAGGAGTAGGGTTCTATGCACCTAATATTTATGTCTCCAATCGAATACAAAAACGACAGGATTCAATACGCCGTGCTTGGCCCGATACTTTGGATTTGATGCTCATCTGCGTGGATTCGGGGATGTCTATTGAGGCTGCGTTCAGGAAGGTTTCAGAGGAAATCGGGATACAATCCGTCGATCTTGCAGAAGAGCTTGTTCTGGCGAATGCTGAACTGTCATACCTTGATGATCGCAGGCAAGCCTATCAAAACCTAGCGGACAGGATCGGCCTAGACACGGTTAAAAATGTGGTTCTCGCCTTGGTGCAGGCTGAAAAGTATGGGACGCCCCTTGGTCAGGCTCTTCGGGTATTGGCAGATGAAAATCGCCTTCAGCGAATGCAAGTAGCAGAGAAAAAGGCGGCAGAGCTGCCACCTAAACTCACAGTACCCATGATCCTGTTCTTTCTGCCCGTACTTATGCTGGTGATTATTGGGCCAACAGTTCTTCAAGTGATTGATACTATGAAGAACTAGTGGAACTCAGCTTTGTGCCAGCATTTGGCGAAGATATTCAACATTTGCTTGGGCTTGATTGGGGTCCAGTTCAGCTTGAGCAACGCGAATAGCTTCCTGATATTTTCCTTGCAGTCCTAGGGTTAAAGCCAGATTTTGTCTTACCCGGCTTCCTGCTTTTGGAGATTGTAATGCCAAACGCAGGGAGGTTTCTGCCTGTTCAAGCTCACCGGACAGTAGATAGGACATACCCAGATTATTCAAGATACTTGGCTCGCCGGGCGCAGCCTTCAAGGCCAGTTGATAAAGGCGCCGAGCCTCTTCTTTTCTGCCCATTTGGTCCAGTATTGCCGCTCTCGCGGATTGCATTTTCCAATCCGGTCTTGCGGGATCCATCGCTGTGTCTATAACCCCCAATGCTTCCTGTAGCTTTCCGTTTTCTGCAAGTACTTTGCCATAGGCCGCTGCAACATTGGGGTTGCCTTGATGTACGATCATGGTACGGCGCAGAACCGCTTCTGCTTGCTCTCCCTGCTCGTTCAAGCGCAGGGCCGCAGCAAAGTTCAGTGCGGCACCAAGGTTTCTGTTATCTTTAGCGTAAGTACTTTGCCAGTGGCCCAAAGCCCGCTTTAATTCTGGTGTTCCCGGCTTCAGTTGACTGATCTCTGGTCTTAACGGCGAGTTACTGGGTGTCTTGTCAATAGCAGAGCAACCAGCAAAATAGGTCGTGCTCAATAGAGTAGCCGTCAGGGCAAGAGCTCTTAAAACGTTTGATTGTTCTGATTTATGCTGATGTCTTATTCCACTGCGAGGCATTAGGGGTATCCTGCTGGTATAATAATCAATTATCAGTTGTAATAAGGAATATATTAACCCTAATAACTGGTTAATATTAGCTACAGATAAGTCAAGGTATATGCCATGGGATAGTTGCCTGAAGGGAGCTTGCGTAGTTAGAAAGGGGCAAGTACCTTAACCCCCAATCAATATAAGCAACTGAATAGCTTAAGTTCTTACAGCCGCCATGGAGATCGTTCGTGTTTAATTCTCTTTTGCCTTTCGATGACAAAGCAAAACCCTATTTCCTACAAATCGTTGAGAGCGATAACTGTGTGGAGCTTTTAAACAATCTGGGGCAATTGGCCTCTGGTTTGGCAAATGCTCAAGGCTTTGTTGCAGAGCATGGAACCTGCTTCCTTGTGCCGTCTGCTGATGGGACTATTGCAAGGGTTCTTCTGGGAGCAGGAGAGAATTTTGATAATCTCATGCATCTTGGCGCAGCGGCCGCAAAATCCCTGCCAAAGGGTGCTTATATTCTCGAAGGTCAGGATGAAAACGAAGCCGAGTTTGCTCTGGGCTTTGCTTTGGCTTCCTATCGTTATTCTGATTACAGCAAGCAGAAGGCTTGTAACGCACAGCTTATGGTGAAGTCGCAAAGTGTGCTTGAGGCTTTGTCTCCTGTTATTAGCGGCGTACAGGTTGCGCGCGATCTCATCAATACACCCGCCAATGACATGGGTCCGGAAGAGCTGGCGAAAGCCGCAACGGATGCTTTTGAGAAAAAAGGTGGGACCGTGAAAATTATAATGGCTGAGGAACTGGAGAATGGTTTCCCTCTCATTCATGCTGTTGGTAAGGGCAGTGACAGAGCGCCTCGTCTTATTGATGCCGCATGGGGCGACGTGGATGCTCCGAAAATAACTCTGGTCGGTAAGGGCGTTGTATTTGATACGGGTGGGCTGGATTTGAAACCTGCTTCCGGTATGCTTTTGATGAAAAAGGACATGGGCGGTGCTGCCAATGTCCTTGGTCTTGCAACAATGGTCATGGAAGCACAGCTGCCTGTACGCTTGCGCGTTCTTATTCCCGCAGTTGAAAACTCGGTATCTGGCAATTCTTTCCGTCCTTCCGATGTTTTCAAAAGTCGCAAAGGCCTTACTGTTGAAATTGGAAATACGGATGCGGAAGGTCGTCTTGTCCTTGCTGACGCTCTTACCTTTGCGGATGAGGAAAAACCGGAGCTGCTTATTGATATGGCAACGCTCACGGGTGCGGCTCGCGTAGCCCTTGGGCCGGACTTGCCACCATTTTATACCGATGATGAAGAGCTCGCCGAAACCGTGAGTGTCCATTCAGAAGCGGTGTCAGATCCACTATGGCGGATGCCACTATGGAAGCCCTATGAAAAGTACATAACTTCTAAGATAGCTGACATTGCAAACATCAACACCAGCGGAGCCGGATTTGCTGGTTCAATTACGGCTGGCCTTTTCCTGAAGCGTTTTGTTGAGAACACATCCAGTTGGGCCCATTTTGATATTTATGGTTGGACACCCATTGAAAAGGATGTGCGCACATATGGCGGAGAAGCGCACGGCATACGCGCACTCTTCGACATGTTGAGTGCAAACTACAAATAAACCACAGTGGCTACTATTTATGTGATAGTAGCCACTTCACCTTAAATTATAGAAAACTCTGTGTTGTTTGATTGAAGATTTTGTTCGGGACGAAAAAGTATGGCAGTTGATATTCGGCCAGCGCAAGCGCTTAAACTATGGCAGGAAGTAACTCTGTCGCTTGTAAGAGAAGCCGAACAAGACCTCTCTGCGCGGCAGCTTTCCATTATGTTGTGCGTCTATCTGGAGCCCCCCCCTCACACTGTACGGGGCTTGGCTGAAAAACTTGGTGTGACCAAGCCAGCTATTACGCGCGCTTTGGATACTTTGGGATCACAGAAGTTGCTGTCTCGCAGGCGTGATGAGAAAGACCGTAGAAATGTTATCGTTACGCGCACAGTAAACGGTGCTTTATATCTGGAAAAACTAGGGGATTTGGTTAGCGAAAAAGCCAAGGCCCTAACTCGCTAAGGGGAGCGATACGTAAAAGGCAGATGGCGAAACCATTAAACCCTCATCTTCATCCCGTTCGACCTGACCTTGCTGCGTGGTCTTATAAGGGGCAATATAAAGCGAAGTCCTATGTGAGAGGCTCACTGAAAACCTTAAGAACCGATATACAGCCGTTAATGTCTGCCCCTTCCGGTGAGGCTGGTAGGAAAACCGAAGTGCTTTATGGTGAAAGTATGATGGTTTTTGAAGTCAGAGATGACGGATGGGCATGGGTTCAATGTCAAACGGACAGTTATGTTGGTTGGCTTCCTGCATCTTCATTGGGAGAAGTAATCGATCCAACGCACAAGGTGGCGGTTCAAAGGACGTTTCGTTATCCGGAAGCCAATCTAAAAACTGGCCCGGTTGGAATGATTTCATTGGGCTCGCAAGTTAAAGTTACTGGCATTGAAATAAATGGAACGCTGAGTTATGGGCGGTTAAGTGATGGTTCGTTTGTTGTTGTCGACCACCTGCAACTGCTGAATACTTTTGTTAAGGACTGGGTTTCAATAGCCGAAAAATTGGTGGGAATCCCCTATCTTTGGGGGGGGCGCTCAACTCTGGGGCTGGACTGTTCGGCACTGGTTCAGATGTGCGCGCAGTGCGGTGGACACGCTCTTTTGCGTGATGCCTACATGCAGGAGGGAACTGCGGGTATAGCTTTGGACCTTACTCAAGGACTACCTGAACTCAAAAGGGGTGATCTGATATTTTGGAAGGGGCATGTAGGTATTTTAAGTGATCCGAAAACCCTGCTACATGCAAACGGTTACACCATGAGTGTTGCTTACGAAACATTTGACAAAGCGGTTGAGCGTATTCGAACTTCAGAATTTGGTGAAGTTACAAGTATTCGCCGTTTATAGGTAATGGGTTAACTGTAATCCTAATAAAATTTTAATTATATTTGCACTTACAGCGTGCATTTGCCAATATTTACCCTAATAGTTTGATAGTTTTTCGATTCTCCTGGGAGTTTCTTATGGGTGGTGATTGGAATCAATTAAAGAACTGGGGCGTACTTTTTTCTGCTTTTTGGGCGGCCATACTTGTTGTTGAGGCACATGCGGCAAGTGGTATTGATGTCATCACCGATCAGGCAAAAGTGTTCAGAATTGAAGAGCCTGCCTCCACGGTTATTGTTGGAAATCCCTCCATTGCAGACGTGGTTATGCATGACAGAACCACGGTTATCATTACGGGTAAGTCCTTTGGAAAGACAAACTTGATCATTTTAAATGATGATTCTGAACCCATTGTGGAAGATATGCTTGTAGTGAAAGCGGATACAGATACGTTTGTCAGCGTACATCGGTCCAGCGGCCGCTTCAGTTATTCCTGTACACCTGAGTGTGAACCTGTGGTGCGCATCGGTGACGAACCGTCCTACTTTGAGGCCGTGGCTGGACAAGTGGATCAACATAATACTTTGGGGGAAGGTGGCCAGCTGGCCTCGGAAACACCGGCTGAATGATTTTTGTGAGGGGGAACTGTGTTGGTTTGGACGCAAATACGGGTCTTGAGTTATTTCCCAAAAGCTCTACGCGATACATCAGGTGCAACAGCCGTGGAGTTTGGGATTGTTGCCATTCCTTTCTTTATGATGATCTTCGCCATCCTCGAAATATCTATGGTGCATATTTCTGGAACCATGCTGGACCATGCGACTTTGGAAACAGCACGCTTGGTGCGTACGGGGCAGGCACAAACGGCTAATATGTCTCAAAGCGAGATGAAGACGCAGATTTGTGATCGGATGTTCTTTTGCTCTGACATCGTTCGCATGCATGTTGAAGTCAATAGCTTTACGGATTTCGGAGAAGTTGCAGATGGTACAACGCCAGTTATTGATCCAGAAACGGATGATGTGAAGACAGGGCTTCCGTTCAATGTGGGAACTGCTTCGCAAGTCAGCCTTGTACGTGTCATTTATGAGTGGCCCATGCGCACCAATTGGATGAGAGACGCTTTTCAAGATACAGAAGATGGTGATCGCCTTCTAATATCAACGGCCATTTTCAGAAATGAGCCCTTTGGAAGTACGGGAGGGGGAGGTAACGGGACGTCCTCCGAGGGGGAAACCAAAGATTCGTCAGGTTCATGAAGGAAATAAGATGAAGAGACTATCCTATTTTTCCGTGTGGCTGCAGCGTTTCAAGAGAGATATTCAGGGGGCTGTTGCCGTTGAATTTGCTATTGTTGTCCCGATTCTTCTTCTGCTGATTATGGCGGGCACTGAATTTTCCATTTTGCTCACCCACGATAGAAAAGTGACTCAGGTCTCCAACACAGTTGCCGACCTAGTTGCCAGAGAAGAGAACGTGACACAGAGCCTTTCTGATATTTTTGACAGTGCTGCCTTGATAATGGAGCCATTTAGCGATGATGCGTTGACCCTCGAACTTGGCGTGGTTTCTTTTGATGCGAGTGGGGCTTCTCAAGTTGTATGGAGCTGGAGTAAATCTGCTGAGGGAGGGGGAGGAGAGCCATGGCCCAAAAATGGGGCGCCTACAGATATTACAATACCAAGTGCGATGCAAATATCAGGAAGTTATTTAGTCATTGCAAAAGCAGACTATACCTATTCTCCTTTATTTACTTCTTTCTTTAAGGATATTTTCTCGCAAGCAACACTGGATCTCGCAGATGTATATTTTTTGCGATCACGACAGGTGGATTGTGTTGAATACATAAACAATTGTGATGCATATGATAAAAAGAACTCTTCATCATAATTTTTATTTGAATTTACTTATATATTTTAAATAAAAATAAAATTTACTTAATTACCTCAGGGTCTTGTCTGAGGATTTTTGGTAATTTTCTCTAAATTGACGTAACGCAAATGCTCTTTTGTAAAAAACTGTATTAGTGAGCGCCGAAAAGGAATAAACTGGCGCATTATGGAATTGTAACCTCAGTTAACTATTCTGATACCCATGGCTCAATTAATTCCCGAAAATGGGAAGGGCTGGACGATCTCGTGCGTCAAGAATAAAGAGGCAAAATGGCTACTAACCGAACCTACGATCAGATCAAGGTAGGGGATACTGCCACCCGCTCCCGTATTTGTACTGCAAATGACCTGTATGTGTTTGCGCATGCATCTGGGAATATTAATCCGCTGCATCTTCCTGATACAGAATGGACTCCTTTAAAAGAAGAGGGAGGGCCGTCCGCCCCGTTCATGTGGGGTGCAGCACTCATTTCGGCTGTCGTTGGGAATGTACTTCCAGGCCCGGGTACTGTTTATCGAAATCAAACGCTTAATTTCCACGCTAAGGCCAAGGTGGACCGCGTTCTTGATGTAACGGTAACTGTTCTGGATAAACTCTCTGACAACCGCTTGCGGATGCTCACAGAAGTGAGACTGGATGACGGGACGCTCGTTGCTGAAGGGGAGGCGGAAGTTATTGCTCCAACAGTTTCAATTTCCTATGATCCGGAGAAACTGCCAAGCCTGCTGATGAAACGTCATCACCACTTTGATGGTCTGGTGGAGTTGGCCAAAGGCCTTCCAGCGATGCCAACTTCTGTTGTTTGCCCTGACGATGCGAACTCATTGAATGGAACAGTGCTAGCGGCGCAGGCTGGCCTGATTATTCCAATTTTGTGTGGACCTAAAAAGCGTATTGAGGCGACCGCAGAGAAAATCGGTGTCGATATTAGCTCCTATGAGCTGATTGATACGATTGATGAAGATCAGGCTGCGGCCAAAGCGGTTGCCTTGGTTCATGAAGGTCGTGTTCGCTCGGTAATGAAAGGGCATTTGCATACGGATGATCTTTTGCGGCATGTGGTCAAGCGTGAAGGCGGACTGCGTACCAAGCGGCGTATTTCTCATGTTTTCGTTATGGATGTTCCAGGCCGAAGTACTCCTCTGCTGGTGTCAGACGCTGCCATCAATATCTCGCCAGACCTGAATACGAAGGTGGATATTACACAAAACTCCATCAATATAGCGCGGTCAATTGGTATTGATCCGCCAAAAGTTGGGATTTTGTCTGCTCTGGAAACAGTCAATCCAGCAATCCCGTCCACCATTGATGCCGCTGTCCTTTCCAAGATGGCAGACCGCGGCCAGATCAAAGGTGGGATCGTGGATGGACCGCTGGCCATGGACAATGCCATTGACATGGAAGCTGCTCAAACCAAAGGCATTGTTTCCCAAGTTGCTGGGAATGCGGAAGTTCTTATTGTGCCTAACCTAGAGGCCGGGAACATGGTTGTGAAAGAGCTGACCTTCCTCGCCCATTCTGAAACAGCGGGCTTGGTTGTTGGTGCCCGCGTTCCTATAATTCTGACCAGCCGGGCAGATAGTGACCGCGCGCGTTTGGTTTCCTGTGCTCTTGCCAGTTTGTATGACTATTTCAATAATGAAGGAGTGGCATTTTCTGGTGTCTCCCAAGCCGAGGCTGCGGAGTAATATCTGGAATGACAATTGAAACAATACTTGTACTGAACGCTGGTTCGTCTTCTATTAAGTTCCAGCTTTTTAGTGGTGAGACTTCTTTGCTTTCAGGCCAGATTGATGGTCTGGGAGCTGGTGCCTGGGTCAAGGGTGAAGCTGCTGGAGGGAACGTTCTAATGGACCGGGCGCTGTCAGCGCCAGAGTCAGAAAGTCATAGCTCAGCTCTGCAGGTCATTCTGGCACTTCTCAAAGAGTATGACCCTGAATTGGAAGTGGATGCCATTGGTCACCGTGTGGTGCATGGCGCTAAGAAATTTTCAAAACCTGTATTGGTTAGTGAGCAGGTAGAGCGGGAACTGGAGGCAATCAGCTCTCTCGCCCCTCTTCATAACCCCCATAATCTAGCGGGGATAAAAGGGGCAAAGACAGCTTTTGCGGGAAAGCCCAATGTGGCTTGTTTTGATACCGCTTTTCATCGTACCCAAGAGTTTAAAAATGAGGCCTATGCACTGCCCTTGAGTTATTACGAGCAAGGGGTATTACGCTATGGCTTTCATGGTCAGTCCTTCCAGTACATAGCTCAGGAACTGCACAGTGTTGCTCCAGAGGTAGCGCATGGCCGCGTTATTGTGGCCCACTTGGGTAACGGAGCTTCTCTTTGTGCTATCAAGGGTGGGAAATCCGTGACAACAACAATGGGTTTCACACCTGCTGATGGCTTGGCAATGGGCACCCGGTGCGGTCTTATTGACCCTGGTGTCGTACTTTACCTGCAAGATGTTGAAGGAATGACGACGCAGGAGGTATCGAATCTGTTGTTGAAAGAGTCAGGTATGAAAGGCCTTTCAGGCTTGTCTCAGGATATGCGTGATCTGGAAAACTCTGAGGATCCACGGGCTCAACGGGCACTGGAGTACTACGACAACCGCGTGAAGCGTGAGTTAGGCGCTCTTGTGGCTGTTATGGGTGGCATTGATGCTCTGGTATTTACCGGCGGCATTGGCGAAAATTCCACAAGAACGCGTGCAGGCGTGTGTGAGGGGCTGGAGTTTCTAGGGATAGAAATAGACTGTGATGCGAATAACAAGCGTGCCAAAGAAGCTATTACAATTTCTAGTGGTCAATCTAAGGTTCAAGTGATGGCTATTCCTACCAATGAAGAGGTGATGATAGCCCGCCAGACCAGAAGTGTCTGTTCTCAGTAAACCAAAAATAATAGGCATATAAAGCTGTGCGGTGCTTTTTGAAGGCATCGCATGGGTTCTAATTACATGCCCTTGCAAAGCTCTTGGATAGTGAGCGTTTGGCCTGACCGACCTAACGCCTTTGAAATTCGTGGTTTAAGTTCGGCATGATCTAATTAGGTAGGACTGGATTTATAAGCATGAATAATAAGACGTATTGGAGTGAAGAGGAAAAACGCTCACGATGATCTATTGCCCTTAAGGAATAATCACAATGGATGTTTAGCATTAGACGGCAAACATAAATTGAGGCTCGCCATAGTGTTCGGTCAACTACTATTGCGAGCCTTCTGATCGGGGAATTTCGTCCTAAACAGACAGTGCGCTTCTATGGTGGCTGAAATAGCCTAAGCGGTTGCTTTGAAACTAGGTCAAGTGATGTCCTGAACCTTCATGACCAGCTCATTCCAGTTTCTCTGGTTTTCGATGCTGTGTTCTAGGCCTTGCTCATCGGCAGCACTAAAGCGTTTGAGGGCGGGTGTTTTGCTGGTTGCCTGATACAGCCAGTAGGCTTCAGCTCAAAGGGCTTCTTGAATAGGCTTATCAATGGATTCGTAAACGGCCTGTTTGCAGGCATTAATAGATTCGGCTGGAAACTGCGCAATACGTTTTGCAAGGTTCGTCACATAGTCACCGATTTCATCAGGCTCAAGTGCTCTATTAATGGTTCCCATGGCTTGAGCTTCGTCGGCATCGAAATCACGTGAGCTGAGGATGATTTCAAGGGCGCGCCCGAGGCCAGTCTAGCGGGCCAGTCTAGCGGGCCATGCGTGAGGCGCCACCGCCACACGGCAAGATGCCCATGCCCACTTCCATCTGCATAAACTTATACTTGCCGCGTGCAGCAAACCGCATATCCAGTGCTAGGGCGAGTTCATGCCCGCCGCCACGCGCAAAGCCCTCCAGTTTGGCGATAGTGGCTTGTGGAACTTTACTAATCCGCTCACAGACTGATTGGAGGTCTAAAAGCTGTACTTCTTCGCGGGAGACTGCTTCATCGGACATGTCTTTCAAAAGCTCAGCGTCGTAATGGCAAACCCAGATTTTAGGATTTGCAGACTGGAAAATAACAACCTTGATTTTCCTGTCCCGTTCCAGCCGCATTGCCAGAGTATTCAAGTCAGCAAGCATTTCCTGCCCTTGAACATTAACGGGTCCAAAGTCAAAAGTAATGGTGAGGATGCCTTGAGCTTTATCAGCAGTGAACGTCGTAAATCCTTCATATTTTATTGTATTTCCCTTTCTTATTGGTATTGGGCGCAATGACCTTATTCGGAACTACTTGAGATTCGGATTTGCCTATGAAGAATGTAAGTGATGCTCTTTTAGGGGGCTTTCTGATTCAGCTTGATAATCATATCCTCGATTGCGGCAACAAGCTTTTCCGTTTTTGCCTCATTCAGCGCGTCGGGGTGTGGCTGCGCGAATTGGCCGGTGTCATTGTCAAAGTACTGTCCTGATGCTTGAGCAAACTCCTCTCCCAAAGCCGCTCGCACTAGAATTTTCGCGCCAATGCTGAGATCATGGCCCTGTGTGCCGTAGGCCTCTTTCACCATTTTACTAGCTAGGAAAGAGGCGGGGTTCACCGCAATGATAACGGGACCATCATTCTTGAGGGATTGAGCCATGTGAAAGGACCACATGGTGAGGGCCAATTTGCTTTGGGCATATGCTGCATTGGCAGACAAAGATAGCTCTCCCGCGAGTGCACCAAGGTCAACAGATGCTTGAGCTGCGGAGGAAAGGTTTACCACACGACTTTGCACGGAAAATAATGGCAACAGCCTTTTAGTCAACACATATGGAGCAATGGTGTTGACTATGAACCTCAGATCATACCCATCCTCGTTAAGAGGGTCTAGCAATTTGAACACACCAGCATTGTTTATTAGAACGTCCAATGAATCGTGGTTTTGTCTTATTTGGGCTGCGAAGGCTTCAACCTCGGACAGTTTTGAAAAATCAGCCCGATAGCTCTCGATAGTCCCTGCACCGGGTATGTTGGTGAGCTCTTGCTTCAACCGGTTGAGCTTCTCGTCACTGCGACCATGCAAAAGCAAACTGTGGCCGTCCGCTGCTAGAAGTCTGGCAGTTTCCAGCCCAATTCCGTCTGTTGCCCCCGTTATAACGATAGATTTTGCCATATTACGATCCTATGCATTCTTACAAGATATGCCTGCTTGTTGGCGTTTGGAAAGAGTATTCCAAATTTTTCTATACGGAAAGAAGGCGTTGTCATGTAAACTTTGGCACCTGTTTAATGGGTTACCGGTTGGCTCATGACGACATCATCGATCAGCTACAAGAACCACCGTTTTCCGCCTCAAATCATTGCCTATGTCGTTTGGCTTTATCATCGTTTCTCACTTAACCTGCGCGAAGTGGAAGAAATGCTGTTGGAACGGATCATTGTGGTCTCGTATGAAACCATCCGACGCAGGGGAGTTAAGTTTGGCCCAGCTTAGAGCCGTCAATTACGACGCAAAAAGCACATAGCTCAGATATCTGGTATCTTGATGAGGTTGTGATCAAGATACAGGGCCAGCGATATTATCTGTGGCGAGCCGTTGAGCAGGATGGTTACACTCTGGACGAAATTCTTCAAAAACGGTGGCAATACCAAGGCCGCCAAACGTTTACTGACCCGTCTGTTATGACAGTAGGGAGTTACTCCAAAACGAATTGTTACCGACAAACTCGGCTCCTAAGGAGTGGCAAAATGCAAGGTGATACTGGCTGTTGAGCACCGAAGCCACAAGGGCTTAAACAATCGCGCACAGAACTCGCATTTGCCTTTGCGAAAACGAGAGAGAGCTATGCAAAAGTTCAAATCGCCGGGTCTGCTTCAAAGATTCCTGACAACCTTCTCTGGCCTGCGTAATCTGTTCGTTCCCTCTCGCCACCAACGTTCTGCAATCGACATTCATCTTCATCGTATCAACGGAGAGCGGTCGGCGTCCCCGACCTTCCTACAAACATAAATCCCGCTATACTGGCGTGGCTAGGAAAAGGTGGAGAGACTTCTGTTAGGCCTGAACCGGTCTATCTTGAACCGTTGAAGCAAGGAAAAACTTGGAAGAAATTATGAGCAAACTGTACGAGAAAATACTCTACGTAATTCTCTGCTGTATCCTATATGGGCACACTGCATTTGCTGATAAGATTTACAATGAGAGTGAACAAAAATTAAATAAAACAATCTACTTGTGTTCGAATTCTCCCAAGTTAACAGCCGAAAAGCTTCAGAAATTCGCCGACAGTTCTCGAAATGTCAAAGATATTAAAATCCGCCAATTAGATAAAAAAGTTGACAATAAGGGAATGTATGCAGTTTTTCTTTCAAAAGATGGCTTTTTAGCATCAAAACGAGAATTGGACTGTTTGAACTTTCTTCCGGTGCCACTAAAGGAAGCAAAAAAACAGGTAAAAGAAGTTACTGATATCGTAGGGGGGGGGGAATCCGTATGCCAAATACTCAAAAGTGGGCCACTACCATGGAACGGTTTATGCAGTAAGCAAAAGTTTCGGGGGAAAGGGTTGGTTGGTGACTTGGTATGCCTTTAATGAGCATGACTCATATCCCTCACATAAAGCGAAACAATATTATCTTAGAATGCCAATTGTTTTTTGCCGCCAACAGTCAAGTTGCAAATAATGTAACGCATAGACAACTTTTATCCCCTTCCTGACCTGCACCGAGCCTCCACATTTCCTTGCGCCCGATACAGTGAAACAATTCTGACCGCAGCTGGGACTAGTTATCGGCTGAATGTTGGTTCGGCGGTCAAGGTTTCTATCGGGATTAACTATTTTGAAACAGTGAAGGAAGGGCGGTATCGTGAACGTTTGGCCTGACCGGCCTAACAAGTTCTATATCGCGTATCTAAATTTCTTCAGGTCAGGCAGACCAATCGCATACCTTGGATAGTGAGGGGAATGTAACCAGTGTAGCCAAAATTTGGCGATATTCCTGTGGCAGACGCGTACTTGCCATTGTTCGGTTAAACTTTGCTAAATTATTGTCGCTTAGTGGTGCGAGATTATAGTTTCAGTTCAGATGGTTTTAACTTTTTACTAAGGCTCCAAGTTCTATGAAAATACCCCTCAGTGCTGTTGTGTTTGATATTGGCAATGTCCTGATCCGTTGGGACCCTGAAAATCTATACAAGAAGCTCATCTCGAATGAGGATGAACGCAAATGGTTTTTGGAAAATATCTGCACCATGGACTGGAACCTTCAGCAAGATAAAGGGCGTCCTTGGGATGAAGCTGTAGAGGATCTCTGCGCGAAATTTCCTGAGCATAAAACTTTGATCGAAGCCTATCATCACCGGTGGTTTGAGATGCTTGATGGGCCGATTGAAACTTGTGTCACATTATTGCATGAACTCAAGAAGCTGGGCTTTCCGACCTATGCTATTTCAAATTTTTCCTGCGAGAAGCTGGCAATAACAAAGCCGCATTACCCGTTCCTTATAGACTCGTTTAAAGACATGGTTATCTCGGGGGAGGAAAACGTTCTAAAGCCGGATCGCCGTCTCTATGAAGTGTTGTTGGAGCGTAACAAGCTTGTGGCGAGTGAGTTGTTGTTCATTGATGATACATTAAGAAATGTTGAAGCGGCTCGCGATTTGGGAATGCATGCGATCCACTTTCAAGGGGAAGAGCAGTTCAAGCAGGAGCTTGTGAAGTACAGCTTACCTGTTTTAATTTAACAGGAGCGCAAGGGGAAAAGTTAAGGAGCAGGAAATTATAGTCTTCCTGCTTTGACCTTACTTGGATGCTTGGTACTTATGGCCTTCTTCGAATTCCCAAATGTGTACATGGGAAGCGTCTTCGAGAATAATAATAGCCTTTTTCAGGCTTGTAGTTGGTGGAATATCAACGCTGAAAAGCGGAATGTCGCCGTCCATATCTTCACAAATACAGCCCAGCTTCTCTAGTTTCAGCCAGTGCTCCTGAAATTCTTCCGGTGTTGCGGTTTCTTCAACGAGAATGCGGTAGGTGGAATGGCCGTGGTGTTTTACAATCCTATCGAATTTCAAACCGGACTTGCCGCGTACTCCGGCAACCTCGTCTTTATAGCTAACGCCTTTCGCAAGAAATGGTGTATTTTCAATCCGGTAGCGATTTGCTCCCAGAGATGTTACCCAAAGAGCTTCCTTACCAGCTCCATGCCATTCCTCGGGGTCCAGAGGAAAATCCATTCTCACGACGGTCTGGTTCGTTTTCATCGGGTATACAAGGGTCCTGTTGCGATTGTGCGGCACTATAGCGATGACGTACATGAGTGCAATAAAAAGCGGGTTAAAAGCCTCGCATATTCAGTCTTTAGAGTGTATCGCCGAAAAGTGGATACCGGTTCTTGGTCAAAGATACGCGTCTAAACAGTATGTTAAAACACTGAGGTGTTTCAAGAAATCGTCTAACTGCTTTAAAACGAAAGTAACGCCGCCGCGAACTGGTGGTGCACTCACCTGTTGCAAGTCTTATTCTGAGGGAATGCGTTCACTAAGACCAGTGCCAGAGAAAGAGCCGAATTTCTTTTCGGCTCTTTTCGTGTTTTCAGCGTGTAAATTAGTCACGCAGCAAGTCATTTACGGATGTTTTGGAGCGTGTTTGTGCATCAACACGCTTTACGATAACCGCGCAGGACAGGTTTGGTCCCGGGGTGCCATCTGGCAATGGTTTGCCGGGAAGTGAACCAGGAACAACAACAGAATAGGCAGGCACTTCACCAACGAAAATCTCTCCCGTATTCCGGTCGATAATCTTTGTGGTTGCAGAAAGGAATACCCCCATGGAAAGGACTGCACCCTCGCGGACGATAACGCCCTCTACAACTTCAGAGCGGGCCCCGATGAAGCAGTTATCTTCAATGATAACAGGTCCGGCCTGAAGCGGCTCCAGAACGCCGCCAATGCCGACGCCGCCGGAAAGGTGCACATTCTTACCGATCTGCGCACAAGAGCCGACAGTAACCCAAGTGTCAACCATTGTGCCTTCATCTACGTAGGCGCCCAGATTCACAAAGGATGGCATCAAAACAGCCGATTTCCCAATAAATGCGGAACGCCGTACAATGGAGCCAGGAACGGCACGAAATCCGCCTTCTTCAAACTCGGCTGGCCCCCAGCCTTCAAACTTGGAAGGAACCTTGTCCCACCATGTTGCTTCACCCGGACCACCCTTGATAATTTCCATTGGGTTCAAGCGGAAGGAAAGCAGAACAGCCTTTTTCGCCCATTGGTTAACAACCCAATCTCCAGAAGAGTTTTCCGCAACTCGCAGTTTGCCGTGATCCAAAAGCTCAAGGGCCTTTTCAACTGCGTCGCGAACGTCACCCTGAGTATTGGATGTTATATTGTCCCGATCATCAAATGCGGAATTGATGGTCGCTTCCAAAGCGGAAAAATCGATCTGGCTCATCTTGAAATTCTGTCCTATCGAAAACTTGTTGCATACGGTTGATGGAGGTAGCCATGCTCATGGCCTCAAGTCAAGCTCCCTGCGGAGTGTACTTGTCTTCCGGTGCAAACTCTTGAGCCCCGGCTTGCTCCACGAGCCAGTCTCGAAATGCTGTGACAGGCCTTGTCAGAGGCTTATTGGAATTGCGTACAAACCAGTAACCCGTTTCGATTTCGGTTATTGGCCAGTTTGGAACCATGAGGTGCCCAGCATTTACTTCATTTTCAACAAAGTGCTTGTCGATGACAATTGCACCCATACCCGCAACAGCTGCCTGAATTGCCATTGTCCGGCTTTCAAAAATTGCCCCTGACGTGGTTTCAGGGTGTTCAAATTTGTTGGCCTTCAGCCATATAGGCCAGTCTTCCCGCCGTGAAGCTGTGTGCAGAAGCTTGAGCTTTTGCAGCTGCTTTATATTCGGGTCGGGCGCATCTTGTGAGAGCTGCGGAGCGAATGCAACGACCAGATTTTCTTTCCAGAGCATTTGCCGTTCCACGTTCGGCCATGCCCCGTTTCCTAGCCGAATTGCGCAGTCATAGGACTCTTTTTCCAGGTCGACACTTCTCATGCTGGTCGAAATCAGCAGCTCAATATCCGGGTGCTTTTCCTGAAAATTAGGAAGCCGGGGAATAAGCCATCTGGTGGCTACGGTTGACAAGGTGGAAATGCGCAGTTCCGTTCTGCTTCGTCGCCGGAACGCATCGACTGCGTGTTCAATCTGGTCGAACGAGTTGCCAAGGTTGGTTGAAAGGCGCTGCCCTTCTTCTGTGAGCGCTAGACCACGACCATCCCGTACAACAAGGGCTGCTCCCAACTCGCTTTCCAGTGAGCGAAGCAGGTGGGTCAAAGCAGAAGGTGTCACTCCCAGGTCTTCTGCCGCACGAGCAGCTCGTCCGTGTTTTGCCAGAAGAGAAAATGCGTGAAGCGCGCGCAAAGAGACCATGACCCATTATTCCAATTTCGTTAATCTTATTGAAATAATCTCAATAAAGTAAATTGGGGGAATGATCTAGTGCGCGGCAGTTTTTTTCTGTTTGTCACCCGCTGGGAAGCTGGTTGATCACACTGTGAAGAAAGCCCCCTAAATCTTCAGTGATAAAATGAACATGTTTTTCATTCTGCCCTTCCATTTCCCAGTCCTCTCTGAACACTTCACGCGTCCCTTGTGGGACAACAAGCACAGTCTTCATGCCCAGTTGGTCAGGAATGAGCAGGTTTCGTGATAGGTCCTCGAACATGACAGCTTTGTGAGGGGAAATATTATTTTTCTGCAAGAACAGACTATAGGCTTGCTCTTCAGGCTTTGGAATAAATCCGGCTTCCATGATACCAAAAATTTCCTCGAACTGGTCATGAATACCCAGCTTGTGGGCAACAGCTTCGGCATGCTTTTTGCTGCCGTTCGTCATGATGTAGCATTTTCCTGGAAGTTGCTCGATAGCGCTGCGCAGGTTATGGTTGTAGTCTAGTTCCGAGTGATCGATATCATGAACAAATTCAAGGAAGTCATCCGGTTCGACCTCGTGATTGACCATCAATCCACGCAGGGTTGTTCCATAGTTCTTGTAGTAGCTTTTTTGAATTGCACGCGCTTCTACTCGTGATTTTCCGGTGATCTTCTGTACATAGTCACTGATCTTCTCGTCAATTTGTGGGAAGAGATTGGAGTGAGCTGGGTACAGCGTATTATCCAGATCAAAAATCCAGCTATTAACGCCGCTAAAGCCGACAGGGGACATAAGGCCTCTTTTTCGCGATTGGCACAGCAGAATAGGACCAATCAGGTTAAAGGGAAAGAAAAATAAAAGCGATACAGTTGCTGCGCTGTATCGCTTGAATTTATGTCGCCTTAAACTGGGACTTTAGAGCAGGTTGTGGGTGCCTCCTTGCAAAGGCATGTTTAAGGAACGATCAATGTTCCCACGCCGTGATCAGTAAATAATTCCAAAAGGATGGAATGTTCAACTTTTCCGTCGACAATCATGACACCTTCCACGCCGCGGTCCAAAGCCTCCATACAGGTTTCAACTTTGGGGATCATTCCCCCTGAAATCGTTCCGTCTTCAATCAGCGCCCGGACCTCAGCTACAGTAAGCTTCTTGATCAAGTTCCCTTCCTTGTCCAGAACTCCTGGAACATCCGTCAAGAACAAAAGGCGTTTTGCGTTTATTGAGCCAGCAATGGCACCGGCAAAGGTGTCGGCGTTGATATTATAGGTCTCGCCGTCACGTCCTGGAGCTACTGGTGCAAGAACAGGGATGAGGTCTTGCTGCAAGATCATCTCAAGTGTGGTCGAATTAACGGACTCAGGTTCCCCTACGAACCCAAGGTCAAGAATTTCTTCAATTTTTGAATCTGGATCTCTGTGTTTTCTGTGCAGCTTACGGGCCATAACCATGTCCCCGTCCTTGCCAGAAAGACCGATTGCCCGTCCGCCTTCTTTATTGATGCTGTGCACGATATTCTTGTTTATGGAACCGGCGAGAACCATTTCAACAATACTTACAGTCGCTTTGTCAGTGACCCTTAGGCCGCCTTTAAATTCGCTCTTGATATCAAGACGCTTCAGCATTGCTCCTATCTGTGGGCCGCCGCCGTGTACCACAACAGGGTGGACACCAGCTTGGCGCAGAAGGGTTACATCCCGTGCAAATGCTTGGGTTAAGGTTTCATCACCCATAGCGTTCCCACCATATTTGATAACCACCCGACGTTTGTCATATCTCTGCATGTAAGGAAGGGCTTGAGCAATGATATGAGCGCGATTTTTTGCTTCTGTGGAACTCATTATGATGTACACCTGATGAACCGAATAAATGGTTGCTAAACGATATCTAACACTCTTTGAGGGCAGAGTTCAGTATTAGCGCTTATACCCCTTTTTGAGGAGTTCTAAAACCTAAGAGCTGCGGATTTATTTGCCATATATATGGAAAAGTTCTCAAGAGGAGTGAAGTGTAACAGCCTTCTTTTGAAAGTGCTGTCACACCTGTTTCAAGGTCAACCCAAGCTATGGATTTCAGCCCGTAATTCATCAAGGCCCCAACCTTTTTCAGAGGAGGTGGCAAGAATTTCAGGGTGGGCGGCGGGACGCTTAGCCAAGAGACGAACGGTGTCTTCCTTAACTTTTTCCAATTGTCCGGGTTTGATTTTGTCGGCCTTTGTTAGAACCACTTGATAGGGAACTGCTGCCTTATCAAGGATATCCATGGCTTCGATATCGTTCTTTTTCAAGCCGTGTCGGCTGTCAATCAGGCAAAAAACACGGCGTAATGTACTGCGGCCACGCAAATATTTAAAAATCAGCGTGGTCCACGCATCAACCATGCCTTTGGGGGCTTCGGCGTATCCGTAACCGGGCATGTCCACGATGCCAATTGGACTATCCATGGCGATGAAGAAGTTCAGCATCTGGGTTCGTCCGGGAGTGTTGGATGTGCGTGCTAAAGCCTTTTTTCCTGTCAAAGCATTGATAAGGCTAGATTTTCCAACATTCGACCTGCCTGCGAACGCAATCTCCAAAGGCCCCAAAGGGGGAAGTTGGCGCATTTCGGCAACGCTGGTAACAAATTCCCAGCTGCGGGCGAACATCAGTCGCCCGGCTTCCAGTTGTTCTTCTGTATATTTTGGTTCTGTAGTCATCTTTGTCTTTTAGCGATCTTTGGTTCAAACGTCGAGCTTGTAGGAAACAAGGCTTCTCTTCCAGAACGTTTAAGCAGGGTTCAAGAGCTTATCCAGATCTGAGCCGCGAATGGCGTTAATATTTCGAGATAGCTTGTCTTGATCCCAGTTCCACCAAGCGATTTGAAGGAGGGTTTCAATTGTGTCTTCATCAAAACGATATTTGACAACCCGTGCTGGGTTTCCGGCTACCACAGCATAAGCCGGAACATCTTTGGTGACGACAGCTTTGGCTCCGATGATTGCGCCATCAGAAATGGTAACGCCCGGCATGATATGGGCATCGCGCCCAAACCAAACGTCATTCCCCACGATTGTGTCACCCCGGTTTGCCTTTTCATAGTTTGTAATATGGAACCCATCCTCCCAACCATTGCCAAATATGGCGAATGGATATGTGGAGAAACCATCCAGAAGGTGGTTACCGCCATTCATTTGAAAGGTGGTCCCGGTTGCTATGGCGCAAAACCGTCCAATAACCAGCCGGTCCGTACTTGTCTCGTAATGGTAGAGAACGTTCTTTTTCTCAAAGTCCTCAGCACCATCGAAGTCATGGTAATAGGTGAAGTCACCCACTGCTATGGATGGATGCTTGATGAAGTTTTTCAAGAATACGGTATGGGGCTCGCCAGCTAGAGGGTAGCGAGTCAAAGAACTAGGGCCTTTCATAGGAGGTCCTCCAAAAAGTAAACAGCACTATTTTTTGATGATTTAGCTGATGCTTACTTGTTCACTGAACCCACTCCCCGTTTAGGTCTGAATGTTATGCGAGCTTGGTACGTCTTGCAAGCTTTTGCGTGCACAAAAAAAGCGGCGCAATCAGTATCGCTGCGCCGCTTTATATATCACTCAGACTTGAAGACCCTACTTGGGTTTGTCTTCTTTCGGCTTTTTACTGAATGTTGTTTTCAGGTTATCGAGGAGTTCGAACTTCACTCCCTGACGACGCATGATAACGCCTTGCTGCAGGATCGATAGGGTATTGTTCCATGCCCAGTAAATCACCAGGCCTGCAGGGAAGGAAGCCAGCATGAAGGTGAAGATGACTGGCATCCAGTTGAAGATCATCTGCTGTGCAGGTTCTGTTGGCGCCGGGTTCATCTTCATTTGAAGGAACATGGTGACACCCATAATCAAAGGCCAAGCACCAATCATCAGGAATGTTGGTGGATCCCAAGGAATGAGTCCAAACAGGTTGAACAGGGTTGTCGGATCTGGAGCTGAAAGATCCTGAATCCAGCCAAAGAACGGCGCGTGACGCATTTCAATGGTTACAAACAGCACCTTATAGAGCGAGAAGAAGACCGGAATCTGGATCAGGATAGGCAAGCAACCTGCCAAAGGATTGATCTTTTCCGTCTTGTACAGCTCCATCAAGGCTTGCTGCTGTTTCTGCTTGTCATCCTTGTACTTTTCGCGAATTTCCGTCATCTGCGGCTGCACGAGTTTCATTTTACTCATGGAGACGTAGGACTTGTTCGCAAGCGGGAAGAAGACAGCTTTCACAAGAACAGTAACCAGCAAAATAGCAGCGCCGAAGTTGCCTGTCATTGTGTAAAGAGCGTCAATGAGCCAGAACATAGGCTTGGTCAGGAAGTAGAACCAGCCCCAGTCAATCATCAGCTCAAAGTTCTCGATGCCCTTGTCTTTCTGGTAGGCATCTAGAATGGCGCTGACTTTTGCACCTGCAAACAGCATGGAAGACGTTGAAGCTGTACCGCCAGCAGGAACCTCGACAGCGTTGCCAAGGAAATCTGTCTGGAAATTCTGCGTATTTTGACTGTAGGAGAAGTTTGGCTGGAAATCTGTTCCCGGTGTCGGGATCAAAGTGGTTGCCCAATACTTGTCGGTAAACCCGAGCCAGCCTTCGTTAACTTTCGCCGGACGAACGCTTTTGTCGTCAATCAGGTCGCTATATTTCAGCTCGCTCAGGCCATTCTCGCCAAACTCACCAATCAAACCTTCATGTAAAACGAAATAGCCGGAAGTTTTAGGTTCACCCGTGCGCACAATAAGGCCATACGGGTAAAGTCTGACATTGGAACCGGTTGTGTTCTCAACACTCTGGTTGACGGTGAACATATAGTTGTCATCAACACTCAGCGTACGCTTGAATATGAGACCCTGACCATTGTCCCAGCTGATACTAACAGGTGTGGATGGCGTTAAGTTGGTATTGCCGTCAACTTTCCAAAGGCTTTCAGCACTGGGAAGAGCTATAGAAGCACCTGGGTCCGCAACCCAGCCATACTCAGCATAATAGGGGTTGGGGCTGCCTTTGGGTGATAAAAGGATAACCGTCGGGCTTTCTGGGTTGAGAGTCTGACGATAGTCCTTCAGTCGCAGATCATCAAATTTACCGCCAACGAGGTTGACTGAACCGGAAAGCCTCGGGGTTTCGATCGCAACTCGCTGACTCTTGGCAAGAGCGGTGTCACGGGTCATTGTGACAACTTGCTTCCCGCCTGAGGTATTCTGGGGCAGGCTAATAGCGCCGTTCGATCCAGCAGCCGGTACATTGGAACCAGCTTGTGTGCTTTGTTCCTGCACCAGCCCCTGTTCGGTCTGCTGCTTTTCCATTTGTGGCTGGGCGTAAAAGAACTGCCATCCTAGTAGTACAACCAGCGACAAAACCATCGCCAGGATCATATTTCGATTATCATTCATCGACTAGATCACTCGTATTCGAAGGGTGGATTGTTGCGGAGTGCGACAACTTCTGAGGTTGTCTGGCATGTGGCACTCCAGATCCTGATCGGGCAGGGCGAGGTTTCTTCTTCCGAAAAGCTGTTTTCATGCCGCTGGAAAGATCTTTAACCAGCGTATCGAAAGGCTGACTGAGAGCACCTCTGCGCCCAATAAGCACGAAGTCTGCACCTGATACCGTAGCATGATCGCTTAACTGCGCGACGGCTGCACGAAGCCGTCTCTTAATCCTGTTGCGCTCTACAGAGTTTCCGGTTTTTTTTGTAACTGTGTAACCCATACGAGGGTCGCCACAGTCCCGGGTTTTTGCTGCTTGAAGCACAAAAGCACGCCGAGTAGTCCGTCCGCCTTTTGCTACGGCCAGAAACTCGGAGCGCTTTTTAAGTGTTTTCATAGTGTTGTCGCGGTGGTTAGAACCGTTTGAATTGTAAATTTTCCCCACCGCGTAGCGTTACCACTATGCGCTGAGACGCTTACGGCCTTTTGCCCGGCGACGTGCCAGAACCTGACGGCCATTTTTTGTTGCCATGCGAGCCCGGAAGCCGTGGCGCCGTGCGCGAACCAGACGGCTTGGTTGGAAAGTACGCTTCATCGTTTCTTACCTGTATTCAGAGCAAAACTCTGATCTAAAATGTTATGGTCGGACGCTCATCTCGCTCCTTTTTCAAGGGGCCGCCGCGAAAACGGCTGCTTGGATGGCTAATCCTAGTCGATGGCGCTTATATTCTTCCTAGGAAACCAAGTCAATATTGGGTGCAAGCTAAAGCTCAATCTATTTTGTATGATCGACGTTAAAGAGTAATTATCTTCGTGCAAAGGTTCAAATTTAGTTGAAATGTAACCGTGAACACGAACCTGTGATTCCCAAAAAAACTGTAGAATTGTTAGGAAAGGTTTTCACAGAAGGTCGTTTGGCGGGCACTGGTTGTATCAGTGCTCAAGGCAGGAGACCCAAAATACATCCTGCGATGTATTCGGTTGTAAGTTGATTTTTTAAGGTAGGGTCTGGATGAAATCCTCCAAAGGGGACGAGGTGAAGCCAACAAGACGCAGGTTTGATACAAAAGTACTTTTGCGCCGGTGGGGACCGGTAGGAATCGTTCTTCTCATTATGGGCATTGGTTATCTTTACGGGGCGCACGAGCACTTTACACTCAATACGCTGATAAAACACCGAAACGACCTGATGATACTTATTCAGGGGCACCCGTTTGTGAGTGCCGTTAGTTACATTGTGGTTTATGTGGTGGTTGTTGCGCTTTCTTTTCCTGGGGCGGCAGTCCTTAGCATCGCGGGCGGATTTCTTTTTGGATGGATCTTGGGGGGAGGGCTCACAGTTTTTGCCGCGACAGTAGGAGCAACCGTGATTTATCTGATTGCGCGCAGCTCAGTAGGTTCCACACTGGAAAAACGAAGTGGAGCAATGCTACAAAAAATGGCCGCTGGATTCCGTGATAACGCTTTCTATTATCTTTTATTCTTGCGTTTAACGCCGATCTTCCCCTTCTGGCTGGTAAATATTGCTCCAGCAGCTTTCAATGTGGGTTTGGGTACATATTTTTTTGCAACGGCACTGGGTATTTTGCCGGGAACATTTGCCTATACGTTGATTGGTTCCGGTCTGGATAGCCTGATCATCGCTCAGGAAGCAACCGATCCAGGGTGTGCCCTTGCAGGTCGTTGTCAAGTCCATATCTCTGCTTTGATAACGCCACAAATACTTGGCGCTTTCGCAGCGCTTGGTATTGTTTCTTTAATACCGGTGCTCCTCAAAACGCTTCGCCAGAAGAGAATTGACCGGAATTCATCTGATAAGGAATTATAGGTTTGGTCGGACAAGTTTTGAAACCTGATATTTGTGTTATCGGTGCCGGTGCTGCGGGGCTTACCGTAGCTGCGGCAGCTGCATCTTTTGGAGTTCGTGTCGTTCTTGTCGAAAATGGCAAGATGGGCGGGGACTGCCTTAACTATGGGTGCGTCCCGTCAAAGTCCCTCCTTGCGGTCGCAAAAAATGTGCAGGAGCAGAGGGATGGGGTGCGGTTCGGGATGTCTGTAAACGAACCGGAAGTGGATTATGGGGCAGCGAGCACGTTTTTGCATGGTGTTATTGACCAGATTGCTCCCCATGACTCGCAGGAGCGCTTTGAAGGTCTGGGAGTTACTGTTCTAAGAAGTGAAGGACGGTTTACCTCACCTTCCTCACTTCAAGTGGGAGAACTGGAGGTGAAAGCGCGGCGATTTGTGGTTGCTACAGGCTCCAGAGCGTCTATTCCCGAAATTAATGGGCTGGACAGTGTTCCATATCTTACAAATGAAACTCTGTTTGATCTTCAGGAGAAGCCCGAGCATCTGATTATAGTTGGCGGCGGAGCGATTGGTATGGAAATGGCTCAGGCTCATGCCCGGCTGGGGAGCCAAGTCACTGTCATTGAAGCTGGAAAAGCCCTTTCGAAAATGGATGCTGACCTTTGCGCTGTTGTTTTGTCATCCCTGCGCAAGGAAGGCGTGACTATTCTTGATAACGCCAATATTGAACGTGTTAGGAAAAGTGGTCGAGGCCTATCCGTTGAGCTTCGTCATGAAGATCGGGGAGTCGGCATAGAAGGAAGTCACCTGCTGATTGCAGCGGGACGCCAGGCAAATGTGGAAAAACTCTGTCTGGATCAGGCTGAGGTTCAGTGCAATCAAAGTGGAATTCAGGTAAACAAGGGCTTGAGGACTTCTAATCCTAAGATCTATGCGATTGGAGATGTAACCGGAGGACTTCAGTTTACGCATCTGGCGGGTGCTCAAGGCGCACTGGCAATTAAGTCTTTACTCTTTAGATTGCCAGTAAATGCCCACAACCTTTTGACTCCAAGAACTCTTTATACCGATCCTGAAATTGTCGAGGTTGGCCTGTCAGAGGCGGAAGCGCGGGAAAAACACGGGCGCTTCCTGAAAGTGCTTACCTCTAGTTTTTCCGAGAACGACCGTGCGCTTAGCTCTGGAAAAAAAGAGGGGTTTGTTAAATTGCTCGTTGGTCGCGGCGGGCGCTTGTTGGGGGCGGGAATTGTCGGCGATAATGCTGGAGAACTGATAAACGTTCTTTCCCTAATGATTTCAAAAAAAATGGGAGTGGGTGCCCTGCTAGGTCTTGTGATGCCTTACCCAACAAGGTCTGAAGCCATTAAACGTGCAGCTCTTTCCTACTACGCAGATGTGCCCAAAAAATCTGTTTTACGTGGGGCCCTGCGCATTTTAAGATTATTTGGATAGTCGGTATTCTTGTTTTTTGCCAATTTGGGTTAAGCTAAAGATATTTAGAGAAAAACCAAGTTACGCTGAACCATAAAAACAAACAGTGAGGCCGGACAGAGCGAGCTTTATGGCAGAAATTGAAAATGGCAATCTGGAAGACTGTTCCAATGAAAAACAAAAGCTGAAGAGCCGTTGGGGCCTGTCCAGTAAGCTGCTGGTGATGACTATTTTGTTTGTCATGCTCAGTGAAGTGCTTATCTTTGTTCCCTCTATCGCAAATTTTCGCAACGCATGGCTGAGTGACAAGCTGGGTGTCGCGGGTGTCGCAGCAACCCTCCTTTCTGAGACCGGACACTTTTCTCCAGTTCTACAAAGCCAGCTGTTGGAGGCAACCGATGCTGTTGTGATCTCTTATTCGGAAGGAGGAACGCACCAGCTTATTGCCATGAGCGATCAGCAAAAAGATATCGTTGATACGGTGTATATGGACAATATGTCCGCTTGGGATTCTGTGAGTGAGAGTCTGAGCATTTTGTTTGGTCGGAAACAAGGCGATATTCTAGTGGTTGGTGAAATACAGATGGGGCGTGAAAGGCAAGTGGAAATGGTTATTCCCACTTCCTCCCTGCGCAGCGACATGGTTCGGTACTCACTTAATATTCTAAAACTATCCCTGATTATTTCTTTGATAACTGCAGGGTTGGTTTACGGCACTCTACGATGGTTGTTTGTTAAGCCTATGAAGCGGATTTTCCGTTCAATGGAGCGCTTTGCTTCAGCACCAGAAAATGCGCATAGCATCATTAAGCCTACGGAGCGTCTGGATGAAATCGGGTTAGCCGAACAGCAACTTTGCCAGATGCAGAAGAAGTTGAATAAAGATTTCCACCAACAGCGGCGTATGGCCGCTTTGGGGCTTGCTGTTTCAAAAATAAATCACGATATGCGAAACCTGCTTGCCTCTGCCCAGCTGTTTTCAGAGCGGTTAGAGCTTTTACCTGACCCGACTGTGCAGAGAATAACCCCCAAAATATTGAATAGTCTGGATCGGGCGGCCAAGTACACCAGTGCGGTTCTCTCCTATGGCAAAGCGCAGGAGGAACCCCCAAGCTTGAGATTGGTGAGCCTGCGAGAGGTTGTGCAGGATGTTGCTGAAGTGCTTGGGTTGGAAGGGCACTCAGATGTTCAGTTGGTGAACAATGTCCCTGTAGAGCTTGAAGTTGAGGCAGACCCCGAGCAGCTCTTTCGGGTTTTGATGAACTTATGCAGGAACTCGGTTCAAGCCATGCAGGGAGATAAGCAAGAGTTTGTTATCAAACGGGTGATGGTGGAAGCCTATGCCAAAGGGATGACATGCACGATTAAAGTTCTTGATACGGGACCCGGCATTCCAGCAAATGCCAGAAAGTCTCTTTTCAAGGCGTTTCATTCCGCCGGTAAAGTTGATGGTACGGGGCTCGGCCTTGCGATTGCTGCGGAGATTGTTGAGGCTCATGGGGGAACTATCAAACTGGATGAAAGCGTCACCACTGGTACATGCTTTGAGATCACCTTACCGCATCATGAGCAAAACTACGGACAAACGACTGTGACACAGCTTCACTCCTAAGATATGATTTGGAGTGGAAATGGACTTAGTTTATTCTCACGAGTGATTCTTTATCCCCAATTCACAGTTCTAATGGAAAAAAGCAACGAAAGCGCTTGCCAAGCCAGCAAGAGGTGAGTACATAAGGCCCCGTTCCGAGGGAACAGCGCTAGGCCGGTTGGCCAGTAAATGTTCTTTTAGATTATAGTGATGCACCGGTAGCTCAGCTGGATAGAGCACCAGACTACGAATCTGGGGGTCGGGGGTTCGAATCCTCCCCGGTGCGCCATTCTATAAATAAAAAATATACTTCGGACTATATAGCACTCACCTTAATAGTGAATGCTTGGAAATGTGATAATGCACCGGTAGCTCAGCTGGATAGAGCACCAGACTACGAATCTGGGGGTCGGGGGTTCGAATCCTCCCCGGTGCGCCATTCCTCCATTAAAATTTATCTCTTAAAATAATCAGCGTCATTCCTGCTATCTTGCATGCGCCTCTCCATTTTATACCAACGGCACCTGTTTTTGACTCGGGATGAGGATTCCCAAATCACTTGAATTGTGATTCAACATTGGGAAAGGAGATTCCCAATGTCAGCGATCCCATTGCGCCGAGACTATGATGCTTCTTCGTTACGAACTCTTGCTTGTCAAAGTAAGGATGTCAGGCAGAGCCGCCGCCTTCTTGCTCTTGCTGCTGTTTATGATGGGTTGTCGCGCTTGGAGGCGGCACGCATGGGCGGCATGGACCGCCAAACACTGCGAGACTGGGTGCATCGGTTTAACGCAGAAGGGCCGCACGGCCTGTACAATCGTAAGAGCCCGGGCCGTGTCCGGTGGTTAAATAAAGAGCAAATGGCTGAATTTGCAGATCTGGTTGAGGCTGGGCCTGATTTACAACAACACGGCGTAATTCGCTGGCGTCGGCGGGATCTGCAAGGTGTGATCGAGCAGAAGTTTGGGGTCAGCTATAGCGAAAGGGCTATTTCAAGCCTCCTCACAGTTCTGGGATTTTCTCGGGTCAGCGTTCGGCCACAGCACCCGGCACAGGACGAGCAAGTTATGGAGACATATAAAAAAACTTCCATGCCCGGCTTAAAGAAATAAAAGTGCGCTTGCCCTCACAAACATCCATGGAAATCTGGTGGCAGGACGAAGCCCGCATTGGTCAAAAAAATGGGCTCACCAGAAGGTGGGCAAAAAAAGGAACGAGACCACGGGCTCCCAGCGACGGGCGCTATCAATCAACTTATGTATTCGGGGCCATCTGCCCCGCCCACGGCAAAGGGGCAGCACTTGTTTTGCCCAAAGCCAATACCAATTCCATGCAGCTTCACCTTAAAGAAATCAGCCGAACCGTCGCCAAAGGGGCGCACGCAGTGGTCCTGATGGATCAAGCGGGTTGGCATACAACAGCAAAACTGAAGTTGCCTGATAATATAACCATCTTGCTGCTCCCACCCCGTTCTCCGGAGTTCAACCCGGTTGAAAATGTTTGGCAGTACTTACGGCAAAACTGGCTCTCTAACCGAACCTTTCAAGACTACCAGGAAATTGTCGATGCCGCCTGTTCCGCTTGGAATAAGCTTATTCAACAACCCCACACAATCACATCAATCGGTAGACGAAATTGGGCGCATACAGGTCAATTATAAGTGCCGTTGGTATTAAATGGTGAAGGAGCTTCCATCCAACGGATACAAGCTCATATATCTCAACTATTTCGCTTTGGGACGAAAGACCTTGATGACTTCAGGGTCGGTGTCAATATATCCGGCGCCAATCAGATCTAGGCAATAGGGGACTGCAGGGAAAACTGCATTCAGGCAGGTATTGATGGCCGCTGGTTTGCCCGGCAGGTTGATGATCAGGCTTTTTCCGCGAATACCGGCAGTCTGGCGTGACAAAATTGCTGTTGGAACTTCCTCAAGGCTGACTTTGCGCATAAGTTCTCCAAATCCTGCCAGCTCTTTTTCTATAACTTGTGCCATGGCCTCTGGCGTTAAATCGCGTGGGGAAGGTCCCGTACCACCGGTCGTGAGAATTAGATCAACTTCCAAATCATCACAAAGCTCAATAAGGCAGTCTTTGACACTATCAACCCCGTCAGGAATAACTCGGCTAATAGGTTCCCAAGGAGAAACCAGCGCATTTTGCATGTATTGCTGAATTGCAGGGCCGCTTTTATCTTCATACTCACCGCTGGAAGCGCGGTCTGAGATGGTTACTGAAGCAATTTTCATTCTGTCTCTCACTGCCGTGGTCGATTGTATTTTCATCTTTTAATTGGGGGGAGGAGAGAACGCAACGCATCTGTGGATGCCCCGTGTTTTGCAAGTTGTTTTTCGAGCAATTTTGGCATGTGATCGGTTGCGGTCATCTGTCAGGCCTCGTTGTGCGGCGCTGCATTTGCCGCGGGCCGGTATGGAGATACGCAACTTGGCTCCAATACACATTTGCGGGCTTTTTGCCCGGTGCGAAAGACTGGTTATGCCAAGTCGGATCTAGTCGATCGTTTACCCTTACTGCTCAAAGCCCTCCTCACATCCCGACGGACCTGTCCTGAAGCACCTATTTAGCCGGGGACAGGTTTCGGTAGTCTTCATCTTTGACCAACATAGCCCACAATCTACGAGCCATTTTGTTTGCAAGCGCGATAGCCACCACCATACTTGGTTTTCTTTCAAGCATTCTTCCAAGCCATAAGCTTTCTGGCCTCCCCGTCCGCCGGGCAGCACCAATGAGTGCCATAGCTCCGATGATCAAAAGCCTTCGGATATCGCGCTGGCCCATTTTCGAGGTTCGGCCCAAGATCTGCCTTCCCCCTGTTGAATATTGTTTTGGCACAAGCCCCAGCCATGCGGCAAAGTCCCGCCCTCGGCGGAACGTGCTCATTGATGGGGCAAATGCTGTAACCGCCATGGCCGTTATCGGCCCTATTCCGGGCATGGTTTGCAATCTTTGCGCAGCCTTGTCCTGGTTCGCTTCTATTCGAAGCTGCTTTTCCAGGGACTGGATCCGGTTTGTGAGCAGTGCAATTTGCTCCAGGTAGATCTGACCGAGTTGAAGCACCACAGGAGGCAGGTCACTGTTCGGAGCATTCAAAGCCTCAGCCAGTTTCTTAACGTGTACCGCCTTTCTTGGTGCGAGGCAGCCAAACTCAGCCAAATGAGCTCTCAAGGCGTTGATCAACTGAGTACGTTGACGTACAAAAAGATCGCGGCTACGGAATAACACGGCGCGACTTTGCTGATCCTTTGATTTTATCGGAACCGTACGCATTGTGGGGCGCGACGCTGCTTCCGCAATGGCTTCCGCGTCAGCTGCATCGTTTTTTTGACGTTTTACAAATGGTTTCACATAGATTGGGGGAATCAATTTAACATCATGCCCCAGAGCGCGAATTTCTCGCCCCCAACTATGGGCAGTAGCGCAAGCTTCCATTGCCACAACACAAGGTTCTTGTTTGGCAAAGAACGGTAACATCTGCCCGCGTGACAATTTCCGTCGAAATAAAACCTTGCCGTCTGGTGCCGCACCATGAGCTTGAAAACTGTGCTTTGCCAAATCTAAACCTATAATGCTAACCTCTGCCATGGATGTCCCTTCCCAATCTTCGATTGCTTCAATCGTAAATATGGCACATTGCGATGCCGCCGGGTGGGGCATCCACTCCATCACATTTGCTCCTTCGAAGTGGACCAGCCTGTTAGTGATGCCTATGCAGATTTTACGAATATGCAAGCTCAACCCTATGGAAGGATACTGCTTCCCATAGAACGGTGCCATGCTGAGGGCGTAAGAGGTAAATTGAAGTTAAGGGCTGTTGGTTCTGCTGAGAACTTTAAACTATCCCTATCGGCTTCTTTAAAACAATCTCGATAGTCTTGCAGGCGTAGCTCGCTCCCGTCAAAGCTCGGTGAGCCGGAGTGAGGCTTGAAAGGAGGTTGAAAGCGAAATGGGTGCAGCTGAACTCATCATTCTAGTTGCCATTGTCTATTGCGTCTTGGGGGCTTGTGTGGCTCTCCCGTTTCTTGTGTTTGGAATTGGCCGCGTTGAGGACGCTGCGAGAGGAGCCTATTGGTTTCGTCCGCAACTGTTGCCGGGGCTTGTCTTGCTTTGGCCAATTGTTTTGGTGCGCTGGCGTGTTCTGCTTAAACAACAGAGACCAAAGGAGGGGTGATGCAAAGAAGGTATCGCAGGGCACACCGTATCCTATGGTTTTTTCTCGCAGTTCTTATTCCTGCAGTTCTTGCGGTTGCACTTTGGCAAAAACCCTCCGGTCAACATGAACAACCCGCTGTTGCGCTTGATGAAACTGCTCAAACAATTGGGGAGGAATAAGTGAGTGTAAAGTACATTCCGGTTATCTGGAATCGCACGAAACTGGTTTATGATTTGGTCGCTCTGGCCTGTATTGGGAGCTACCTGTCAATTTATTTGTATCTCGCTCCTTTCTATCAGCAGGTGACGCGGCCAATTGACGGTGCAATATATAAGGCACAGGCATACGGGACTTGTGTCTTTTTCCTACTGACAGTTATTTTGAGTATTGGACCGCTATCTCGTTTGGACCGGCGATTTCTGCCTTTGCTATATAATCGGCGTCACCTTGGCGTGATTACATGTGCTCTTGCATTTTTTCATGTGTCCTACGTTATTGACTGGTACTATGCATTTTCTCCAACCAATAAATATGTGGCAGTTCTTACCAGCAATACGAGCTTTTTTCAGTTCCTAGGTTTTCCCTTTGAGATTCTTGGTCTACTGGCTCTGCTTCTTCTGGTGGTGCTAGCGGTTACAAGCCATGACTTTTGGCTGCACTTTCTGGGGCCTCCTCTCTGGAAGACCCTTCATATGGGAATTTATGTGGCTTACGCCCTAATAGTTGCGCATGTTGCCTTGGGCGCTTTGCAAAGTGCAGCCGGGCCGCTGTTTCCAGTTGTTGTTGGAGCTTCGGCCTCGATGGTGATTGTTTTACATTTACTTGCCGCCCGACATGAGGGGTTGGTCGATCAAAACGGCCTCGTGGCTGAGGACGGAGGCAATTGGGTGAATGTGGGCTCTCCTTTCCGTATTCCAAACAAACGCGCCATTATCGTCAATGTGAAAGAGGATGAACGGGTCGCCATTTTTAGGGATGGAAATAAGGTTTTCGCTATCTCCAATGTGTGCGCCCATCAAAACGGCCCCTTGGGAGAGGGGAAAATTGTTTACGGTTGTGTCACATGCCCTTGGCATGGTTATCAATATCGTCTGGAGGATGGTTGTTCCCCCCCGCCTTTCAAGGAAAAAGTTGCCACATACTCACTTGAGTTGAGAGGGCAAGCCCTGTTTCTTAACTCTCATGCCCACCCTCCCGGGACAAAAATTCCACCAGTTCTTTTGAAGAAAGAGTAGGGAAGGGATGCCCACTAAACAGCCTGATCCATTTTTTATTGGTTGGTCAAAAAAACCTCCCAAAGCTCTTCGCTGGTTCCTTTTTGTAGTTTCTGCGGTGCTTGTTGGCGCGGCTGCTGGGGTTGCATTTGGTCTGGGAGCGTCCCTGTCAGACCCCGGGGATGGACACTTTTCATGGTCTCAAAACCAGCAGCCTCTCATGGGGGTGATTGAAGCCAAGCCCTATCCGATTCTGCGTGTCGTGAAGGAGGGGCAGCAAGGCAGCTCGGAAGCGATCTTACTAGCTGGAATAGGGAAGCGCGGAATTCAGTCCAAACTCACTGCTGATATCAGTGGCCCTGTTAAAATTCAGGGGGTCCCGTTGAAGCGTGGTACCATCAATATGCTTCAAGTGGGAAGAATAGAGGCGTTGGAGGAGACTGCTGCAGCAAGCCAACAAAGTCCTATCATTTCCCCTTCCAAAAGCCTTGGGCGTTGGCGGTTAACCGGTGAGATCTGTGATGGGAAATGCTATATCGGTGCAATGCGGCCCGGCAACGGCCTTGCCCACAAAGCCTGCGCCAACCTTTGTATCATCGGCGGCTTACCACCCGTATTTGTTACAAGCAGCCCCATAAAAGGGCAGAGTTTTTTCCTTTTGTCAGATGAGCAAGGCAATCCCCTTTCCAGTGATTTTCTAGACTACACCGCCCTCCTGATATCTATGGAGGGGGAAGTTGAGCAGCGAGACGACCTGTTGATTTTTAAAATTGACCCAACGTCCGTTGAGCGCCTTTAAAAGCGCTGCTGAGACACTGTCAGTAGTGAAGCAGAGTTCCTCTTGTTTTCTTCAAAAGGGAGCCAGCTTTTATTTCCCATTAACTTAACGTGAGCTGGAACCTATTGGAAAAGCTATATATGCCTCTAGGCGAAAGTTTCTCTTAACGGCCTTTCTGCGACTATATCCCAAGACATATGGGAGGGATTGGTATGCTCGGTATCGTGTTTACAGAATTTATCGAGATGGTCGAGGAAGAGTTCTCTCCCGATGTCGCAGACGATATCATCGTGGCCATGGAAGAGTTTTTGCCAAGTAAAGGCGTATATACAGCTGTTGGCGAGTATGATCATACTGAAATTTTGCAGTTGGTGACACACCTCAGTGAAAAAACGAATATCCCTGTTGCTGATTTGGTTGAGGTGTTTGGCCGTCATTTATTTTCCCGATTTGTTATTCGCTATCCTGAGTTTTTTGATTCAGTTGATGATATCTTTGTGTTTCTTATGGGAATTGAGGATCATATCCATCGAGAGGTCCGAAAACTCTACCCACATGCAGAGCTTCCCACTTTTTCCTATCAAAGGCCCGAACCAAATAAGCTGATAATGGACTACTCATCCACACGGCCATTTTCCCATCTGGCTCTGGGGCTTATTCGAGGAGCCAGTGCCCATTTTGGTACTGACATAGAGTTGCAGATGGTCTCACCTGCCGAGAGTGAGGGTCGTAAAGCGACATTTACTCTTGTTCGGCGATAGTTGGTATGGATATTCAGCGTCTCCAACGCCGTTTTGAAAGAGAGCGGCAGGCCAGAAAAGAGGCCGAGAAGCTGCTTGAGGACAAAGCAAGAGAGCTATACTTGGTCAATAGCGCGCTTTCCACCACACTTGAGGAGCTTGAGGAGCGTATTCACGAGAGAACCCATGAATTACGGCTCGCTACTCGGCAGGCTCAGCGGGCGAATGTGGCTAAGTCGGAATTTCTGGCAAATATGAGCCATGAAATCAGAACGCCTTTGAACGGGATCATTGGAATGTCAGAGTTGATGTTCGAGACCCGGTTAGATGTGAAGCAGCGTGAGTATGCTGCAATGATACAGGACTCTTCTCAGGCCCTTCTTGAAATTATCAATGATATTCTGGACTTTTCGAAGATAGAAGCCGGGCAGATGGATGTGAATGTGGGCACTTTGAACCTGCAGGATGTTCTGGGGTCGGTTATGAATATCAATTGGCACCGGGCTGAAAAAAAGGGACTGGAGCTGAAAGTTGACTACCCTGAGGCAGGGCCCTTCATGTTTGTGAGTGATCAAGCCTTTATAAGGCAGATTATCTCTAATCTCGTGGGGAACGCGGTAAAATTTACTGAAAAAGGTGGCGTGTATATCTCTGTATCCTTCCAAGTAGAAGGACAGCTTGCTTATGCCACTGTGTCCGTTCGCGATACAGGTATCGGGATCGCAGATGATCAGGTAGATCAGGTTTTTGAAAAATTTCAACAAATAGACAGTTCTTCCAGTCGAAAATATGCAGGTACCGGTTTAGGGCTGGCCATTACCCGCTCACTGGTGGAGTTGTTGAATGGAGAGGTTTACGTGAAGTCCGAGCTGGGTGTCGGGTCGTGCTTTTATGTTGAGGTCCCCCTTGTCATAGCCAGCAGCATCTACATTGAGATGGAAAAGCAACGGCAGGCCAAAGAAGCTATCGGTGATTTGAGGGGGTATAAATCTGGATCCAGAATTCTTGTCGCAGAAGATACGCCAGTCAATCAGCTTGTTTTGATGGCCTATCTGGAAAGTGAGCCTGTTGAGATGACACTTGCCGACCACGGTCAGCAAGCTTTGGATTCGTTCCATGAAATACAGCCGGATCTGGTTTTTATGGATGTGTCCATGCCGGTGATGGATGGCTATGAAACAACACGGAAAATTCGGAGCTATGAGAGCAAGTGCGGTTTGCCGCATACGCCTATTGTTGCGCTTACTGCCAATGCAACACAAGAGCACAAGCGCCGATGCCTGAGTGCGGGTATGGATGATTATGTAAGTAAGCCAGTTACCAAGGCTGGTATTCTTGATAAGCTGCATAAGTGGCTGCCAAAGCAAAACGCAACTTAAGACTTTACGCCAAGACCGCCCAGCTTCTCAAAAGAGCTTTGAGGGACGGCTCGTCCACGGACTGGATTGCTTTTTTTATGCCAAACCACTTGCGAGTTCGCTGGTGTTGCTCCGGCCACCTCTCTGAAAGCCGGTCCACTTTCATGGGGTAGACTTTAACAGAGCACGGCAAGCTTCTTCCTGTTTTGAATACCTTGAAATAGAGGTATGACCCTACAGATTTTTTTTTGATTTTTCCGTAAAGTCCGGCCTCCTCATAGGCTTCAATTCCCGCGGTTTCTGGCCCGCTTTTGTTGGGCATGGGCCACCCCTTTGGTAGAACCCATCTTTTCGTTTCCCGCGATGTAATCAAGAGCACTTGTATATCTCCAGATTTGCTCCTTCGAAAGGGGAGAGCAGCAAACTGCTCCTCGGTTTCTACGGCTGGTCTATCAATTTTCAAAAGTGCTTCCGTCATTTTGAAAAGTCCAGATATCTTATCGGGACGCGTGTCCATTGTGTTTGGGAGGGGGGGTGAAGTTGGGGCTCCCAGTTGAACAGACCTTGCTGCCAGATTCTCCAGTAAGATGAAATCCTCTAAAACTAATAAATTGCGCCCTTAAGTTTCGAAATGAAATATATTTCCATTTTATCTTGCTGTGATTTATGAAAGTATTCAAATTATGTGATTTTTATCTACATAATTGCAGCGAGGCGTTGGTCTTTGAAATAAACAAGGAGAGCGCTTTAACGGCGCCAATCGGGGGATAGATTTTGAGTGGTAAAAAAGACAGTGCTTCCGGTGCTTCTGTTACTGAAAACCTCTTGAACGAGAAATTGCCACGCAAGGAGTTATTTTCCCTGCCCGAGAGTGTAATCTATCTGGATGGAAACTCTCTAGGTGTTCTGCCAAAAGGCGTATCTCAAAGACTTAAGGACACTGTTGAGAACGAGTGGGGACGTTCGCTCATCACTGGATGGAATGAACACAGCTGGATCGATATGCCAGAGTGTGTTGGCGACAAAATCGGCCGTCTTGTAGGTGCGCCTTCAGGAACTGTTATTGCAAGCGACTCTACTTCCATCAATGTGTTTAAGGTGCTGTCGGCTGCACTGAATCTAAGGCCTGAACGGAAAGTTATTCTCTCTGATACTGGCAACTTTCCAACAGATCTTTATGTGGCGCAAGGACTGGTTCGTCTTCGTGAAGCGGGCTATGAGCTGCGATTGGTCAAGCCTGAGGACCTGCTTCATAGTATTGATGAGAGTATCGCTGTGGTTTTGGTGACCGAGGTGGATTATCGAACTGGACGCCGCCATAATATGAAAGACTTGACGGCAGCAGCTCATAACGCTGGCGCGTTGACACTATGGGATCTGGCGCACTCCGCCGGAGCTTTCCCAGTATATCTTGAGGAGTGTCAGGCCGACTTTGCGGTTGGATGTGGTTATAAATACCTCAACGGAGGGCCGGGCGCTCCTGCTTTCCTCTACGTCTCGCAGCGCCATCAATCTCGCATTGATACCCCGCTCAGCGGTTGGATGGGCCATGAAGCCCCTTTTGCATTTCAGCTGGATTATGCTCCTGCAGCCGGTGTTAACCAAATGCGCGTGGGAACGCCGCCTGTTCTTGCGTTGTCTGCGCTGGATGCGGCGCTGGATGTGTTTGATGGTGTCTGCCTTGAGGGGCTATGGCAAAAATCCGTGGTATTGAGTGAGCTGTTCATTGAGGAAGTGGAAGCCCGATGTCCTGAACTGGAGCTGGTGAGCCCGAGAGATAGCAAGTGTCGTGGCTCGCAAGTCTCCTTCAAAGTGGCTGAGGGCTATGCGGTGATGCAAGCACTAATAGCTGGTGGGGTTATAGGTGATTTTCGTGCGCCCGATATTATCCGCTTCGGCTTTACGCCGCTCTATCTTGATGAGGAGGATATTTTGAAGGCCGCGAAAGTTCTGCAGCGCGTTATGGGTGAGAGGCTGTGGGACAATGAGGCGTTTTATAAAAAAGCAAAGGTAACGTGAGGTATGACTACTGGGGAGACTATTTCACATCACGGTGCAGAACTGTCGTTTGATGACAAGATGTCCTATGCTGATTATTTGAAGCTGGAACAGGTTTTAAATGCGCAAAAACCGTTGTCGGATGCCCACGATGAATTGCTTTTCATTGTGCAGCATCAAACATCCGAACTCTGGATGAAACTGGCAATTCACGAACTTCAATCAGCCGCTAGCTGTATCGAACAGGACAGCTATTCGCAGGCTTTTAAGACCCTGTCTCGGGTTGCGCGTATTTTTGATCAACTCAATTCGGCTTGGGATGTTCTGCGTACAATGACCCCCAGTGATTATACCCGTTTCCGTGAGAGCTTGGGGCAGTCCTCCGGATTTCAGTCCTATCAGTATCGGGCGATCGAATATATGGCGGGAAACAAGCAGGCAGCGCTCCTCCAGCCTCATAAGCACAATAGGTCTATCCATGCTTGGCTGACTGAAGTCCTCCATCAACCCAGCATCTATGATGTTTCCATTCGGGCATTGTCGCGAAACGGATTGTCCATTGATCCTTCTGTTTTGAACCGTGACCTGACAACGCCCTACCAAAAGGATGTGAGTGTTTCCCAAGCTTGGGCAGAAGTTTATAAATTCCCCGACAAATACTGGTGTCTCTATGAGTTGGCGGAAAAGCTGGTGGACTTTGAAGACTACTTCCGCAGGTGGCGTTTTAATCATGTGACCACTGTAGAGCGGATCATCGGCTTCAAAAGAGGGACCGGCGGTACGGAAGGTGTCCCTTATCTTCGCCGTATGCTGGAGGTCGTCCTGTTTCCAGAGCTATGGTCGGTACGTGGAGACTTGTAGGGAGCTAATTTGCGCGACTAATGAGTGTAATTTGAAATATTGTTTCCAAATTCCTCTAAATTTTGAGGATAATTTGTTCAAAATCATAAAAAATCGAGTGAAACGCGAAATTCCAATTGATTGCAGCCTCTATTCGATTGTAGGGCAGATGAAGGAAAGTTAATGATATAACCTGCTAATTCATTGGGTAGGTTTATAATAACAAGCAATAAAAGTGACATTCTGTGACTTTTGGGGGGATATAATGCTTAGGCTCGATGGGCTGACAGTAACTTTTGGAGGGTTTCGAGCGCTTCACGATTGTTCGTTTTCGGTAGAGCAGGGCACCATAACAGGCTTGGTAGGGCCTAATGGTGCCGGGAAGACGACTCTCTTCAATCTGATTGCCGGTGCGTTCAAGCCAACAGGGGGGAAGATTTATTTTCAAAATAAAGACATTACCCAGTTAACGACCGATCAGCGGTTTCACCTTGGCTTGGTGAGAACCTTTCAAATTCCCCATGAGTTTCATCGTTTAAGTGTCATGGAGAACTTGATGCTTGTGCCGCCGGCGCAACTAGGAGAAAGCCTGTTTTCCAACTGGCTGCGCCATTCTTCGGTCTTGAGGCAGGAGGAAGAAACCAGACGGAAAGCTTGGGATACACTGGAGTTCTTGGAACTCACACATGTTGCGGATGAATTGGCCGGTAATCTATCGGGTGGTCAGAAAAAGCTTTTGGAGCTGGGCCGAACCATGATGACCGATGCGCGGCTTGTATTGCTTGATGAACCGGCTGCCGGTGTGAACCGTACTTTGCTGCGCAAGTTGGAAGAGAAAATACAAATTCTCAATAAGGAGCGCGGTTACACTTTCATGCTTATCGAGCATGACATGGAGATGATCGAGAAGCTCTGTGATCCGGTTATCTGTATGGCCGAGGGTACACCTTTGATTGAGGGAGATTTCCAGACGGTACGCTCGGACCCGAGAGTTCTAGAAGCCTATTTGGGAGAAGTTGCCCAGGCGGAGGCGCTATAATGCTTACAAAAACAGAGAGACAGGGTAAGGCGTCCACCTCAAACCGGCGAGTTCTTTCCATGGAAAACGTGGTGGCTGGGTATGGGGATGCAAATATCCTGCATGGCATAGATCTTCACGTAGACCATAAGGAAATCGTGGTTATTGTCGGGCCAAACGGCGCTGGTAAATCTACGGCCATGAAGGCGGTATTCGGGCTGTTGAATGTGCGAAGCGGCGCTATTGTCGTTGAGGGAACCGATATGGCGGGTTGGTCTCCCAACAAGATTGTCCAAAACGGAGTGAGCTATGTTCCTCAGGTGGATAATATTTTCAAAGAAATGACCATTCGGGAAAATCTGGAAATGGGCGCGTTCCTGCGTAAAGGGGATCTTTCTGCAGCGTTCGACCGCGTTTATTCCCTATTTCCAGATTTAAAGGAGCGCAGCGCAACATTGGCTGGAAACCTGTCCGGCGGGCAGAGGCAAATGGTGGCCATGGGGCGGGCTTTGATGCTGGACCCGAAGCTGCTTTTGCTTGATGAGCCTACTGCGGGGCTTTCCCCTAGATATATGGAGCAGATTTTCCAAATCACACGGGATGTACGTGACACAGGGGTCTCCATTTTGCTGGTAGAGCAGCACGCCAAACAGGCGCTTGCATTTGCCGACAGAGGTTATGTGCTGGCAAGCGGTTCAAACCGCCATGAGGGAACCGGCGAGGCACTTTTAGCGGACCAAGAGGTCGCAGAAATGTTCTTGGGCGGATAAGCGAATGACACTTCTTGAATTAATTAACTTCTATCTGGTTCCGGGGATCGTTCTGGGATCTATCTACGCTCTTGGAGCTGTTGGAATTACGCTGGTGTTTGCAATCCTGCGCTATGCCCATCTGGCCCACGGAGATCTTGCAACATTCGGTGCATTCGCAGCTTTGGGTCTGGTCGCAGGTTTTGGTATAAGCCCGTGGGCGGCGCTGCCCATTGCTATGCTTATAAGTGCCTTGCTGGCGGTTGGAATTGATCGGGTGTTCTACGAGCATTTACGTCAAAGACCCAAAATCGTCACGGTTATGGCGTCGCTTGGTATCGCGCTAATGCTGCGCGCAGTTGTGCAGGTTGTCTGGGGTGTCGATACACAAACCTATACGCGCGGAATTGTGCGTCCGGATGTATTCTGGGGCATTCGCCTTCGCGACAGGGAACTTTACACCATTTTGGCGATGGTCGGCATTGTGGGCGTGCTTTGGACGTTTTTGCAAACCTCCAAGTGGGGCAAGGCCATGCGTGCGATCTCCGATAATCCGGAGCTTGCCCAGCTTTCGGGCATAGATATCCGCCGGGTTACAGTTCTTACTTGGGTAATTGTGGGGCTACTTTGCGCCGCCTCAGGTTTTTTCCTTGGAATTAATACGGAACTAAAAGCCATGATGGGGTGGTCTATGCTGCTGCCAATGTTCGCTGCGGCCATTCTTGGCGGTGTTGGACGCATTGAAGGGGCTGTTCTTGGAGGCTTGATTGTTGGAATAGCCGAAGAGCTGTCCGTACTGGTCATTCCAAGTGAATACAAAGCGGCGATGGCCTTTGCCATTCTATTGATCATTCTGATTGTACGGCCAACCGGGTTGTTACGCGGCAAAGTGCTTTAGGGGGACGTCATGGAACTTTTTGGATTGGCAAACTATGCCGTTTACATGGCGATCTTCATCGGAATTTATTCCATTCTTGCCATAGGGCTCAATGTTCAATGGGGATACACGGGCCTGTTTAATGCTGGTATTGCAGGTTTCTTTGCCGTGGGCGCCTACACATCTGCAATTGTTACCTCTCCAGAGGTTATCGGGCGCATTGGAGGCTTTGGCCTGCCAATCGTTGCTGGATGGGCGGCGGCAATGGTGGCGTCGGCTCTCATCGCATGGCCCATCGGCAAGATTTGTCTGCGTTTTCGTTCGGATTACCTTGCTATCGCGACCATTGGAATAGCTGAAATTATCAGGCTCGTCATCAAGTCTGAAGGCTGGCTGACAGGTGGTGCGCGCGGTGTTAGCAAAATTCCTCGCCCCTTTGGAGACTTGCCCTACTTTCAGTCCCAGTTGGCCTTTCTGGCACTGGTTCTGGTCGTGCTGGCTCTTGTCTACTTTTGTGTCGAACGCCAGATTAAAGCCCCTTGGGGCCGGATGATGCGCGGTATTCGGGATAATGAAGATGCAGCCGCTGCTATGGGCAAAAATATCGAGGCCCGCCGCCTTGAGGCCTTTATCTTTGGCTCGGCGATTATGGGCCTTGGTGGCGCTTTGTTTGTGCATTTCAATCGCTCTGTAACGCCAGAAGCCATTGATCCCATGATTGCCACTTTCCTCATATGGATCATGCTGATCCTCGGGGGAGCAGGAAATAACCGCGGAGCCATTTTGGGTGTGGCTGTCGTTTGGATCATCTGGTCTTTTTCAGAAATGGTCACAGACCAGTTGCCCGCAGAATATGCAATCAAAGCCAAATACATGCGTGTATTCGTTATTGGCTTGCTGTTGCAATTGGTGCTGCGCTTCAGGCCTGAGGGGATATTGCCTGAAAAGCTGTACGTAAATTCCAATAAGAATAAGAAGATGCAGAATAATAATACTGAAAATGCATCCCTTTCACAAACGAGGGGAACGTAGACCGCTTCCGGTTGCGTGTCCGAATATAAGCTGGAGGTAGATAATGAAACTGAAGCAATTCGCGGTAACGGCAAGTTTGCTAAGTGCCACCATTCTTTCGGCCGGAAGCGTTGCGGCTGATGAAGTTAAAGTTGGTCTTCTGGGCGGCGTTTCAGGGCCTATTGCGGCAATGGCGCCCCCTATGTTGGATGCTGCAAACCTTGCCATTGCTCAGGTGAACGAGCAGGGTGGCATTCTGGGTGGCCAAAAACTCGTCGCTGTTTTGGGTGATAGTGGGTGTAATCCACAAAACGGGGTAGATTCTGCAACCAAGCTCGTCAATGTGGAGCAGGTCTCCGGTCTAATTGGCCCGCACTGTTCCGGTGCTGTTCTGGCTGTTGCCAACTCCGTTAGTGTGCCTGCAGGTGTTGCCATGCTTACCCCGTCGGGGACTTCTCCGGAAATTACAGGTCTTGATGATAACGGCCTTGTTTTCAGAACGGTTCCTTCCGATGTGGACCAAGGCCGCTATCTGGCACGTACCATGCTGGAACAGGGAAGAAACAAGGTAGCGATTGCCTACCTGAACAACGACTATGGCTCCGGTCTTGCACAAGCTTTCAAGCAGGAGTTTGAAGCAAAAGGCGGGCAGGTTGCAGGCTTTGCCGCGCACGAGGAAGGCAAAGCTTCCTATCGTTCCAACCTTGCAGCGTTGGCTCGCGAAGGTGCCGACACACTGGTAATTTTCGATTACGGCGATGGAACTGGTCTGACCATGCTTCGTCAAGCATTGGAAAACGGCTTCTTTTCCAACTTTGTTGGCGGAGATGGCATGAAGTCCGATGCTCTGATTCGTGAACTTGGGGCAGAAAACCTCGAAACCTTCACCGCATCTTCTCCTGTGGGTTCTAAATCTGACGGCCTGTCCATTTTTAATGAAGCCTTCAAAGGGGCCGGTGGCGATCCAGACGCGATTTTCGTAACAACGTCTTACGACGCTGGTTTCATAATGGCGCTGGCATTGGAAAAAGCTGGTGGTGACAAATCAAAAGTTGCGGACGCAATTATCGAGGTGTCAAACGGCCAAGGGGAACCAATTCTTCCGGGCGAATGGAAAAAGGCAGCTGAGCTGATTTCTGCTGGAAAAGAAATTGACTATAAAGGCGCCTCTGGTGACTTGAACTTTGATGGAGCTGGAGACGTTCCAGGATCTTACGCTCTGTTTAAAGTCAGCGGTGATTCCTTTGACGCGATCTCCGCGCAGAACTAACGCGTACCGCCGAAAAGTGGATATCGGTTTTCGGTTAAAGATACGTGCCTAAACAATAGGTTAAAGCAGTGAACTGTTTCAATAACACGTCTCACTGCTTTAACGGTTTACTGAGCCAGTTATAGAAAAACAAAAGCCCGTAGTGCTTCAGACGCATTGCGGGCTTTTTTGTGAACGTATTATACAAATATTTTTTAAAGAGTTATTTCGTAAGAATCAGCTTGCCAAGCTTTGTAATCGTTAGCTTGTAGGTTTCATCATTGTGGCTGATCTGAACCTCCTTGTCTCCATTGAACAAGGTTACACTGTCTAGAGTTTTCTTTGTAAACTCAGAGCTTTGCGAGCTTGAAGTTTTGGTGGGCAAGGGGCCGCTCCATCGTCATGCAGTTCCATCCTGATCTGGCTTGCCCAACGATATAAATTGTCGCAGGCTGGCTATTTATTCTTGACTTGCATACTCATGTTTTATTAGAAATGCAATGCCTGTTCGTGCAAAGTTGGTGGTTCGCGTCACATCGAGCACGAGGGACAGGTTTCATACGTTCAGCAAGCCAGCTACGCCCTCTCCCTGTGGCCAGCCAGCCGAGCGTGCGCTCTTATTGCGAATGACTTTCAGAAGCATTTGCTTGGTTAGGCTAGGATATGACCAGATTTAGAAGCGTCGCTCTTGGGTTGGTAGCGGCACTATTTTGTTTTCAAAACTCTGCCTTGGCAGAGAACGCTTCATCCGGTGGTGAAATAAGTCTTCAGCTGAACAAAGCTGTATCTCAAGGCCAAAGTTGCCGTGTCAGCCTTGTGATGCAGAACGGACTGTCACAAACCATTGAACAGCTGGGTGTCGATCTCGTGATTTTTGATCGCTCTGGCGGTGTTTTTGATTTTCTGACTGTGAAAGCCGGACGCCTTCCTGCTGGAAAAACGAGAGTGCGCCAGTATGACCTTTCAGGTCAAGACTGCACGAATATCTCCAGTTTGTTGGTCAACGATGTGCGCAGCTGTGATGGTGATGGCCTAAATCAGAATATTTGTCTGGATGCTTTAACCACGTCCTCCCTTGCCAATATTGATCTGACACTTTGAGAGTGAGCTGATAATGATTTCTTTTACAAATTTCCTTTCTGGATTTAACTCACTTGCCCCGTTGAAAAGCCTGCTCGAAAGCGGGGGCAGTGTGGTTGCTTTGCTCTTGGGCTTGAGTGTTATTGCTGTTGCAATTGCCCTGTCAAAGTTCTGGCAATTTTATGCAATGGGTGTGGGCCGCCAAAAGGAAGCTCAGGTTACTTTGTACCTGTGGCAGTCTGGCCGTAAAAGGGAAGCATGCGAGAGCGCTGCTGAAAAAGGCTCCATTCTCGCCGTTTGCCTGTCCCACGGTATGCGCGGCTTGATGCGGGAAAACGTAGATGAGAAGCGCGTTCGTGAAGACGTGGAGCGCGTTTGCATGGCCAAGCTGTTCGAGCTTCGCTCTTATTTGCGCGGGCTGGACCTTATCTCCCAAATCGCTCCACTGCTAGGTTTGTTCGGCACGGTTCTTGGTATGATCGAAGCCTTTCAGGCAATGGCGGCTGCTGGTTCACAAGTTGACCCATCCGCGTTGGCCGGTGGTATCTGGGTGGCGCTTCTCACAACAGCCGTTGGCCTTGCTGTCGCTATTCCAACAACAGTCATCCTCAGCATTTTTGAAGGCAAAATTGAACGGGAACAGGCGTCAATGGAGGAATTGATCACAGCCCTGTTTACCGGCTCAGTAACGGACCTGCCAAACGCTCATAGCCTCCCCCTTTCGGTAGAGGACGGATTTGCCGGACTTGGGATTGTTAGAGATGCGTCTTGAAGCAAGAGCTCGAAAAAGAAGAGCTCCGGGACTGACGTCACTCATTGATGTCATTTTCCTTTTGCTCATGTTCTTCATGCTGGCCTCCACATTCTCTGTGTACCAGCGTTTGGATATTACGAGTGGAACCAGCGGGCGCGGGGATATAAAGCAATCTCCTGTTCTCATTCGCGTCGGGGCAGAGGGCAAACTCGATATTGGTGGTCAGCCTATGGAATTTTCTCTTCTTGAACAGAGACTGGCGGATTTGGATAAAGAGCGCTCAATTGCTGTCATGCCTCGAACAGATGCCAATGTCCAAGATGTTGTTCTGGTTCTGGAAAGGCTTAAAGCCCTGCAACTGAATGCAACCTTGGTTGGGCAATAATCCTGCCTGTTTTGAGGCGCTTATTCTTTTAAGAGTTGTGAAGATAAAAATTACAGATCAATGCGTTTAACACTCAAAAAGGAAAAGCGGCCTTTCGAAAATACTATTCCGCTTATAAATGTGGTGTTCCTGATGCTGATCTTCTTCCTGTTTGCAGGGACGATTGATCGGGACAGTGCCAAAGATATCAACCCCGCTGAAGTTGCGGAAGAAGCTGAACGCGAGCTGATTGCTGGTGCCCTCATAGTGGATGCTGAGGGTGCTATGACAATGGAGGGGGCGGAGATCTCTCTGCCAGACATTGCGGATACGGGCCCATATTCAAAAGAGGCCCCATTAATGTTGGTCGCGGATAAGTCTTTGAATGCTAAGTCGCTAACACGCCTGCTTGGCCAATTGAAAAAGCTTGGTGTCAATCATATTTCACTCATCACCATTAAGGGGCAGGGCAATGGGTAGCCCTGTGTCGCATCTTGCAAAAAAAGGACTGCCAGTCGCTATTCTTGTGTCGGTAGGCCTGCATGTCTCCGGATTCAGCCTGTTTGCGGATGAAGTGCCAGATGTACAAATGTCCTCCTCAAGCGGTGCTTCCCTTGCTGTGGTCGGGTCTTTGGAAGATCTGGTGGCGGGCGCTGAGGAGGAAATTGAGGAAACTATTCCCGAACCAGTTGAAGAGGTGAGGGAGGTTAAGGAAGTTGAAAACACTGAACCTCAGGAGGTCACAGCTCTTGAGCATACTGAGACGCCGCCTGTGGAACCTCCAGTGGAGGTCTTGCCTGTTGATGTGGCTTCAGTTGAACCTCTTGGTGAGGGTATTACAGAAGTTCTTGCAACACCTGTTCAAGTCGTCGCCAAGGAAACAGAGCCAAAACAGCTCAAAGAAGTAAAGCGGGAAGAGGTTAAGCGCGAACCTGTAAAAGAGGTAAAGCCTGAGCAGGTGGAGCCAAAGAAGCAAGAGCAGGTCAAAGAGAAAGAAAAACCTGATCAGCCGTCTTTGGTAGCAAATGTCCCCAAACCCGCGCCTGCGCGGCCGATAAAGAAGACGACCAAAAAGGAAAGTAAGCCTGCCCAGAAAAAAGGGACAGCGGCTGTAAATAACAAGAGAGGGAACTCTACTGTCAAAAAAGTCGTTGGGGGGCGTGATGCTGGCGGGCAGGGCGTTGGGAATGCCAGCCAAGATAACTATTTAGGTAAGGCCAAGCGCCGAGTGCAGCGTGCGGCTGAAAGAAGTTATCCTCGGAAGGCTAAGCGTAGAAAAATTGAAGGCGTTACTCGGGTGTCTTTTAAAGTTCATCGTGATGGATCAATAACAGGTCTCCGCCTGTCTCAAAGCAGTGGTAAAGATATACTGGATCAAGCGGCCTTGCTAGCTGTGAAGAGAGCCGCCCCGTTTCCGAAGTTTCCTGCTGAAATTAAGAGTAAGGTTATACCTATGAGGGTACCCATAACCTTTAGGATTCGCTAGGTTATATATAAATCAGCCCTGAAATTCGGGCTGATCTGGTCTTGTGTATTGTACTAAAGCTGTGAAGAGACTGAGGCTTCAGATTTGAGAGGAGGCGGGGGCGCTTGAAGTTCTCCTCCTCCTTCAATTTGCAGAAGGTGGCGAATACTGTTTCTGTTTTCCGCCAGTTCTGCAATGGTACACCCGTCCAATACCTCCAGAAAGGCATTGAGAGCGCGGTGAAGCACACTGTTAAACCCGCAGTGGTTGACGAGAGGACAGTCTTGACGAGAGCTATCAAAGCACTCTGCAAGCAAAAAGGCTTCCTCTGTAGCTCTTACCACTTCTCCTACAGTGATCTGACTGGGAGGCCGTGGAAGAACGATGCCGCCGTTTCGGCCTCGTATGGTTTTCATCAGCCCAGCATCAACCAGCACCTTCATAATTTTGAAAAGGTGGGTTTCAGACATAGAAAACGAGGCTGCAATCTCAGCAACCTTACTTGGTTTGTCAGGGTTAGCAGCACAGTACATGAGTGTGCGAACGGCGTAGTTTGTTTGTTGTGTCAAGCGCATAACATAATTTATGACGACAATGATGCCCTGCGTCAATAGAAAAACATGGCTCCAGCACTCAACAATAAATTCTCCCTAGTTTAGAATGATTTAAAACTGTTAATTGTAAAACATGAGCCGCTGATTTTGGCTTAAATGTGGCAAATTTCACGAATCGCACCCTTAACTCTTCTTCAAAAAAATGTTCTGCGAGGGGCCTCTTGGCGGTTAATTGCCAAAAGAGTCTTTGGTTCACTCCCATCAGAGTGAGGGGTTTCCAATATGGTTTGGCGCAGGATGCAAACTATTTGAAAGAACTATCAAAAGGTGTAGGTTGGTTGTTGTGTAAGTCGTCAAGCATCTCCTGATAAAATGCTTTTGTTTTTTTAGTTTTTCGGACTTTGGGCTGATTGACTTGGTCTTGCCGGTGAAAATCGGGTAAAATTTACTCAGATTTCTACAGACTAATTTTACTAAACATAAAAAATTACCTATAATTAACACTGGTCCAATTTCTAGGTCTCTGAACTTTCCTTGTCAAAGTTAAAGCCTGTCTTGTAATTTGCAGCAATCAACCTGCCTCGAAGTGTCCTTTAGGTAGGGGACTGGCTGTTATTGGACCTGAATAAAATAGGTCCAATAATGAATAATAAAACTGGCGTGGTTTGTTCCCTTGCACTTTTTGCCTTGGGAATTGTTTTCTCCATCTATCCTATGGAGACTTTTTTTGCCGAAAATGGCCCTTTTGAGATGGCACAGGTTCTTGTAATGGCGGGAAGTACGCTGATCTGGGCCAATCTTGCATTATTAAGTAAACGTGATGAACGGCGATCGGAACCGGTACATTATACTTTTGCGGTTTTCTTTGCGGTGCTCAGCCTCGTGGTTGCAGCTCGGGAAACGTCCTTCTTGAGAATTTATGGAGCGGGAGCCGACACTGTAAACGGTCTCAAACTTATGACAGTGCTGCTGTGCCTGCCCTTTTTGGGGGGCATTGGCCTTGTTTGGCTGAAGAGGCCTCGTCTTTATTTCAGGCGGGCGCTTCGCTTTATGGCTTCCCCGACATTTAGGTGGTGTCTGGTTTCACTGGCCTTCGTTGTGGGCGGCGATATTTTTGAAAAGAAGTGGCTGCCAATAGACTCGAGCCTCGTTTGGGAAGAAACTCTGGAACTGATGGGATACTTTGCAATGCTCTCTGCGGGATGGATTACGATCACCGGGCTGCGGCAGACCGATGTTGCTGCACACAAAGACACTGTAGCATCTGCCCATTCAGCCAAGGAGGCCTAGGGCCTCGAAGCAACTTCTCTGAGCTTCCCATACCCTCAATAAAATGGCCTACGAAGTTCGTTCGTGGGCCAGCTCTTATATTACTGACTTGGTGTATCAATAAGGGGAGTGGGCTTGGCGAGTGTTGCTAGGTCATCCCGGTCTGCAATGCACACCCGTGGGCCATCTATAGTCACACTGTAGGGCTGAAGGGCTTTAATTGCTCTTGAGAGGTTCTCCGGCGTCATACCCAGATATGAGGCGAGGCGGCGCTTTTCGATCTGAAGCTCAAATTCTTTCGACCCATTGTTTTTTATCTGCAGCCGCAAAAGATAGTTTGCCAAGCGCTCAATGGAACTTCTGAGCTTGAGGTTCTTGGTGTCCTTGACCACTGTTCGGTAGCATTTTGCTAGTTCTGCAACAACTGCCCGCGCAAAAGCGTGGTCTTCATCAAAAATATCGCGAACGTCGTTTGAAGGTAAGAGGATTAATCGTGACTTCTCGAGTGTTCGCGCTGACATCAAATAAGCGGCGTCTTTTATGGTTGCAGCCAGAATAAAGGATGTAACCGGGTGAACTGTTGCCATGGTTGTCTCGCGGCCATTCCAGGCAGCGAAAAGTTCGACACTACCCTCTACAACAATGTGTAGAAAGTCACAGGGGTCCCCTTCCGTAATCAGGTCCACTTGGGGTGGAAATGTCTGCACATAGCAGCCCCGCATGAGACGCTGGAAATTTTCCTCGCTCATATCCTGAAAAAGAGGGAGCGCTCGAACGCCAGGTATATCAATGGACCGCATCTGAGTTTCACCCTAAAGAACTTTATTTTTTGCATATGATTTGAATTGATATTTGTCAAGTGTATATTTGATTTAATGATGTCAAGAGCTTGTCTACGCTAAATCAATCAAGTGACAAATTTATGTAAGATATTTATTTACTTATAGAAATTACCTTTATCTGATCCAAATCAAATCTTTTCAATCCTATTCACATAAATGCTTGTTTCAAGCGATAAATCGCGACCCGTGAGTTAAAATGCCTGGAGGAGCCGCTATGCATACACTCGCCGACGTTTCACGTTCGGATCAATACCGAGCCTTGGGACTTAGCACTTTTGCATTCACTGTTTGTTTTGCCGTTTGGACAATTTTTTCCATTATTGGTGTTCAGATTAAGGAAGATTTGGGACTGTCCGATACCCAGTTCGGCCTTCTGGTTGCCACGCCAATTTTGACTGGCTCCGTCAGCCGCATCTTCTTGGGTGTCTGGACAGAGCAGTTTGGTGGGCGGGTGATGTTCCCGCTGCAAATGTTAATTACAGCGGTTGCTGTATGGCTGCTAACCTCCGTTGAATCTTATGGGGTGTTTCTAGTCGCTGCTCTTGGTTTGGGCTTGGCTGGCGGATCCTTTATTGTTGGCGTAGCCTATACGTCTCGATGGTTTGAAAAAGAACACCAAGGCACTGCACTCGGAATTTTTGGTGCAGGTAACGTTGGGGCGGCAGTCACCAACTTTGCAGCTCCTTTCCTTGTTGTTGCACTTGGATGGGAAGGCACAGCCCGTGTCTACGCCGTTGTGTTGGTCGTAGCTGCAGTTTTGTTTTTCCTCTTTTCAAAAACAGACCCGGTGCAGTTAGAGCGCAAGCGCACTGGTAAAGGACACGTTTCTGCTGGTGCCCAGCTGGAACCTCTTAAAGATATTCAGGTTTGGCGCTTTGCAACCTATTACTTCTTCGTGTTTGGTGCCTTTGTGGCTCTGGCTTCCTTCCTGCCCCGCTATTATGTGGGAGCTTATGGCCTTGAGTTGACAACAGCAGGTGTGTTTGCCGGTCTTTATTCTCTTCCCGGTTCCATCTTCAGGGCACTCGGCGGTTGGATGTCAGACAAATGGGGTGCCCGCTTTGTTATGTACCTGACGTTTGTCGTCTCTCTCATTGTTCTGTTCATCATGAGTTACCCTGAAACAAGTTATATTGTTTCCGGTATCACAGAAGAAATTCAGTTCAGCTTTGCTTTGTCTGTCGGAGTTTTCGTTGCGCTAACCGTAATTCTTGGATTCGTAATGAGCCTCGGAAAAGCTGCCGTCTTTAAACATATTCCGGTTTATTATCCGCATCATGTTGGATCCGTTGGTGGTCTTGTTGGCATGATCGGCGGTTTGGGTGGCTTCTTCCTACCCATTTCTTTCGGAGTTCTTTTGGACCTGACAGGCGTTTGGACTGCCCCCTTCATGCTTCTGTTCGTAATCGTGGCCGTTTCCACCATTTGGATGCACATCGCAATCCGCCGTATGGAACGTGCTCGCCACCCACTGTTGGCAGATGAAAAATATCTTTCAGATGTTCCTGAAGCACCACTGGAGCAGCCTGGCTCCCAAGCAGGTAGAGCAAAATCCGCTGCTCAAACACAGCCTGTTTAACCTGCGAATATTAGGGGGCTGAGTGTTCAGCCTCCTCACTCATCTACCTGTACTGGAGAAATCAATGGCGACAGCTAGCCAACAACAGGAAAAAAACGGTCATACCTTGACCGACTGGCGTCCCGAAGACCCCTCATTCTGGAAAGAAAAAGGTCAAGCTATTGCAACCAAAAACCTCTGGATCTCCATTCCGGCGCTTCTCTTGGCGTTCTGCGTATGGATGGTCTGGTCAGTGGTTGTTGCTAAACTCCCTGCAATCGGGTTCAACTACACAACAGGCCAGCTTTTCTGGTTGGCGGCGCTCCCAGGCCTTTCCGGTGCTACACTGCGCATCTTCTACAGCTTTATGGTTCCGATTTTTGGTGGCCGTAAATGGACAGCCATTTCCACTGCGTCTTTGCTCCTTCCTGCACTGGGCATAGGCTTTGCGGTTCAAGACCCCAATACCTCCTATTTCGTATTCCTCCTGCTGGCGCTTATGTGTGGATTTGGTGGCGGTAACTTCGCGTCCTCCATGGCAAATATTGCGTACTTTTACCCAAAGAAGACCAAAGGTAACGCACTTGCCCTGAACGCAGGTCTTGGTAACCTCGGCGTATCCGTCATGCAGTTTGTGGTTCCGATGGTGATCACAGCAGGTGTGTTCGGTGCTATAGGTGGCGATGCTCAAACTCTGAAAGATGGAAGCAACCTCTGGATCCAGAATGCTGGATTTATCTGGGTACCATTTATTGCTCTGTCCGCTATCGCCGCTTGGTTCGGCATGAATGACATTGCTTCAGCCAAAGCAAGTTTTGCAGATCAGGCTGTTATCTTTAAGCGTAAACACAACTGGCTTATGTGTATCCTTTATACAGGTACCTTCGGCAGCTTCATCGGCTACGCAGCCGGTTTCCCTCTTTTGATCAAAACCCAGTTCCCCGATGTAAACGTATTTGCCTATGCGTTTCTTGGCCCGCTTGTAGGGGCTTTGAGCCGCGCCGGTACAGGCTGGATTTCTGATAAGTTTGGTGGTGGCCGAGTTACCTTCTGGGTATTCATCGCCAAAATCCTTATTGTTGTTGTCGTGCACGAAGCTTTGCCTGATGGCGACTGGGAAGGACACTTCGGGGCCTTCTTCGCTGGCTTCATGGCACTGTTCTTCCTGACAGGTGTAGGCAATGCCTCTACGTTCCAGATGATCCCATCCATCATGCGTCAGGAAGTGCCTCGTTTGATGCCTCATCTGGATAAAGACGCCATGCTCAAGCAGTCCGAAAGAGAAAGTGCAGCGATCATCGCCTTCACAAGTGCAATCGCAGCTTACGGTGCCTTCTTCATTCCAAAAGGTTACGGAACTGCAATCGATATGACTGGAACACCGCACGCAGCTTTCTGGGCGTTCGTAGCTTTCTACGCAGTGTGCGTTGCAATTACTTGGTTCTTCTACAGCCGTAAAAATGCGCCGGTTCCTTGCTGAGCCATCGATGTTATCGTGCGCTGGACATGACCAGCGCACGTCTCGCCAATAGGAGACAAATATGAGCCATTTGCTCGACAGGCTGAACTTTCTTCAGTCCAAAGAACTAGAGAAGTTCTCTGACGGCCATGGTCAAGTGACCCGTGAAAGCCGTGACTGGGAGGATACCTACAGGAACCGCTGGCGTCATGATAAGGTTGTCCGCTCGACCCACGGTGTGAACTGCACCGGGTCTTGTAGCTGGAAAATCTACGTGAAGTCCGGGATCGTCACTTGGGAAACCCAGCAGACCGATTACCCGCGCACGCGTCCTGACCTGCCAAACCACGAGCCGCGTGGCTGTGCCCGTGGTGCCAGTTACAGTTGGTATCTTTATTCTGCAAACCGCGTGAAGAACCCTCTCATTCGCGGCAAGCTGCTCAAGGCGTGGCGCAGAATGCGCAAAAACCTGAGCCCGGTAGAGGCATGGAAAGCGCTGCAGGAAGATCCAATTCTTCGTGCATCCTATGTCAAAACCCGTGGTAAGGGTGGTTTTGTCCGTGCGACTTGGGAAGAATCTACGGAAATTATTGCAGCTTCCAATGCCTATACAGCGAAGACATATGGCCCTGACCGGATCTTTGGCTTCTCGCCAATTCCAGCCATGTCTATGGTCAGCTACGCAGCCGGTTCACGCTATTTGAGCCTGCTCGGCGGCACATGTATGTCATTCTACGATTGGTATTGCGATTTGCCACCGGCTTCCCCGCAGATTTGGGGTGAGCAGACAGACGTTCCAGAATCTGCTGACTGGTATAATGCAGGCTTCCTTCTGATTTGGGGGTCCAACGTTCCGCAGACCCGTACACCGGATGCGCACTTCTATACTGAAGCACGTTATCGCGGCACCAAGTCTGCTGTTATTTGCCCAGACTACTCTGAAGCCTCAAAGTTCGGTGATATCTGGCTCAACCCCAAGCAGGGTACAGATAGTGCGCTTGCAATGGCGATGGGTCATGTGATCTTGCGTGAGTTCCATCTGGATCGTCAGGCACCGTATTTTGATGAGTATGTTCGCAAATACTCCGACTTCCCGATGCTGGTTAAACTGGAAGAAAAAGACGGTAGACTGATCCCGGGCAAGTTCTTACGTGCTGATGATCTGGACGGTAAACTGGGTGAAGAAAATAACCCGGATTGGAAAACCGTTGCCATTGATGGCAAGAGCAACAAGCTTGTGTCTCCAAATGGGTCGGTTGGCTATCGCTGGGGTGAAAAAGGTGAATGGAACCTTGAAGAACGGGCAAGTGGTGAAGACGTCGCTCTCAAGACCTCTTTGATCCTTGAAGAAGATCATGACGATGTCGTTGGCGTTGACTTCCCGTACTTCGGCGGCGATGCAACCGAGCACTTTGTAAAGTGTGAACACCCGAACATTCTGACCCGTAATATTCCTGTCAAAAAAGTTGCGACTCCTGAAGGTGAAGCTCTGGTTGCGACCGTATTCGACTTGTACTGCGCCAACTATAGTCTTGATCGTGGTCTTGGCGGTGACTGGACAGCAACCAAGTTCGATGAAGATATTCCGTATACTCCTAAGTGGGCGGAAAAGATCACTGGTGTTTCAGCGGAAAAAATTACCACTGTTGCACGCGAGTTTGCTCGCAATGCCGAAAAAACCAACGGTAAGTCCATGGTTATCCTCGGAGCCGGTCTGAACCACTGGTACCACATGGATATGAACTACCGTGGTATCATCAACATGCTGGTCATGTGTGGTTGTGTTGGTCAATCGGGCGGTGGTTGGAGCCACTATGTGGGACAGGAAAAACTGCGCCCGCAAACTGGTTGGCAGCCGCTTGCCTTTGCTCTGGACTGGGCACGCCCACCGCGTCATATGAACGCGACGTCCGCATGGTACGCGCATACGGATCAGTGGCGTTATGAGACCCTGACAGCTGACGAGATCCTATCTCCAACAGCGCCAAAGGGTGAGTTTGCCAACAGCATCATTGACTATAACATTCAAGCCGAACGCATGGGCTGGTTGCCATCCGCTCCCCAGCTGAAAACCAACCCGCTGGAAGTTGGCCGGGCTGCCAAGGAAGCTGGTGTTGAAGTTAAAGACTATGTGGCTGACAAGCTGAAATCCGGCGAGCTGCAAATGTCCTGCGAAGACCCTGATGCGCCAGAGAACTGGCCTCGCAACCTCTTCATCTGGCGTTCAAACCTGCTTGGTTCCTCCGGTAAGGGCCATGAATACTTCCTCAAGCACCTTCTTGGCACCGATCATGGTGTATTGGGTAAGGATCTTGGAGAGGAAGGCAGACAAAAGCCGAAGGAAGCAAAATGGTTCGCCGAAGCTCCTAGAGGCAAACTGGATCTTCTGGTCACCATTGATTTCCGTATGAGTACAACAGCTGTTTACTCGGATATCGTACTGCCAACCGCTAGCTGGTATGAGAAAAACGATCTCAACACCAGTGATATGCATCCTTTCATCCATCCGCTGCAGGCGGCGGTTGATCCGGCCTATGAATCCAAGTCTGACTGGGAAATCTTCAAGTCTATTGCCAAGAAGTTCCAAGAAGTTGCTCCTGAGGTTCTGGGTAAAGAGACCGATGTTGTTGCCCTGCCTATTCTTCATGATACGGCTGCAGAAATCGCGCAGCCAGATGTGAAGGACTGGAAGAAAGGCGAATGTGACCTGATCCCCGGTAAAACTGCACCGAACTATATTCCGGTGGAGCGTGACTATACCGCGATTTATGATCGTTTTGTTGCCCTTGGGCCTCTCATGGACAAAGTGGGCAACGGCGGTAAGGGTATCGCTTGGGATACCAAAACCGAAGTTCAGCATCTGCGCGAACTCAATGGCGAATGGCGTGAGGGTCCTGCTAAAGGTCTGCCGAAGATTGTTAGCGACATTGATGCCACTGAAGTTATCTTGATGCTTGCACCGGAAACCAACGGTGAAGTTGCTGTCAAGGCATGGGACCAATTGGGTCAGGCTACCGGGCGTGATCACAAGCACTTGGCAGAGCCTAAAGAAGACGAAAAAATTCGTTTTGCTGACATAGCGGCTCAGCCTCGCAAGATCATCTCCTCACCAACATGGTCAGGTATCGAGAGCGAGAAGGTTTGTTACAACGCCGGTTATACCAACGTTCATGAGTTGATCCCGTGGCGCACACTGACAGGCCGTCAACAGCTCTATCAAGATCACCTTTGGATGCGGGCGTTTGGTGAAGGCTTCTGCCAATATCGTCCACCGGTTGACCTAAAAACCATTAACTCGGATGTGAGCCCTGAGGCAGAAAACGGCGAACCACATGTGGTGCTGAACTTCATCACACCGCACCAGAAATGGGGTATTCACTCAACCTATTCCGATAACTTGCTTATGTTGACCCTGAACAGGGGTGGACCTGTGGTTTGGATGTCGGAAGTTGATGCGAAGAAAGCCGGTATTGTCGATAACGACTGGGTCGAAGTCTTCAATAGCAACGGTGCTTTGACAGCCCGTGCGGTGGTGAGCCAGCGCATGAAGGACGGAACGCTGTTCATGTATCACGCTCAGGAAAAAATCGTGAATACACCGGGCTCGGAAAAAACCGGCCTGCGCGGCGGCATTCATAACTCCGTAACCCGTGCAACCTTGAAACCCACGCATATGATTGGTGGTTACGCTCAGCTGAGCTACGGCTTCAACTACTATGGCACCGTGGGCTCCAACCGTGACGAATACGTCGTTGTTAAGAAAATGCGAAAAATTGACTGGCTGGACGAACCTGCCAAAGAAGGGGAGGCTGCACAATGAGAGTCCGCGCTCAAATAGGCATGGTGCTGAACCTGGATAAGTGTATCGGTTGCCACACCTGCTCAGTGACTTGTAAAAACGTTTGGACCAACCGTGACGGTGTTGAATACGCATGGTTCAACAACGTGGAATCCAAACCCGGTACAGGTTACCCGACAGATTGGGAAAACCAGAAGCGCTGGAACGGCGGGTGGGAACGCACCCGCTCCGGCAAGCTTCAGCCCAAACAGGGGTCTAAATGGCGGATCTTGGCGAATATTTTCGCCAACCCCGACCTGCCTGAAATTGACGACTACTATGAACCGTTTGATTTCGACTATGACCACCTGAAATCAGCCCCAGAGGTCAAGGCTTTCCCAACGGCCCGTCCACGCTCAAAGATAACCGGTGAGCGCATGGAGAAGATCGAAAAAGGACCAAACTGGGAAGAAATCCTCGGTGGTGAATTCGAAAAACGTAGTCAGGACTACAACTTCGAAGGCATTCAAAAGGAGATCTACGGGGAATACGAAAATACATTCATGATGTATCTTCCCCGCCTTTGCGAGCACTGCCTCAACCCAGCGTGTGCAGCCAGCTGCCCATCCGGCGCTATCTACAAGCGCGAGGAAGACGGCATTGTTCTGATCGATCAGGAAAAATGTCGTGGCTGGCGTATGTGCGTATCCGGTTGCCCCTATAAAAAGATCTACTACAACTGGAACACTGGTAAGTCAGAAAAATGTACCCTGTGTTACCCACGCATTGAATCCGGCAACCCGACAGTATGCTCTGAAACCTGTGTTGGCCGTATCCGCTACCTTGGTGTGATGCTTTATGATGCTGACAAGATTGAGGAAGCTGCGAACACAGAGCAGGAAACTGATCTTTATGATGCTCAGCTGGGTGTCTTCCTTGATCCAAATGACCCTGAAGTGATCGCCGCCGCACGCCGCGATGGCATTCCAGAAGACTGGATCAAAGGCGCGAAAGAAAGCCCAATCTGGAAAATGGCAATGGAGTGGAAAGTAGCCTTCCCACTGCATCCGGAATACCGGACCCTGCCAATGGTTTGGTACATTCCGCCGCTCTCTCCAATCCAGAATGCGGCTCAAGCTGGTAAAATCGGTGTTGATGGCGATATGCCAGACGTAAAGTCCCTGCGTATTCCTGTGAAGTACCTTGCCAACATGCTGACTGCTGGTGATGAGGCTCCAGTTACAACGGCGTTGGAGCGTATGCTTGCCATGCGCGCCTATATGCGGGCGAAAACCGTTGATGGTGTTATTGATGAGGGCATTGCAGAACGGGTTGGCCTGAAAGCGCATATGATTGAAGATATGTATAAAATCATGGCGCTTGCAGACTATGAAGACCGGTTTGTTATTCCAACAACTCACCGTGAACAGGTGGAAGACGCCTATGAACTACGGGGCGGTTGTGGTTTCACAGACGGTAACGGGTGTTCATCTGGCATCAGCAAAGGCTCGTTGTTTGGCGGCAAGAAAGCTGCCTTGAAAATGCCTCAGGGAGCCGCGTAATGGATAGAACCCTTAAAGCCATCTCACTGGTTCTGAGCTACCCAACCCGTGAGCTTCAAACTGCCATGCCGGAAATTGGGGGCGTTCTCGCCTCCGACACCCGGCTGACAGCGGCTGCACGGCGGGATCTGCGCCCTCTTGTGGATGCCCTGACCATTAATGACATCTATGATCTGGAAGAGCAGTTTGTCATGCTCTTCGACCGCTCCCGCACTTTGTCGCTGAACCTGTTTGAGCATGTGCATGGTGAAGGCCGCGACCGCGGCGGAGCCATGGTCTCTCTGGTGGAAACCTATGAGGAAGCAGGCTTTACCCCTGCAACCTCCGAATTGCCAGACCATCTTCCTGTTCTTCTTGAGTTTCTGGCAACGCGCCCTGAAACAGAAGTCAAAGAGACACTGGCGGATGCTGCGCATATTTTTGAAGCCTTGAGCGAGCGCCTGCAACGCAGGGACACGCCTTATGCTGCGGTCTTCAAAGCCCTTGTCCAGTTGAGCGGTGTCACAACAGATAAAGAAGTCGTGGCCGAACTTTTGGGACAACCTGATGATGATCCCAGTGATCTGGATGCCTTGGATCAGGTCTGGGAGGAATCTCAGGTCACCTTTGGTCCAGATCCCAATTCAGGCTGCCCGCAAGTGCGCGATATGCTAGCGAAAATGGACCCCCCGAAGAACCATGCAGCTCAGGTTTCCCCTGCGGCTGAATAACGGAGGCACAAATGAACGAGTTTCTTTTTGGCATCTACCCCTATATCGCACTTTCAGTGCTGATTGTCGGGTCAATTGCTCGTTACGAGCGTGACCCGTTTACTTGGAAAACGTCGTCCTCACAGCTGTTGCGCCGTAAACAGTTGCAAGTCGGGTCCATCCTGTTCCATGTGGGCGTACTGATTATCTTCTTCGGCCACTTCTTTGGTCTGCTGACCCCAATCTGGCTTATTGATTTGCTGGGCGTTGATCATGGTCTCAAGCAACTTCTAGCCGTGTCTGTTGGCGGTGTTGCCGGATTAATGGCGTTGGCTGGTGCTTGCATCTTGTTCCACCGCCGCTGGACTGATCCACGCATTCGCAAGACTTCAAGCTTTGCAGATATTGCCATCCTGGCACTGTTGATTGTTCAGCTGTTCCTTGGTCTTTGCACTATCCTTGTTTCTGTTCAGCATCTGGATGGTCACGAAATGACCCTGCTGATGGCTTGGGCTCAGGGTATCTTTACCTTCCAAGGTGATGCAGCGGCACAGATTGCTCATGTTTCATGGATCTTCAAACTGCATATTTTCTTGGGACTGACAATCTTTCTGGTTTTCCCGTTCACCCGTCTGGTTCACATGCTTTCCGCTCCGGTTCGCTACCTGACCCGGCCCGGATACCAGATTGTCCGCTCTCGTCGTCAGTTTCCCCTTTCTGAAAGTGGAAACAAATCCTTGAGAGAACCTGCGGAGTAACAAAAATGGATAAACGGTTATCTCCAGATGTGGTTGTAAACGGGGAAGTCATCTCCAGAACAGCAATTGCAACTGAAACCCAAAATCATGAAGCTCCAAAAGGAAAGCCCCACTTGGCTTGGCGCAAAGCATCTCAAGCCCTTGCCATTCGCAGCTTGCTTTTACAAGAAGCGAAGAAGCGCGGCTTGAAAGCTGAACCTGTTGAGGTTGGGGCAGGCAGAGTGGAAACAGACGAGGAGGCCTTGATCAGGGGTCTTCTTGAAAGTGCCGTTCATGTTGCCAAGCCGTCGCTTGAAGAAGTTCAGGAAGAATGGAACCGTGATCCTTCGCGTTTCAAGACGCCTGTTCTTTGGGAAGCCTCTCATATCCTGTGCTCGTGTGATCCGCGCAGCAAGGAAGAGAAGGAAAAGGCTCTCCTACGTGCGTCAAGCATTCTCGAAGCCGCCCGAAAGGATACACGCGGCTTTGCAGCACTTGCAGCAAGGGAAAGCGATTGCTCTTCAAAGGATAGTGGCGGGTCCTTGGGCCAGCTGGGTCCGGGAGACACGGTTCCTGAATTTGAAGCGGCACTGCGGGTGATGAAAGCTGGCGAAGTGTCCCCAGAACCAGTGCTGACCCGTTTCGGCTATCATGTAATCCATCTTGGCGCCATGGCAGAGGGTGAAACATTGCCTTTTGAAGCTGTTCAGGAAAATATTTCCGAGGCTTTGGAGAAACTGAGATGGGCGAAAGCGGCGCAAGAGTTCACTAAAGAACTTGTCTCTGGTGCACAAATCTCCGGTGTTCCCATGACTAACCTTTAAAACAGGTCTCAAATAACTGCTAGAGTGCCCGTTTCGCGTGCGGGCACTCTTGGCACATAACAACACAACATTAGCTGTGTTGCACTTCAAACGTGAACCCATCGGTCCAATTTCATCTGAGTTAGAAAGTGTTTCCCTCTAGGTTTCCAATAATGCAGCTTGGCATTAGACGTTGCACCCTTAACGCCAGAGTAGAGGCAAAACTCTCCCTTCTTTCCCATTCCTATTCCATGTTGGGTGTGGAGAATGCCCTGCCATCAAGAAAAACCACTTTTGAAGGCAGCTACTTTATACTTCCCGTTATGAACGAAAGGCTCTCTTTCCTTTGAGTAAATGTCGCGTTCATTCGCACTCACTGGACTTGCTCTAAACCCTTATTTTGTTCGTATTCTTGTCATTTGGTTGAAGTCAATCAAATGGAGCGGGCACTAAGGGAGGCAAGTTGCGTTTTGTTGCTGCCTTGCCACCTGCAGGCTGACCGAGCTTTAACTTTCCTGCAACATATTCCCAGCCGTATTTCCTGGTTTCGAGAGCATGTCATTATTGACCTTAGGGAAATGGCGGCTTGTTAATGGCTTCCAGTGAGCAACTATATGCCAAAATTCATTTTGCAGATTTAGGCGTGTAGCTGCCATATCAGAGGAAAGCCATCATGAATAAAGCACGCTCTTTCCCCCTTCTCGTTTCCACCATTCTGGCCACCACGCCTGCATATGCACTTGATATCGGGACCTTCGATGAAGGTCCTACAGAAGTTATCCTAAGCTCGGATAAGGCTTTTGCTAGGGAGGTGCGGAATAAAAATAAATACCCCAACCTAAAGGAGTTTGAGGGAAGCGAGGTGGATTCTTATCTAAATATCGGGATCGGGGAATCTGGCCGCCTTATTGTTCATGGTGAAGACGGGTGGTTACAAGCGAAAAATTACGTACGTATTGGCAGAAATGGTGCCAGCGGAGTCTTGAAGGTTTTGGACGGTGCAAAGTTCAGTGCGAAATCTGACGGCAGAACTAGATACAATATATTTGTCGGCGCCTCAGATGGTGATTCAGGGTTGTTGTTGGTTGATGGGGATGGGTCCCAAGTTTCTGCTGGGAATATCTACATTGGCGAAGCATCTGATGGACAGGTGGTTCTGAAAAACAAGGGCGCTCTGGCCCTCACAGGTAATATAATCATTGGGAATAGTTCTGGAACTACTCAGAGCTCTCTAGTGCTCGGGAAAAATGCTGGAGCTATTGGTGCAGGTGAGATCTATATCAAAGGACCAGCCGATAAAGGTAAAATAATCATTACACATGGGCATTCCTCCCGTAATAGCTATTCTCTACCTAGTATCACCGGAGAGGGGAAGATATACCACCATTCCGGCTCCACACGAATAGATAATAGCATAAGTGGGGGTATCACCACATATGTAAGAGGCGGCACATTAATACTAGTAGATGGCCGCTATTCTAACACTAAGCGGAAATACGGAGATGTGTATGTGAGTGGTGGAGTGGTGGAGCTGCGTAAGAATGCTGATATGGCAGGCTCTATGAAAGTGTACGATAAAGGCCGTGTCACTCTGTCTTCTAATGCGCGGATGACAGGCTTTATGAAAGTGTACGATGAAGGCAGAGCCACTCTGTCTTCAAATGCGGAGATGACAGGCTTTATGAAAGTGTACGATAAAGGCCGTGTCACTCTGTCTTCTAATGCGCAGGTGACAGGTACTGTCAGCATCACGGATGGTACTGTAAAGCTGTTCGGCAAAGCTACGATGGCAGGCAAGGTGAATGTCAACAAAGGTGCATGGCTGAAGGGTAGCGGTACGGCTAGCAAATTGCATGTGAAGTCCAATGGGCATCTGGACCCGGGCTGGGGGGCTGAGCGTGGAACCATAAAAGCGGATACAGCCCGCTTTTATCAGGACAGCAAACTGCATATCGATGTGCAGCCGCTTAAAGCAGACAAGCTGTCTGTGAGTAGCTTTGTGAAGATTGATGAAGGCGCCTCGGTCAAAGTCGCGGCATTTGGCAAGCGTACGGATTATAAAAAGAAGAAAACATATACCATTGTTGAAGCCGATAATATAAAGGGCTCTTTTGATAAAGTGATCTTCAATTCCAAGTTTTTGGAGGCCTCCCTCAAGCACAAAGAAGAGACCATCAAACTCACGTTGGAGAGAAATGATCAAAAGGCGAAATCTCTAGCAAAATCGTCTGCTGCGCGTCAAATGGGCACCGTGATGGATGCAGCTTTAGATGGAAACTCCTCAAATCTGGATGGAAAGTTGGTCTCCAGTTTTGCCTATCTCAATGGCCAGCAGGCCAGTCAGGCCTTGTCTCAGTTAGCTGCCAGCAATTGGTCTTCGGCCACCTCCCGGTTACCACAATCACAGTTTTCCCTGCGGGCCGCATTGCCTGTAACGGGGCCCGAACAGCAAGGGCTAAGCCAGTGGAGTGCGTCCTTTGGCAGTGAACTGAGCGAGGGGCAGCTGGCCGGGTTGGAGCAGGAGGCATTCTCAGGACGCTTCGGTTTGTTTGCCGGTCATGACCAGCACAGCAGCGAGAGCGATTTTACCCAGTTTACAGCCCAAATGGCAACCGTAGGCGCTTATCAGCGCTATGACCACGGCCTTACCTCCTTCACTTTTGGCGGCGCAGTGAGTGCAGGAACCCTAAGTGCACAGCGTACTGTGGATCTGGGGGCAAGTCGCCAGCAGCTTACCGGAGACACTTCTTTAAGTCAGGCGCAGTTTTTTGGTCGTTGGAGCGGCGCATGGGAGGTTGGGTCACTGGCGCTCAATTCGTATGCTGAGGCCGCGCTGGTTGGCCATCACATGGGCGCATATGGCGAGCAGGGCGGTTCGGCAGCTCTTCAATTCAATGCCAACACAGAAGCACAGTTGCAAACAGCCGTTGGCTTGAATCTTGCTCATGAAAGCAGTGTGTTCGGTGCTCCCGTAAAAGTCGCCGCTGGCCTTGGCTATCAACGCCAAACCTCTGTATGGCAACAAGACCCAACCGCACGCTTGAATGGTGCCTTGATCCAGCTGGATCAACAGACCGGTGCAAACGATCAATTTAATTTCTCCTCCTCTATGCAAGCAGAAGTCGGGCAAGCTGGGCTGTTACAGCTAGCCTATGAAGGTGCCGTGGAAGAGGGTGAACTGGACCAAACTGTTCAGGCAAAATTCCGCTGGAGCTTTTAGCACCGGATAGCCGTGGAAGGCTGATGTGTGTCAATCCGCCTCCCTTACTCCCCATGAACGGGTACAACTTCTAAAGCCCGTTTATGGGATGGTTGCAGATTTATATGCAAATCACATCCTCAAATATATTTCCCGAGGGGAAAACTAGCTTTTGAGAGAAAGGAGAAGTGGTGACCCCGACAGGATTCGAACCTGTGACCTGCCGCTTAGGAGGCGGCCGCTCTATCCATCTGAGCTACGGGGCCAGAAACCTAGGATAGAAGTTGCCCGATAGCATGATTTTACGCGTGATGCGAGTGATTTCACGAGGATGATCACTGGAAATTCCATGCTACGACCTTTCATAGGCTGTTTCCAATTGTTTCCCGCGCCTCCTTTTTATGGTGCCTTGCAGGTGGCGAGAAGTGAGCTGGTGAGAAGCCATGTTCAGGAATGGAAGCAGTTTGCCCTATCTACAGTTTATCATCATCCTGACCGTCCTTTGCTTTTTGAGTGCAAGAGGGCAGGCAGAGCCCTGCATGCCCTTGCAAGAGGGTTTTGCGTCTCCCGTTCTCTCCTTGAATAGCAATAATCAGTTTTTGAATGGAAATGGGAAACGGTTTGCGCTGGCAGATGTGGATTTACAACGGGGGCAAGCTCTCCTCCGCATGGAGAGATGGCTCAAAGGGAGCACGTTCGCAACTGCGTTTCCAGTGGCGGAAAAGCCAAGCCGGTGGGGAGAGTGGCCTTCAGTTATTTTTGATAGGAATAAAGTGAACCTCTCCGAAACCTTGATTTCTGAGGGGCTGGCGATTGTACGTCCTCGATTTGGAACGCCGGCCTGCCTGAAACGCTGGCTCCTCCTAGAAAAAAAAGCACGTGATTTACGCTTGGGTTTATGGAAAAAATATCGTGCAATTAATGCAGAAGATCCTGATCTTTCAAAGCAGTATGGTCTGTTTCAAATAGTTGAGGGAAAGGTGTTGTCCATAGGGCGCACAAGAAGTGTAATCTATTTAAACTTTGGGAAGGTCTGGACACGAGATTTTACTGGCATTATTCAAAGAGGAAATGTGAAAGATTTTGAACGTGTTCATGGTGATCTTGAAGACTTGAAAGAAAAACGGGTTCGATTACGTGGAGTGATCCAACTTCGAGGCGGGCCACAAATCCTGCTGGATCATCCTGCACAGTTCGAAATTCTGGATACCGGGCCACCTGAGAGCTGATAACTTTGACAATGCTGCCTCGCTTCCCTCTCCCCCTGTTCCTGAAGGGGCTAATAACTCTGGTTTTTCTTGGCGTGCTCGCCTCTTGCCAGATAACGGATGACTTTGGCCGTAAGTCCAGCAAATCAGGTGGATTGAGACCAAGCCTAGTGGACGGAGTTAGCCAAAAGGAGCATCCCCGTGTGGTGGCGACCTATGGCGGAGTCTACAGCGATGAGGGGGCGGAACAGGCGATTGCGCGTGTAGTCGGTTCCCTAGTCGCTGCCTCTGATAATCCGAATACACATTACCGCATTACGCTTTTGAACTCTCCCACCGTCAATGCGTTCGCACTGCCTGAAGGATATCTTTATATTACCCGTGGTCTTCTGGCTCTGGCCAATGATACCTCCGAATTGGCTGCAGTGCTGTCCCATGAAATGGCACATGTGACGGCAAACCACGCAGTCCAGCGGCAGAGGCGGGCAGCAGCAGCTGCACTTGCAAACCGGGTGATGAGCAGTGTGGTTGCCGACCAGAGCACTGTGAGTGAGGCAGAGCGAACCTCTCAGGTCTCCTTTGCCCGCTTTTCGCAGGAACAGGAACTGCTGGCCGACGATATTGGCATCAGGACGCTCTCCAAAGCGGGATATGACCCCTTTGCGGCGGCGCGCTTTCTTAAAACAATGGGGGAGTTTGCCAAGTTCCAAAGCTTGAGCGGGGAGACAAACAGCGCTCCTGATTTACTTTCTTCTCACCCCAATACGCCAGAGCGGGTCCAGCGGGCCATTCGCAGTGCTCGCCAAATTGGGGCCCCTGGAATTGGAGTGAAGGGAAAACAGCAATATCTCACAAGCATTGATGGGGTGCTGTTCGGGGATGATCCTTTAGAGGGGTATGTTCGAGGACGCAGTTTCCTTCATAAGGCTCTAGGAATTTCGTTCTCTGTGCCCAAAGGGTATGTTTTGGAAAATGCAACGGAGGCTGTTCTTGCCAGCAATGGCGGCGGCACTGCAATGCGTTTTGATGGAGCAGACTTGAAAGGCTATGACACTTTGGAAAGTTACCTGCGCAGTGGCTGGATCAATGGCCTGATTGCAAATAGCGTGCGCCCCACGACAGTGAATGGTCTGCCCGCTGTGATTGGCTCTGCAGTCACCGACGGGTGGTCATTCCGAATTGGCGTGGTTCGTATTGGTAGCACCGGATACCGCTTCATCTTTGCCAGCAGAACCCCCGGCTCTACCTTCACCAGTCAGTTTGAACAGACCTTGAACAGTTTCCGGCAGCTCTCCGCTGCTGAGCTGGCGCGCCTAAGACCTTTACGTATCAAAATTATAGAGGCGAGGAAGGGAGATACGGCTCGTAAACTTGCTGTTAAAATGAGCGGCATCGAGCCGGCCCGCCGCTATGAACTGTTTAGCATTTTGAACCAGACTAAAGGAAATGAACGGTTTGAGGATAAAAGGCTCTTAAAGGTGGTTGTTGATTAGAGCGGTTAGGCTATTTATTGATATATCAATACTGTAGAGCACATCGCGTTCATTTGCATTCATACTGTGCTCTCTAACTTATTTATTTTGAGCGCGTTCCGTTTGATTGAACCCAATCAAACGGAACGCGCTCTAGTCGAAAGGTGGTCGCCGCACGCATATCTGGCTTGGCAAAATTAAACCCGGCACGATGGCCGGGTTTAATGAGTACCGAAAAGGAGGAGGTGAGCTTAAGCAGCAGCTTCCTGCTCGCCGTTGCCTTCTTCAGCCGCTGCTGCGGCAGCAGCAGCTTTTGCTGCGCGGGCAGGGGAGGACGACAGTGCCTGTTCGATCTGACGAACGGCTTCGGTGTCTGTCTGGCGCTGTACAGCTGCAATCTCGCGTGCCACGCGGTCGAGGGCTGCTTCATAAAGCTGGCGCTCTGAGTAGGACTGCTCGGGCTGTGTGTCGGAGCGGTACAGATCACGCACAACTTCAGAAATCTGGATCAGGTCACCGGAGTTGATTTTTGCTTCATATTCTTGAGCGCGGCGGCTCCACATAGTACGTTTAACGCGTGGTTTGCCTTTGATTGTTTCAAAAGCTTTCTTTACAACAGCAGCATCTGAGAGCTTTCGCATTCCCACGGAAGCAATTTTTGCAACAGGCACACGCAGTGTCATTTTATCCTGCTCAAACTCGATAACGAGGAGCTCCAAAGAGTACCCAGCAACATTTTGTTCTTCGATTGCTGTAACCATGCCAACCCCGTGGGATGGATAGATGATGTGCTCTCCGGTTTTGAATCCCTGACGCTGCGCGGTTTTCTTTGCGGGTGTGGCCATACGCTGTAATTCTCCTGCGCAGTAAACCGGCTTTACACAGCCGGTTTGGCGCCACAGTACATGTGACACCTTCCTCTATACCTGACGTGAAAACGAGCATTATGCGAAAACCCTGCTTTCGCACTGTGCGACGTTAACCTTCAAATGTGACGGTCATTTCTTTCTCAACAAACCAGCCGGGCAGGGCGGAAAATCAGCAGTTGTTTCAATAAAACTGCGCCCATAAAAAAACCCCTTTTGGGAAGGAGTGTGACTAGTAAGACAAGCGACCTTTTCTACATATAACACATTATCCACGGATTTCCAACTCTTACAGTAAAAATGCCGAGTTGAGCCATCCGCAGATTGTTTTAGGTAATAAATAAGTCGCCAGAAGCCCTAGAGAGGCTCTAGAATATGCCCCGGAAGTGATTCTTATTGATCGCCGGTGCCTGGGTTTGCAGAAAAGTGCTTGTCCAGTTTTTCCTTCACGCCGTCAAACTCCGGTGCCTCTGGCAGCGGGTCTTTGCGAACGGTCAGGTTTGGCCACTTAGCCGCATATTCGGCGTTCAGCTCAATCCACTTTTCAAGGCCCGGGTCCGTGTCCGGCAAAATAGCTTCGGCCGGGCATTCAGGCTCACAAACGCCGCAGTCAATACACTCGTCCGGATCAATGACGAGCATATTCTCACCTTCGTAAAAGCAGTCTACTGGGCACACTTCCACGCAGTCAGTATATTTACATTTAATACAGTTGTCGGTGACTACGTAAGTCATCGTTTTCCTCTTAGATTATTGGCGACACAGTCAATAACAGCCCCAAAGGTTCAAAGGCATCAAGTCTCCACCTTCAAGAGGCAATGCCTACCGTTTTTCCTTGTCCTTCGCAAGTGCATCTATCTCCTGCATTCGTTGCAGGAGAGCGAAATCTTCTTGCTTGAAGGCGCTAATCAGAATCGTTTTCCTTGACGTTCATGAAGTGGATCATTTTGCGTCGTTCCCGCTTGGTGGGCCGTCCAGATCCTCTCTCCCGTTCCCCATGGGCCACCTTCGGTTTGGGTGGGGGAGGAGGAGATAGGTCCTCATAAAGCAACTGGGCTTCGGGTGCAGGCCCCCGGCGGGTTCCAAGCTCCAAAACCTTGAGAATCATTGTCCGCCGTGGAAGTGCGATGGTGAGCACGTCCCCCTTTTTTATGGGATGCTTTGCGGCGCTGATTTTGACTTTATTAACTCTGACATGTCCGGACACTGACAGTTTTTGTGCCAGTGTCCGGGACTTTGTAACGCGCGCATACCAGAGCCATTTGTCAATTCGTTGGCTTGCTTGCGTGTCCATACCTTGATAGGGGCGACTATTTGTCGCCCTTCTCCAGATTTTGTTTCAAGGACATGAGCGCTGCAAACGGTGAATCCATATCCAAAGGTTTTTCACGCCGCGGCTGGGAACCGGCTGAGCCTCTGCTCTTTTGCGGGTTGCTGGATTGAGTTCCGCGTCCTTTGCCGCCAAGTTTTCCTGGTTGGCGACGTGGTTGACGAGGTCCTTTGCGCTCTCCTTCACCTTGAGACTGGTGACGGTGGGAACCTTGAGTCCGCTCACGCTCGCGAGGGCGTGGACGGCGGTCCATACGGCCCGGACGCCAGATTTCCAGTGTAACCGTTTCCATTTCCGCAGCTTCGGCCTCTGCGGTTTCCTCAGATGTCTGCTCAGCTTGAACTTCTTCAGGCTTCACGCTTTCAGCGCTTGCTTCTTCGTTCGCAGGTTCGGAAGTTTCGCCAGATTCAGGAGCATCCGCAGGCGTCTGGGCAGTTTCCTGCTCAGCTTCTGAGGCGTCGAGCTCTTTTGCTTTGACGATTTGTCTTTCAATTTCCTTTGTTTCAAGGCGGTAACCTAGGGACTTAAGGATATTGGAGAAATCTTCGCCAGCGCAGCCAAGCAGGGAGGTCATGGAAACTGTCACAGTAAACGCGCCGCCTTCAGGGCGGGCGCCTTCTGGTGGTTCGATGCCTTCTTCCAAAGGCTTCCACGCAACCAGCGGACGGATAATGTCAGCAAGGCGTTCCAGAATGTCAACGCGCACGGCACGAGGACCGCATACGCGGAAACCGACCACTTTATAAAGTGCGGCTTCGATCTCACTGTCATAAGGCACGGACGTGCGACCGGATGCGGAAAGCTCTGGAAGCTCAGTCAGACCCTTTATACCTTCCTTGTCATTCTTAAGCGCCCAAAGCTGAGCCATTAGCTGGCTTGGGGCTGGTTTAAGAAGGGCAGGAATGAAGATGTGGTAGGCACCAAAGCGAACGCCGATCTTGCGCAAAGTACCGCGCATGGTCTGGTCGAGCTGGCGAATGTCCTCTGCAATCTCCTGACGTTCAATAACGCCAAGACTTTCAGAAAGACGGAACGCAACCCCGCGTGCAATGCCTTCAACGCCTTCAGATTGTTCCAGTTCGAACAACGGCTTGAGCAGGCCTTCTGTATGGGCTTTTACCCAAAGGTCGGTGCGTCCTTGCACCTTGTCCCGCGCAGGGCCGGTCAAGTGTTCGTCGGCAAGCAGGATAAGAGCCGGACGTAACACGTGTTCACCGGCAATCAGGCGCGCCACAGGCTCGCCCTGCCAACGCAAGGTGCCATCTGCCGAAAGAATAAAATCTTCATTGGCGGAATCGGCCAAGCGGTTCGCACGGGTTTCAATTTCGCTCGCTAGAGCTTTTTGGGCAGCGGCACGGACAGCTTTTTCGTCTTGTCCTTCAGCACTGGCGTCCGGCACAAACCGGAAACCCTGGAGCTGGCCAATGTGTTCACCTTCAACAAGTACATCACCGGTGGCGGTGATTTCCGCTTCGAGCATCTTGTTCTCTCTCAGACGTCGCATCAAAACGCTGGTTCGCCGGTCCACAAAGCGCTGTTTAAGCCGTTCGTGAAGGGCATCGGATAATCTATCTTCTATGCCGCGGGTAATTTCCTGCCAATGCGCAGGGTCTTTTAGCCAGTCGGCACGGTTAGCCACAAAGGTCCATGTACGGATGTGTGCAATCCGGTTGGACAGTGTGTCGATATCCCCGTCTGTCCGGTCAGCAAAGGCAATCTGGTTCTGGAACCAGTCATCAGGTATTGCCCCATCCCGAACTAGGTGGGAATAAATCCCCATGACAAGGTCTGCATGGTTGGCCGGTGCTATCTTGCGATAGTCCGGAACCTGACAAACCTCCCACAGGAGCGAGACACGCTCGCGAGTTGTTGCGACAGACCTGATATGACTGTCACGGGAGGAGAGCGTGAGCACTCCGATATCCTCCGCTGGAGGGGCTTTGGTCAAGCCCTCTTCGTTTGGAGAACGGTCCAATGACTGCAAAAGTGCAGATATGGAGGAAAAATTTAAATCAGGGTTGCGCCATTGCAGCACTTTTAGAGGTGCAAACTGGTGAGCTTCCAGCTGATAGACCAAATCGTCTTCGAAACTGTTGACGCGGCCGGTTACACCAAATGTACCGTCACGCAGGTGTCGTCCCGCACGTCCGGCAATCTGTCCAGTCTCCGCAGGCGTCAACTGACGGTACTGGTAGCCGTCGTATTTGCGGTTACCGGCAAAGGCGATGTGATCCACATCCAGGTTCAGCCCCATGCCAATTGCGTCAGTTGCCACCAGCCAGTCCACGTCCCCGTTCTGGAAGAGCTCAACCTGTGCATTGCGTGTGCGCGGCGACAGGGAGCCCAGAACAACGGCGGCACCACCTCTTTGGCGGCGGATCAACTCTGCTATGGCATAAACTTCATCGGCGGAAAACGCGACAATTGCAGAGCGGCGCGGCAGGCGGGTGATTTTCTTGGAACCGGCGTAAGTCAGCACGGACATGCGCGGGCGAGTAATGACATTCAGGCCGGGCAGGAGCTTTTCAAGCAATGGACGAACAGTTGCCGAGCCAAGTAGAAGTGTTTCTTCGCGGCCGCGCAGGTTCAAAATCCGGTCGGTGAAAACGTGGCCACGGTCGAGGTCACCTGCCAGCTGGACCTCGTCGATAGCGACAAAGTCCACGGTAAGGTCCTTGGGCATTGCTTCAACGGTAGAGACCCAGAACCGGGGTTCTTTGGGGATGATCTTCTCTTCGCCGGTAATCAGCGCAACGAGGCTCTCTCCCTTTTTCTCCACCAGCCGCTCATAGACTTCCCGAGCAAGCAGGCGTAAGGGCAGGCCTATCAGGCCTGAGGAATAGGAGCACATGCGCTCTATTGCCAAGTGGGTCTTGCCCGTATTCGTGGGCCCAAGAATTGCTGTTACAGTGCGCGAACGTGCCGCGCGCGGTAGTGTTTTTGTATGCATGTGCAGCTGTTGTCTTCGAAACGGGCGTTGAAGCCTGAAACTAGTCCTTTTCTCGGCATGAGCCGCAATTCAACCTGCCGAATTCCATTGTCTCCGGCTGTTAACGGGGCCCTTCTAGCACAGCCAATACGGCATGTCGCCCTCTCTTTTAAAACTTTGGGGTAATCTTTTAGGACTTAATTGTAAGCTGAATAATTATACTGGGGATATTTTGTGGTGCAGTTGGGGGCAACCTGTCAATTTTCTGCACCAGAAACGACTCGACGCACAGTGACACACAGTTGAGTGGGGATGATTTTCAGGAATTGAGGGCGGTGATATTTCAGTGTTCTCCCTATGTATTCCATAGTTTCACTTGGGGATAATGTGAAGTTCCTTGACCTATTGTTACCCAGATTCGGTTATCCCCGTTTTCCCCTCCTGTGATATATCTCTGCTTTGAATTTTTATGTGACGCGCATAGGTCACGTTTATCGAGTTCATAAGTTGATTTGTTTTTGATGGAAATAGAACGATGTTTGATAAAATATCTCTATTTGAAGATGAGCGATTCGTAATATACGTGTATTAAGTTCTTTAAATGGCAGGTGTAATTATTTTTGTTAGCTGCATAAATAATAATGAAGTGTAATTAATTACAATATTGCATGAAATAGTTTTTCTCATAGTTGAGGTGTCAATGAACACCACATTATAAATGAAGTTATCCTGCTAAATTAGTGTCTATGTATAGTTAAGGTAATGAATATAGGTCCAATACTAAGTCTTGGTTTGTTAATGCACCTTCTAAAACAATCAGCATTTGCGTAGAGTAAGGTTATTGGAGGGCCTAATAGTACGGGGTAAATAATATGAATCCTTTAACTGCTGCACTAGAATTTATTGACTCCATTAACCAAGAGGAAGCACCTGAGGGGGTTGCTCGTCGTCTTTCAGAACTTGGGAATTCTTTCGGTTTTCCTCAGTTTTGCTTAGCTGCTATTCCAGATCCGGGTGTATCTTTTGATGGCGCTATCATGCTCAGCGGTTGGAGCGCTGAGTGGCAAAAACGCTATCTGGACCGGGACTATGTGCAAAATGATCCGCTCATAGCCCAAGCCCGCATTGCTGTTCGTCCATTCTTGTGGTCAAGCGTTTCGCGAGACCGGGAGCTGTCCGCTATGGCACAGCAAATCCTCACCGATGCCAAGGAATATGGCATGGCGGATGGTATTTGTGTCCCTATTCACGGCCTGCAAGGCTATCAAGGCGTCCTGCTTTTGGGCGGCCCTGAAGTTCGCTTGACCGAGCGGGAAATTAGCGTCCTTCACTTGGTGGGAATCTATGCCAGCAACAAGGTCCGTGAGCTGGTGGGGGCCAGTGCGAACCGTCCGCGGCATAGACTTACACCTCGCGAACTGGAGTGCCTGAAGTGGTCAGCGGCAGGCAAAACCAGTTGGGAGATCAGCCAAATACTGAATATCTCCCAGCACACTGCAGATTGGTATCTGGCGTCTGCTGCTCGCAAATTGCACGCCGCAAACCGGACCCATGCAGTGGCAGAAGGGTTCCGGCTTGGATTGATCCGTTAAATCGCCCGGAGTAAATAGGAGGGGTCGGGCTTGCGACCCTTTCTAGGTGATTTACTATCCAAAAAAAACCAGCGCTTTTTGGGACCATAAAAAATAATTAGACAAAAGTTGAGTAAAGTTATCAGGGTGTTCTCAATCGTTTAAGAGAGACCCTTTTAACTTTACTCAAACAAACCCAATTCGGCACCTGAGTTGGACTATCTAAAGTATAGAAAGAAAAAAGTGCAGCCATTACAGTTGCACCTCTTCAGTGCTTATCATCTAAGTTCGCGATCTCTCAGAAAGAGTAGCGCAAACCAAGGTTAAAAGTGTTCTGGATAGCGCTAACGTCTAATGGGCCGAGTGCAGCGCTAACGCCTATAGGGCCGTGCGTAGCGCTAACGTATGTAGACTTGAATGTGTCATAGAACTCAGCATCGTGCAGGTAGTTCAGACTATAATCAGCAATAATATGAAGCTTGTCGTTAAGCTCATAGGCAACACCAGCCGTTAGTTTACCTGCAACATGTATAGTCGTATCAGAGAATTCAACGCTCATATCAACGTTCATATGATTGAACGTGGATTTAGATTCATAATCTATTATGCCGAGACCAAGACCAGCACCGACAAATGGGGTGAATTTGGTGCTGTTATTGAAATCGTAGTAGCCAAGGGCCATCAAAGACCAGATGTCGGCTTTATGTTCCCATGCAGTGCCGGATACATTTCCGGACTTTGAGAGAGCTTGAGAATACGAGCCTTCAATGCCAATGCGCAGGTTGTTGTCAAAAGATCTACCAAAGTTAACGCGACCGATAAAGGCTGTATCATCGATTGAGTTGTCGTCAAATTTAACTTCTCCAAGACTTACACCCGCGGCTGCCTCAACATACCAACCAGCAACCATACTATCTGCAAATGCAGATGTTACAGAGCCCAAAGAAACTGCCGCAACAGCCAGTACTAATTTTATCACTGATATTTCCAATTTTATATATTTCGAAAAAATTCAGCGGTAATCAGTATAAGTTACCATATGGTAAATGGGGAGGAGGGGGAACTGATGTTCAGAGTATGCGTTAGTGGCGGTATGGAACGCCATGTAACCGGTGCCGCGCAAGAAACTGCAATCATTCAACGACCCCGCGTAGATGTTGCAATGCCTCTTTTTAAGACTCATTGCCTAAAAAATATACTTTGCAACCAGATGCCGAGTTTGTAATTAGATGCAGTCTAAATCGATTTAATGGGGGTGTTTTTTGGAAATTCGTCGAATTCTCGTCGCTAATCGTTCTGAAATCGCAATTCGTGTATTTCGGGCCGCTAATGAGTTGGGCATGGACACGGTCGCCGTGTTTGCCGAGCAGGACAAACTTGCCCTGCACCGCTTCAAAGCTGATGAAGCATATCAAGTGGGGAAGGGGCTTGGGCCGATCGAGGCTTATCTTTCCATCGACGAAATTCTGCGAGTTGCCAAGGAACGTAAGGTTGACGCCATCCACCCCGGCTATGGCTTTTTATCCGAAAGCCCCGAGTTTGCAGATGCCTGTGCTGCTGCAGGCATAACGTTTATCGGTCCATCTCCTGACACTATGCGCCGACTGGGCAATAAGGTCTCTGCACGTGAGTTGGCTATTGAAGCCGGTGTGCCGGTGGTTCCGGCAACGGATCCACTGCCCGATGATATGGAGCAGATCAAAAAACTGGCCAAAGGCGTTGGCTACCCTGTGATGCTAAAAGCCTCATGGGGGGGCGGTGGACGCGGCATGCGGGTTATCCGTGATGAGGAAACCCTCGAGCGCGAAGTCGTTTCAGCCAAGCGTGAAGCAAAGGCAGCTTTTGGGAAAGATGAAGTCTACCTTGAAAAGCTGGTGGAGCGTGCCCGCCATGTGGAAGTTCAGATTCTTGGCGACAGCCACGGCAATCTCGTCCACCTTTTTGAACGTGATTGCTCGATCCAGCGCCGCCACCAGAAAGTGGTTGAGCGCGCACCTGCACCGTATCTGAGCGAGAAGAAGCGCGAAGAGATTTGCGAGTACGGGCTCAAAATCGGACGGACAGTTGGATATCAAGGGGCGGGCACCGTTGAGTTCCTCATGGATGCAGACACGGATGAGCTTTACTTCATTGAGGTGAACCCGCGCATTCAGGTGGAGCACACTGTTACGGAAGAGGTGACCGGCATTGATATCGTCAAGGCACAGATTGCCATTGCCGAAGGTGGCCGCATTGGGGATGAGCTGAAAACCGGCGTGCCTGTTCAGGAAAACATCTCTTTGAACGGTCATGCTCTCCAATGCCGCATTACAACAGAAGATCCGGAAGCCAACTTTATCCCTGATTATGGGCGAATCAGTGCTTATCGGGGTTCCACAGGCTTTGGTATTCGTCTGGATGGCGGCACCGCTTACGCAGGTGCGGTGATCACCCGATACTATGATCCGCTTCTGGAAAAAATTACCGCATGGGCTCCAACTGCCGAGCAGGTCTGCCAGCGTATGGATCGGGCCCTGCGGGAATTCCGTATCCGCGGCGTTGCCACCAATCTTCTGTTTCTGGAGCGCATCGTCAGCCACAAGGAGTTCCGCTCCAACAACTACACAACCCGTTTCATTGATGATACGCCGGAGCTGTTTGAAAACATCAAAACCTCTGACCGTGCCACCAAGCTGCTGAACTATGTGGCCGATGTCACAGTGAATGGGCATCCGGAAGTGAAAAGCAGGCCGCGCCCGCCTGCAGATGCCGCCGCGCCGGTTATTCCGATAATCAACAAGCCAATTGCCGATGGCACCAAGCAGATATTGGATAAGCTGGGTCCTGAGGGTTTCGCCAAGTGGATGCTGGACCAAAAACAGGTCTTAGTCACAGATACTACCATGCGCGATGCTCATCAGTCCTTGCTGGCGACCCGCATGCGCACTTTCGATATTGCGCAGATTGCAGATAGCTATGCCAAAGGCCTGCCGCAGCTTCTATCGCTGGAGTGTTGGGGCGGTGCAACGTTTGACGTTGCCATGCGGTTCCTTACCGAAGATCCGTGGGAGCGCCTGCGTTTAGTACGTGAAAAAGCACCAAACATTCTGCTGCAAATGCTTTTGCGTGGTTCCAACGGGGTCGGGTACGCCAACTATCCAGACAACGCGGTTCGTCATTTCATCAAAACTGCTTCTGAGAACGGTATTGACCTGTTCCGCGTGTTCGACTGCCTTAACTGGGTAGAAAACATGCGGGTGTCGCTGGACGCTGTGCAGGAAGAAGGCAAGCTGTGTGAAGCGGCGATCTGTTACACCGGCGATATCCTCAACAGTGCCCGCCCTAAATATGACCTGAAATACTACGTTAATCTGGCAAAAGAGCTGGAAGCAGCTGGCGTGCATATTCTTGGCCTCAAAGACATGGCTGGCCTCTTGAAACCGCAGGCCGCAAAGTTGCTGATTAAGGCGCTGAAAGAGGAAGTGGGTATTCCGGTTCACTTCCACACCCATGATACCTCTGGTATCGCGGCTTCCAGTATTTTGTCCGCCGTCGAGGCTGGAGTTGATGCCATTGATGTGGCATCCGATGCGCTTTCCGGCCTCACATCGCAGCCTTGTATGGGGTCCGTTGTCGAAGCTCTCAAAGGCTCTTCACGAGATCCAAGGCTGGATACGGAAGTGATGCGGGAGATTTCGTTCTACTGGGAGGCCGTGCGCACCCAATACCGTGCCTTTGAAAGTGATCTGCGTTTCGGCGCCTCGGAGGTTTACCTGCACGAGATGCCCGGTGGCCAGTTTACCAACTTGAAGGAGCAGGCCCGTTCTCTTGGCTTGGAAACCCGCTGGCATGAAGTGGCGAAAGCCTATGCAGATGTGAATATGATGTTCGGTGATATCGTCAAGGTGACCCCAAGCTCCAAAGTGGTTGGAGACATGGCGGTGATGATGGTCTCGCAAGGCATTACTCCCGAGGATGTGCTGGACCCCACCAAGGATGTGGCCTTCCCTGAATCCGTGGTGCAGATGATGCATGGCGATTTGGGTCAAGCCCCAGGAGGTTGGCCGGAGGCGTTGCAGGCCAAGGTGCTGAAAGGCACCCAGCCGATTACAGTTCGCCCGGGGTCCTTGCTGAAAGACGAAGATCTGGAGGCCCGCAAGAACGAGCTTTCTGACATTTTGGGGCGAGATGCAGCGGAAACGGAACTGAGCTCCTATCTCATGTACCCCAAAGTCTTCACCGACTTTGTATCCTCCCAAGAGATGTATGGCCCCACAAGTGTTCTGCCCACGCCGAATTACTTTTATGGCCTGCCTGTTGGCGAAGAAATCATGATCGAACTGGAGCCGGGCAAGGTGATGGTGCTCACCTGTCTTGCCATTGGCGAGACCGATGAAAATGGTGAGAAGCGGGTATTCTTTGAGTTGAACGGCCAGCCGCGCCGCGTTCGCATTGCAGACCGTGCTCACGGTGCAAAAGGGGGCAAGGTACGCCGCAAAGTGGAATTGGGCAACCAGAGCCAAGTCGGTGCTCCAATGCCCGGTGTTGTCTCCACCGTAGCTGTGAGTGTTGGGCAAGATGTGAAAGCGGGCGATGTACTGCTTTCAATCGAAGCCATGAAGATGGAAACAGCGCTGCATGCAGAAACGGATGGGGTCGTGAAAGAAGTGCTGGTGGCTTGCGGTGACCAGATTGATGCCAAAGACCTGCTGGTAACTTTTGAGGGGTAAGGCCAACCTGTACTAGTGGGGTCTTGTAAAAAGCCGTTTTAGTTCGGCTGAAAATGAACCCCGGATCAAGTCCGGGGTGACAACCTTGATTAGTAACAAGCTCATCCCGGCCAATGAGTCGGGATCCAAAAGCGATGTATAAGGAACTGATTGGTCTTGCCTCTGTGAAACTACACAGACGCGGATGAAAACGTGCAAAGGTGCGAGGAAATGCTCGCACCTTTTTTATTTTTGTTTATAGACAGGTCCTTTGGTTGCCCAAGGGCCTGCGAGCCGCCCATTAGACTCCTACCGCCTGACAAGACAAAAAAGAATTCGGAGGATGCCTCGTGCAAAGTGAAACAAGTGATCCGGGAGCCGTTGGGTTCGCTGGATTTGGAATGACCACCTTTACGCTGCAAATGCAAAACATCGGATTGCTCGAAGGCACGGGGCCGATCATTTGGCTTGGTTTTTTTGTGGGCGGTCTTGCCCAGTTTATCGCTGGCCTTCAGGCATTTAAAAGCGGCAATAACTTTGGCTACAGCGCTTTCACAATCTACGGCGTTTTCTGGCTGGCATTTTGTGGTCTCCTCACGGGCAACGAACTGGGTTTCTTTGAAAGCACACCAGCGGATATGGGCTGGTTCACCGTGCCGTTTGCAATCTATTCTGCAATTTTGATGTATGCGGCGCTGCATAACACCTTGCAAGATGCGATTACGTCCATCAGCTTGAACATCGGTTTGGCTCTGTCGCTTTTGGGCAGCTTTGTGGATCCTGCGTTTATGGTCGCCTCAGGCTATGCTCTGACTATCACTTCTTTGTCCGCGCTCTACAGCTTTGCGGCCATCATTTATAAAGAAGCACTTGGTCGTGAAGTGCTGCCAAAGGGGCAGCCACTGCTGTGCGCCTCAAAGCCTATGCCCCCAAAGCTGAAATCTGTAGCCTGAAACAGCAAATAACGATGTAACTTGACCCCGGATCAAGTCCGGGGAGACACCCTGTTTATTTCCAAGGGGATACCGATCACCGAGCCGGTATCCATAAATACCCAAAGGTTCCCCTTAATACTGAGTGGTATTAGCGCGATTTTTTCAGGTCCGTCCCTTTAGCTTTTGGGTGGAACGCCCAAATGCGGGAGAGGCGACGGGTCAGGCTTTGTTTCCAACGTAAATTCCGCCGTATATTCAAAAAACTGTCCTCGTCCAGCTGCCGCAACAGGACAAGCAGAGTGCGGACAGCCTCATCAGCCTGATCCGCCCGCCATCCATTCATGGAGACCTCGGGATAAAAAGAAAAGTCCTCCTTAAACAAGGCAGGTAAACTGGAAATGCCAAATTCGGTGTTCAGTTGTCTGTTGCTGTCCCGGTAACGTTCATAAATGGCAATTGCCTGTTTCTTGCTGGGAAGCGCTTGTGGCGAGCGCTGCAGGTTTTGGATGAGTGTTCGGCGCAAATGCCCGTGCGGGAACTGGGCTTCTTCAAGCAGATGATAGAAATGCTTTTCAAGCTGCCCAATGGCCTCGTTCATCCTTAGTTTCTCGATGCGCCCTATGCCGAGCAACTGGCAAAAGTCATCAATTACATCACTATTTTGAAGCTGACTGGCCTCAAACACGCGGGGAATGATATTCTTTTTCCCAAACACATTGCTCCAGATTTTTAAGCGCTGGTGGTAGTTGAGGTAGTTATCAAAGTGTGGCTCAAAGTCCGGAATAGCTTTGGTGCTGGTTCCATAAAATGACCTCCCCCAAGAGTGACGGTCCTTTTCGGATTGCTGGAAATGGGAGATCAGTTGACGATCCTGCCGCCGCAGGTAGATGATAACTTTCACCTGTGCGAAATACGTCCTCAAGGCCTTATGAAACTGGATCAACTCGCCTTCATCAAACACCCAGGAAAAATGCTCGCTGGAAAAAATAACAGAACCGCTTACGTTTGCGAGCTGTTGGGCGAGCTTTTCTTTTTCTAAAATGAAAGCCCCTTTGCCACTTTGCAGGTCTGACGTATTGCGCCCCAGCCAAAGGTATGCATGCCCGCGAGGCTCCTCCTTGCCATCCGGCTGCATGCTAAACACGCTAAATCCCTGCTCCGCCAAAACCCTACGGCTATTATACAGGCTATGTTGAAGCGATGTTGTACCGGTTTTGTGACTGCCAATATGGAGGTAAAGTGTCTTGGGTTTTGGTGTATTGTTCACGCTTGTGCCTTGCGCCCTTTAGAGCACGTTGCGTTCATTCGCATTCACGCTTCGCACTCTAACTTTTATATTTCAAACGACAAGAATTCGCTTGAAATACCGGTGTCGTACCTCTTTGGCCTCCTCCTCAACAGTATTGGGGGGAGCCATCTTTTAGCGTTGCACAGGCGGGTCAGTTGTAAAATCCGTGTTATATACTGGTTCTTTCCTTAGGCACTTCCTGCTGTCCATGGGGGTAGCCAATCCACAGGTCTAGAAAATCTCGCAGCCATTGTTGAACTCTTGGCTCGAAGATCTCCCGTCCCGAGAAATGGTCATGCCTGCTTTGTGCTCCCGGGTCCTTCATCCGCTCGGAGGCTTTCGTGGTCCAACGGTGCATCATGGCCTGTGTCAGCTCCGGATGGAATTGAATCCCAAAACCCTTCTCTCCAAAACGAAAGGCTTGATTGGGAAAATCGCCAGGTCCCGAGGCCAGAAGCTCCGCACTTGAGGGAAGAGAAAACCCCTCCTGATGCCATTGGTAAACCTTGGAGGGCCACTGCATGAAGTTCTTGCCCGCCTGCGTTGGCTCAATAGGGTAATACCCGATTTCCACTCGTCCCTTGCCATTGGGCTGCACAGTTCCCCCCAAGTGGCGCGCAAGCATCTGGGCGCCAAGGCAAATTCCCAGATAGGGCTTGTTTTCGGCAAGGGGAACCTTGATCCACTCGGTTTCGCGAAGAATATAGGGATCGGTATCATTGGCAGACTGCGGCCCGCCAAAGATGATGGCACCGGCGTGGTCTTCCATGGTTTCGGGAAGGGGACTGCCAAATCTGGGGCGGCGCATATCCAGCTGGAAGCCACGTTTAACCAGCTCGTGCCCCACACGCCCCGGTGTCGAGCCTTCTTGATGGAGAATAATCAGGACTTTGGGAGCATCTACCGTTTTCAGTGGGGGCTTTGCTTGCACGAATTCTCTCATCGCCCTTTTGCATAGGATTGGGCGACCTTGTGTTTAAGGTCCATTCTGTCGCGGGAGGAGACACCAAGCAATTCGGCAACGCGCCAGATCGTGTTATCTTCGAACTCATGCACCGAGCCGTCTGCATAGACCATCTTCCACATCATCTCGATGATGGTCAGTCGCTCCTGTTCATCCAGCTCCCTTTTAAGAACCGATGTAAACCCATAAAGGTCAACGGACTCTTCATCCCGTTCCTTTGCTTGTTCAATCAGCTCTTTTGTCTGGCTGTCGTCGAGGTGGTAATGTTGTTTAAGAGTATCGTTAAGTGCGGCGATCTCCACATCTTCCACGGTGCCATCAACAGCAATAATGTGAAAAAGCAGAGCAGCAGCAGCCAGACGCGTGTCATCCTCCTGATAACCATGTTTTTTTACATCGCCTTTTGTAAGGTCTTTTAGAAATGATTTTAAAGTGTCCAGCATCAGAAATACCAGTTTGTTATAGGGCTCACCAATGGTAACGCGAAGCAACGCCCATGCCAAATGTTTACATGCCGATTTTGAGGGGCCTGCTTTTACCGTTAAAACTCAAGGAAAACTCTCTCGTTTTCTCCCTTAAATGCCGGTGTAAAACCCGTTGCGAATTCCGCTTAAACTTGGCCGATCTGCGGGTAAGTGAGTAAGGCTCCATATTTTCGTCGCTTTTTCCTTGCCCATGGGGGCTACTTTTTTACCAAGCTGCGGTAAGAACAGGTTTACATGCTTTGGGTAAAAGCGCCGCTCTGAATCGGGTATAGCGAAACGAATGAAACGAGTAAGTCTTTTTCTGGGCGCTTTAATGGCGCTGGTCATTGGTGCCTTGGTGATGGCCCCAAGCCTTGTTCCGCAAGAAAAGTGGACGGCAGCTTTTGCAAAGAACTTCTTTAAGCAAACGGGCTGGGCGCTGCGTTTGGATGGACGCAGCACGTTCAAGCTGCTTCCCTCGCCCGTGCTGGAAGTCGAAAATGTTGGCATTGCCGGCGCCTCGGCCACAAACGGGCTCGAGTTCGCACAAAGTGAGCGTATGGTACTTGGTCTTGGCTGGCTGAGCATTTTGCAAGCAGAGCCGGGCATTGACTATGTGATTTTGGAAAAGCCCCGCTTTGATTTGCAGGTGGATGAAGATGGAACGCGCAGCTGGGCTCCCTCAGTTTCAACAGGGGAAGAGACATCTGGCACTTCCTCCGGTTTCAATCTTACGCAACTATTTACACCGCTCCAGACAGCTGGTGCAGTGGAGCTCCGTGTCGTTCAAGGTGAGCTTAGCTATCAAAACAAGAAGACAAAAGCGGATGTTTCCCTAACGAACCTTGATGCTCTTCTGCTTTCCGCTGGGCATGGGGGAGACCTTACGCTTGAAGGACAAGTAACCTCGCAAGACATTCCCTACCGTTTTGAAGGACGTCTTGGGTCTTTGGCTGCATTTTTTGAAAAAAGACCAAGCTCGGTGGATTTGGCTGTATCCGTGGCAAACGAAGCGGAAGCTGCAGCGCAGGGGCAGGTGACTTGGGCCGGTGCGCCTTTGGGCAATCTGGCGTTGAGTGTTGAAGTCTCCAAACCTGAGGCATTCTTCACCCGCATAGGCCATCCAGTTTCCCCAGAGCTTGAACCGGTTGCAGTGACGGGCAGGGCATCCCTACAGGAAAAGGGCTTGGAACTGCGGGACGTTCGCTTGCAGGCAGGTGAGTTGATGCTGGAAGGCACGGCCAATTGGGAGCGGGGAGATAAGCAAAACCAGTTAACTGCAAAAGTGAACGGTGCGTCAATTCCCTTCCAGACACTACTACAAATGTTAGGCGCTCAAAACCTTGCTGCGGGAGAGGGGGAGGTTTCCCTTACCTTGAGCGCTCAAGGACAGTCTTTGGAGGCACTTGCCAGAGACTTGAATATTGAAGGAACTGCGCGTGTGAAAGACGCAAAATTAGAGCAGATAAAATTGCCAGATGCTCTTGCGCGCAAAGACGATGGCGAGACTTTAGAAGCTCTTGGACTGGATGTAACCTTCTCTGGCGACGGAAGTTCAGCGGTTGTGACTGGTGAGGCCAACTGGCGCGGGGAACCTTTGGAACTTTCAGGCACTGTGACAGATGGATTTGTCGTAAGCCTTAAAGCGGCCAACCCGCGCTTTTCCGCTGGCTATTCAACAGGAGAGCAAAGCGGCTATACCCTGTCTTTTGAAACCGAGCAGTTCGTCAAGTTTGCCAAGTGGTATGGGCTGGAACTCCCTGAAGTGTTGCAGGACAATAAACTGTCTGCCTCCGGTACGTTCTCACAACAAGACGAGGAGCTCCAAGTCAAGGAGCTGTCGGTTTTCTTGGGTGATACACGGCTGGAAGGCGATATTCATGTGACGCAAGAGGCAACTCCTTTGCTAAAAGGCGAGCTGGCTATGTCCGGCCTGTCTGTCGATGGTACCTTTTTGAATGGGCAGGGCGAAGATGGACAAAACAGCACCGGTATCCCGCTGGATCTGTCTCACTTGAACATAGACTTGAACCTTGATTTGCAAGACCTTCGTATTGGCGATCTGGCGGTGGACAGTGCAACCCTCTACGCCCATTCAAAAGATGAACGGCTTTACTGGGATTTTAAACAGGCAAGCCTTTATGGCGGTGCGGCTTCCGGGCGAATTGTGACCCATCTGGAACAGGGCATGCCGGCGTTGGAAGCCGATATTTCCCTTCGCTCTGTAAACGCCGATCCGTTTTTGGCATCAATATCCAACCTGCCACGGGTTGAAGGTACTTTGAATGCGGTAGTGGATGTGGCGAGCAAAGGGGATACGCAGGCCCGGCTGTGGGGAAATGCAGAAGGAGCCCTCAGCTTCCGTCTGGATAACGGACGACTTCATAGTCTGGATCTGGATCAGATGGCCCGCACTTTAAAAGTGAGCGCCATTAAAGGATGGCCTTTGAGTGATGGTGCTTCCACTCCCTTTGTTACATGGGGTGCTGAAGTCACGTTTACCCAAGGCAAAGCCCAGTTCAACGGTTTATCCCTTCAAAGCAACCAGTCCCTTATTGAGGGGCGTGGGGCAATCGACTTGAAAGACGGAACTGTAGATTGGAAACTGGTTCCAAGCTTTATCGAGAAAACAAACCTGCCGATTGACAGTGATAAAGTTCAGTTTGGCCCGCAAGAAACACCTGTTCAGGTGGCTGGGGGCCTGTCACTGCCAGATTTCTCGGTGGGAGAAAAGACCGGTGAAGATACTGCCTCTCTTTCCAGCTCTCGCAGTAAAGCTGGAAAAGAAGTCTCCAAACGCCTTGCAGAACAGTTGTCGGCCCAAAAACTTGCCCGGAAACTGAAAACACAACCTGTAGATGCCAATGATGGAGAAACTCAAACAGCTTCTATCAGGGCAAAAGTCTCTAATGCAGCTGAAAGTGTGGCTGTGGCAGAAACCTCTCTTCCGCCAATGGTGCCGAAAAACAAGCCGGAGGGAATGGCGACAATTTCCGCTGCTCCGCTCAATATAGTTCAGGCTCGAAAGTCGCTTCTACAACGTCAGCGCGATGCGGAGTTTTCCTCCGGAGAAATCGATATTGACGATGTGATTTCAGGCAAAGCAGACGATGCCTCCGTGTTGGAATCTATTGAAAAGGGCTGGGGTATGAACCCGGGCGATTTGTCGGGGGAATAAGTCAAGTTCTAGATAGGGGAGCACTCATGTCAAAGAGAGCTTGCTTCCCTATCTTTGTCAGGAAACATTACTTTTTCGCGTATGATTTTAAACGCTGGTCAAGTGTGCCTGTGTGCAGCTCAAATAAGTGATTGTCATCATCATAGAAGTAAAGAGAGCGGCCTTCTCCATCAACGCGCGGTCTGTCAGGTAGCAGTTCTACTCCAATGCGCTCAAGCCGTTGGCGGTAGCCATCCAATGTGTCATCGCTGACTTTAAAAGCCACATGGTTGTAGCTGCGTGATGGCAGGGCCTCGCCCTCCATCGTGGCGATCCACAGACTGCCCACCATGAAAAAGCGTTCCTTGGACTTTGAGAAGGTCTTCTCGCCGCTCTCATAAACCTGCTCAGCGCCCAATCCTTCAACGAGGATTTCAGCCATCCGGTCCAGATCGGCGACGATAAAAGTAATGTGGCTCAAGCCTTCAATCATTTCATTTTCCAAACTACCAAAGGGGGGGGAGATCTATGGGCTGCCCTTTCAAAGGAAGGGAGCTTGTTTAAGCCAGCTTCTTTGTATTTCCAGCAGGAGCGCCCTGTTCCTCTTGCCGCCAACTGGCAAACAGAAGCAATAGGGGAACACCGCCAATAAATTCTATCGTAATTGGGATGTATTCGTGAGGAATAGGTCCATACTCTAAAAATCCATAGAGGCGGGCAAAGCCACCCAGCACCACAACAAGAAGGCCCAGTAGGATAAAGTCTGGTTTCTTGCGGGGCAGCACGGCACCAACCGCAAGCGACACCCCGACAATGAACCAGCATACCGCGAGAAAACGCAGGTCATTGTCCAGTCCGGCAATCGACTCGTAAGGTACATATCCAAGTTCATAGTCTTCAAGTGCACCGTTTACACCGCCCAAAAACTGGCGAAGGCCAGTCAACATTGCAATTATGGCGAAAAAGCCTGCTCCCACCCGCAAAATCGTTAGTTTCAAGTTTTTCATGTTTGCCCTCATCAACGGCCCTCAGCGCGGCCTTCGGGAATAGTTGTGGGCGTAGCTTGATGAAATCAACTCAACAAATTTTGAACGAAATTGATCGTCTCAGGCTCTCTACAGCGTTTGGGTAGGTTCCTGGTTCCCCGTATCCGGAAGCTCCAGAGCCGACTATTTAACCTTAAAATAATTTTATGCGAATCGGTATAGAAATAGCAAAGCCGAAACACAACATAAAAGGTACACCCAGCAAAACGTGGTTATAGGAGATTGGCTATGTCTACCCACAAAAAGAACACGGAAGTAACCGGAAATGGTTTATCTGCTTTTCGTCGCAGTGCCCGCCGCTTGAGCCGCCAAGTTCGGTCCCTCGCATATAGCCGCGCCATCCCCACAAATTACTTCAGCCAGTATGACGGCATCGGCCCGAAACTCTATCAAGTTAACGGATTGGTTTATGCATATGAACATAAGTTTGCCCGTTCAATGATCTTGCGCTCACCCGAGGGCATTGCGGTGTTCGATTGTTTTAGCCTGATCCATGCAAAGGGCATGAAACAGGCTCTTGCAAAGACGTTTCCTGATGAGAAGGTCCGGTGGCTTGTTTATTCACACAATCATCTGGATCATATTCGCGGCTCGGAGCTCTTTGAGGGAGCAGAGGTTATTGGTCATCGGGACATCAACATGCTGGTGGCAGACTGGCCCAAGCTGGGTGCAAACATATCCAAGGTGACGCAGCCGATTGAAGGAGATACCCGCCTGTCACTAGGGGGCGTGGAAATTGATGCACTTTATATGCCTTGGTCCCACTCTCAAACCCTCTATGCGTTTCATGTACTGCAAGATGATGTGGTCTTTGCGCCTGACATGATGTTTGTGAATCTCGTCCCTCCCTTTGATTTTCCTGACTTTTATTCACCGGGTTACATTCGTGCGCTTAACCGTCTGGTGGACCTGAATGCTCAGTTCTACATCCCCAGCCATGGTGTGAGGGGAGACCTGAGTGACCTCAAGGCGTTTCGGGATATGACCGTAGAGTTTGAGCAGGTCATCCAACAGGAAATATTGCACTGGGGAGTCGAGCGGATGGATGATACCAAAATCATGCGAAAAACCCTTAAAAGCTCCTACGAGAAATTGCAGCCCAAGTATGGAAGAGTGCATGGCTTTGAGGCTTTCTTCGTTGCTAAATTTGGCCGACATTACGGTGGGGCTTTCCTTGGCTATTAATCTGTCCTCAGGCTTTAATAGGGAAGAAAATAGGAAGTGCTTCTGAAGAAGATGCCACTGCTGCGGCTCCGAACGTTTGGAGCTGCAGCGGCACTTATTGGAGACCAAAAGGTTCAGTACCGCGCAAATTGAAGAGGTGCGCGGGGCATGAATTAGGGGCTAAAGTATAGGGGCCTGATCCTGAAGTAATTTTTGCCTGAGGTTTCAAGCGAAAGCATAAGACGCATTGGAATGCTGTTGGTTTTGGCAAATTGATTTTTTTATTACGGCGTATCGCGAAAAGTGGGCATCGGTTTTCGGATTGAGATACGCGAAAAAGTAACACCTCACTGATGTAAACGGTTTTGGGCACTCACAGTATGGACAGATTAGCTGGAAGCAAGGGCCTAGAGGGAGCTCCCTCCGGTCTAGTGGCTACAACTATAGCTCAGAGGCTGGTTTTTCCAGATGACCACATCAATGGTGAGGCGGATCTTTATTACCATTTCTCCCAAAATTCGCGGACAGGCTTTAAAGGCAATTTCTACTTTGTAGCTTCTGGTGGCTCGATACACTTCAACAGTTATTTCAACTCGTTTCCCTTGTATGCCTTTGATCTGGATACTCGCCATTTGTTGTCGTTGAGCCTTCAAGGAACAGGCGATTGCACTGTCTTTGTCTATAGGGCCGATTTGAACAAAACTGCGGTGCTTATCCAAAGGGCCCGCGTATCACTGCAGGAAGGGCACAGCCAGCCTGTTCCACTAGAGCTTGACGACTTTGATAACTGCTTGATTTACTTTTCAGTAGTCGCTGAAACAGATGTAAAGCTAATCCAAGCTGACTATGTGGTTTTGGGGCCACCTTGCAATGATGTGTCCCTGACTGCGGTTATAACCACGTTCAAACAAGATGAGGCAGTTCAGTCCACCGGACACCGGCTTCAAGATTACATGCTCAAGAACAAAGATCTTCGAAACGACTTTAACCTTTTGGTGGTGGATAATGGCGGCGCTACTGATGCGGTTTCGTTCGATCAAAGCCATGTCATAAAGAACAGGAACTTTGGCGGGGCGGGCGGGTTTATGCGCGGGCTGTTGGAGGCAAAAGAAAACAAGATGTCCTCCCATATTCTGTTTATGGATGATGATGCCGTTTTCCATCCGGAGAATATTCGCCGTACCCTTTCCGTCCTGCGCTATTCAAAAAGGCCTAACCTTGCCATTAGCGGGGCCATGATTACGGCGCAGAAAAAGTGGAGGATGTGGGAGAACGGAGCAATCTTCCACCGTCGCTGTCAGCCGATGCATTGCGGAAAAGACCTACGCAAATTTGAGGATGTAGTAAGGAGCGCTCTTGATACCCCAAAAGCCTCGGAAAACAGGTATGGCGGATGGTGGTACTTCTGTTTCCCAATTGATCAAGTGGAAAGCTGGACCTTCCCGTTCTTTGTTCGGGGGGATGACATCTACTTCTCCCTTGCAAATAACTTCGAGATTATAGGGGTAAGCGGTGTTGCCTCTCATCAGGAAACTTTCTCAATCAAGAAATCTCCTTTGATTGTGTATTTGGATATGCGCTACCACCTCATCAATCATTCTGTTTTCAAGAGACTTGGCACTGGCCGTTTTGGCAAAGTTTCTATGATGTGGAGCTACTTCAATAGGTACAATGCATCCTATCACTATGAAAGTGCTGCCGCCGTCAACATTGCAATGGAAGATGTGCTCTCGGGCCCAAAGTTTTGGGAAAACAATCTGGATATGGTTAGAAAGCGCCAGCAATTTGCCAACCTGACTAAGAACGAAAAAGTTAAAGAAAACTTCTCCTGCGACCTTGAGAAAACCGTCCCCAACGGGGTCTGGAATTATAGCTTTTTTCTGTGGGCCTTCCTCCGGTTTTTAACGCTTAACGGCCACCTCCTGCCAAAATTTGTCCTCCATAAAAAAGGCAGGAGAATGCCGTTGGATCGTCGGGCAAATATTTTTGAGAGTTTCCTGCGCCCCTACGTGGTAACAATCGATGCGCAAACTTTTTCAGGATACAAAGTAGAAAAATCCCTTCGGAAATACATGGCCAATCTCCTTCGGTTTGCGAGAAATGCCACGGCCTTTTTGCTCAAAAATCGGCAGGTAAATGCCGACTATAGAGCCTTCGCAAAAGAGGTGAGTACTGAAGAATTCTGGAAAGATCATTTACTCGAAAAAGCAGAGGACCAAGGCAGTTTATCTTCGAAAAGTGGATGCCGTTTTTCAGATAATGACATGCGCACAATGAGTTAGGCGGTGACGCGTTTTCGCTAAACCATAAATTTCTTGAGGGGGCGGCGCCGTCTTATTTCATTTTCCAAAATTTGGGAAGCGTTTGAAGGTGCTCCCAGTCTTCCACCAGTTCCCGCAGTTTGTCAGAGGTTTGGGCTTTGTGCCAGTCGGCAATAAACCGATGCGCCATAAGCACTTCTGACTCAGGGAGGATATGGGAGGAGTTTTGCAAAAGGAATCTCTCGCACACAGTACTATAGGCCGCAAGCTGGTAGGAGGCTTGCACTTTGGACAGGGTTTTGATGAACGGCTCTGTACTTTCCGGTGGGAACAGGGAACCAAAGATATCCAGAGCCGAAATGAAGCGCTTGAGGTTCCTATCAAATCCGTTTTCAAGAACCGGAGCGCGTTTTGTAATTCCTTTGATGCCCCGCAGACAGGCTTTCCATCGTTTGCGCATTGTTTCTCTGGCAAACTCTTCCAAAGGCATCTTTGTGATTGGCCCCTCTTGGAATGCGCGGTGCTCTTTCCACTGTTTGACTTCGATAAAACTGCCAAGGTCAAACAAAAAACCGTTGGTCTGTTTGCGGCGAAGCTCCATGCGTAAATCCCGTTGAGAGGAACACAAAGCCTCGCAGGCGTGGGACAGGATAAGTTCTAAGCTCTCTGGCAGAGGACTTGCGGTTTCCAACGACGCTACCGTGTCACTTGCCACCGTTTCCCGTTTTCGCAGCTCAAGTACTCTGCCGATCAAGTGGCGGGCTATGCTTGCCAGTGGTTTCACCTGATCCTTGTCCAGCATATCCTTATAGATTACGAATGTTGCTGAAAGTAGGTTTAGTGCCTGATGAAGTTGCTGTGTTCCACAGTGGTGGTCACCATCGATCACCTGACCGCGCGCATGGACAATGCGTTCCATGCAGGCGCGCAAGATGAGCTGGAACGCTTCGCTGTTCTTCATATCCTTGGTCAAGGACAACCGGCCAACTTCCTTGGACGAAGTTGGCGGGAGAGTAGGCTGGTTTCGTGCTAGCCGGTAGCCCAAATCGGCTTTGCTGCGCATGGAAAAGGTAAAGCTTTGCGACCCGATGATGTGTTTGGCAAGGGAGTACAGGGCGCGAGGCGAGCCTTGTGTGAGCTCCAGTTCCACCTCGCTTATAGGGGCCTGTTTCTTGCCGGCACGGGCTTCGCCAATGTCAAAGGAAACCTCGATCTCGTCCCCCTCGTTAGTGGAGAAGACTTTGATTGCGCGGTAAATCTCCGTTTCAAACACGGGGCCAACGCGTTTTTGGTCGATAAGGCCCATCAGCTTTTTGGAAAGGGTGTTGGGAGGGATCAGGCTTGCATCGGGGAGCGGCCCGTTGGCGTCACTCTCATATTCCATGGTGCTGGAGAGGCCCGCATTCAAAGTGCGGCCCGCTTTCACTGTCTGGATCCAGTTCGGTCCGATCTGGCGTACGCGTAGCGTTGTCTTGGCGCTGCGAAAGTCGTGGTTTTCACTGTCAAAGTAAACGGAACGTAGTTTTTTCAGCGTAGCCGAGGCCACAGCATAGCCTTTCGGTCCACTTTGATCTCGCAACCGTTTCAAAGTGCCGGCGTTAACCATCAATTTCAGTTCGATTTCTCTTTTAGACAAGTGCTCCCCCCATGAAAGACGGAGGCTACCAAATGTGCCCAAGTGAAGGCTCTACGGATTCTATAAAATTGTAAAGACGAGAGTGTATTTTCGATAGAATTGACGGGTGCCTGAAGTCGGTTCAAGCACCTGTCAACTTGCTATTTCACCTTCCAGCCCCGCAACAAGGCGGCATTGGTAACAACAGAGACTGAACTCATTGCCATGGCAGTACCTGCAATAATAGGGGAGAGCAACCCAAGCGCTGCAAGTGGAATTCCGACAATATTGTAGATGAAGGCCCAGAACAGGTTCTGGCGTATCTTTTTAAGTGTGGCTTTGGAAACATCAAGCGCGGATGCGATCATTTGCGGGTCCGAACGCATGAGGGTGATGCCAGCAGCCTCCATTGCAACATCTGCGCCCGAGCCCATGGCAATACCAAGGTCGGCCGCAGCTAGGGCCGGAGCATCATTGATCCCGTCGCCAACCATGGCAACGGTGGCGCCTTCTTTTTGCAGTTTCCGGATTACGGCATTTTTGCCCTCTGGCTGTATGCGGGCATAAACTTCGTCAACGCCCACTTGCTGGGCGATTGTCTGAGCCACCCGTTCCGCGTCTCCAGTGAGCATAACCGTGCGAATACCGCGGTTTTTCAGGTCCTGAATTGCTTCTTTTGCGTTCTCCCTAGGCTGGTCTGCAAAGCCCAGAACGCCTACGGCACGGTCATCAAGGGCAACGGTTACAGCCGTCTGGCCCGCTGCCTCATAGGTCTTAATCAAGCCCTTGGCCATCATGCTGGAAACGCCAAGTTCATTCATAAGGGCTTCATTGCCAATGGAAACCCGCTGACCCGCCAGCTCCGCAATCAATCCCTTTCCGGGGATCGCCTGCACATCATGGGCTTTGCCAAGGCGGATGTTGTTTGCTTTGGCAGCCTCAATAACGGCGTGGGCGAGCGGGTGCTCGCTGCTTTGCTGCAAGGTGGCGGCAATAAACAAAAGGCGGTCTTCTTTTTTGTCGAACGCCTGCAGGCTTGCCAACTGGGGTTTGCCAGCGGTCAAGGTGCCGGTCTTATCCAGAACAACCGTATCCACCTTGTGCGCCCGCTCCAGAGCTTCAATATCTTTGATCAAAATTCCCGCTCGCGCGGCAGCCCCTGTTCCTGCCACCAAAGCCGTCGGGGTTGCAAGGCCCAAGGCACACGGACAGGCAATAACCAGAACCGACACCGCAGCGCCAAAGGCCGCATCAACATTTCCGCCCAGTAAAAGCCATAGGGTCAGAGTCAAGGCAGCAATACCAAGGATCACCGGAACAAAAATCGCGGCGACTTTGTCAACAAGGCGCTGGACCGGAGCCTTTGAGACTTGTGCCCCTTCCACCAGCCGGATGATCTGAGCCAGACGTGTCGCTTCGCCCAGAGCTGTTGTCTTCACATGCAAAACACCGGACCCATTCAAGGTTCCTCCTGTAACAGATGCCTCGATAGCTTTGGGAACGGGCAGGCTTTCACCGGTGAGCATGGATTCGTCCACCTCACTTTGCCCGTCCACCACAATCCCGTCGGCTGGAATGCTCTCTCCGGGTTTTACCAGAATAAGATCGCCAAGGCGCAATGTGTTAATGGGAACCTCAACAATCTCATCACCGATAATGCGGGTCGCAGTCTCAGGCCGAAGAGAGGCAAGGGCGCGTACGGCAGCCGTCGTGGAGCGCTTGGCCCTGTGCTCCAGATATTTGCCAAAAAGAACAAGTGTTAAAATAATGGCGGAGGCTTCGAAGTAGAGGTGAACGCTGCCATCAGCCTCAGCGGCGAATATGCGGTAAACGCTGTATCCGTAAGCGGCAGAGGTGCCAAGGGCAACCAGTGTATCCATGTTGGCGGTGCCATGGCGTAGCGCTGCGAAAGCGCCCTTGTAGAATCTTGCGCCCACAATAAGTTGCACGGGCGTTGCAAGAAACAATTGCAGTCCGGCTGGTAAACTCCAGTTCAGCCCAAAAGGCGTGGCAATGAAGTGCGAAATAAGCGGCAGGCTGAACAGCGCGGAAAACACGAGGAGATAAAACGTGTGTTTTTCATCCCGTCTGTCGGCCCGTTCGCTCTGCTCCCGCGCGAATCGGGCAGCCTGTACATCCGTTTCGTGTTCGCTGGCTGTGTAGCCGGTGGTTTCCACCGCCTCTATCAGCTCGCGGGCACTGATCTGATCTTGTGCCCTCACTTCCGCGGTTTCCAGTGCAAGGTTGACGCGTGCCTGCTCAACCCCTTGAATATTTTGAAGAGATTTTTCTACGCGAGAGGCACAACCAGCACAGCTCATACCGGAAATATCCAGTTTGAATGTCGTTTGTGCGGTTGTTGCACTGAAAGCTGTCATTCCTAGTTTCCTGAGCAGAGTGAATACAAAACCACTATAATTTAAAAAGTTTACTGGCCACTTTAAGCGGGCAAGGTCAACCGAAGCTGACAAAAAGCGACATATGCCCGTGAAATTCCATATAGAAAATTGTGCGAATGACGAAGAGTAGGGGGGGGGCCTCAGCTCTTCCTATCAGAAGTACTGAGGCCGGGGTGGGCATGGGTGGATGGGGGGATACCACATGCCAAGTGTCAGGAGCATGCAGCAGTGAACATTGCAGTTTTGGACACACAGCATTTTATTGGGTGTATCACTGCCGCCCGTTTCCAGAGTAAATCCTTCATCTCCCGACAGAGTTGCTTCTAGCAGTGATACTCGTATAAATTATGGCGTAAAATATGCGTAATTGTCGCAAAATGTATCAACCTGCAGCTTTCGTATTGGGAAGCTTGGTGGTAACCACTTGAACTAATTGACTAACATTATTGATGAGTGTGGCTTTAAGAGGTTTCGCCCGTCCACGGATATCCACTTCCACTTGTTCACCGAAGTCTTTTGCATCCATTCCAGCGACTGCAAATGTCTTGTTGGACACCATGGCAAGAACACCATATTGCTTTGTTAGGGTTTCCAGCCTGCTGGCCACATTTACAGTGTCTCCCAGCGCAGTGAGGCCGGATTCCAGATCATTTCCGGTGCTAAGCCCAATGCGGCCCAGAATTACCTGACCGGCATGTAGACCAATGCCGATACGCAAGGGGGTATCCAGCTGTTTTTCAAGATCGGCGTTAATGCGCTCCAGCTCGCTCGCCGCGCTTGAAATGGTCTTGATAGCACCTTGGAAGCCGTTTTGTCCTTTTTCCTCAATCCCGAAGATCGCCATAATGCCGTCGCCCATGATTTTGTCGATCAAGCCACCGTTTTCGATAATGACGCGGCTCATGCCTTTTACATAGCGGTTCAGCAGAAAAACCACGTCGTAGGGGAACCGGTTTTCGGAAATCTTGGTGAAATCTCGAAGATCTATAAACATGATCGCCGCACGCTTTTCCACGCCCCATTCATAGGCATCCATGCCCACTTTGGAGGGGGTGGGCATGTCCTTGCTTCGAAGCAGGGGGTAAACGGAGATATTGGCACTGGGCCTGAGCTGGCAAGCAAGGCGCACGCCCTCTGTTGCACGAATACGTTGGAGAACCAGCTCTTCCGCATCATTGGGGCTGTGTAGAGGCTCATCCGATTTCAAAACCAGTGTCCGGCAAGTTGAGCAGCGCGCCTTGCCGCCGCAAACGGACATCATGGGAATATGACCCTCCCGGCTGATTTCAAGCAGGGTCGGGCCAGGGGCAACCCGAACCTTGGCCCCGCCGGGGTAGGTGACAACAATACGCTTTTGCAGACGGGAGATAATGTTTCGTGACACAACAATCAGGGCAATGATAGCCAGCACAAGGAAAAGCGCCTGCCGGGACCAGAAAATGTAGGTCTTCAGAACATCCACTTCTCCGGGTTTGAAGTTGGTAGCTTGTGCACCTGTAAGAACAAGTGTGCGGGCAGCCTGTGTCCAGCCAGTTGTCGCCAAGATGGGAATGGCAATGGCCACTAGAAAAAGGTAGGGGCTGATTTTGCCATACCAGCTGTGGTGGCGCAGCCACAGATGAATGCCAAGGCAACCATGCACCCATACCACTAGCATGAGGGCGCTTTGCTGCCAGAAGGAGGCGGGCCAGAGGGCGGAAAGCACATGGGGGTAATCGACCTCAGTGCCAAAACTCATGCTGGCGCCGCGGGTCATCAGGATATGGGCAAACAGGAAATAAGGAATAATCAGCCCGAGTACCAGCTGGGTCGCCTCCCATAATGGCAAACGGAAACTACGCCTTTGCAGCACCTTCCAAAGAGAAAATACAACGTGGATGATCAAGGAGGCATAAAGCACCATAAAGCCTAGATAGGACTGCCAGATAAATGCACGAACCGCCTGCCCTTGCTGCATCAGGTCAATGGAGAAGTTCCCAAACGCATGGTTGATAAAGTGCATGGTCGCAAACACGAAAAGGACAAGGCCGGAATAAAGCCTCAATTTTTGCAGTAAATTGGTGTGACCAGATGTAGTGTGGCGTTTCTTGCTCATGGTACAGGCCGTCGACGACTTTTGAGGGTAGATTCGGGCAAAATTCCTCTCACTACCTTTGAACTTGTGGAGGCAAGTGTATCACCCTGTTCTTTCGCTGGCTTTCACACTTATAAGAAAGATCGAATAATTTTCTATCAAATCTAACTGGATACTGAAACGGGAGATGAGAGCTGTGTTGACACTCTACGGCATTAAAAATTGTGACACTGTAAAAAAGGCACGTAAATTTTTAGAGGCCGCTGGCATTGACTATGCGTTTCACGATTACAAGAAAGATGGTGTGGATACGGTGGTTCTGAAAGAATTCATGGATGAGTTTGGCTCGGACGTGATCTTGAACAAACGTGGCACCACATGGCGCAAGCAGCTAGATGAAGTAAAAGAGGCTGTGGTGGACAAGGAAAGCGCGATTGCCCTTATGGTGAGCGAGCCTTCATTGATCAAGCGTCCACTGGTTCAGGCCAGCGCCAAGCGCTTTGTGGGCTTTGACGCTGGAGGCTGGGAAATTGCCTTGGAAATGGGCGAGCTTAAATAGCCTTCAAAGTTTCCCGAGCCGGTTCACGTCAAAAGCGTGCACATCGGTCAGTAACTTGATGAACTCCTTGGCGGCAAATTCCAGCGAAGCCCGACCTTTTTCGGGTGTAGCTGCCTTTGCATTGCCCATGGCCCCTTTCGGGTTCAGGTCCTCGGACATCCAGCCGTACTGGTGGCGTCCATGGGCGCGAAGGTAGCTGTATTGCTCGATCGCCTGAAGCTGTGTTGATTTGAAATCCTCGGCCAGATCCATTCTCACAAGGTCTGGCCGAAGGGCCTGCATGATGGAGGTTTCCACATCGCCGCCGTGGATGCCGTAAAGGGATTCCTCTTTCGGGTAAACGCCCTCCGGCTGCCCATAGCGCAGCCAGCTGCTGCCAACGGCCAACATGTTGTGGCGCACACGCAAGTCTCTCGTCACCACCTCCATAAGCGGATTGTTGCCCCCGTGCGAGCTTACCAGCACAAACTTGCGAATGCCCGCCCTGTGTACAGCATCCCCAATCTGCCGCCATGTGTCCATGGCCGTTTCGCATGAATAGGTCAGCGTGCCAGCATAGGAAATGTGCTCATCAGATGCGCCAATGGCCTGAACGGGCAAAAACGTGACAGGAAGATCCTCTGGCATATGCTTGATAGTTTCAGCCAGCTGCCCTTCCGCAATGCAGGTGTCCGTAAATACGGGCAGGTGCGGCCCATGCTGCTCAATGGCCGCAATGGGGAGAACGGCAATCCAGTCTCCGGTGTTTCCGCCTCCAAAATCTTCTGTTGTCATTTCGTGCCAGTGGCGACGCGGCAAACTGCCCATTTTGAAAGTCCTGCTGAATGAAACTGGCTGGAGTGTAGCCTTTCTCGAGGGGTTCTCCAAAAAATATCTCGGGTTTCACAAAGACTTCTACAATTAACGTTGCCCGAATTACTGAAGTTTCCGGTTTTCCTTTTTGAGGTACATCTTTTTTAAGGATGTGAGGGTGCATGGAGGAGATGTTGCTGCTATCACTCCTCAGCCGTTTTTTTTAACAGGCAGTTCGATGAGATCCGGGGAGCAAGCACTTTGAACTTACATAGCGTGGATTTAGGGCAGCAGACCGCCTTTTCCATGGCAGATATTTCCAAGCGGTTCGACAATGATGTGGTGGCCGTGGACGGGTTTTCGCTGCATGTGAAAAAAGGTGATTTCGTTTCCCTTCTCGGGCCTTCCGGTTGCGGAAAGTCAACAGTTTTGCGCATGTTGGCCGGACTGTCTTCACCAAGCAGCGGGCAAATCAACTGGCCTGCATCGTCCTGTCAAACCTTGGGGCACGCAAAAGCTGCCAGCGAGCATGCATTGTCTTTTGTTTTTCAGTCTCCCACTTTGATGCCGTGGGCAAGTGTTTTCGACAATGTTTATTTCCCCCTCAAAATCTCTAGGGTATCTAAAGCCCTCGCGAAGGATAGGGTTATGGATGCCTTGGAACTGGTGGGGCTGGAGGATGTGGCCAAAAGCCTCCCCTCGCAGCTTTCCGGCGGCATGCAGATGCGCGTTTCCATTGCCCGCGCTCTTGTCACAAATCCTCAAGTCCTGCTTATGGATGAGCCGTTTGCGGCTCTGGACGAGATCACCCGCAACAAACTCAATGATGATCTGCTCGGCCTTTGGCAAAAGTTTGGCTGGACGATTTTGTTTGTCACCCACTCGGTTTATGAAAGTGTCTACCTTTCCAACCGCTTGGTGGTTATGGGACGAAAGCCGGGGCGTATTTTTGAAGATTTTGCCGTTGATGTCCCGTATCCTAGAGGCAAGGATTTCAGAACCAGCGCGGACTACGGCGTTTATTGCAAACGGGCGCTGGGCGCCATCGAGCAAGCCCTTACCAACTAACAAACTAAAGGTACTGTCACATTAGTTTTACAGAGTACGGATAAATAGAAAGATATTCGCCTGTCCTTAGGTGCCTAAATTTTATTTATCGGGAAATTTCAGCATGTCTTTCAATTTTCAAAAGTCGTTGACCCTGCGCTTGGCTCAGGCCGCCAAAGCACACCGCACCCGCTCAGGGGCGCTTCTTGCAAAGGTCGGTCTACACGCGGGGCAGGAAACACTTTTAAAGCTCTTGAGCGAAAATGACGGTTATACCATGAGCAGGCTTGCCGAGGATTTGGGGGTTCAGCCGCCAACGGTCACCAAAATGATCAGCCGGTTGTCTGTTCAAGGGTTTGTGGAGCGTCGTTACTGTACGACGGATGGGCGTTTGACCAAAGTCTACCTCACGGCGCAAGGTGTTCAGTGTATCGAGACCATCGACAAAATCTGGATGCGCCTTGAAGAGGAGGCGTTTGCCGGTCTGGAAGCAAAAGACAAGCGAGATTTGGAACGCATACTCAATAGGCTGGAACAGAACCTGTTGTCTGGCGGAGCGGTGCCCACACCGCCAGAGAGTTATTCTGCAACCAAACCTTTAGACTCACTAGAGCATGAACTGGCAGGTTGACCCTTGCGTACCTTTGCAACAGTTCGCCTGTAGGTCGAAGGTCAAGCTTTTGCCTAGGCTTTCGCGTCGGTTTCAATATTATCGAGCAAATATAACAGGTCTGTCGTCCCCACATCTTTGCCAAACTGGGAGAAAAGGGTGGTTACCTGCCCGCGGTGATGGGTTTGGTGGTTGAAAAAGTGCGCCAGAAAATCTCCAAGCCGCATGGCAAAAGGGATGCCTTTGGAGTTCACGATCGGAAGAACCGTGGTCAAATGGTCCTCCCTAAGCTCCATGGAAAAATCTAGAATGATTTGGTCCAGCTCCTCCCTGCGTTTTTCCAGACCCGCCAAATCGGAATAGAGCTGTGCGTCCAACCCCTCGGGGAAAGGGACGGAGTGCATAGAAGAGAGACTGTCAAAGTTTGCCGGGTGATTTGCAAAGCGTTTCAGCCAAAAAATATCCCCTACAATGAGATGGTTTAAAGTGCCCAGAATGGACTTGAAGAACGCACCGCGATCCTCAACCAGTTGCGCGTGCGTCAGCTCATGGGCGCTTGCGTGGATTTTTTGATTCATCCAAATGTTATACTCGGCCATTTTTCGAGCATATGCGGTTGATATCATTGTATATCTCCTTATCCCAAAACGGGAGGTTAAAAGGTCTGAAGAAGCCTTGTATACACAAAGGTGGTAATTCCACGTGAGTTAAACTCTTGCTATACTCTTTATGCTCAGGAAAACTCTGGACACTCCGGTTTGGAAATGTCACAGGGAAGAGATGGTGCTGATGATGGGAATTGCACAACGTGGCCAATGATAATAAGCGTTTAAAGCTTGGTGACCTTGCTTTAAACTTGGGAGTTTCAACCGCAACCATTTCTCTGGCCCTGCGGGATTCGCCCTTGGTGGCGGAAAAAACCCGAAAGCGCGTAAAGGACTACGCCGAGGAAGTCGGCTATATTTACGACCGTTCTGCGGCCTCATTGCGTACCTCCCGCTCCAATATGATTGGCGTTGCTGTTCACGATATTCAGAACCCTTATTTTGCAGAGGTCTTTTACGGGCTAGAAGAGGCCTTGTCAGAGGATGATAAAACCATCCTCATCTGTAACCACCGTGACTTGGTGGACAAGCAGGACAAGTTTGTTGGAACAATGCTCCAGCACCGGGTGGATGGGCTCATCCTGTGTCCTTCCATTGGCACAACGGCAAAGTCCCTTAACAAGGTCATTGCCAACGGCGTGCCTATGACGTTGGTTTGCCGCGAGGTTGAGGGTGCTAATGCCCCTTGCGTGCGCGGCGATGACTACTTTGGCAGCTACAGCATTACCAAGCATCTCATTGAGCAAGGTCATCGGCGTATCGCCATGCTCGGGGGCAGGCGCAAAAGCTCTCCGGGACGAGATAGAAACCGCGGCTGGCGCGATGCGTTGATTGAGGCTGGTATTAACCCCGCTGATCAGATCGATGTGCCGGAACTGATGACCCAGACCGATGGGCAAAATGCAGTAAAGGATCTGCTGGCTGCACAAAACCGCCCGACGGCCGTCATGTGCTTTAATGATCTGGTGGCGCTGGGCGTCATGTCTGCCTCCCGACGGCTGGGTATTGAACCGGGACCAGATCTTGCCATCACAGGTTATGATGACACGCAAGGGGTAGAGAACCGCACTCCGGCGCTGACCACCGTGGACAACGGGGCCTTTGAAATCGGGCAGGTTGCAGCTCAGATGATGCTCAGGCAACTGCGCGGGGAGGCGAGTCCCTCAGGGGAAACCCATATGATCCAGCCAAGCTTGCAAATTCGCGAAAGCGCTCCGGCTTTCGGAACCCGTCTGGCACCTTTAGTCAATATATAACTACGGATTTTATGCATTTTTAAAATTTATAGAATACGCTGTTCGAAAGGTCTTGTTCAAAAAAAGATCGAGTAGAAGGATAGCTAAAACTATGCCGCGTAAATATCCTATATCTGATGATGTAACTGAATTTAAGTTGTTTTGTCTTCTTGCTATGGCTGTTATTGTAGGTATGATTGTATTTAACTAGTGGTTTTATAGAGTTTCTATAGATATTACTTATCTATCTTTAATTATAATTTAGTTTGTTTTAGGTAGGCTGGTCCCATGCTTGTTGATATGGGGTGGCTTCATGACAGGTGTATCCAAGTACAATTCGGCTGTATTTTCATTTTTTCTTGTGGGTGTTTGTTGTGGCACCTTGCCGGCAAGCGCGCAGTTTTACTCTGGCATCTGGTCCATTTTAGACCTTCTTTCAGCCCGGCAATGCACCGTGGTACTTGAAACGGAGCTGGCCCCCGGCGGTTTTGGAAACGCACTCAGTTTTGAAGGCTGTGCAGGTATCAGCTCATCCTTCTTGCAGGTGAATGCTTGGGTCTGGGCGGATGAAACAGGATTATCCATGATGGACAGCCAAGGGAAAATGGTCATGCAGTTCGATCAGGACGAGCTGGATGGTTTGGCCTCTGTTCATCCCTCCCGTTTGTTTCTGGTAATGGAGCCGCAAAGAGAAGTCGCTACTGCGGAAGAAACCCCGTTTTAATGCTCCTCAGCCCTTTTCCTATGGCTTGAACTGATTATATTACCTTAGAGTTTTGGGGCTTGCCAGCCCCCTTTCAGTTTCCATAGGAGAAATAGATGTCAGAAGCCACTGACACCCGCGTTCCAGTTACCGTTTTGACCGGTTATCTGGGCGCAGGCAAAACCACATTGCTGAACCGCATCCTCACCGAAAACCACGGCCAGAAGTATGCTGTGATTGTGAACGAATTCGGCGAGATCGGCATTGATAATGACCTTCTGGTGGAATCCGACGAAGAAGTTTTCGAAATGAACAACGGCTGCATTTGCTGTACCGTTCGCGGAGATCTTATTCGTACCGTTGAAAATCTTATGAAGCGCAAGGGTTCATTTGATGCAATCCTCGTGGAGACTACCGGTGTTGCAGATCCGGCTCCCGTTGCGCAGACCTTCTTTATGGATGATGATGTGCGCGCGGCAGCCAAGCTGGATGCGGTGGTGGCAGTTGTGGATGCTCGTCACGTTCAGCAGCGTTTGAAGGATACGCAAGAGGCGGAAGACCAGATCGCCTTTGCCGATGTTATCTTGCTTAACAAGACCGATCTGGTGGATGCCGCACAGCTGGCAGCTGTGGAAGCAACCATTCGCAAGATCAACCCTTATGCGGAACTGGTACATACAGAGCGCTGTAATGTGGACCTTCGGGACGTTCTGGACCGGGGTGCTTTTGATCTGGACCGTATATTGAACCTTGATCCAAAGTTTCTCGAAAAAGCTTCTCACGCGCACGATCATGACCATGAATGCGGGCCTGATTGCGATCACGACCACGACCATGATCACGATCATCACCACCATCATGATCACGATCATGAATGCGGGCCTGATTGTGACCACGAGCACCATCATGAAGACCCTCATTCCGTGCGTTCCATCTCGCTCAAGGGCGGCGATTTGAATCCGCAGACTTTCTTCCGCTGGATTAATGAGGTGACGCAGGTTGAGGGGCCAAATATCTTGCGCCTTAAGGGTATTATTGCGCTTAAAGACGATCCGCAGCGCTACGTCATTCAAGGCGTGCATATGATTGTTGAAGGCGATCACCAGCGCGAATGGGGTGCGGATGAAAAGCGCGAGAGCCGTTTGGTCTTCATCGGTCGCAACTTGAAAGATGATGCACTCAAAAAAGCTTTTGAAGCCTGTGCGGCCTAAGGGGGAAATGTGACTGTAATTGCTCCTTTGGAAGCGGAAGGCTATGTAGTCTCCGCACACTTTCTTGGCGATACTGCCGCATTTGCGGTGGGGGATGGAACGGTTCGCTTTCTCGGTGGTCCAGAAGCGCTCACGCCCGTTTATAAAGACGGGCTGCTCAGTGCTGCCCGCACACAAGATGGAAAAGCGCTTGTAACCGGTGGCGGGGATGGCAAAATCTTTCGTGTGGAAGCGGATGGGTCCGCAACCTTCATAACCGAGCGCCCGCGCAAGTGGATCGACCTTTTAGCCTGTGGCCCGCAAGACGCCATCGCCTTTGCCTCTGGCCGCACCGCTTGGGTGCGCCTGAAAAACGGAGAGGAAAAGGAATTCGTGCACCAGCGTGCTGTTGGTGGCTTGGCCTTTGCTCCAAAGGGAATGCGCCTTGCAACTGCCCGCTATAACGGTGTTACTCTTTGGTGGGTGAATGCGGCGGGTGACCCGCAGGAACTGCATTGGGATGGTGCCCATAGCGGTGTGATCTATTCGCCCGATGGCAAGTATGTTGTCTCAACCATGCAGGAAAACGCCCTTCACGGCTGGCGCTTGACCGATAGTCAGGACATGCGCATGACAGGCTACCCTAACAAAGTGAAATCCATCAGCTGGTCCGCAAAAGGAAAGTACTTGGCAACATCTGGGGCGGAAGCTGCCATTTTGTGGCCATTTACCGGTAAAAACGGCCCTATGGGGCAGCAGCCCTTGCAGCTTGGTGTGCGCGGAGACAGCTCTGTTACGCAAGTTTGCTGCCACCCCAAAGAAGACATGCTTGCCATTGGCTATCAAGATGGCATGATCATGGCTGTTCGTTTTGGTGATAACGCCGAAGTTCTTCTGCGCCGCCCGGGTAATGGGCAGGTCACTGCAATGGATTGGGATAAAAGCGGAACGAGGCTGGCTTTTGGGACAGAAGAAGGAGCCGCGGGTATTATTTCGCTGACTTAAGAGCGTATGTTTATAGTCCAGCCTTGGGGTGTGCCTGTAAACATCCCAAGGCTGTGAAGTTTGACAGGGGGTAAGGGAATGATCCGAATTCTAGCGCTTTTATGCGGCATAGGGCTCGCAGTTCTTGCTTCCCAGCTTCCCGAGTTTTCCCAGCAATACCGCCAGCGGCTTGGCGGGGCCATTGATGCGCTGGAGGAAGTGAAACGCGCGTTTATGCAAGATGCCCAGTTCCTGAATTTGAGTGTGAACGAGGCTTTCGTCTATATGTCACGCAGTCCAGATGGCTTCATTCGCAAACGTGGTGAAAGCGTTGCCAGTGCGCTTGAGCGTCTGGAGGCCTTGAAAAAACAACGCGCTGACATGAATGGAGCAAAGCCGTTTGAACGGATCTGGCTGTTTTTACGTGCTCCGGATATTGCACTGAGCAAAGCCACATTGCACAACTTCGAGCCAGCTCTCCCGATTACAATTGAAGGAATTATAAGTGCGGGACTGGGCTTCATTCTCGGATTTTTTACTATTCGTTTTTTGGGGCTTATATCTAGAAGAACGAAAACTTCCAGATAGCCGCAGAGGCGCCTTTACCGTACTCTTGAAAAGAGTCGACATTGATATCTGGTAAATATAGATATTAAATTTCTTTCATTAAATAATGCCAATTTCTTATCTTTAATGACTCAAGTAAAGATAAATATTTAAATCATAAGAAAATATTATATCGGGATCTAAAGTGAAATTAATTTTACATATAGGCACTCCCAAAACGGGAACATCTTCAATTCAAAAAACGTTGAAGAATAATTCTCAGCTGCTTGCAGAGAGGGGGTATTGCTATCCTCTGTTCGGGAGCCATGATAACCACAATATCTGTGCCTCGCCACTTCTAAGGAAAATACAAAGGCAGTACTCAAGCCTCAACGCTATCAAGCTATCACAACAATACTGGGCGTCTATTTCCAAGCAGGCACTCTCCAGCAAAGCTCACACTCTTGTTTTGTCCGGTGAACACTTTTTCAGGCTGTATAATGTGGATGCCTGGAAAGATATTATGGAAAAATATCTGTACTTTATTTCTGAAGTGGAAATTGTTGTTTACTTGCGAAAACCCTCTGACTTTTACCTTTCCTATCTGCAGCAAAGCTTCAAGTCGGCCAACAGAATTGTTCGTCCAACAATGTTGAAATATGGGAATAGTTTACAGAACTGGGAGATGTTTGGGGAACTCAAACCAAGGTTATTCGCCAAAGATGCTTTGGTCCAAGGTGATATTATCGCTGACTATTTTAAGCACTATCTTCCAGACGTGTACAAGTCTCCTAAACTGACCCACTACACGCAAAATGAAACCATTTCGGCTGAAGGAATGCAGATTTTACTTGAGTATCAAAAAGTATCCTATGAGAAAGGTAAACCCAAAAACCAGACGAGAACCCGAAAGCTGCTGAGTGAAATTAAAAAGGCTGAGCGGAAAAAAGGAAAATTCGATTACTACACGAAGCCCAAATTGCACCAGAGGGTTTCAACGGTAATTGATAGTGATAATGAAGATGCACACTACATCTATGACAAGTATGGGGTAGATCTGGGCACTCTGGACTTAGATAAAAGTAATTATAGAATGCAAAAGTTCACGGATCTCGAACAGTTGATTACGGTTGACCAGGAGAAGGTGAAGGAAATTAATTTCTCCATAATGAATAAGTTGATTGAAGCGGTTGATTAAAGTTCATCTCCTGCGCCTGTAACGTATAGGCGAGTGTAAAAGTACTTTAAGGTTCCCCCTGTAAGAACATATGGTCTTCTATCCATTTGGAATAGCCATCTTCTATATGTCCACTTACATTCCGGGCGCCTATGAAAATCTCCAAGCGAAAGATAACGGGCTTAAAGGGCAGGGAAACCTATATATCTCTTGTTACTTCCAGCGCGTATCCTTGGAGAACGGGAACCTCTATTAACACCTTGTGGCGGGCGAAGTCTCTCTCTGACCACGGGTATACTGTTACTTTGTATCTTCCCTGGCTGGAAGAAACTGATCAAAAGCATGCTTTCCAAAATGGAGAGATATTCAAAACGCAGGAAGAGCAAACTGATCTCATACGAAAATTTATGGAAATCGAGGAATTGAATTTTGAGCTGAAGTACTATCCAGCCTATTTCCACCGGACATACAAATCAATTTTTACCAATGCGCCCTTCAGAAGGGTTATTGAAAAATGTGATTATCTTCTCGTTGAAGATGTGGACCATCTGCAAGCCTTCAACCCACTGGATAATTATAGGAAACTGGCTGGAGTTGCAGTAGGAATACTGCATACGAACTATTCGCAGTACATCGCTTCGAACCGGAAACAAAAAGGCATTGTTCCTCTTTGGTTTATTCAAACCTACCTAAGAATTTCACTGTTGCGCCATTGTGATGCAGTGGTGGCTCTTAGCTCTGCGTTGTACAAGGTTTTCCGAGAGGCGGCTGTAGTCCCTATTAACGGTATTCCTCAGCGCTTTTTTCTGGAAAACACCCCCACTAAAAAGTCCGCTTATTTTTGCGGTAAGCTCATAAAAGAAAAGGGCTTGTTTGATCTCCTTGATCTCGTATCTCACCTTCCTTTCAAGCTGGATCTGGACCTTTATGGTATAGAAGGGAACCTTGCTGCGCTCACTGACTATGCGGCGCACAAGAACCTGGAATTTTCTTATAAGGGTATAACAGCTCAGCCCCACGTTGACCTCGCAGCCTATAAAATCTTCATAAACCCTTCAAAAAGTGAGGTTTTTTGTACCACAACTGCGGAAGCGCTGGCCATGGGCAAGTTTGTGATTATTCCTCGGCATAAGAGCAACCTTTATTTTTGTAAGTTCAAGAACTGCCTTACATATGTGAGTACCCGTGAATTTGTGGAGGTGGTCACCTATGCGCTCAATCACGAGCCAGAGCAGGATGCCCATCTGGTGGATCTGTCTTGGGAGAAAGCAACGGGCCGTCTTTTGGATTTTTTGCGGACCGTAAAGAGAAGGTGAACAAGCTTTCGGGAGGTCAGGGGGCCTGTTATCTGGTTGCGGGCTTGTACTTCCCTGAAATACTTATAGAAACAGCTAAGTTGTAAAACCTGTCGAGGATTGCCTTGGAAACGCGCTCATCAACGAAGGGGATGGTTGTTGCCCCGCACACACTTGCAGCGGAAGCAGGTGCTGAAATTTTAAGATCGGGCGGCACGGCCTTTGATGCCATGATCGCGGCTGCAGCAACTATTGCGGTTGTGTATCCTCATATGAACAGTTTGGGCGGTGACGGGTTCTGGCTGGTGAGCGAACCGGGAAGACCGCCGAAAGTGATCGAGGCTTGTGGCCCCGCAGGCAGCAAAGCCACTGCCGCGTTTTATCAAGGAAAGGGTTTTGGCGAAATCCCGGTACGCGGTCCTCTGGCTGCCCTCACGGTGGCAGGTGTTGTTGGCGGTTGGCAGAAAGCCCATGAAATAGCCAGTGCGATTGGTGGCGGCCTGCCACTGCGCGACTTGCTGGGTTTTGCGATCGGGCACGCCAAGGCCGGCTCGCCTGTTTCCCGCTCACAAGCCCGTCTCACCCGGCAGCACTTGGAGGCCTTAAAGCAAGCGCCGGGGTTTGCTCAGGTGTTTTTGAAAAATGGGGAGGAGCTGCCAGAGGAAGGGGAGCTTCAAAAGCAGCCTCGTCTGGCGGATACGCTGGATCACCTTGCCCATGAAGGACTTGAGGAATTCTACCGCGGTGATGTGGGGGCTTCCATTTCAGATGATCTGGAGGAAATGGGTGCTCCGCTCACGCGGGCGGACCTGCAAGCCTATCGGGCGCAGCTGCGCAACCCGCTTAAACTGCGCACCAGCTTAGGCACGTTATATAATGCACCGCCGCCAACCCAAGGCCTAGCCTCCCTTGCAATCCTCGGAATATTCGATGAGCTTAAAGCCTGTAGGCCAGAAAGCACCGAGTATTTTCACGGGTTAGTCGAGGCTACAAAGAAAGCCTATATCCTGCGGGACAGGGTGGCGACCGACCCGCGCTATAGCGCGGAAGACCCGAAGGCTTACCTTACACAAAAGTGGATGGCTGCCAGCGCTGATGAGATCAACGCTAAAAAGGCGGCACCGTGGCCGCATCAGTCTCAAAAAGGCGATACCGTCTGGATGGGCGCCGTGGATAGTGCTGGGCGCAGTGTCTCGTATATTCAGTCTATTTACTGGGAGTTCGGGTCCGGATGCGTGCTGCCACACACCGGAATTACATGGCAAAACAGGGGCTCCAGTTTTCAGCTTCATCCGGAAAAGCCTCAGTTTCTGCTCCCGGGTCGTTTGCCGTTCCACACACTGAACCCCGCAATGGCTCGTTTGGATGATGGACGCACCATGGTCTACGGTACCATGGGCGGAGAGGGGCAGCCACAAACACAAGCGGCGATCTTTACACGGGCTGTGCTACACGGCTTGGAACCTGCACAGGCCATTACAGCACCGCGCTGGTTGCTAGGCCGCACATGGGGCGGTGATGAAACGTGCTTGCGGGTAGAAAACCGCTTTGACGGGGAGGCTTTGCGTGGTCTGGACCGGCTTGGTCATGAAATTGAGGTGTTGGATGAAGATTACAGCGACACAATGGGCCACGCGGGCATGATCATCGGCCCCCAAAAAGGCCAGTTGCTCGGCGCACACGACATCCGTGCCGATGGCGGGGCCGAGATTGGCTGATTGGTGCCACCTGAGCCACAAAAACGGCTCAATGTAAATAAGCTAGAGCGCGCTGCGTGAACGCGGTGTGCTCTAAAAACCATCTCCGGCGCCCCGCATCAGGGATTTACCGGAAAACTCTCCCGTGAAGTACGTTGAATGGGCATCCAAGCTTCTAATAGTGTTGATTGGATGCTGTGAAATAAAACGAGAGGGGAGTAGCCCTCTCGTTTGGTGTGAAACCGGTATCAGTTTCAGCGTTTTTTGCTAATGGGCCTTAAGCGTCCGTCATAGCCTTTTTATCCTTACCCGCAGCAATGATTTCCATGGCCATGTGGTCGGCAATCAGGCTTGTTGGCTGGTTTTCCTTGGCAGCTCGATCGAAGATCTTGGTCAAGGTATCTCCGATTGCGTCCACCTGCTGGCGCACATAGGTGTCGTCTGTATCACCGGGTTTGGCAAGGCCGATGGAGATGACGCCGCCGGCGTTGATCACATAATCAGGGGCCCATAAAATGCCGCGCTGGTGCAACGCTTCCCCATCGTCGGGGGAGGCAAGCTGGTTGTTGGCCGCACCGCTGATAATGGAGGCTTTGATTTCCCTGATAGTTTTGGGGGTCAGGTCCGCCCCAAGGGCGCAAGGGGCGAATATGTCCACATCTGCCTTGTGGGCTTCGCTGGTTTCAACTTGTGTTGCACCCAGCTCATTTACCATGCGCTCAAGGTTTGGCTTGTAAACATCGGCGACCCACAGCTTGGCCCCTTCTGCATGGGCAAGGCGTGCAACGGTTGCTCCGACACTTCCCGTTCCTTTTACGCAAATTCTAAGCCCCTTCAGGTTGCTGCTGCCGAATTTGTGGCGGGCCGCAGCTTTCAGGCCCATGTAAACGCCCTGTGCCGTGTAGGGGGAAGGGTTACCCAGCCCGCGGGCCTTGGTGCCGCCAGCATGGGCTGTCTGGGTGCTGATGATTTCCAGATCCCTGTCGCTCATGCCCACATCTTCAGCGGTAATGTAAGAGCCTGCCATACGGTCAATGTGGCGGCCTAAGGCAACGAGCATCTCCGGCGTTTTTTGTGTTTTCGCATCGGCGATGACAACGGCTTTTCCCCCTCCCATGGGCAAACCCGCCAGCGCATTTTTGTAGCTCATTCCCTTTGACAGGCGCAGGGCATCTGTCAGGGCCTCCCCGGAATTTGCATAGGGCCACATGCGGCATCCCCCCAGAGCCGGTCCCAGCGTTGTGTCGTGAACTGCAATGATGGCTTGAAGGCTGGAGGCCGTATCGTTTGCAAAGACAACTTGCTCGTGCCCATCAAATTCAGGGTGGTCAAAGGGGGTATGGGGATTTGAAATAGATAGAGGTTTTGTCATTGGCGCGTTCATGTTTCCTCCCGTACATAATCTCAGAAGGAATTTATAGTCCATCGCTAAGGCGATTTCTGGCTCAATATGACAGATTTTTAATGTTCATCGAAATTATAAATTCAAAAATGGTCAATATCTGGAAATCTTCACCTATAGCGTTCTGGAGCTGAGGAATGCACCTTTATGCTTTGGTCTTCTCTTAGTGTGCCTTTGTGGTTCGCGCTGTTCGGCATGGGCGCGCGACCATAAACTGTTTATGACGGCCTGTGAGAAAACTTGGAAAACCACCCGTTCCATTGCCCGTATTTTCGGCAGTTTTAAAGTAACTGCAGGCGCTTCTGGTATTGGAGATACTCAAGGGTGTGGACCCCAGAAAAACTAATTACAAAATATGATCTATGAAATACAGCTGGGTTTTCTTGCGGAGTTTTCTGTTAAGTTTCTTATACTTTTAATTTATTTTTTCGAATTGCGATTTTCTTCGTATTTTCACTAGGTAATCTTTGTATATTGAGACACAATTACTAGGAAAAAGATATTTAACAAAAGTACAGGACAGCCTCTCTTTCTGATAGTTTCTAAAATGATGAAAAAAATAGCAGATTAATGCAGAAATTTACCTTGTAAAATAATTCGTAGAAAGCGTTTCGGTTTTGCTTGTATCTGGTCTCTGGATGCGCTTTAAAAAAGTAATGTAAAAAATCGCAATATAAGATTGTGCTATGAGGTGGGAGAATATCGGGTTTTCACCTCAAAAGACTGCCTTAAGAAACCCGTGGGAGGAGTTTTTATGGATCGTCGTAGTTTTTTGAAAAACGCTGGTTTGGCCGCAGGGGCAACTGCTGGAGCTTCAACCCTTGCCGCGCCGGCATTGGCGCAAGGTAAGCGCGAGCTGAAAATGGTGACAACATGGCCGAAGAATTTTCCGGGCCTTGGCACAGGAGCGCAGCGCGTTGCAGACCGCATCACCGCCTCGTCCGGTGGCCGTCTCTCCGTGAAGCTTTATGCTGCCGGTGAACTGGTTCCAGCCTTTGAAAGTTTCGATGCAGTGTCCAGCGGCACCGCCGATCTTTATCACGGCGCTGAATATTACTGGCAGGGCAAGCATAAGGCCTTCAACTTCTTCACATCCGTTCCAATGGGCCTGACAGCGAACGAGCTGGATGCGTGGATCAACATTGGCGGTGGTCAACAGCTTTGGGACGAGCTTGCAGGCGAGTTTAACATCAAGCCGTTCATGGCAGGCAACACCGGTCTGCAAATGGGGGGCTGGTTCAACAAGGAAGTGAACTCCCTTGAAGACCTGAAGGGCTTGAAAATGCGCATGCCGGGCCTTGGCGGCGAAGTGTTGCGCCGCTTGGGTGCCACTGCTGTTGCGCTGCCGGGCGGTGAAATTTTCCCAGCTCTCCAGTCAGGTGCTATTGATGCGACCGAGTGGGTTGGCCCTTGGAACGATCTGGCCTTTGGTTTTTACAAGGTTGCCAAGTTCTATTATTACCCCGGCTTCCATGAGCCAGGTGCCGGCCTTTCATGCGGCGTGAACAAAGAGCTCTGGGAAAGTTTTTCAGAAGAAGATCAAGCCATTGTCCAAAACGCTTGTATGGCGGAAAACAACTACATGTTCTCCGAGTTCAACTGGAACAACGGTGCAGCGCTGGAAACACTGGTCAAGAAACATGATGTTCAGCTGAAGAAGTTCCCTGATCCGGTGTTTGACGCTATTGCAGGTGTCTCTGAAAATGTCGTGAAGGAAGCAGGTCAGACCGATGATCTGTCCAGACGCATTTATGAGAGCTACATCAAAGCCCGCTCCGAAGTTGGTGAATGGGACAAGATTTCCGAGGGTGCTTACCTTGAAGCCCGCGAGCGCGTTCTGGGCTAGCTGCACTTATTTTTAGGTGATGCGATGGCTTTCCGCAGTCCTGCGGAAAGCCGGTTTCTTTGGGGCCGGGAGGTGTTTGGCCCTTATTTTCTGAAGCTTTTCATAGATGTATTGGCAATGCTCTGGAATGGCTGCAACAAAAAGAGGCGGGGATGCGCGCCCTCATGAATCTGATTACCGCTTTTAATAGTGGTGTGGGACGGACATGTGCCTGGCTGACGCTGGGAATTGTATTGGTCCAGTTTACTGTCGTGGTCATGCGCTATGTGTTTGGGCTTGGCTCCATCTGGATGCAGGAATCCATCACGTATATGCATGGGTTTTTGTTCATGCTGGCAGCGGCCTACACCTTGAGTGTTGATGGGCATGTGCGGGTGGATATATTTTACCGCGATGCCAATCCGAAGGCCAAAGCCCTCGTGGATTTGCTGGGCTGTATCTTTTTCCTTCTGCCTATGTGCGCTGTTATTGTGGATGTGTCGTGGGGCTATGTTGTCAGCTCCTGGGAAATCCTGGAGGGGTCTCAGGAAACCTCTGGCATTCAGGGGCGCTACTTGCTTAAAAGTGCTATTGTCGCCTTTGCGGTGATGATTGGCTTGCAGGGCATCGCCATTATCATTCGCGCCAGTTACGCTCTGCGGGGCGATAAAGAAGCTCTGGAGAGCTTCAAAATCAGTCAGGAGTAATGGAGATGGACGGTATCCTTCATTCTCTTGATATACTTATGTTTGCAGCTGCCTGTATCTGCCTTATGGCCGGTTTTCCGGTCGCCTTTACTTTGGCGGGCGTTGCGCTCATTTTCGCTTTGATTTCAACTTTCTTTGGTGGTTCTGTCACCTTGGGGGCCATCCCCAGCCGCATCTTCGGCACCATGGTCAATGAAACGCTCATTGCCGTTCCCCTGTTCATCTTCATGGGTGTTATGCTGGAGCGCTCCAAAGTGGCTGAGGAGCTACTGGAGACAATGGGCCGCCTGTTTGGCCGCATGCCCGGCGGACTTGGTATTTCCGTGTCCATCGTGGGCGCATTGCTTGCCGCCTCTACCGGCATCGTTGGTGCAACGGTGGTAACAATGGGCCTTTTGTCCCTGCCAACCATGCTGCGCAATGGCTACAGTCCGCGCGTTGCCTGCGGCTCCATTGCCGCCTCGGGTACACTGGGGCAGATCATTCCCCCGTCTATTGTACTGGTGTTTCTGGCGGACCAGCTTTCTAATGCCTATCAGACAGCGCAGCGGGAAATGGGTAACTGGTCACCGGAACCGTTCTCGGTAGGAGACCTGTTTGCCGGTGCCCTGCTGCCGGGTCTGTCGCTGGTGGGCCTTTATATTGCCTATCAGCTATTTGTGGCGTTTACCCAGCCCCATAAATCTCCGCCCATGCCGGAGCGGGAAGGGGACGCGCCTTCGCTTTCTCAGATTCTACATGCACTCATTCCGCCTGTGGCCCTGATTATCGCAGTTCTAGGCTCCATTTTGATGGGCATTGCCACGCCAACGGAAGCGGCCTCCGTGGGGGCTGTGGGGTCCATTTTGCTGGCAGGATACCGGCTGAACGAGCAGCGGGCATGGCCAATCTATGTGGCTGTGGTGTCCCTTGTGGGTGTATTGACTCTCACATCGTTTATGGACTTGCGCGTTGCCCGCAATGTCATACCCACCAAGGATATGATCGGCATAGTGCTTGCCGCCATTTTCTGTGCCGGTTTCACCTTTGGTATCCTTGTTTCTCTTTACAGGGTTCTGGCGAAAAAGGTCCTTGTTCCGGTGATGGAATCGACAACACAGATCACTTGTATGGTCTTTGTCATCCTCATCGGCGCAACGTTTTTCTCACTCATCTTCCGTGATCTGGGCGGGGAAGAGCTGGTGCACGATATCTTAAACGGCATTCCCGGCGGAGCCATTGGCGCCATTGTGGCGGTTATGGCGGTAATGTTTGTTCTGGGTTTCTTCCTTGATTTTCTGGAGATCGTGTTTGTTGTGGTTCCACTTGTGGCACCTGTTCTGTTGCAATTGGAAATGCCCAACGGCCAGCCCATGGATCCGGCGTGGCTTGGCGTGATGATGGCAGTGAATCTGCAAACATCGTTCCTCACTCCGCCGTTCGGCTTTGCCCTGTTTTATCTGCGCGGTGTTGCGCCGCCCACGGTAAAGACCTCGGATATTTATCTGGGCATCATTCCGTTTGTCCTCATTCAGGTCTTGATGCTGGTGATCCTGTGGTTCTTCCCTGTGCTGGCAACATGGCTGCCGGAAGTCATCTACGGATAGGGTGTTTCAAGATATGAATATTAAACCGCCGGAGGCTTCTTCGGCGGTTTTTTTGTGCGCTGCTCAGCCTGTCTCGGCTCGCCCACCGTGCAGGGTATCCCATTGAAATCTATAGCATGGTAGCCGCAGTTCTCTTGTATGGGGTGGAGGGTGGTGGAAGCTTCCCTAACTGTTCTATTGCGATGCAAAATAAAACTTAAAGCTTCTGTCGACTATAGTACAATAGATAATGTATTCCTATTGGATACTCTAGGTTTAAATGATTTGCTATTGGGTCTTACTAAAGTATAATGTAGATAAAATGTGACTACTAGTTGAATGCGGTAGTCATATTTTTTGTTCTATTGCTGAGATTTTGGCTTGGGAGGGCGAGAATTTCATGTGCTGAGGTTCAATACTTTGGTTTGAAATAGAAAAACATGTTCTGCATGCATAGAACATGAGGGGAGGGGGAATGACGAAGCCAACGGGAGGGGGTGGCGATACTTTTCCTAAGCTGCTGCTTGAAAATGCACAGCGATGGCCGAGCAATCCGGCTTTTCGGGAAAAGGACCTCGGCATCTGGCAGGTGTGGAACTGGCGCGAGACCTATGAGGAAGTGAAGAACCTCTCTTTGGGGCTCAAACAGCTGGGCTGCAAGGAAGGTGAAAAGGTTGCCATTATCGGCGCCAACCGCCCGCAGCTTTATTGGGGCATTGTGGCAGTGCAGGCGATCGGCGGGGTGCCGGTTCCCTTGTACGCGGATGCCATTGCCGATGAAATGTCCTACGTTTTACAGCATGCAGAAGTCACGATGGCCATTGTGGAGGATCAGGAGCAGGTGGACAAGGTTTTGTCCATTGCCGAAAACCTCCCTGAGCTGCGCCATGTTATTTATGAGGATCCGAAGGGCCTGCGAGATTATGACCACACGGACCTGAGTGAGTTCAAGGTGGTTCAGGAGATAGGGCGCCGCCATCAGCAGCAATTTACCATCTCAGGTAAGCATTGGCGGGAAGGGATTGCCAACGGGTCGGGAAGCGATGTGGCGGTGATGCTCTACACCTCCGGTACCACGGGCCGCCCCAAGGGCGTCATGCTCACGTTTGACAATCTCATCATTTCCGCCAGAAACGCCAATAGTTTTGATGGGTTGGACCACACGGAAAGCACACTGGCCTACCTGCCCATGGCGTGGGTGGGGGACCATGTGTTCTCTGTGGCGCAGGCTTATACGGCTGGCTATTGCGTCAACTGTCCTGAAAACATGGAGACAGTTCTGGGAGACCGCAAGGAAATCTCGCCCACTTACTTCTTTGCCCCGCCGCGTGTGTTTGAAGGCCTGCTTACCCATGTGATGGTGCGCATGGAAGATGCCAGTGGCTTGAAAAAGCGCATGTTCGACTATTTTTTGAAAGTGGCAAACCGCATCGGCGGTCGGCTTCTGGATGGGCAGACAGTGACACTCGGCGAGCGGGTGCTTTATGGGCTCGGGTCCTATTTTGTCTATTCGCCCTTGAAGAACCAGATGGGCTTTTCGCGTGTCAAGGTGGCGTACACAGCGGGAGAGGCCATTGGACCGGAGATTTTCCGGTTCTACCGCTCTCTTGGCATCAACCTGAAGCAGCTCTACGGGCAAACGGAATCCAGCGTGTTCATCACTGCCCAGCCAAACGGGGAAATCTATCCCGATACAGTGGGAACTCCCTTTACGGGGGTGGAACTGAAAATCACCGAGAATGGCGAAGTGCTTTACCGCTCTCCCGGTGCCTTCAACGCCTATTTCAAGAATGAAGAGGCCACTAAGGAAACCAAAGATGCCGAGGGCTGGGTGAAGACGGGGGACGCTGGGATGATCCTGGAAAACGGACATCTCAAAATCATCGACCGCGCCAAGGACGTGGGCAAACTCACCAGCGGTCATATGGTTGCGCCTAAATATATCGAGAACAAGCTCAAGTTCTTTCCCAATATCAAAGAGGCGGTTATTTTCGGCAATCAGCAGGATTTTGCCACTGCCTTCATCAATATTGATCTGGTGGCCGTGGGCAACTGGGCCGAGCGCAACAACATCGCCTATGCCTCCTATCAGGAGCTGGCCGCGCACCCACAGGTCTATGGCATGATCGAGGAGCACATAGATCAGGTCAATCAGGATCTAGCCCGCGAAAACCTCATGGCAGAGGCGCAGATCCGGCGGTTCCTGATCCTGCATAAAGAACTGGATGCCGATGACGGGGAGTTGACCCGCACGCTCAAAGTGCGCCGCAAGTTTGTGAGCGAGCGTTATGAACCGCTCATCACCGCCCTTTATGACGGCAGCACCAGCAAGCATGTGGTGACAACGGTGAGCTTTGAGGATGGGCGCTCCGGCACCATCGAGGCCACCGTGGAAATCAGAGATCTACAGCCCCATGCCAGCGGTGCGGGTGCAGCGGTTATGGAGGCAGCAGAATGAATGTTCTGGTTAGTTCCGCAATAGAGGGGAAGCAGGTGGAAAAACAGCGCGATGTGCTTCTGGATCTGCAAAATGTTTCCCTGTCTTTTGGCGGTGTGAAGGCTATCACCAATATCTCGTTCAATGTTATGAAGGGGGAAATTCGCGCCATCATCGGCCCAAACGGAGCCGGTAAAACCTCCATGCTCAATGTGATCAACGGGTTCTACCAGCCGCAGGAAGGTAAGATCACCTTCAAAGGCAAGCACCGGCGCTCCATGAAACCGCATCTGGCGGTGAGCCAAGGCATCGCCCGCACCTTTCAAAATGTGGCTCTGTTCAAGGGCATGTCCACGCTGGACAACATCATGACAGGGCGCTCGGTGCGCATGAAGCGCAACATATTCTGGCAGCTGCTCCACTATGGCCCCGCCCTGCGCGAGGAGATCGAGCACCGTGAGCGCATTGAAGAGATTATCGATTTTCTGGAAATCCAGCACATCCGCCGCACGCCCGTGGGCAAGCTGCCTTACGGCCTGCAAAAGCGGGTGGAGCTGGCCCGGGCCCTTGCCATGGAGCCGGACTTACTTCTTCTGGACGAGCCTATGGCGGGCATGAATCTGGAAGAAAAAGAGGACATGAGCCGCTTCATTCTTGAGGTGAACGAACAGATGGGAACCACCATCGCCCTCATCGAGCATGACATGGGCGTGGTGATGGACCTGTCCGATCGCGTCGTGGTGCTGGACTATGGCCGCAAGATTGCCGATGGCCCGCCAGAGGACGTGCAAAACAATCCAGAAGTCATTGATGCCTATCTTGGCGTTTCACACTAAGGGGGGCTCAGGTGGAACTTTTATATAATATTTTTGTCGATCCGTTTGTTCAAATGTATGACGCGCCGGACTTTCTGCTTCAGGTCCTTTGGGAGGGGCTTGTCTCGGGCGTGCTTTATGCACTCATCGCGCTGGGCTTTGTCTTGATTTACAAATCCTCGCGCATTTTCAACTTTGCCCAAGGCATCATGGTGGTGTTCGCCGCGCTCACGCTGGTGGGCCTGCATGAAAAAGGCGTGCCTGCATGGCTGGCCCTGCCGCTCACTCTGGCGGTGATGTATGTGCTGGCTATGACGGTGGAGCGGGTGGTGCTGCGCCCGCTTGTCGGCCAACCCGACATCATCCTGTTCATGGCGACGATTGGCATTACCTTGTTTCTCGTGGGTTTTGGCGAATTCGTCTTTGGCGGCGAAAACAAAGTTATGATCACCGAGGCGCTGGGCATTCCAACGGGCGCGTTCGAGTTCGAGCCCTTCGGCGGTTTCGTGCTGCTGGAGCAAAAGGACCTTGCCGCCGTTGGCATGGCGGTGGTTCTGGTCATTGCCTTGCTCACGTTTTTGAACAAAACCGCTATGGGCCGCGCCATCCGCGCGCTGGGAGATGACCATCAGGCGGCGCTGTCGGTAGGAATTTCCCTCTCCACGATTTGGGTGATTGTGTGGTTCATTGCCGGTGTCATAGCCCTTGCCACCGGCATCGTGTGGGGTGCGCGGGCAGGGGTGTCGTTCGCGCTGGAGGTGATTGCCTATAAGGCTCTGCCGGTGCTTATGCTGGGCGGGTTGGAATCCGTTTCCGGTGCCATCATCGGCGGCATTGCCATTGGCCTATTGGAAAAGCTCTTTGAAATCTACTGGGGTCAACCGCTGCTAGGTGGCAACACGGAAACGTGGTTCGCCTTCATTCTGGCCCTCATTGTGCTGCTGTTCCGTCCGCAAGGGCTGTTTGGTGAGCGCATCATCGAGCGCGTATAAGGGAGGGAAACCAGATGTTTTATAATACCTCCGGCCAGTTCAAAACCACATACAAGGCAGATCAGGCCCTGTTTCCTATCAAGCAGGATTCATGGCTGCTCATGGTGGTGCTGCTTGCCGCATTTGTGGTGTTTCCGCTTACCGCCAGCGAGTTCACCTTTAAGGCCCTGCTGGTGCCGGTGCTCATTTATGCTCTTGCGGCGATGGGCCTTAACATCCTCACCGGCTTTGCCGGCCAGCTCTCGCTGGGCACCGCCGGTTTCATGGGCGTTGGGGCCTATGCCTGCTACAAGCTCACGACCATATTTCCAGAAATGAACCTGATTCTGGCGCTGGCACTTTCCGGCTGCTTTTCTGCTGCCGTTGGCGTGGCCTTCGGCTTGCCGTCCTTGCGCATCAAGGGCTTTTATCTGGCCATCGCCACACTGGCCTCCCAGTTCTTTCTGGTCTGGCTCTTCGAGAAATGGGCATGGCTTTACAACTACAACGCCTCGGGCGCCATTGAAGTGCGTACGCTGGATCTGTTCGGCCTCACGGTCACCGGCCCGACTGCAACGGCCATGACACAGTACTACTTTGTGCTGGGCGTTGTGAGTGTCATCACCTTCGGACTTATCAACCTCACCCGCGGGCGTTACGGGCGCATGTGGAAGGCGGTGCGGGATATGGATATCGCCGCCGAGCTGGTGGGCATCAACCTCATGCGCGCCAAGCTCAGTGCCTTTGCGGTCAGCTCCTATGTGGTGGGTATTGCCGGTGCGCTCATGGTGTTTTTATGGAAAGGGGCGGCAGAGCCGAACCTGTTCGACATTCCCATGAGCTTTCAAATCCTGTTCATCGCCATCATCGGTGGCCTTGGTAGCATCATGGGCAACTTCTTGGGCGCCATCTTCATCGTGGCCCTGCCGGTTGTCCTGAATAGCCTGCCGCAGGCGCTGGGCATTGAGGTGCACTCCGCCTCAATGGAGCATGTGAATGTGATGATCGTGGGGGCCTTGATTATCTTTTTCCTGATTGTGGAACCGCTGGGTCTAGCCCGTCTTTGGGGCTTGATCCGCGAAAAACTGATTATATGGCCTTTCCCCCACTAAGAGCTTTGGGAGAGCTTGGGAAAGGTGCTCCGAACCGGAGAAACTGGGAGGAAACGGAATGAAAATAACTAAATTTGCGCAGCTTTTGGCTGCGGGATCGCTTGCACTGGCATGCAGCGGGGTCATGGCCTCGGCGGAAGGGCTTTATACACCAAACATGGCCTACCGCACCGGACCTTTTGCAGCCACCGGCACACCTTTGATGAACGGCCAGCGCGATTATGTGGAAATGCTCAACGCACGGGACGGGGGCGTTGGCGGTATCAAGATCGACTTTGAAGAGTGCGAAACCGCCTACAACACCACAAAGGGTGTGGAGTGCTATGAAAAGACCAAGGGCAATGCCATTGTCACCCAGCCGTGGTCAACAGGTATTACTCTTCAGGTTCTGCCACGCACCAACGTTGATAAAATCCCGATCCTCGCTCCCGGTTATGGCTTCTCGCCCATGTCCGACGGCAATACCTTTGCATGGGCGTTCAACCCGCCAGTGTCTTACTGGGATGGGGCCTCCATGATCTTGCAGGGTATCAGCGAGGGGAACCTCGATAACCTCAAGGGTAAGAAAGTCGCCCTGCTGCATCTGGATCACCCGTTTGGCAAGGAGCCTATTCCCTTAATGGAAAAGCTCTCCGCCAAACACGGGTTCGAGCTGCTCACCATTCCCGTGGGCCTGAAAGAAATGCAGAACCAGTCATCCCAATGGCTGCAAATCCGCCGCGAACGGCCTGATTTCGTGGTTATGTGGGGGTGGGGTGCCATGAATGCGGGCGCACTAACCGAAGCAGCCAAAACCCGCTACCCAATGGATCAGTTCGTGGGCGTTTGGTGGTCCGGCTCTGATGGAGACTTGCAAGCGCTGGGCAACAAGGGCAAGGGTTACCGTTCCTTGTCCTTCAACGTTCCGGGCGACTATCCGGTCATTGCCGACATCAAGAAACACGTGGTGGATGCGGGTAAGTCCTATGTGAAATCCGAGGCTGATCTGGACACGGTGTTCTATCAGCGCGGTGTGGTCATGTCCATGATCATGGTTGAGGGCATAAAGGCTGCGCAAAAGCACTTTGGGACCGCAGACATCACGCCATCACAAATGCGCTGGGGGCTGGAAAATCTGGATATTTCTAAGGCAACTTTGGAAGAGCTTGGTATGGCCGGAATGGCCGCTCCCTTCTCCACTTCCTGCGATAACCACACAGGGCATGCGGGTGCATGGCTTCTGGAGTGGGACGGCAAGAAGTTCACCCAGTCCGGCGATATGCTGTTGGCTGATCGGGAGGTGATTGCCCCGTTGGAAGCGCAAAAGGCTGCCGAATACGCCAGGAACAATGCGCCGTGGCCGGGCCGCGATGGCATTGCCTGCAATTAAGCGCGTTTAACGAAAAAGGGAAGCCGGCTGGTGGTTTTGCCCGCTTCCCTTCACGAGAAAACCAGTTTTCACCGGAGCCTTTGCTATGGCCGTTCAAGCACAACACCAAATTTCCCCCGAATTAAACGGGGCCAATATTTTGAGCGTGAACAATATTGAAGTGATTTACGATCACGTGGTTCTGGTGCTCAAAGGCGTTTCTCTCACCGTTCCCAAAGGGGGGATTGTCGCTCTGCTGGGGGCAAATGGCGCGGGTAAAACCACCACGCTGAAAGCCATCTCCAACCTGCTTCAGGCCGAGCGGGGGGAGGTAACTAAAGGGACAATTTTGTTTGATGAAAAGGAAGTTCAGGCATTATCGGCTAACATGCTGGTGCGCCGTGGCTGTATTCAGGTCATGGAAGGCCGGCACTGTTTTGGCCATTTATCCATAGAAGACAATCTCTTGAGCGGTGCTTACACACGTAAGGACGGCAAGGCGGCCATCAAGCGGGATCTGGAAAAAGTCTATGCCTATTTCCCAAGGCTCAAAGAGCGGAGCTCATCACAGGCGGGTTACACTTCGGGCGGGGAACAGCAAATGTGCGCCATCGGGCGGGCACTTATGAGCAAGCCGCAGATGATTTTGCTGGATGAGCCTTCCATGGGCCTTGCCCCGCAGCTGGTGGAAGAAATCTTTGAAATCGTAAAAGAGCTGAACCGGAAAGAGGGTGTGTCTTTTCTTCTGGCCGAACAGAATACCAATGTAGCACTGAAATACGCAGACTACGGGTACATTATGGAAGCAGGGCGCGTTGTTCTGGATGGGGACGCTGCATCCTTGAGAGAGAATGAGGATGTGAAAGAGTTTTATTTGGGCGTTGGCGGTGAGGGGCGTAAATCCTTCAAAAATGTAAAGCACTACAAGCGCCGCAAACGCTGGTTGGCTTAGGTTGATAGCATGAGCGCTGCCCCCAAGCAGCAAGTGCTTGATGATATTGACCTACTGCGGTGTGGTGTACCCTCGAGCACCACACCGCTTTCAAGCTGGGGTGGAAATACATTTTTCATAGCCGGTTGTAGTCATGGGATTTAAACAGACTATCGGTTTAATAGGCAAAAACGCAGCGAAGCTGGGTGTTGTTCATGGAGAAGTCGATGATATTTCCACGTTTACTGGTGGCTTTAGGGGTTGTTGGATCTCTGGCAGGGCCTGCCTCTGCTCAAATCAAAATGGAGGGGTATTTTGTCGCCAAACAATCCTGTCCGGCCTATCAATCCTTCAAAAAAAGAACCAATCCGGGTGAGCTGTCTGTAAATGTGAATGAAGCTTACACTTTAATCGGCAAAAACAAGGAACCCGTCGAGTACTATCAAATCCTCATTGAGGAGACGAAACCGCAGCAAAGGTGGGTGAACGCGAAATGCGGGGAGTACTTGAGCAAAGAACAGGCGGAACAGGGCGAGGGTCGTGGGAATTCGGGTGAGATTGGTTCAGGGGTTGATGGCAGCCCCGCCTATGTTCTTGCCGCCAGCTGGCAACCGTCTTTTTGCGAAACCAGACCAAGTAAAACCGAATGTAAAACACAAAATTCGAACCGCTTCGATGCCTCCAACCTTGTGCTGCATGGCCTGTGGCCACAGCCCCGTGGGAACGTTTATTGCGGTGTGTCCGATGTGATCCGCCTGACAGACAAGAACGGCAACTGGAAAGAACTTCCCAAGTTGAAGCTGAGTGAAGAGCTTCGCAAGGACCTTGAGAAAATCATGCCCGGCTATGCCTCCTACCTGCACCGCCACGAGTGGTATAAACACGGCACCTGCTACGGCAGCACTGCGCAGCAATATTTTGATCACTCGCTGGACCTTATGGAACAGCTGAACCTGTCTGCAGTGAACACCCTGTTTTCTGAAAATATCGGAGATTACATCGGGGCGGAAGACATCCGAAATTCCTTTGATGAAGCTTTTGGCCAAGGGGCCGGTGCCAAGGTGGAAGTGGACTGTGATGTGGTTGGGGGCCGCAGATTGATTGGAGAATTGAGAATTCATTTGCAAGGCACCTTGAATGAAGGGGCGGCCTTTGCCGATCTCTTGGAAAATGCGCCCTCTGCAAAACAAGGGTGCTCTGGCGGAATTGTTGACGAGGTGGGGCTGGGGAACTAGCAGGCCGCAGCGAATACGGGGGCAGGGCAAAGAGCACCGGATGCCTGCCCGCAGAAATGGGAGTGGGGGAATGGATTTGGAGTTTTATGACCATCTGGAAACCAGAGAGATGGGAAAACGGGAAGCTGACCAATTCGCGCAGTTGCCCGCTTTATTAAAAAAGGCCAGAGGCTCCGGGCAGGGCTGGCACACGCATTTGGAAGGGGTAGACCCTGACAGCGTGACCTCTCGCGAAGCACTGGCAAACCTCCCCGTTTTACGCAAGAGCGATCTGGTTGCGAAGCTGGCCGAAGAAAACGGGCTGGGAAGCTTGTCCAATGGAAGTTCTTTTGGTCTGCAGCGTGTGTTCATGTCTCCCGGCCCCATCTGGGAAATGCAGGGCAGTGGCAAAGACCCGTGGAACTGCGCACGCGCGCTGCATGCCGCAGGTTTTCGCGGGGGCGAGCGGGTGCACAACACCTTCTCCTATCACATGACACCGGGCGGCTTCATAATGGATGAAGGCCTTCGGGCCTTGGGTGCTGTGGTCTTTCCGGCAGGTACGGGCAATACGGACTTGCAGGTTGCCGCCATTTCCGGCTACCGCCCAACGGCCTATACGGGCACGCCCGATTACTTGAAAATTATAATAGAGCGGGCTGATGAACTGGGTGCTGATATTTCCAGCATCGACAAAGCGCTTGTCTCCGGCGGCGCGCTGTTTCCCTCCCTCCGGGAGTTCTATTTGAACAGGGGCATTCGCGTGCAGCAGTGTTATGCCACAGCGGAATTGGGCGTCATTGCCTATGAAAGCTCAGCTCAGGAGGGAATGGTGGTCAATGAGGGCTATCTGGTGGAAATCGTCACGCCCGGCACCGGTGATCCGGTGGCGCAGGGAGACGTGGGCGAAGTGGTTGTCACCACTTTGAACGGGGGCTACCCCTATTTCCGCTTCGCTACAGGAGACCTTTCTGCGGTTGTCGCAGGTGCCTCGGCTTGCGGGCGCACCAACATGCGTTTGAAAGGGTGGATGGGCCGTGCCGACCAGCGCACCAAGGTCAAGGGTATGTTTGTGGATCCGGTTCAAATCAACCGAATCAGCAAATCCTATGGGGAACTGGGGCGGCTGCGCCTGAATGTGCTGCGTAAGCAGGAGCGCGACCACATGATCTTACTGGCAGAATCACCACGGCAGGATGAGAGCTTGATAGGGGAACTCAAACAAGCCCTTAAGGAAAATACAGGGCTGTCGGGGGATGTGGAACTGGTTGACCTAGGTACTCTTCCTAATGATGGTAAGGTTATTTCCGACGAGAGGACGCTCTAGGCGGGGGCAGCGCCACTTTATATTAGGATATCTTTGTTGAACTCTTGGAGTCGGGGGAAACTCCTTCTATTTAAATGCTCTATGCAATTAAAGGGAGAATCCAATGTCAGGAGCACAAAGCACCACACAGGCGCCAACGGGGACATTGCCACACGAGCACCCTCCTGTTGACGCCGGAAAAGTTGGCGTTTTGCTGATAAACCTTGGAACTCCTGACGGAACCGACTACTGGTCCATGCGCCGCTATTTGAAAGAATTCCTTTCAGACCGGCGTGTTATCGAGTGGCCGCGCCTGCTTTGGTATCCCATCCTTCATGGAATTGTGCTGTCCAAGCGCCCGCAAAAATCCGGCGAAGCCTATAAGGAAATCTGGAATAACGAGCTGGATGAAAGCCCGCTGCGCACCATCACCCGCAGCCAGAGCGAGCAACTGAAGCAGGCCTTCAAGTTTGAAGAAACTGACGTGAAGGTGGATTGGGCCATGCGCTACGGAAATCCGTCCATCCGCTCCCGTCTGCAGGCCATGAAAGACGAAGGGTGTGAGCGAATTCTTGTCTTCCCGCTCTACCCGCAATATTCCGCATCCACCACGGCAACCGTGAATGATGAGGTTTTCCGCGTGCTCATGGACATGCGCTGGCAACCGGCCCTGCGCACAGTGCCGCCCTATCATGACCACCCTGTCTATGTGAATGCTCTGGCAGCCTCGGTGGAGGCGACGCTTGAGCAGTTGCCGGAAAAGCCGGAGGTCATTCTCACCAGCTACCACGGAATTCCCCAGAGCTACTTTAAAAAAGGGGATCCCTATCATTGCCACTGCATGAAAACCACGCGTTTGCTGCGCGAAAAGCTGGGTATGGATGAGAAGCAGCTGCAGGTTACCTTCCAGTCCCGTTTCGGCCCTGAAGAGTGGCTTCAGCCGTACACGGACAAAACCATCGAAAAGCTTGCTAAAGAGGGCGTGAAACGAATCGCGGTCATGAATCCGGGGTTTGTAGCTGACTGTCTGGAGACGCTGGAAGAAATTGCTGGCGAGGGCGCGGAAATTTTTGAGGAAAATGGCGGCAAACAGTTCACTCACATCCCTTGCCTTAATGACAGCGAACCGGGCATGAAAACCATCCATGCCATTGTCAAGAACGAGCTGGCTGGCTGGATTTAAAGCCCTTTTGATGTGAATAGGCAGATCGTGCCAGTCTGACGCGAGCGCATCCGGCATGCTTTGCAACCCGGCTGCGCCCTTTACGCCTCTCTTTTCAAAGCTTTGAAATTTCTTGGAATGCAAAAAAGAACACTCTATAAAAAGTGTACTTATATTTTGTGGAATCTCCGTAATTTTTAAATATTGAGAGTGGGTTTATCTATGGAATTTTTAGGGTTAAATATTTTCCTAATCGCCCTGCTGGGGTTTATCGTTCTCGTCTTCTTTGCGGGGATCAAAACAGTCACACAGGGCTATAATTACACCATCGAGCGGTTCGGGCGTTACAGGACGACCTTGAAGCCGGGTCTTAACCTGATCATCCCGTTTCTGGACCGCGTTGGTTACAAGGTAAACATGATGGAACAGGTGCTGGACGTACCGGCACAAGAGGTTATCACCAAGGATAATGCCTCTGTCACCGCTGATTGTGTCACCTTTTATCAGGTGCTGGATGCAGCGCGTGCGTCCTATGAGGTCATGGGCCTGCAAAACGCCATCCTCAACCTCACCATGACCAATATCCGTAGTGTCATGGGTTCCATGGATCTGGACGAACTTCTTTCCAACCGCGACGAAATCAACGCCCGTCTGCTGCGCGTGGTGGATGCTGCTGCCGAGCCTTGGGGAGTGAAGGTCACCCGCATCGAGATCAAGGATATCAACCCGCCCGTTGACCTTGTGGACGCCATGGGCCGCCAGATGAAGGCAGAGCGTGAAAAGCGCGCCTCGATTTTGGAAGCCGAGGGCGACCGCCAAGCGGAAATCAACAAGGCGGAAGGCGTCAAGCAGTCCTTGATTTTGGAGGCAGAAGGTCGCCAGCAAGCCGCGTTCCGTGATGCAGAAGCCCGAGAACGTCTTGCCGAAGCGGAAGCAACGGCAACAAAGTTGGTGTCAGAGGCTATTGCCACAGGAGATGTGGCGGCAATCAATTACTTTGTGGCCAATAAATATGTCGAGGCCTTTGGTGAGCTGGCAAAATCTCCGAACCAGAAAACCCTCATTGTGCCCATGGAAGCAACCAGCGTGATCGGGTCACTGGCAGGAATTGCCGAGATTGCCAAGGATACTTTCTCGCAGGAAGCAAAGGAGCGCCGTTCCTCTTCCCGCGTGCCAAGTGTGGGCACTTCGAAGGACAGTGAATGAGTGCGCTGATTGATCTTGTAAATATGCTTGGCCCTTGGAAGTGGTGGGTTCTTGGCCTGCTTCTTCTGGGGTTGGAGGTGGCCGCGCCCGGATGGATTTTCGTCTGGTTTGGCCTCGCGGCCTTTATTGTGGGCGGGGTTGCACTGTTTGTGGAACTGAGCTGGCAATGGTCCTTGGGCCTGTTTCTCGCGGCCTCCGTGGTTTCTCTGGTTCTTGGCCGCTCTTTCATGATGAAAATCACCAGGACGCAGGGCGACCCGGAGCTGAACCAGCGTGGCTCCCGTTACCTTGGGCGTGAATTTGTGTTGGCTGATCCGATCCAGAACGGTCAGGGCACCTTGCATATTGATGGCACCATCTGGCGCATCAGCGGGGATGATACGAGCGTTGGAACCAAAGTGAAGATTGTGGAAATTGAAGGGGTGAGCTTGAAGGTGCAAAAGGTGACTTAGAGCACGTCGCACTCATTTCCATTCGCTCTTCGCACTCTAACTTTTATTTTTTATGCTAATGTGGTGATCTGCGGCGTTTACCCTCCGCAGACACCGTCAATATCGACCTCTCCACGCAAGATAAAATCCCTCAATTTATTGCTCAGGCCGGGCAGACGGGTGCCGTGTTACCACTTCCAGCTTGGGTAGTTTATTAGGCATTCAAGTTTATGTTTTGTCTGTAAATACCATCTGTCACAGTGCTGCGATGTCGGATTAAGAAATGGTACCCGCCTAGCTGGAAGAAATTAAAGCTGATTGGGGCACATATGCGTTGGATTCTATTAGTTCTCATTATCATTTTTGTCGGATATGGCTGGCACACAACGATCTTCACGCCCATCTCACTCAGCTTTTCTCCCTCACAGATCCCTGAGGATGTTGAAGGATATCTTCTGCATGAGGAGGCTAAATTTGCCGATATAAAACCGGGCCTGCAAAAGCAGATCATCTGGAATGACCCAGCTTCAAAGCAGAAGACAGCCTATTCCATCGTAAGCATTCATGGGTTCTCGACCAGTAAAGAGGAAATCCGCCCCATACCGGATAATATGGCAGCTGAGCTGGGGGCCAATTTGTTTTATACGCGGTTGGCAGGCCACGGGCGTACCATCAAAGCCATGGGGGAAGTCTCCTATAATGACTGGGTGAACGATACCGCCGAGGCTTTCGAGGTGGGCCGGAGAATTGGGGACAAGACAATCATCATAGCAACGTCCTTGGGGGGAGCATTAGCCACTTGGCTTTTAAAAACCAAGGATGAATACCAAGAGGATATTGCAGCTATTATCTTAGTTTCTCCCTCATATGAGCTTGAGTATTTCGGCACAAGTTTGATCACGGCTCCCTATGCATCTCTCGTGGTACGTGCACTCTTAGGCCCAACCCGCTGTGATAACATGCAGGCAACCTTGAGAGAGTTCTATGCTTTTTCTGTTTGCTATCCCACAAAATCCCTCTTGCCTCTCGCCCAGTTCATAGATCTGGCATTTCGGTCGGAAAAGGCGCCAAGTGATGTCCCTGCATTATTTATTTATGGCTTGGAGGACAAGGTCGTGGATTCAGTTCGTACCAACGAAGTTTATGAGACGTGGGGGTCTAATACGGAACGACTGCTGCTCGAAAATACCAAAGGGAGCCCAAGTCAAACGGCCCATGTCCCTATTGGAGATTTTTATGATCCTCAAAATAACAGTGCGGCGATGCGTAAAATCAGCTCTTGGCTGCATGAGGTTACGCAGGAAAAGAGCGTTCCGGATAGTCAATAGCAAAAGCGGGCCAACGTCTTGAGCGGCCCTCAGGGTTTTAGGGGCATAGCCCTTGTGTGCAGTTAGAGCGCATCACGTTCATTTGTATTCACGCTTTGCGCTCTAACATATTTATGTTGAGCAAACTCTTGCTGTTTGGTCGAACCCGATCAAACGGAATGCAGCGTTAAGCTGCTCCCACACGCAGTAAGCCATGCAGGTGGACGATGCCAACAGGGCGTTTCCCGTCCACGACGAACAGGGACGTGATGCCCATTGTGTTGATCATGTCCAGTGCCGCGCCCACAAGCAGATCTTCCGTGACCGTTTTAGGGTCCGCAGTCATAATCTCTTCAACGGGTTTGTCGAGGAAGTCGGAACTGATATGGCGGCGCAAGTCACCATCGGTGATAATGCCAACCAGCTGGCCAAGGCCATTGGTGATACCCAGAACGCCAAGGCTCTTTTGTGTCATCAAGACAATAGCTTCGCGCATGGAAGTCCCTACAGGGGCAAGAGGGACTTCTGGGCCGGAGTGCATGACATCACGCACATGCTGCAAAGTGGCACCCAGTTTTCCGCCCGGATGGTAGACCTTGAAGTCACTGGCGGTAAAGCCGCGCGCTTCCAGCAGGGCAATGGCTAATGCGTCCCCAATGGCCATCTGTATCAAGGTGGAGGTGGTGGGGGCAAGGCCGTGCGGGCAAGCTTCCTGAACAGCTGGCAATTCCAGACAGATATCAGAGGCCCGTCCAAGCGCGCTCTCGGATTTGGAGGTAATGCCGATTAACGGCACACGGAAGCGGCGGGTGAAGGCGATAAGACTTGCCAGTTCCTGCGTTTCTCCCGACCAGGAAATGGCGATAACAACGTCTTCCTCGGTAATCATGCCAAGGTCACCGTGGCTGGCTTCGCTTGCGTGAACAAAGAAGGCAGGCGTGCCTGTGGATGCGAAGGTGGCGGCCAGTTTGGTGCCGATCAGTCCGCTTTTACCGATGCCGGAAACAATAACCCGGCCTTTGGATTGGCCAATGGTCTCAACGGCTTTCAAGAATGGAGCGCCCAGTCCGTTCTGGAGGGAAGTCAACAGCGAGTCAACGCCGGTTTTCTCTGCTTCCAACGTGCGACACGCGGAATTCAGCCATTCCTGGTTGACTTCCACTTTGGTTTCTTCCCGTTGCTGAAACGAAGGCATATGCATCTACGATACTCTTCTATTGCGCCCGAATTTAGGTGGTCTGTTGCCGAAAATGGACAGTTGTTAACTCAAAGAATCTGTCATTTTGATGTTCTAACCACAAGGTTATTCAGCTTCTAGAGCCAATTTATGCGCAGAACAATCAAACTTTCTAATAAAAATTCAAGGGTCTATTAACTACAATTGACCCATTGTTCTTCATAGTGCGTCGGAAATATATTGCAGAGAGTTCTTTTTTCCCAACTATGAAAGCATCCATTAAATATCTGACAGTGATTCTTGGTGTAGCGGCTTTGTCTGGCTTGACAAGCAATGCTAAGGCACAGGAAAACGCGCCTCCTCTGCGTGGTTTGATGGATGGAGCTGCGGACGAAGATGTGCTTGAGGGAACCGTAAAGACCAACGGGCGGGAGCTTTCATCTTTAACGCGCATATATAGTGAAGGCCGCCGGCAGGGGCCACAGGCCTCGTTTGCCCAAAAGCTGCAACGTGCGGAACGGGTGGCCGCACTGGGGCAATTGGTAGCTCCCGACCCCATGCTTGACGTGTTTGATGGCGATACCCTGTCAGACCGGCCCGAGGGGCTGCGGTTACGCTCTTTTCTTTTTTACCCCGAGCTGAGTGCGGGCTGGGGCTATACGGATAACGCATCTAGCTCCGCATCAGGGGAAGGCAGCAGTTTTTATAGGCTGGAGGGCTTTGTCGCTCTGCGTTCGGATTGGGATCGCCATTATGCCGAAGCCTATATGGAAGGTAGTCTGCAGTCGTTCATTGAAGACACGGAAGATGACCAGCCTCAGGTGGGGGCAGGGGGGCAGTTGCGTCTGGACTTGAAAGGCGGGTTCGAAGTCGGCCTGCAAACATCCTATTCCCTGACCCGTGAAGAACGGGCCTCCGCGGAAAATGCCAGTGAAACAGGCAGGACAGATCTGGTACATGACCTGCGCGGAGCGGTGAGCGTGGAAAAAGAAATAGGTCCCATGCTGGTTTCTGCCCAAGCTGGCATTGAGCGCACATTTTATGATGAAGGCAGTGATCGCGCTGAAGAAGATAGGGACAACTCCTTGTTTGACGCCAGCTTGCGTCTCTCCATGAATGCAGGGGGAATGGTGGCCCCGTTTGTTGAAGGTGGTGTCTTGCTGCGCAAGTATGACCGGTGCTGTGCGGGTGGGTTTAACCGGGATGCCACTGGATACCATCTGAGAACGGGCTTTAATCTGGACCGTGGACCCAAGCTGAGGGGAGAGGTGTCCGTTGGCTGGCGAGAGGAACGGCCAGAAGATCACCATTTGCCAAATCTTCAAGGGCTCTTGTTCGATACTGCCTTTGTGTGGTCTCCAACGCGGCGCGATACAGTGAGTGCGTCCGTGGTTACTTACTTCGACAGCTCTCACTTAGAAGGTGTTTCCGGCTCCATCCTTTATTCAGGCGAGTTGCAATATGCCCGTCAGATAACGCAGGATCTGGTTGCTGATGCCTCCCTTAGCTATTCCTATAGGGATTATAAAGGGATGTCCGGCTCGGAGAGGGAAATGCAAGGTTCCCTTGGTGTTCTTTGGGCTTTTTCAAAAAGTGCTGCTTTAACTGCCCGTTATACCTATAGCAATTTCAGGGCAGCCGAGAGTCCAAATAGTTTTCACAGTAATACTATAGAGGCTGGCCTTCGCATAAGGCACTGACAGAAAAAACACATTAAATTCTTATCCAAAATCTGGCCTGCCTTGGCGTTAATTCTGTCTTGTCATGGAGTATAGCCATGTTTTAGACAAGCTTTAGTCAATAAACGGGCCCCTATCACTTTATATTGGGCCAAAGAGTTCTTGGACGGGCTGAAACAGGAGACGGTTTTGCAGGTAATTGGGGTCATAAGGGCAGCACTTGGTGCCTTATTTGTTGGCAGCATTTTAGTGGGGCAGGCTGCGGCGGCTCCGGCTTTTGACAGGTGGGTGGAAGGCTTCTGGCCACAAGCACGCAGTGCCGGTATTTCCCGCTCCCTTTACACGCAGGTGTTTAAAGGCATGACGCCTGATCCGGAAATTTTGCGCCGCGCAGAAAATCAGCCGGAGTTCACACAGGCTGTGTGGAGTTATCTGGACAGGGCTGTGTCCGACAGGCGTATCAAAAACGGAACAGAGGCTGAAGCGGAATGGTCCGCTTGGCTGGATACCATCGAAAAGCGCTATGGCGTTTCTCGTTACACGGTTGTGGCTATCTGGGGCATGGAAAGCTCCTACGGCCATATTCTGGATAATCCGAAGATCGTCAGAGGCACCATCCGCTCACTGGCAACCCTTGCCTATGATGGTGGCAAGCGAAAGAAATTCGGTCGTACCCAGCTGATAGCCGCTCTTAAAATCTTGCAGAACGGGGATGTTCACCACTCCAAGATGACCGGCTCGTGGGCTGGCGCCATGGGTCACACCCAGTTCATCCCAACCACCTATCAAGCCTACGCGGTGGACATTACCGGAGACGGAAAACGCGATATCTGGAACAGTGTGCCTGATGCGTTGGCCTCAACCGCCGCCTATCTCAAGGCATCGGGCTGGGAAACCGGCAAGACATGGGGCTATGAGGTCCAGCTGCCAAGTGGCTTTAACTACGCCCTTGCCAACAAGAAGTCCGCACGCTCTTTGGGCGAGTGGGAAACCTTGGGCATAACACGGGCCAATGGCAGCGCATTCCCGCGCAAAAGCGATCATGCCAAGTTGTACCTTCCAGCAGGCTCCAAAGGTCCGGCGTTCCTGACACTTAAAAACTTCGACGTTATCAAGCGCTACAACAACTCCAACTCCTATGCTCTGGCCGTAGGGCATCTGGGTGACAGGATCTTGGGAGTATCCTCATTTCAGGCCAGCTGGCCGCGCAACGATACACCCTTGAGTTTTTCAGAGCGAAAGCAGTTGCAGCAGCTCTTGTCGCGCAATGGATATCCGGTCGGTAAGATTGATGGAAGAATCGGCCCAGGCTCCCAGTCCGCCATCCGCAAATACCAGCTTGCCAGAGGCATGACGCCTGACGGATATGACTCAAAGCTTTTGCTGGAAAGGTTGAAACGGGAAAACTAATTAATTTCCCGTTGTAATTATAAAGGTTATGGTGCTCCCGGGACATTGAACCGGGAGTTTGAGATGAAAGTGATCCGCATATTGTGGAGCATTGTGTTAGTGGCCGCATTGACCTGCGTGTTCGCAGCCGAACCTTTTTCTTCCACTCCCGCTCAGGCACAAGTTAGTCAGAAAAAGAGCAAGCCGACGGGCGGCGGTTTTTTCTCCCGCCTGTTTGGGCTTTCGGCCAAAAAGAAACAACCTCAAGCCAGACAAAAACGAACCCGCCGCTATAAACGCTCCACAACGCGGCGCAAAAGCCGGAGGGCGGCCCCTGCGGTCGCCAGCGCGCCGGTTATCAAGGAAGAAGCCAAAAGCGAAGATGCCAAAACCCTTTTGGTGGTGGGCGATGGTCTGGCACAAGGCGTTGCTGATGGCTTGAAGGCTGTTTACGCGCAAACGCCTTCCATCAAGGTGAAAAAGCTCACCTATCCCGGGGTTGGGTTGGTGAAGAGCAAAGAGCCCGACTGGCCGGAAGAAATCGTCACCACCTTGGAAAAGGAAGATGTGGGGCTGGTTGTTGTCATGCTGGGGCTCTCCGATGATGGGGATATTTCCATTGAAGAAGATGTGATTCCCTTTCAGTCGCGGGACTGGACCAAAGAATACCGCTACCGGGTTGCCTCCATGGTTGCCGCGGTACGCAATGAGCAGCTGCCTCTTATCTGGGTTGGTCTTGCCCCGGCAGAAGACTACTCCAAATCCGCAAACTTCAGTTTTTTGAATGACCTTTATGTGGAGCAGGTAGAACCGGCGGGCGGTGTGTTTGTGGACATCTGGAGGGCCTTTTTGGATGAAAATGGCATCTATACCAGAGAAGGTCCTGATGTTTCGGGTAAAACACGGCAGCTTCGCACCAAAGACGGCAACTCCTTCACATGGTCCGGCTATCGGAAAATTGCCTACTTTGTTGAAAAGGAAATTGCCCGCGTATTTGGCAGCGCCAGCGCCTTCATTTTTGAAGGTGTGAAGGATGATCCCAACTTCATGGTGCTTACTGGACGTCTCACATCTCCGGAAGTGAAGCTGATTTCCGGTGAGGAAGAAGTGCTTGAACCGATTCCCGGCACCCCCCATCACACCCTCACCATTTCGGGTGAGGACATGCCGAATGTGGCGGGGCGTGTGGATGACCCGCGTTGGCCACCCTACTAAAGTCTCAGATACTGTAAAACTTTGTAAATAATTTATAACAAAAGTAGATATACCTAATTTTTAGAAAGGGGTTATTTACCAAGTTCCCCAATAGTGTGCCGCGAGAATCACGCTGTAGCTGGAGGAATTATGGTTCAAGGGCTCTCACGTATCCTCGAACTTTCGATAATCGGGAAATTTGTCTTTATCGTTCTGTTGGCACTGGCCATTATGGGAGGCGGAACGGTCTTTTCATTTGTCACGCTGTACCAAAGCCTGACGGATGCCATTGGTGCTGGGGTTGAGTTGAGCTCGGGTGGCAATACGCAAACCTTGAATGAACTGATCATCTCCCAGCTCAGCTATATTGCGCTTGTGTGTACGCCCATTGGTCTGGTGTTTTTGGGCTTGGCCTTCAAAATGGGCCGCAGCATGATGAAAGCCATGCGCGCGTTGCAAGCCGATCTGGAACGCCTTGCCGAGGGGTCTTTGGATATTGATATATCGGGGACAAAGCGCCGCGATGAAATAGGCGAGATTGCCCGTTCTGTAGCGACCTTCCGGGTCGTGTTGAAGGAAAAGGCAGACGCGGAAGCGCAGGCCCAAGTGGCCAAAGACCTTGAAAGCGCCGAGCAGCGTAAGCGTACACTGGCGGAAGTGGCAACCAAGTTCGAGCAGAGCGTTGGCAGTGTCATAGACCAGCTTCTGGCCATCAGCCAGACAGTGGAAGCCCGCTCAAGCGATCTTGATAGCAGCATTCAAGGCGTCTCTCAGGCGATAGCCTCCTCCAAGGATGCGGCCATCACCACGCAAGGCTCCGTTCAGTATGTTGTTGAGGCAACCGACAATATCTCACAATCTTCCATAAGCATTGGCGATGACATGTCTCAGGCTGCCAGCATTGCCAAGGAAGCGGTTATCCATGCCAAGGAAACCGATGTGATTGTTGGCCGTTTGGTGGAAAGCGGCAAGGCCATCGGCGAAGTCACCCAGCTGATCGACCAGATTGCAGAGCAAACCAACCTTCTGGCCCTCAACGCCACCATTGAGGCGGCACGCGCGGGCGAGGCAGGTCGAGGTTTTGCGGTTGTAGCTAGCGAGGTGAAAACCCTTGCAGGCCAGACCTCCAAGGCCACCGAAGAGATCGCGGGGCAGGTTGTGTCCGTTCAAAAAGTGGCAGAACAGGCCGTGGAAGCCATTCGCACCATCGGCTCCACAATCAACCAGATCAGTGAAATCTCTGAGGTTATCAGTACCGCTGCTTCAGATCAGAAAATGGCGACAGAAGATATGTCCCGTTCCCTGTCTGATGCTCACCACACGGTGCAGCAAGTGGCGTCCAGTGTGACAGATCTGGATGGTGGTTACACGAACACCAAAGAAGCCTCCTCACACCTGCATCAGGCCGCAGGTGAGCTGAGCAGTGCATCTACCGAACTGAAAACAGCGGTTTCCGACTTTCTGGGCTCTGTTCGCGCTGCGTAGAGGGAGCAGATAGTCCATTGGGACTTAAATTAGTGTCGAAGGCTGGTGACGGTCTTCGACAAACTATATTTGATTTAAGCCTAAAGTTAGCGGCCAAGCTTGGTACTTCTCTAAATCTACCAGCCACACTTATGGTGTTTATTCCGGCACCTTTGGCTCGTGATGCAGGTAACAAGAGAAGAGACGCTGGCAATCCTCCATATATTTACTCGTAAAAAGAATATGTGTGTGCCAGAGAATGTCGACTTCTACACTGGGAGGCGAGTGGCGCTCCAGTGCATGGCTATCTGGACTTTTGATCCTGTCTTGTACCCTTCGAAGAAAGTTACGGTATTCCTCTAATAACCGAAGTGCGTCTTCTTGCGGCCAGCCATACCCGCCTATATCTTCCGGAGCTGTAACTTTTTTGAGTATAGGGGACAGATCCAGATCGGAAACCGAGTCATTACTCACTTCAAGATATCTATCATGCATGTTCTCCGTTCCTATGCTTTTTGTTCCTGTAGTCTATCGAAATCTGCAGGGGCGATACGATGCCAGCAGCCCCAACACACCGGTTGTTTCAGCTTCCGAACACTTGTCAGCTTGTGCACTCTTAAGTACTTTTTATGTAATTCAGACATGACTCGTCCTCATCTGAAATAATCTTTGATTTCAGAGTGGTTTGATATTGGTGTTAAAGAAGACCAAAGCTATTGTTTGTTTATATTCTTGTGATTTTTGACTAAAATAAAGTTTAGTCTATGCCAGCTACTGTTTTGTATGCTGTTGGTACCGGCTTTGGTCTGTCAAACGATGATGGTATCTCCATCACTTTTACTAATTTGGTGACAAATCATGGCAAAAACATGGTGTTTTGACCAATTGGTCAAATGATTTTATTAAGAGCATGTAAGAAACTTTTGGGGCAGGTCGAGAGCCTATTTCATGAGCAAGCGTTGTTCAAACTAGTTTGGAAAGCTTGGGGCAATGTACCCCTTTTAATCTGCTCTGGTTTGTCGGGAGTTTTCTTCCTTTGTTCATTGATCTCTTAAAGGTGAGGAGTTCCTCTGGTGATTTCAAAAATTGGCTATACCAATCTTGTTAATCAGACATCTTTAAGTAATGCAGAACAACTCGCTTCCAAGGTGGAGGAGGGAGCGAACGGCGTTTTTGAAAGTGCTCAAAAAGCCACTAAAACGCCCTATACGGATCAGGTCTCCATAGCTCTTGCGGCTCAAAACGCCATGCAGGAAGAAGAGCTGCAGACTTCTGGTTATTATGACCAGTTTTTCCCGGTCCGTGAAGGGTTTTCCCCCTCTGCCTTGACGGCATCTATTGACGATGCCGCTTCTCAAACCTTCTCTGAGGGCAGGACCTTCAACGAGGTTGCGCGGCTCGCACGCACCAGCCTTGATGAAAAGCTCAGCGCTGCTTCGGAAAGCGGTGAACCCTATGATTTGCAAGGAGCAAACGGGGGGAAGGACATGAACACTCTGTTTTCCGATTTCGATCGCAGGACGCTTTATGCGGTTTCCAGCAATGAAGGTGGCCAGTTCACTGAAGATGAACAGCGTATGGCAAAGAGCTTGATGCGTACCCAGCAAAGTTTTGCCATGGGACTATATAATGGACCTGCGGAGATGCGCAGCAGCTTTGTAGACCCATTTGTCAACGACAGCGCGAGCCGCTGGCAGCAGGCCATAGAATGGCTTGACGAGGTGAGCTTTGAAGAAAAGCAAAGCAGCGAATGGATCATGCAACGGGCCATCGCCCAGCGCGCCCTTGAAAATAATCCGGCGGAGTAGGGACAGCTTTCGTTTGAAGACTGCCGCACCCGTTACGAACATCTTGGGGATGAAGTGAACTGTGAGAAAGCTCCAATTTAACGCGGCAGGGTCGTAGCTCCCATAAGAAACAGGTCAATGGAGCAGGCGGCTTGTCGGCCTTCGCGAATGGCCCAGACAATCAAAGATTGCCCTTTGCGGGCATCGCCTGCGGCAAAAACCCCTTCTATGTTGGTTGTATAGGAAAGCGTATCTGCTTTGATATTGGTGCGCTCGTCCAGCTCCAGCCCACTGTTTTCAAGGTATGTGCCCAGCAAGGGGCCGGAAAAGCCTATGGCGATCAAAACAAGGTCTGCAAGCAGGTGAAAGGTGCTGCCATGCAAGGGCTCGCGCTTTTCATTCACTTTCGCGCACTTGATCCCCGTTACCCTGCCGGTAGCGTCGCCGGTGACCTGGAGTGTAGCTGCGGAAAATTCCCGTTCGGCCCCTTCTGCCTGTGAGGTGGAGGTGCGGAACTTGGTGGGCCAGTATGGCCAGAATGCCATCTTGTCCTCACGCAGTGGCGGCATGGGGCGAATGTCCATTTGGGTGACAGAAAGAGCGCCTTGCCGGAAAGCTGTTCCGATACAATCGGAGGCCGTATCGCCGCCGCCAACCACGACAACATGTTTGCCCCCAGCCAGAATTGGTATCGCGTGTTCATTAGCTTCTTTGCCGATGCGTTTGTTTTGCTGCACCAGATAGGGCATGGCGTAATGTGCACCTTCCAGATCCATACCGGGAATATGAGGATCACGAGGGCGTTCTGCTCCGGTACATATCAAGGTGGCATCATGGCGGTCTCGCAGATGAAGGAGGCAGACGGTCGTGCCCACATCACAGTTGTAATGAAACGTGACGCCCTCTGCTTCCATCTGCTTGATACGCCTGTCGATGGAGGCCTTCTCCAACTTGAAATCCGGAATGCCATAGCGAAGCAGGCCGCCAGCCTTTGCTTCGCGCTCATAAACGTGCACCGTATGTCCGGCTCTGGCCAGCTGCTGGGCGGCGGCCATGCCTGCAGGGCCTGACCCAATGATCGCCACAGTGCGCCCCGTCTTGCGGGCCGCTTTTTCCGGCTTGATCCAGCCTTCCTTGAACGCCCGGTCGGCGATGGCTTTTTCTATGGATTTGATGCTTACCGGCACATCTTCAAGATTAAGCGTGCAGGCCTCCTCGCAAGGGGCAGGGCAGATGCGGCCGGTAATCTCCGGGAAGTTATTGGTGGAGTGCAGATTTCTTGAAGCCGTGCGCCAGTCACCGGCATAGACTAGATCATTCCAGTCCGGTATCTGGTTATTGACCGGACATCCTTGATCTCCGTGGCAATAGGGAATGCCGCAGTCCATACACCTGGCCGCTTGGCGGACGATATCCTCCTCGGTTGGGGAAACGGAGAACTCCTTGAAATGGCGAATACGGTCAGAGGCGGTCTGGTACTTTTGTTCCTGCCGGTCAAATTCAAGAAAACCTGTAACTTTTCCCATTGCTCTTCCTCGTGGGGTCCGCTGGTGCGGGACAAAATCAAGCGAAGTGAACACGCTTTAACTCAGAGTGTACGCGTATCTTTTTCCCAAAGCGGGTCTCCCGTCTTCGCAGATACGCCGTAAGGAGAGGGGCGTCCAATGTGTTCCATTGACACGAAAAGCGTCAAAAGGGGCCTAAAGAACGCCCTCCATCCCGAGCCGAGCTTCTTTCATCTCCTCCAGAGCGCGGCGGTATTCAACGGGCATCACTTTTACAAAACGGGTACGATAGGCCTCCCAATGATTCAGGATCATCTGGGCTTTGTGGGAGCCCGTGTAGTCATAGTGACAGAAGATCAAGAAATGTAGACGGGCGTTGTCGTGGATAGTCATGTCCGCATCCAGATCCACAAGACCCTTGGATTCAAGGTCGCCGCCGTGGTGGTGCAACATTTCCAGCAGGTCGTCTTCTTCCGGCACCGGCTCAAGATCTACCATGGCAAGGTTGCAACGGGCTTTGAAGGAACCATCCTCATCCAGCACATAGGCCACGCCGCCAGACATGCCAGCCGCGAAGTTGCGTCCCGTGAGGCCCAGAACCACAACAATGCCTCCGGTCATATATTCGCAGCCATGGTCGCCAACCCCTTCCACAACAGCCGTTGCGCCGGAATTACGCACCGCAAACCGCTCGCCTGCAACGCCGTTGAAGTAAGCCTCACCGCTGGTGGCCCCATAAAGAACCGTGTTGCCAACGATAATGGAATGGTCTGCTACAACCGGAGTCTCCTGCGGTTTTCGGATGATAATATTTCCGCCTGAAAGCCCTTTGCCCACATAGTCGTTAGCATCTCCTGTCAGGTCCAGCGTAATGCCGCGAGCCAAAAATGCGCCAAAGGACTGGCCAGCCGTTCCGTTTAAATTAATCTTGATGGTGTCGTCCTTAAGGCCTTTGTCGCCATAGCGCCTTGCAACCTCACCCGAAAGCATGGTGCCCACACACCGGTCTACATTGTTGACGTTCACAGACAGCTCAACGGGTTCCCCCCCTTCCAAAGCCGCGTGCGCCCTGTCAATCAAGGCCCGGTCCAGAATCTGGTTGATGGGGTGGGTTTGAGAGATAGTGTGGTGGCTTTCGGCGTGGCTGGCCTGCGGCCTGTGCAGCAGCTTGGTGTAGTCCAGTCCCTTTGCTTTCCAGTGGTCAATGGCCTGTTGCTGGTCCAGATACTCTGAATGTCCGATTAGTTCGCCCAGAGTCTGCACGCCAAGCTCGGCCATAAGGGTGCGCAGCTCCTCCGCCACATAAAAGAAATAGGAGATCACATGTTCAGGCAGGCCTTTGAAACGCCGCCGCAAAACGGGGTCTTGTGTGGCAATGCCAACCGGACATGTATTGAGGTGGCATTTGCGCATCATCAGGCAGCCCGCAGCAATCAAGGGGGCGGTGGAAAATCCGAACTCGTCGGCCCCCAAAAGAGCCCCGACCAATACATCACGGCCCGTACGCAGGCCTCCGTCCACCTGAAGGGCAACCCGCGAGCGCAACCCGTTCAGTACAAGGGTTTGTTGGGTTTCCGCCAAGCCCAGCTCCCAAGGGGAACCAGCATGTTTCAAGGAGGTGAGGGGCGAGGCACCGGTGCCGCCATCAAAGCCGGAAATGGTAATATGGTCCGCCCGCGCTTTGGCAACGCCCGCGGCAACCGTCCCAACCCCCACTTCCGACACCAGCTTGACAGAAATATCCGCGTAAGGGTTTACATTTTTGAGATCGAAAATCAGTTGGGCAAGATCTTCGATGGAGTAGATATCATGGTGGGGCGGAGGAGAGATCAGGCCCACCCCGGGCGTGGAGTGGCGCACCTTTGCAATAACCGCATCAACCTTGTGTCCCGGCAATTGGCCACCTTCTCCAGGCTTTGCCCCTTGGGCCACCTTTATCTGGATCATGTCCGCATTCACCAGATATTCTGCCGTCACGCCAAACCGACCGGAGGCAACCTGTTTAATGGCGGAGCGTTCGGGGTTGGGGGAGCCATCTTCCAGCGGGGTAAAACGCTGTGCTTCCTCACCCCCTTCTCCGGTATTGGACTTACCGCCAAGCGTATTCATGGCAATCGCCAGAGTTGTATGCGCTTCGCGGGATATGGAGCCAAACGACATGGCCCCCGTGGAGAAGCGGTGAATAATTTTGTAGGCAGGCTCCACCTCATAAAGGGATAAGGGCGTGCGCCCCAGCTCCTCGGCGCTTTTAATGCGCATTAAGCCGCGCAGGGTAAAGCGACCGGTTTCCCCGTTTATTTCCCGGGCAAACGCTTTGTATTCTTCGGGCATGCTGTTGCGCACTGCGTGCTGGAGGTGAGCAACGGAGTTGGGGGTCCATATATGGTTTTCCCCGCGAATACGGTAGGCATACTCGCCGCCAACTGCAAGCGAGCGGCGCAGCAGCGGGCCATCCCCATAGGCCGCTTTTTGCCACCGCACAGTCTCTTGAGCGATCTCTTCAATCCCGATACCTTCAACAAGAGAGGCAGTGCCGAAGAAATAGCGATCCACGAAATCGGAGTTCAGCCCTACCGCATCGAAGATCTGCGCCCCGCAATAGGATTGATAGGTGGAGATTCCCATCTTGGACATGACCTTCAAGATGCCCTTGTTGATGGACTTGATGTAACGGGTCACAACATCCTGCGCGTCCACTTCGCTCGGCAAAAGGCCTTCATACTGCATGGATTGCAGGGTCTCGAAAGCCAGATAGGGGTTGATGGCTTCCGCGCCGTATCCGGCCAGAACACAAAAATGGTGCACCTCCCGCGCCGAACCGGTTTCCAGAACCAGCCCGACAGAGGTGCGTAGCCCTTTGCGGATTAAGTGGTTATGTACCGCCGCCACCGCTAGCAGTATGGGGATAAGGATACGAGAACGCGAAGCCCGTCTGTCAGAAAGGATTATGATCGTATCCCCATCATGCACAGCAGCTTCCGCCTTCTGGCATAAAGCCTCAAGGGCAGGCTCCATTCCCGCAGCACCTGTCTCTACCTTATAAGAGGTATCAAGGGTCCGCGTACGGAACTGGCTACCGGGAAGCTCCCCAATGGCGCGCACTTTCTCAAGGTCCGCGTTGGTGAGAATAGGCTGATGGACTTCTAGGCGTTGTTTTACCGATGAAGGGCTATCCATATCAAACAGGTTTGGCCTTGGCCCGATGAAAGATTTCAAGCTCATGACCAGTTCTTCGCGAATGGGGTCAATGGGCGGGTTTGTCACCTGAGCGAAGTTCTGTTTAAAGTAGGTGTAAAGCAGTTTGGTCTTGTCCGATAATACAGAGAGCGGCGTATCGGTTCCCATAGATCCAATGGCTTCCTGTCCAATGGTGGCCATGGGTTCCATAAGCAGTTTGATATCTTCCTGCGAATACCCAAAGGCCTGTTGCCGGTCGAGCAATGTTTCGCCGGCAACGGGGGCCCGCTCGTCTACATCCGGCAAATCCTCAAGAATAATCTGGGAGCGTTGCAGCCAGTTTTGATAGGGATGGGCTTTGGCCAGATTTTGCTTGAGTTCTTCATCATCTATAATGCGTCCTTCTTCAAAGTCGATTAAGAACATCTTGCCCGGTTGCAAGCGCCATTTTTCGATAATCTTTTCTTCTGGAACATCCAGTGTGCCGGATTCCGATGCCATGATCACGAAGCCATCTTCGGTCACAATATACCGCGCTGGGCGCAGGCCGTTGCGGTCCAGCGTTGCGCCGATCTGCCTGCCATCGGTAAAGGTGACGGCCGCAGGGCCATCCCAAGGCTCCATAATCTGGGCGTGATACTCGTAAAACGCGCGAAGGTTGTTATCCATAAGCGGGTTTTGTGACCATGCTTCGGGAATAAGGGTCATGGCTGCATGGGCAAGCGAATACCCGCCCATCACCAGAAACTCGATGGCATTGTCAAAGCAGGCCGTATCGGATTGTCCCTCATAGGAAATCGGCCACAGCTTCTGGATATCCTCGCCCAGCAATTTGGAAGAGACGGAGGCTTGGCGTGCCGCCATCCAGTTGACGTTGCCGCGCAAGGTATTGATTTCCCCGTTATGGGCCACCATCCGGTAGGGGTGGGCAAGCTCCCAGCTTGGAAAGGTATTTGTAGAAAAGCGCTGATGTACCAGTGAAATAGCGGAGGTGAAACGTGGGTCCGTCAAGTCCTTGTAGTAGGCACCCAGCTGATAAGAGAGGAACATGCCCTTGTAGACGATGGTCCGGCTACACAGCGAGACAATATAAAAGTTTGAAAGCGGCTGTGTGACCTCCTTGCGGATCTGATTGGAGATCACTTTGCGCAGCACATAAAGGCGGCGCATCAGCTCGTCACCTTCAAGCAGGCAGGTCTCGCCTGCGTTTTTGTCTCCCGTGTGTTTGGGGGCGCTCACAAAAACCTGTTTTGAAACGGGTTCGGTTGCGGCAACCTCTGGCTTTTTGGAAAGGGGGCTGTTGTCCACCGGTACATTGCGCCATCCCAAAATATGCACCCCCATCTCACGAGCGCAGCGTTCTATAACCGAGATGCATTGGGCAGCCTGTGCTTCGTCGCTGGGTAAAAAAACAAAGCCAGCGCCGTACTGTCCTTTGGGAGGAAGATCAAATCCCGCCTTGGCGCACTCTTCCCGAAAAAAGTCATGGGGTATCTGCACCAACATTCCCGCCCCGTCGCCCATAAGCGGGTCTGCGCCAACGGCCCCGCGGTGGGTCAGGTTTTCAACAATGCGAAGCCCGCTTTGCACCACATAGTGAGAGGCAACACCTTTGATGTTGGCAATAAAGCCCACACCACAGGCGTCATGTTCACGGGAGGGCTGGTATAACCCTTGATTAACAGCAGCTTCTGGGGCCGAAATTTTGTTTTCGCCAGAGGGGAGCTGGTTCATTCGCAAGGTCCTCTATCTGGTAAGCGGGCCGATTATGGTCAAACCATATGACAGTTATACACTAGGCCTGTCTTAATCGGGTTAAAGGCACGTACACCGTCCGGTTTCAAAAGGCAGCGCCCGATTGGAGGGGTGCTGCCTTTTGAAACGGGCGGTGCTTTGTTTTGAGTGCGCATCTTCGAAACTAGAATACCGATTTTAGGACAAGATACGCTTAAACAAAAACGAGAGTCAGGACGGTGCAGGCCAGTAAGCGCACATGCGCTATAAAGAAAAAGCCAGTGGTTGATCATCGATCAATGTGGGCTTGTGCTCTTGGCCAGCGGTTCCTTGTCTCCAAAACCGGAGAGCGGCATTTCAAGACGCAGTAAAGTTCAGAGTCTGTTGTAAAGTTGAGGCGTTGCTCACGCCCTTTTGCAGCAGTGAAGTAATCACAATGCTTTCAATAGGGGGTTGTGCTAAATAATCAGAACTCTGATATGCCCATAGTTTTACAGATTTTTTTTACCCAGACAAGCAAGAATAGGATATACACGGAGAATTAAAAATCAAATTTCTTTTCTTTTTGCTGTCTTGGTTGTAATTTGAGTAGACTTATTAGAATTTTTTATTGCCTTTATTGATAAAACGATAGAAAAAGTGCTTTTTTCCATCTCTCTGACGCGGTTGTAACATTGCTTTGAATTCCAGTTGAACGGGAAAAGCGCCATTGTTCCTTCAAGGGCAACCGATAGAGCTAAGCCCCTCAACTTTTTATGGAGATTTTTATGTCAAAAAAACATGTTTCAGCTGCCGTTCTCGCTAGTGCCTTTGCAACTGCCGTAACTGGCATGAGCCTTCCAGTGGATGCTCAAGCAGCAGGCAAAGAAAAGTGCTATGGTGTTTCTCTCGCTGGAAAAAACGATTGTAAAGCTGGAGCAGGTACAACATGTGCAGGCACTTCCACGCTTGACTATCAGGGCAATGCTTGGACGCTCGTTCCTGCCGGTACATGTGAAGACATGAAGCTTCCAGATGGCCGTATGGGCTCTCTCACTGCTCTGGACCGTGATCTTCCAAAGTCCTAAAAGTTTTTAGATCTTGAAGGAAAGCCGCGGGTCCTACTGCGGCTTTTCCTGTTAATGCTCAAAGAGCAAAGGATGAGTGAATGAGCTCGAACCAGCAGCGGGTAGAGGCGCTTGTGTCAGGCGGGGCAGGTGTTGGCTTGAAAGCCGAGCACTACAGGGAAATTCTGGAGGCGAAACCGCCGATGGCCTTCTTTGAAATCCATGCGGAAAACTACATGGGAGCTGGTGGTGCACCCCACGCCTATCTGGAGGAGATCCGGCAATGCTACCCTCTTTCTGTGCACGGTGTTGGCCTGTCCATTGGCGGGGAAGGTTCTTTGAACCGTGATCACATGCTGCGTTTGAAAAGTGTGGTCGATCGCTATGAGCCGGGTTTAGTCTCCGAGCATCTGGCATGGTCCACCCATGATACTCACTATTATAACGATTTGCTTCCCGCGCCTTATACACGGGAAACGCTGGATCGTGTTGTCTCCCACATTTGCCAGCTTCAAGAAGTGCTCGGGCGCAAGATCCTTCTTGAAAACCCTAGTACCTATGTGGTTTTCGAACAAAGCACATATTCAGAAACCGACTTTTTGAAAGAAGTTGTGAACCGGTCCGGATGCGGGCTGCTTCTGGATATCAACAATGTCTTCGTTTCCGCCACTAATCACGGATATTCTGCTCAAGGTTATCTTTCGTCGTTTCCTCTTGAGCATGTTGAGCAGTATCATCTGGGCGGGCATGCACAAGACGAAGACGAACATGGTTATGACTTGCTGATTGATGCCCACGACAGGGAGGTCTGTGATCCTGTGTGGCTTCTCTATGAGCAGACGGTTCAAAAGACGGGCAGGCGGCCAACGCTCATTGAGTGGGATGCCAATGTTCCCCAGTGGCCTGTCCTTGCAAAGGAAGCGTATCGGGCCGAAGCTATTTTGAACCGACAAGGGAACTTGGAGAAAGACAGGGAAAAGTCCATTGCTGCCGAATAAAGACAGAGCACCTTCTGTGCTCCTTGAATTTTCCAAGGGGCTTTTGGATGCAAACGCCGATATCCCCGAAGGGGTTATGGGCCGCGAAGGAAAAGTCTCCAACAAGCGTTTCAATGTCTACCGCAACAACGTCATGAGCAGTCTGGTTGAAGCGTTGGGGGCCAACTTTCCGGCAATTAAGGAAATGGTAGGGGAGGAGTATTTTTCCGCTCTTGCCGCCGAGTTTATCCGTGCCCACCCGCCTCGGCAGCCGGTTTTAAGCGAGTATGGCGGGGAGTTTTCAGCCTTTATTGAGGCTTTTCCTCCCTTAAAAGACTATGCCTACCTGAAAGATGTGGCGGTCCTTGAATGGGCATGGCTGCGCGCCTTTCATAGTGAGGATGTTCCTCCACTCAGTAAGGACCAATTTGCGCAGCTTGATCCTGCCAACCTTGGGAGCGTGCGCTTTGCGTTTCACCCCTCCACCTTTTTACTGTCCTCGAACTATCCAGTTGCAACGCTTTTTCACCTGAACCGGTTGAATAATCGGCCCCAAGACACGCCCCTTTTCGGGGAAAACGTGCTGGTATGCAGGCCCGCACAAGATGTGGAACTGACAGTTCTGGACATGGCCAGCTTTGTGTTCTTAAAAGCCTTGAAGGCGGGACAAACAATTGAAGAGGCGGCTGAGCACACGCTATCGGCGGGGTATAATCTGGAGCTTTCCAATTGCCTTTCTATTCTTGTAGGCTCGGGTATGGTGAGTGCAATAAAGGCGGGTGCGTGACACTAATAAGGGGGGAACCGTGATCCTATCAATGTATTCGGGCTTTTTCAGCTGGTTGCAGCGGCTTGCTGGAGAGTGGTTCTTAGGCCTTTCTGCACGGTTTATTTTTTCAAGTGCCTTGCTGTATTTCTTCTGGAATTCCGCTTTTACCAAGCTTGGGGAAGGTTGGTCTGGTCTCGTGCAGCCTTCAAGTGGCGCATACGCCCAGATTCTGCCCAGCCTCTTTGAAGCGGCGAGCTACGATACAGAGCAAATTACTTTTTTCCCTTGGAAAGTGATTGTCATCTTGGGAACCTGGGGCGAGTTTGTTCTACCTCTCTTAATCCTGCTGGGGCTTTTTACAAGGTTGGCCAGTTTTGGAATGATTATCTTCCTTGCGGCCATGACTTACGTTGATATCTTCGGTCATATGGTTGATGAAACAGCTATCGGCAGGTTCTTTGACAGCAACCCCCATCACCTTATTGCCGACCAAAGGTTGTTTTGGGTGTTTCTTCTTGCATACCTTGTGTTGAAAGGGGCGGGTTCTGTGTCTTTAGACAGGTTGTTATCTAAGAAACTGCTTTGAACCTGTTTTCCAATGGGGTTATATCTTAGAAAGTGGCTTGCTAATAAAATGCCAGCTGTTAAGGGCTTTCTATGAACTTTTCGAGTGATAACTGGGCAGGTGCAACTGAGGCGGTAATGGCTGCTTTGGGGCGCCACACAGGCGGTTTTGCCCCCGCTTATGGTGTTGATCCGTTAAGCTGCTCTATCGAGCAGAAGTTTAATGAGGTCTTTGAAAAAGAAGTTGCAGTTTTTCTCGTGTCTACTGGCACGGCTGCCAACTCTCTGGCTTTGGCTCACTACGCCAAACCCGGTGGAGTAATTTTTGCGCATGAAGAGGCACACATCAATGTGGATGAGTGCAATGCGCCGGAATTTACAACGCAGGGCAACAAGATCAAAGGTATTGCAGGGGCTGGCGGTAAAATTACCCCCGAAGGGCTGCTTGCTGCTATGGAGGCCGTGCCTGTGGGCGTGGTGCACCACGGTCAGCGCGCTTCAGTCTCCATTACCCAGTCTACTGAGGTCGGCACGATCTATACGCCCGCGGAAATTGCGGCAATTGCGGACGTGACAAAAGCCAACAAACTTCCGTTGCATATGGATGGAGCCCGCTTTGCCAATGCACTTGTGGCACTGGATGTAACGCCCGCCGAGATGACGTGGAAACAGGGCGTCGATGTTCTGTCTTTCGGCGGAACGAAAAATGGCTGCTGGTGCGCGGAAGCTGTGGTGTTTTTCAACCCACAAGAAAGCCTGGGCTTTGAATACCTGCGCAAACGGTCCGCACAGCTGTTCTCAAAAAGCCGGTTTATCTCGGCCCAGTTCGAAGGCTACTTCGAAAATGACAACTGGCTGCACACAGCGCGACACGCCAATAAAATGGCACAAGTTCTGGCAAAGGGACTTTCTGCAGCTGAAGGGATTCACCTGCCGGTTTGGCCTGAGGCCAATGAGCTGTTTCCGGTCTTGAAAAAAGACATGGTTACAAAACTGCAAAATGCGGGCGTGGGGTTTTATGACTGGCCCGCACCAGGGCTTCCCGATGATGAAGCTATGATCCGCTTGGTCACAAGTTTTGCCACCACACAAGAATCTGTCATGGAGTTCCTTGGACTTCTATAGATCAATCTGCGCCAGCTGAAGTGGCGCAGATTATTCATCATTTCCATTTAAAATTAAACATTGCTTACTTCTGCGGTCCTTTTATGTGAACGCTGTCGGTGTCAATGCGCGCCTATATAAAGAATTGCGTACATAGGGCAGATCCTGCGTCATATTGAGCATCTGTGGATGCCCCGTGTTTTGCAAGTTGTTTTTCGAGCAATTTTGGCATGTGATCGGTTGCGGTCATCTGTCAGGCCTCGTTGTGCGGCGCTGCATTTGCCGCGGGCCGGTATGGAGATACGCAACTTGGCTCCAATACACATTTGCGGGCTTTTTGCCCGGTGCGAAAGACTGGTTATGCCAAGTCGGATCTAGTCGATCGTTTACCCTTACTGCTCAAAGCCCTCCTCACATCCCGACGGACCTGTCCTGAAGCACCTATTTAGCCGGGGACAGGTTTCGGTAGTCTTCATCTTTGACCAACATAGCCCACAATCTACGAGCCATTTTGTTTGCAAGCGCGATAGCCACCACCATACTTGGTTTTCTTTCAAGCATTCTTCCAAGCCATAAGCTTTCTGGCCTCCCCGTCCGCCGGGCAGCACCAATGAGTGCCATAGCTCCGATGATCAAAAGCCTTCGGATATCGCGCTGGCCCATTTTCGAGGTTCGGCCCAAGATCTGCCTTCCCCCTGTTGAATATTGTTTTGGCACAAGCCCCAGCCATGCGGCAAAGTCCCGCCCTCGGCGGAACGTGCTCATTGATGGGGCAAATGCTGTAACCGCCATGGCCGTTATCGGCCCTATTCCGGGCATGGTTTGCAATCTTTGCGCAGCCTTGTCCTGGTTCGCTTCTATTCGAAGCTGCTTTTCCAGGGACTGGATCCGGTTTGTGAGCAGTGCAATTTGCTCCAGGTAGATCTGACCGAGTTGAAGCACCACAGGAGGCAGGTCACTGTTCGGAGCATTCAAAGCCTCAGCCAGTTTCTTAACGTGTACCGCCTTTCTTGGTGCGAGGCAGCCAAACTCAGCCAAATGAGCTCTCAAGGCGTTGATCAACTGAGTACGTTGACGTACAAAAAGATCGCGGCTACGGAATAACACGGCGCGACTTTGCTGATCCTTTGATTTTATCGGAACCGTACGCATTGTGGGGCGCGACGCTGCTTCCGCAATGGCTTCCGCGTCAGCTGCATCGTTTTTTTGACGTTTTACAAATGGTTTCACATAGATTGGGGGAATCAATTTAACATCATGCCCCAGAGCGCGAATTTCTCGCCCCCAACTATGGGCAGTAGCGCAAGCTTCCATTGCCACAACACAAGGTTCTTGTTTGGCAAAGAACGGTAACATCTGCCCGCGTGACAATTTCCGTCGAAATAAAACCTTGCCGTCTGGTGCCGCACCATGAGCTTGAAAACTGTGCTTTGCCAAATCTAAACCTATAATGCTAACCTCTGCCATGGATGTCCCTTCCCAATCTTCGATTGCTTCAATCGTAAATATGGCACATTGCGATGCCGCCGGGTGGGGCATCCACTCCATCACATTTGCATGCAGCTTGAGCGCATGAGCGCAAACTATGTCTGATTGCGGAGATTCTATATTACTTATCAAGGGTTTCGTGGAAAAATTACGCAAAGTGGGCGCGTCATACACAAACGCCCCGCTCATCGCGGGGCGCCTTGTTCCCAGAAGGTATCGGGGGGAGAAAGGGGACCTTCGGGGATGTTTTGATAATTAGTGGGTTCTCTTGGTCTCGCCTTCAATCTGCTTCGCAGTTTTCGCGCCGCCATTCGAAATTTCGATTCGGCGTGTCTTCTTTGCCTCTGGAATTTCGCGGAGAAGATCAATGTGAAGCAAGCCATGCTCCAGTGAAGCGTTTGTAACTCTTACATGTTCTGCAATCTGGAACCTTCTTTCAAAGGCGCGCGATGCAATGCCGCGGTAAAGAACTTCGCGGTCCTCACCTTCTGGAGTCTTTTCTCCACGAACAATCAAAGAGTGTTCTTTGGTCTCGATTTCCAGCTCGTCCTCGGTAAAACCGGCAACAGCCATAGAAATCCGGTAGGCGTCTTCACCGGTTCTTTCAATGTTATAAGGGGGATAAGCGGTGTTTTGATCACCGTTCACGCTGTCGAGCATATTAAACAGGCGGTCAAATCCTACAGTAGAACGGTAGAGTGGGCTAAAGTCTAAGTGACGCATAATCTGTCCTCTTTTGAGCAACACTACATGTCTTCGCAAGTAAAACATGCGAATTGTGATCTATCCCCGATCACCTTCCCTTTACAGGCAAAGGTATTGAGGGATGCGGATCCTTTTTGGCCTCCGCTGTTACTTAGGTAGTGCAGTCAAAATAGGTTTCAAGATCTCCAAAGAGAAAAAATAAAGCAATGGATTCGTGGCTTAGTCTTTCGCTGGGAATGAGGGAGGAAATGCCTCTGGAATATTTATATTCCCCAAAATCAAGGGGATGCCCTATGCGAGTGTCCCTACTCACCCGGTTGGGATGAGTAAGGGATATGCTGGGATTAGTAGATGGTTGCTTTTTGACGCTCGGGGTAGGCCCTGTCATAGGCGTCTCCATCAAACTCCTCGGAAAAGCTTTGAATCATTTGACCCGCAGTGGGAAGCTGGGAACTATCAAGCTGTAATTCCGGCTTCCAGAGTCCGGAACGGGTGATCGCTTTCTGGCATTGGAAATATACCGCATCCACTTTGATCTGGATAACAGACTTTGGCAATTTCCCTTTATATGCATGGGCTTTCAGAAGCTCTGGGTCGATAGAAATGCAAGCTGTTCCATTGATACGAAGCGTGTTTCCCTGACCTGGAATCAGAAAGAGAAGCGCAACAGCGGGATTGCGAATAATATTCGTCAAGCTGTCAAGTCTGTTGTTACCGGGCCGATCTGGGAACTCTATTGTTTTCGTATCGATAACTTGAACAAAGCCTGCTGGGTCGCCGCGTGGTGAGCAATCCAACCCTTCTTCAGATGCAGTAGCAAGAGCAAAGAAGGGTGATTTTTCAATATAGGCTCTATAATGATCAGTAATATAGTTTACTTCTTTGATAAGAGCGTTCGGGTTTGGGGTTTCATAGTGCTCCTTCAGGGCATTCAGTGTTTTTAAAGTGTAACGATCTGAAGGCATAGTTTTGCTCCTTTGGAACCTTTGGTTTCTATAGGCTTTGTGCTATGTTATGCCTGTTTGGTTGTCAATTGCAGCATGGCACTCTTGGGTTTTAATTGGGCGTAAGGGCAGGGTATATATGGCATTATTCTCGACAGCTTTTAACCCAGCACCTGAAGGCGGGTCCGAGACTTATGTGACAAGTTATGACGGGGTGAAAATTCGCTGCGCGTATTGGAAGCCTGCTGTACCTCTCATCAAGGGCACCATAACCATTGTGCAGGGGTTTTCTGAATATATCGAGAAATACTTCGAGGTTATTGAGGATCTTCGTCAACGGGGGTTTCACGTTGTTGCCTTTGATTTTCGCGGGCAGGGAGGGTCTGATCGCCTCTTGAAAGACCCACTGAAAGGGCATGTGGATAGTCTTGATGATTTTGTCGCGGATTTGACAGCTGTTCTGGATGAAGTATCGCTCCCCAATTTTCCTGGTCCGCACTACATCCTCTCTCACTCCCTTGGCGGCGCGGTGACATTGCTTGCGCATGAGCGGTTAAGAACCAAAATTGACCGTATAGTGATGACTTCCCCACTTATACAAGCAGCCGAGCCGCAGCCAGTTATTATTGCAGCTCGTTTCCTCTCCCGCTGGCTGTCTTTGATAGGGTTAGGTGGAGCCTATGTTCCGGGTGTGTCTACTGACGCATTCAAACCGTTTCAGAGCAATAAATTGACCTCTAGCGTAGATCGATTTTCCATTTTGGAAAGGACGTTGAAGGAAAAATCATCCTTGTGTGTGAAAGCGCCAACTGTAGGTTGGATTCATGCCGCATCAGAATCTCTGCTCCATTTCAAAAAAGAAGTGTTTGGGCAAAGCCTTACTATACCGACACTTGTTATAGCAGCAGGATCGGATCAGGTTATCTCCACTTCTGCTATCGAAGAGTTGTGTAGGCGAAGCCCAGTACTAGGATATTTGGAAATTCAAGGCGCAAAGCATGATCTTATGGTCGAAGCAGATAGGTACCGAGATCAGTACTGGGCGGCCTTCGACGCGTTTGTACCTGGGAGCTCTGATTAACCGGTAAAAACGCGACTGGTTTATCCCGCTAATATTCTGAGGAGTTGCTCATGAAGCCGCTTGTCGCCACAAGCAAGGATTTGGCCTCCATTTTCAGCGGGCGCTCCGGCCCAGTCTGTTATGGCACCACCAGCGCCTTCAACAATTGGAATGAGAGGGAGAATATCATAGGTGTTTAACCCGCTTTCAATAACGCAATCGCAACAACCTGCAGCAACCATCGCATAGCCATAGCAATCGGCGCTATAGCGGGCAAGGCGTGCCCTATTCTCAATGGTGTCATAAAGGGGGCGCTCTTGCTCCTCAAAAAGGCTGGGATCCGTTGTCATGATAATAGCCTCTTCAAGGCCAGTACAGTTGCGGGTCTTTAGCTGCCTATCCCCAATCGGTCCGCGATAGTAGGCTGAAGTGCGGTCTCCCCAATAGCGCTCTCTGATATAGGGCTGGCTCAGCATGCCCAATGAGGCCGCCCCGTCTACGCTCAACCCAATCAAGGTTCCCCAAAGAGGGGTGCCGGAAATATAAGAACGGGTTCCATCAATCGGATCTAAAACCCACTGATGGTCTGCCCTCTCGTTCTGCCTTCCGTATTCTTCGCCAATAATCCCGTGTTCTGGATAGTGTTTTTCTATCACAGCTCTGATTGCTTTCTCCGCAGACTTATCTGCAACAGTAACAGGGTCAAATCCGGCGCTCAGCTTGTTTTCCACGGCAAAGCCACTGCGGAAGTGTTTCAGTGTCTCTACATCCGCTGCATCGGCTAGTTTGTGCACAAAGTCGAAATTTACAGAACATTTTTGCATTGCAACCTAACCTCTTGTTTATTTGTTTCTTACTTTGGTAGATGAAGGACATATGGAAATAAGCAAAATGTCACTTAATATACAAGCACTAATTGTTGATAGAGGGCCAAGAATCAGTGCCGTCAGGAATAGAGAATTGAGTATAATTCCATACTTAAAAAATATACATGCTTGACAATTGTGCGTTGCGGCGTGTATATACTGCAGTGCGGTATTTATCCGCATCGCCCTCCTTGGGCGTTTCCTCCCTAGACTTTTGGCCGCCTCTTTCGTGAAGCGGCCCTTTTTTATTCCGCAGCATCACGTAGTGTCTCTGGTCTGCCCCAGACGGCTGTTATGAGTGAAGATGTAAACTCATAAAGAGCAGCGGCTAGATCATCAAAACCGTCGTGAACTTTCTTAGTTGCCTCATTCATATAGAGATGGCGGTTTATTTCAATTTGAAGAGCGTGAACGCCTCGGGACGGTTTGCCATAGTGGTCGGTTATAAATCCACCTGCATATGGTGTATTTCGAACCACGTAGAAGCCTTTATCCTGTAGAAACTGCATGGCTAAGAATGTGAGTTCAGAATCACAACTGCCTCCAAAGCGGTCCCCTAAAACGATATCGGCATTTTGAGTTTTGTTCTTTGCATGCCTGTTTGAGGGCATGGAGTGGAAATCCAAAAGGTACGCTTTACCAAACATTTTGCGAGCCTTGGAAATTTCCGTGTTCAGCGCTGTGTGGTAGGGCTTATAGAGTTTATCTATGCGCTCGAGGCCTTCTGATACGGGGAGCCTATGGCGGTAAATCTCCATATTCTCACTGACAATTCTGGCAATCGTGCCTAAACCCGCTCCAACGCGCGGTGAGCGAGCGTTCGCGTAGCTTGGCAGTTTCCCGCTAAATATCCTAGGATCCAGCTCGTAGGGTTCTCTATTCACGTCCAGATAGGCTCTTGGGAAGTTAACCTTGAGGACCGATCCACCAAAATCACTGTAGGATGCGATTATCTCGTCCACGTAAGCATCCTCAGAGTAGCGGATCAGATCTTGATCCAGACGGGAGTTTTCGAGAAAAGAGCGTTTATAAGCGCGTCCAGAATGGGGAGAATTGAATATGAAGGGTGTTGTGCGTGTAGCTGGGCGTAATATTTCATAGGCCGGGCAGGAGGTTAAAGCACCTTCGCGCTGATTGTAACTTTCAATTGTCTGCATTTGAAAGGCTGGCTTGGCATGATCCAACTCATTTGCTCCCGCTGAAATTTCAAATTGCTTGTGGACGCACTACTGTACTCATCAATATTCAGCATCAATCTGAAATACTAGTGATTCCCAATAGCATGTCGAGCCTAGTATGGTACTAGGTGATAACATAGCTGCAAAAGGATTGCAGCTGTACACTGCGGAGCAAACTGGTTGCCATCAATGTCCCGAATTCTGCTTGCGGAAGACGATAATGATATGCGTCTATTCCTTGAAAAAGCCCTGAAACGGGCTGGTTACGATGTCCTGTCGTTTGATAATGGGAAAAATGCCTACGAAAGGCTGCAGGAGGAGCCGTTTACACTGCTCCTTACGGATATTGTGATGCCGGAAATGGACGGTATCGAGCTTGCGCGCAAAGCAACGCAACTGGATCCCGACTTGAAAGTCATGTTTATTACAGGCTTTGCAGCTGTTGCCCTCAACCCTGAATCGAATGCTCCTAAAGGCGCCAAGGTTTTATCGAAACCTTTCCATTTGAGGGAGCTTGTATTGCAGGTGGAGAGAATGTTGGCCGCCTAATTAATGGCAAAGGGCTTTGCGAATGTGGAAAGCATCCGCAGAATCTAAAATTAGGTCTTGCACGAAAGCTAAATACCTCTTATACGGCTCTCCACCGCCGAGTTGCGGGGGAAGATATTCTTCCTGAAATAAGATTTCGGGCGTGTAGCTCAGCGGGAGAGCACTACGTTGACATCGTAGGGGTCACAAGTTCGATCCTTGTCACGCCCACCATTTTTTTGGTAAGACACGGTATCCGGGATACGGGCCTTACCAAAGGTGTTATAACTAAGTACCAGCGCCTGCATTTGCTTTTGTAAAAAGTTGGGCGCGGACTTGGTTTATAATAGTCATCAGCGCTTTGCGCTATTTTGTTGTCGGATCATGCTTGGTCAGGATCCATCGAAAACAATCCCGACCAAGGGGACAGTAAAATGAAGATTAAGAACTCTCTTAAGGCTCTCATGGGCCGTCACCGTGACAACCGCATGGTTCGCCGTCGTGGTCGCGTATATATCATCAATAAGAAAGCTCCTCGCTTTAAAGCAAGGCAAGGGTAATCCTGATTCTTTACAGGATCAGAAATAAACCCTAGTTTTCTAAGAATTGATAGCCGCATTTGGAAGTGAAATATTCTTCCAATGCGGCTTTTCTTGTTTAATTTTAGATATTCTCTTCTGGGGCTATTTGTATGCCTGCTGCTGTTCGCAATAAGCGGTAAAGGGTATGCTGGTGCAGTGTTCCCTCCTTACAGCGCTCAATTCAGGACCGTTTCCGACGAATCTGCAAGTGTATTTGCAACCGTGTACCCACAGCTGAAATCGGATGACTTTCTCTTAAAAAACATTGGCCTGCCTACTTCTAGTTCTCACTCAACTGAGATTGATCGGTTATTTCTGGAGCTTGGAAACTGTGAGGATGATGAGCAGGCTCGAAAAATATCGGGTAGGCTTCAAAAACTCTTCGCTATATCGGGAAGCGAAACAGTTGATTTGCTTATGAGTAGGGCGGGGAAGGCAATCAAGGCGGAAAATTATGAGATAGCTCTTGATTTGCTTGATGCTGTCCTGCGACTGGCCCCGAATTATGTTGAAGGGTGGAACCGCCGAGCGACAGTCCATTATCTGAGAGAGGACTTTGGAAAGTCTGTTGCAGATATCGAGCGGGCTTTATTGCTGGAACCCCGGCATTTCCCTGCTCTTTCAGGTTTAGGAATGATTTTAAGGCGTATGGGAAAGGCGGAGAAAGCACTTGAGGTGTTTCTATACGTCTTGAAAATTAACCCTATGCAGGAGAGCGCTCAGGAGGCGGTAGAGGCTCTCAAAAAGGAAGTAAGGGAAGAAACTATATAAATGTTTTCACCTAAACTATTCACTAAAATGAGTATGCAATCAATCAATCTGTGTCGCTGGAAAATGATAAGGGCCCATATCTGGAATGGGCCCTTAAATCGATTTGAATTAAGCTAAAAAATTATGCTTATTCACTCACAAAGGCAATACGTAGCATATTTGTGGATCCTGGAGTGTCAAAGGGAACGCCTGCACTCACAATTATACGTTGTCCGGGCTTTGCATAGCCTTCTTTATTCGCAAGTTCACAGGCTCTTTCAACCATATCCTGTTCGTTTGCAGCATCGACATTCGCGACACAGTGCAAGCCCCAGCCAAGGGTTAAGCGCCGTACAGTCGTGATCTCTGGTGAGAAGGCGATAATCGGCGTAGAAGGCCGCTCTCTTGAAGCTCTAAGCGCTGTTGCACCAGAGGCAGTGTAGGTCACAATGGCTGCGAGATCCAGAGTTTCAGCAACTTGTCCTGCGGCCGCTGTGATCGCATCGGCGCCGGTTGCTTCCGGTTCAGTGCGTTGTGCGTGAATAATGCTTCTGAAGTGTACGTCCTGCTCAACCTCAATAGCAATTTTATCCATGGTTGAAACAGCTTCGACAGGGAACCGTCCAGCAGCTGATTCAGCTGAGAGCATGACAGCGTCTGCGCCTTCAAAGACTGCAGTTGCCACATCAGAGACTTCCGCACGTGTTGGGACAGGAGATGTGATCATGCTTTCAAGCATCTGGGTTGCTACAATGACAGGCTTACCGGCTTTGCGGCAAGAGCGAATCATTTGCTTTTGCAGGCCAGGGACTTTCTCGAGCGGCATTTCCACGCCCAAGTCACCACGTGCAACCATGATGGCATCTGAAAGCTCGATAATCTCCGCCAGACGATCGATGGCCTGAGGCTTTTCGATTTTGGCAAGAATACCAACGCGTCCCTGTGCAATTTTGCGAACTTCAATAAGGTCTTCAGGGCGCTGAACAAATGAAAGGGCGATCCAGTCCACTTTTGCATCAAGGGCGGCAATCAGATCCTTGTGGTCTTTTTCTGTTAAGGCGCCGACAGGAATTTCCGTGTCAGGAACGCTAACACCTTTGCGGTTGGAAAGAACTCCGCCAACTTCCACAGTTGTCTCACAGCGCTCTGGAGATGCTTTGGTAACGCGTAGACCTATTTTTCCATCGTCCAGCAGTAGGCGGTGTCCAGCTTGCAAGCTGCCAAGGATTTCAGGGTGTGGGAGGTAAACTCGGCTGCTGTCACCAGGAGTGACGTCATTATCCAGAGTGAAGGTTGCCCCGTTCTCCAAAGTAACTTTTTGGTCGCCTTGAAATGTTCCAACTCTGAGTTTCGGGCCTTGCAGATCGGCTAGGATACCAATCGGACGTCCCATTTCCTGCTCTACAGAACGTATTGTGTTGACGAGTGAGTTCAGAACTTCGTGGCTGGAGTGGCTCATGTTGATGCGGAAAACATCAGCTCCGGCCTGCCACAGCTTCTTGATCATGTCCTTGCTGGAGGAGGACGGGCCTAGAGTTGCAAGAATTTTGACCCGTCTATTGCGCTTCATTGTTCACTTGTTCCTTGTGCTGTAGGCTCAGTCAACTGGACTGTCCAGCTGTCCTGCTCATTGGTATCAATTTCAAAAAAACCGACGCGTTCGTATCCGCGAGCAACGCAGTTTTCTATTCCCTGGATTGTGAATTCTTTTTGACTTACGCACATGTGTGCGGGGCCGCTCCACTCTCCGGATTTTTCATTTTCTACGGCATAAATATAAAAGTAGCGCGACTGTAGGTCGCCTGATCGCACAGTATCGCAGCTGGCCTTAGACAGGTTCCACCAACCCTCTGTGATCCACTGGCCATCCTCGCGATAGCCAATTGCGGCGCTAACTGTTCCCTCTGTTTTATTGCAAAGGCGAAGATCAGCACTCGCTTGCATAGGAAAGCCTATCCAAGCCAATCCAAGAATTCCTACTCCGAGTAAGGCACTTTTTTTATTAGTGAAACCTCTGAGTCTTAAATTTTTTCTATAATCGGATCGTATCATTGCATTCTTTTATCTACTACCAAGGTATAGTCTAATGGGACGTGTTGGATCGCTTGTCAATGCGAAGCTCATGATGGCGTCTGCTGGCCTGTAACTTTCTACGCTAAAACCTTGCTTTCCCAAATTTGAAAGCGATTTCTGTGCTTAAAAAGGGGCGCGGGTATGGCCGACGGTTTTTCTGATTCGGTTCTGGGTTGTCAAAATAACCAGCGCTGTAACGGTTTTGCCAGAGATCTGAAGAGGGTAAGCAGTTATTGAAGAGCCCTCTTTTATCTAAGAGGTGTTGAGCTTCAAGTTCAAACAAAGTGCTGGCTTCCGTTCTTTTGAACAGCATTGCCCTGTGAAGCCTGCTTATAAACAGGAATGTTTGGTTGACCTCTTCAAAAACATCTGGCAGGCAGGGCTATTCATTTAACATGTGTGCACAATTTGAGGACTTTATCCATGTCAGAACCAGGTGGTGTAGCAGCTGACCAGCTGCGGGCATTCATTGAGCGTATTGAGCGTTTGGAAGAAGAAAAGAAGGTCATCGCCGACGACATCAAAGACGTTTATGCCGAGGCAAAAGGCACTGGATTTGATGCAAAAGTAATGCGTAAAATTATATCACTACGCAAGCGCCAGCCTCACGAGCGTGAGGAAGAGGAAGCTGTAATGGACCTGTACCTACATGCCCTTGGTATGGCAGGTTCTGCAGAAGCTAACTAATTGATATAGAAGGCCTATTCGTTCAGAATGGGCCTTGCTATTGCCTGCCCGTTTAACTCCCGGATCGCGCTGTTTCTAACCATTCAATAGCTGCTCCAGTGAAGTTGGTGCTTGAAACTCCTGAAAATGGCCTTGAAGAAAAGTCATTCTGAACCACGGAATTTACTGAGGTAACAAGTTGTTCCAAGAAATTCTGGTTTGGGTGGTACAAATAGGCAAGGCGCTTGTTTCTAGATATATCTTCATTGGAATGCATAACTAGGCTGGAAGCGACAGGCTTAGCAGTAAAGTATGCAAGTGGATCTTGTAGTGTACTAACTGCACCTAGTGCCTGTGAGCTTTCTCTGGCCTTGGGTGTTGAACTGGGTTCGTTTACAGGGTTGTACGCCTGATCTGTCAATTCAGCAGTTTGAAGAGGCTTGGTACTCGTTTGAGGCTGGTTGGTAGTCGCGCTATCAATGGCCGCAATACCTTCATGCGCATTTCTGGCTAAAGGGGGAGCGCTTGGATCCTGATATGCAGCCAGTTGAGGTATGCTTGCCGGCTTGGTTCTTGGCCAGGTACTGATAAGTGCAGCCAATTGCGTTGTAGCTGGTAAAGCTTCAATAGTACCAGTGGTAGTTGGCTTGGATGGCGGCGTAAGGTTTACAGCCGCTGTATGCGGAAGTTGTGTATCCGGCGTGGATACTTTCGCTGTTAAACCCGTGGTAGTTGCTGGAGGCAGCGTAAAATCACTTTGGGTTGGTACGTCTGCATAGGCAGTCTTTGCACGAGGCACTGTGAGCGTTGGAGTTGTTAGATCCACACGCTGACCTGGATCACTTTCTCTGGAAGTCTGGGGTTTTGTCCCAGAATTCTTATTGCTAAACAGCGTATTAAAGAAACCGCCGCCGTTGTTACTGGAGGTGTTGCCAGTTCTGGAACCGGAATCGCGAGAGTTATTTGATCTACTTGATGCAAGGGCGGAGGTTCCTGACATGGTCGAGCCTTTACGCTTAACCTCTGCCATAATCCTATTGTAACCGGCCATTTTTTTCCCGTCAGTGGGAACATGAATAGTACGTCCTCTTGGGAAAACCTTTGCCAGTTCATGGCGTGACATCCGCGGCCAGTGTCTTATCGAACCGGTATCAAGATGAACAAATGGAGAATTGGAACGTGGATAATATCCAACACCACCAACATGCTGGCGCAGCCCAATTGCCCGCAACTTACTGGTTTTGACACCAGGAATATAAAAGTCCATCGCTCTGCCTTTAGTATGCTGGCTATTTTTTGCGACGCCGCGAGAGCGATTACGGAGCATATTGTTGGTCTTTAAGGATCGATAGCCAGATACAACGTGAATATGTTCACTAGTACGTGCAGTCTGATAGACTTCCCAAACCAGATCAAAAAGTTCGGGATCCATTTTCGTTGGCTCATTACGTCGCCAGTCTCGAAGAAATGTATTGAGCTTACGCAGTCCAGAGCTCACATATCGGCCATTTTTCTTAAAAACAATGGCCGCCCGTTCTTTAGTATGCGTATTATAAAGCTTGAGGGATCGAGTTTCAGCGCTGACTGAAGCAGAAAATGTCAAGAGCATGCCAAAAGCCATGAGGCCCGCTACAACTGGCTGAATACCCATCCTGACAAATTTATTTTTGCACCCGAAGATTGAACGGTTACGCAATTCTCGCTCTCTTTCATTGTTCTAAACTGAACTCATGCCCCACAGTTCATTTAGATGTGATTAGGTTAATGAGGTTTTACATTGTCTTCAAATCAGGCCAAGTCGTGGCCTTGGTAAAAATCTTTAATAAAAATCATGGTTAAAGAGAGTAGATTCTAGTATTTATATATATTCCCCTAGGGAATTAGCGGGTCCAAACTGTGGATAAGTTCAAATTCTGTGGGTTAATTCAAGCCTAGAATTCGGATCGTTTTTTCATTATGGCCATATATGTCTGGCCGTCTCTGCAATTTGCCCTTTTCATCAACAAAAGATGTGAAATACGTTAGGTGAATTGGAAATTTAGTCTCTAAGTTTACCTGAGTTTCCTTTTTTCCAATAAGGTTTCTTAGGTACTTTCCCGATCTGTTTGACTGAAACTCCATCAAGGCATCAGCGAACTCCAGCGGATTTCTGACACGTACACACCCGTGGGAGAAAGCTCGCTCAGAGCGGTTAAACAGAGATTTGGAAGGCGTATCATGCAAGTAAACATTATGTTTATTGGGGAACATAAATTTGATTTTCCCAAGGGCGTTGCCTCGGCCAGGGCGTTGACGGATTCGTAATTTTTTAAAAGGGTTTTTGGTCCAGTTTACGCGTTTGGGGTCAATCACGCGCCCTTTGGACAAAACCTCATAGTTTCCCTTGGCAAAATAGGTGCGAGGATTTACAGCGATCTCGGGAAGAAGTTCTTTGGATGCAATGGAGTAAGGTACATTCCAGTAGGGGTTCACAATAATGTGGCGCATATTGTCGGAAAAGACTGGAGTCTGGTGACTACGTTTTCCAACAACAACTCTTTCCTTATAAAGAACCTTGTTCTCCTGCTTGAGGCGCACCATGAACTCCGGAATGTTGACTGTTAGATGGAGATCCCCCAATTCCCTTGGCAACCACCGCCAGCGTTCCATGTTTGCAATGATATCGTAAATAGGGTTTCCAACTGTATGTTTGTTCAAGCTTAGCAGAGTGCGGGCTCCGACAACGCCGTCTTCATGCAAACCGTTTTCGCGCTGAAATGACTGTACGGCCTTCTTGAGGTCGGCATCGAACATTTCTTGAGTATCAGGGAGACTGGGGACGTTCAGGCGCTTTTTGAGTAATGAAACACGCAGACCACTCATTCCTAATTTCAATAGGGGACCCGTAGGGACTTCAATAGTACGTTTTGGTTTATGAGACCCGCTCCGCAACTTCTCAAGTTGAATTTTTAAGTCCTTATATCCTTGGTGCGGAGGATTGAATGCGCCAAGAATGATATCTGGCTGAGGAGAGCGTGAGAGTTTCTGCAGGGCGTCCACAGGGTCAGGTCGGTGTGGCTTCTGGGCAATGTTCTTCGAAATACGGCGGGGGGATATGCGGCCAGCCTGCGCATCCTCCGCATATCGAAGAACTGACAGTGTGAGAGAAATCTCAGCATGTGCTAGTTCTTTGGAGGAAAGTTGCCCCATGCTATTGAGCGATTTTTCGGGAGTGGGATAGTCTGAGGGGCTTAGCCCTTCTTCGGCCGCTGCGAGCAACTTTGAAATCACAGTAAGTGCGACTTTGTTCAGTTTTCCGTTCCTAACCCAAATCGGCTGAAAGCCTCGTTCTTCATAGAACAACTCCAGAGCCGCGCGATCTCGTTTTGCGCGAAAGCTGATTGATTTGGAGTTATTTAGAAGGGCCCTTTTAATTTCATGGGCAATCGAATAACGCAATAAAACGTGCTGTTCTTTGTAAATTTGCGGAGTTTTTTCAGGAATAGCTGCCTGAACTTTTTGCCCTTGGCCTAGAAACAACAGGCATGTGAAACTGATAATTGCTCTTGTAAATTTATGACCAGACATCAAGTTACTTACCCACCTACCAAAGTCCGGCTGCTAACTACATGAGCTATAGCCAAATTGACTTACTATTTAAGAATAAAACTTATGGTACCCCTACGTTTTTTTACTAGTGCTACTGGGGGTTTTTGTCTAGCCGTGTAATTAGCTTTCCAGCCCCTAATATTATTGAATAGGAAAGTGGGCCGTACTGACCGATATGGATGCGTGGATGAGGGCAGGCTTGAAAATACAGGTGAGATAAGCTGATTATTGAATAAACATGGGCTGCAACTATATTGAAAAAACATTAGGTTGCGGGGAAAATACCGCATCATCTAGCATAGGTTATAACCTAGGGGTTCCCATGAATTTCAAATTAAGAGAATCTATAGGGCTCGTTAAGAGCTCTTATGAAACAGTTGTAGAACAGACTGAGCTCGCTAACCTACCACAGTGGGATCTCACCGCACTTTATCCATCTTTGGATGCTCCTGAAGTAGAGCGTGATTTGGGCGTAATTTATGATCGGGCGTGTGATTTTGAAGAGAATCACAAAGGTAAACTGTCAGTTTACGCTGCTCAATCGGGGGAGCAGTTGGCGAGTGTCATCTCCCAATATGAAGAGTTAGAGGATTTGATGGGCCGCTTGGGGGCATTTGCGGTTCTTTCCTATACAGAAGACACAACGGATCCTGTGAGGCAAAAATTCTATGGGGACATGCAGGATAAGTTGACATCTGCCAGTGTCCATCTACTTTTCTTCCCATTGGAGCTCAATAGAATTGAAGCCGACGTGCTTGAAAAGGCTACAGAAGCCAAAACGTTAGCCCACTACAAGCCTTGGCTGGACGATATTCGCAAAGAGCTTCCCCATCAGCTTGATGACCAGATTGAGCAGCTGTTCCATGAAAAGCATGTCTCAGGAGCTGGTGCGTGGAACCGGTTATTTGATGAGACTATTTCTTCTTCTCGCTATGAAATAGATGGGCAGGAGCTGCAAATGGAACAGGCGCTGAGTCTGTTGCAAGATTCTGATCCGTTAAACCGGCAGAAAGCAGCGAAAGCTCTCACGAAGACTTTTGAGAAAAACTTAAGCACCTTCACGCTTATAACCAATACGCTTGCCAAAGATAAGGAAACCTACGACCGCTGGCACAAATTCGAGGATATAGCGGACAGCCGTCACCTATCCAATAGGGTTGAGCGGGAGGTTGTCGATGCTCTCGTGGAAGCTGTGCGTGAGGCCTATCCACGCTTGTCTCACCGGTATTATGCCATGAAAGCGAAGTGGCTTGGTGTTGAGCAGATGAACTTCTGGGATCGTAATGCACCACTCCCACAGGCGGATACTAAAAATATCCCTTGGGATGAGGCAAAAGAGATTGTTCTGAACGCTTATGGTCGTTTCTCGCCAGAACTTGCGGAGATTGCCAGAACCTTCTTCGATAAGAACTGGATTGATGGGCAAATTCGTCCGGGTAAGTCACCGGGAGCCTTCGCGCATCCAACTGTTCCTTCCGCCCATCCGTATGTCCTGATTAACTACCAAGGAAAGATACGGGACGTTATGACACTCGCCCACGAACTTGGGCATGGTGTTCATCAGGTTCTGGCTGGCCCCAATGGTGCGTTAATGGCACCCACACCGCTCACACTTGCAGAAACAGCCAGTGTCTTTGGTGAAATGCTGACCTTCCGTGATTTGTTGGATAAGGCAGAGACAAAAGAGAAGCGCAAGATTATGCTTGCCTCCAAAGTTGAGGATATGATCAACACGGTGGTACGCCAGATAGCCTTCTACACATTTGAGCGCAAAGTGCATGAACTGCGCAAAGAAGGTGAGTTAACCTCGGAGGTGCTTGGAGAGTTGTGGTTAAGTGTGCAGGAAGAGAGCCTCGGCCCAGCAATTCGATTGAATGAAGGCTATGAGAACTACTGGACTTACATTCCGCACTTCATTCACTCTCCCTTCTATGTTTATGCCTATGCCTTTGGTGACTGCCTTGTGAACTCGCTTTATGCGGTCTTTGAAGGAGCAGAGGAAGGTTTTCAGGAGAAGTACTTTAATCTTCTCAAAGCTGGCGGTACGAAACATCATAGCGAACTTCTGGCGCCTTTCGAGCTGGATGCGACAGACCCGTCTTTCTGGCAAAAAGGGCTTTCTGTTATCGAACGGCTCATTGATGAGTTGGAAGAGATGGATCAACCTGAGTAACGCTGAACTTTGATTTAATATGGGAGACCTCGCACCTAAAACAGGTGTGAGGTTTCTTCGTATTACATGTAATTAAAAAATTTTTCGTTTCATGCAAAATTTTGTATTATATCTCTGGTACTTATGACGGCCCTGCAAAGATAAAAATAATAGGTTTTCCGCGCTATTCCAACATTGAGAAATCTGGTTCTTCCTGATACATCCTCCCTAGATTCTTTATAGAAACGAGGACAGGCATGATCCCGCGTTATTCAAGACCAGAGATGGTCAAAATCTGGTCTCCAGAATCCAAATTTCGTATCTGGTTTGATATTGAAGCCCACGCCTGTGATGCGCTGGCTGATCTGGGTGTTATTCCAAAAGAAGCAGCGAAAACCATTTGGGAAAAAGGTGGCCCAGCAGAGTTTGATATCTCCCGCATTGACGAGATTGAGCGTGAGACAAAACACGATGTGATTGCGTTTCTAACGCATCTGGCAGAAATCGTTGGCCCTGATGCCCGCTTTGTCCATCAGGGCATGACCTCTTCTGATGTTCTGGACACCTGTTTCAATGTCCAGCTTGTGCGTGCTGCTGATCTGCTGCTTGCAGACATGGAAAAGCTGCTGGCCGCATTAAAGCGCCGTGCCTTGGAGCATAAGGACACAGTAACAATTGGACGCTCTCACGGCATCCATGCGGAACCAGTGACCTTTGGCCTTAAAATGGCACAGGCCTATGCGGAGTTTGACCGCTGTAAGAAACGGCTTGAACTGGCACGTGAAGAAATCGCTACCTGTGCAATTTCCGGTGCTGTTGGAACCTTCGCAAACATTGATCCACGTGTTGAAGAGCACGTGGCGGAAAAGCTGGGGCTTGGAGCCGAGCCGGTTTCAACTCAGGTTATTCCACGCGATCGTCATGCAATGTTCTTTGCTGTTTTGGGTGTCATTGCCTCTTCAGTTGAGCGCTTGGCAGTGGAAGTTCGTCACCTGCAACGTACCGAGGTTCTTGAGGCTGAGGAGTTCTTCTCTAAGGGGCAAAAAGGCTCCTCAGCTATGCCGCATAAGCGCAACCCTGTGCTCACAGAGAATCTGACAGGACTAGCCCGCATGGTGCGTTCCTATGCAATGCCTGCAATGGAAAATGTTGTACTTTGGCATGAAAGGGATATTTCACACTCATCAGTTGAGCGTATGATCGGCCCTGATGCGACGGTTACTCTGGATTTCGCACTGGCACGCCTGACGAATGTCATGGAAAATCTCGTTGTTTACCCAGAGCGCATGCTGGGCAACATGGACCGTTTAGGCGGTTTGGTGCATTCCCAGCGTATCCTTCTGGCTCTGACACAAGCTGGGTGTTCTAGAGAGGACAGCTACCGTCTTGTTCAGCGCAATGCCATGAAGGTTTGGGACAGTTATCAGGTTTCTGGGGACGCTAAAGTGGATTTCCTCACGGAGCTTCTCAAAGATGATGATGTGCGCAAGCACCTGTCTGAAGAGCAGATAAAAGAGCGCTTTGACCTTGGCTACCACACTAAAAATGTAGATGCGATCTTTAAACGGGTCTTTGGTGACGCCTAAGCAGTAAACTCGTTATAGTTTTGAAAAAAGTTCAAGGCCTGATGCCAATTGCGTCAGGCCTTTTCTTTTAAGGTGAATGGACTGAAGAGAATTATAGCCAATTAGGGCCAAATGAAGCAACGAAACTAAGCCGGTGAGGCTGTCTGCGTCGCTTAAGACTAGATTTTATTTGTTGATGCCAATATCAAGACAGGAAAAAGAAAAGTGATTTGAGGAACCCTATGAAGATTTCTGAAGTTGAAGTTCTGGTTGTTCCCGGCTGGCTGGGATCTGGAAAAGATCACTGGCAAACACGCTGGGAGAATAAACTTTCCACCGCACGGCGTGTAGAGCAAGATGATTGGGAAAATCCGGAGCAAGATCAATGGGTTGGTAGGCTGGTTCAGGAAGTTGAAACTGCAACGAAACCGGTTGTTCTATTGGCTCACTCGCTCGGGTGCGTGACAGTGGCTCATGCAGCCCCTCGTATCAAGCATTGGGTCAAGGGTGCTTATATGGTGGCCTGTCCTGACATTGATGACAGCAGCCGGATACCTGCAAACTTGAGAAGTTTTGCTCCTTTGCCAACTTCGCCCCTACCGTTTACTGCCAAACTGACAGCCAGCAGGAATGATCCTTATTGCAGCTTCGAGCGAGCGGAGCAATTGGCCAAGCTATGGAATATTGGCCTACAGGATGCAGGTGAGACAGGTCATATCAACGAAGAAAGCGGTCAGGGGCCATGGCCTGAAGGTCTCATCAGTTTTGCTCACTTTATGAAAGCCCTCCGCTGAAGAGTAAACGACAGTAGATCATCACGTAAATTTGAGATGATCTACTTGTATAACTAATTGAAATATATTGATATATATAATTTATTGTCACTTTAGTTGACAAGTATTGTCGAATCTCCTCCTATTTCCCCATGAGCGATGACGACGAAGAGATTGAACGCCTTTTATACGAAGCTATCCAGCTAACTCGGCCATTGCTGCGCAATATTACGGCCTCTGTTGAAGTTGGTCTTCTAGGTGCTCAAATTAACGTGGGTGAACGAGCCGTTATGGAACGTCTGCTCGAATGCGATATAGCCAGCGCGCCAGAACTGGTCGAGTCTTTGCAGCTCAAGCGGCAGTATATTGCCCGCATACTTAATTCGGCGGTCCTTGGCGGTCATATAGAACCGTTAAATTCAGAAAGGAAAATGCGTCGGCAGCGGTATCGACTAACGAAAAAGGGGAAGCAGGTTATTTCGGGTGTTCGGCAGCGCGAAAGTACCCTCCTCAAGAATCTCCTTAGGCATTATAGCGCGAAAGAGATCCGTACCTATTACCGATTACAAGGGGAATTAAACCAGTTTTTTCATAGTAACGCTCGTAGGGAGGGGATGTGATGAGTATTTTTGAGTGGGTTGGCATTCTATTGGTTCCGCTATTTATAGCTCTGGTATTTTATACCATTTATGGAAAACTGAAAATAGAGAGGGTGTCTAAAGGTCATCCTATTGATAGGGAAGGTCGGCCTAATACCGCACTGCTGGTGATTGATGTTCAGGAAGATTTTACGCAGGGTCTTTGGGATGAAGAACTCCTAAACGAGCAACTACAGGGTATAAATCACTTAGTAAAGCAAGCCGATACGAATGAGATTCCTGTCTTGACCATTCGCCAAACCTATCAGGGGTGGTACACGAACTTTATAGTTGGTTTGCTTGGTAAAGGAAAAGGAGCCCGTAACTCTAAAGGACTTCAACTGGACCCGCGCCTTAAAATTTCCACGGCTACAGATATGATCAAGCCATATGCTGATGCATTTTCTGCGCTTCAGTTAGATAGAGTTTTGGCAAAGCAAAGAGTTGGGCGGCTGATCTTGGCAGGGCTGGATGGAAATTTTTGCATAAAAATCACAGCACTTGCAGCTCTCAACAGGGGATTTGAGGTGCACATAGCAGAAGGCGCCTTGCTTTTCATGGATCATGGTAAATGGGTGGAGACCAAAAACGAATTGATCGCCATGGGTGTAAAAGTCTCACCAGTGCATATGGATGATTTACGGGTTGAAGCTGCTTAGCATTTCTATGGGGGCCAAACTTTGCCTTTAGGGCTTCTAACCGGAGTAGGTTAAGAGGTAGGATATAGATCAGAAAACTCTTCAACATGGAGTTTAGTGATCTTGATGGTAGAAAAAGACTGGGAATCTAACAGATTGACGGCCCGCATGGGGCGTTATGCCAGAGTGGGTTCGAATGTAGGTGGTCTTGCGGCTAAGATGGCTGCTTTGAGACTTGTGGGCTTTGGCTCAGACAGTGAAAAAAACGCATCCGAGGTTGCCAGGGTTCTGGGAGAGCTTAAAGGGCCGCTGATGAAGGTGGCGCAACTGCTCTCTACGGTTCCTGACTTGGTACCGCCCGAGTATGCTGCCGAGCTTGGTAACTTGCAAAGTAACGCTCCTCCGATGGGATGGCCTTTTGTTAAAAGAAGAATGCAGGCAGAGTTGGGACCAAGCTGGAAAGAGCGTTTTTCAAGCTTTGAACACGTGCCTTCCGCAGCTGCTTCCCTAGGGCAAGTTCATAGAGCCGCTGCACTTGAGGGAGAGGCACTTGCATGCAAACTACAATATCCAGAGATGGATAGTGCAGTTGAAGCTGATTTATCCCAGTTCAATGCGCTTCTAGCCCTGCATAAGCGTTTTAGACCTGCAATTGATACACAGGAAGTCGCCAAAGAAATTGGAGCCAGATTAAGAGAAGAGCTTGATTACTTTCGGGAAGCAAAGCACATGGCTCTTTATGCGTTGATATTTGCTAATGAACCTCAAGTTCGTATCCCGAATTTTTTTGAAGAGCTGTCAACGCGGCGGTTACTGACCATGTCTTGGCTTGAGGGCAAGCCTATTCTGGACTATCGCGGCCATAGTCAGGAAGATAGAAATAATCTTTCAAAAGTCATGTTTAAAGCTTGGTGGTATCCCTTCAGCCATTTTGGTGTCATTCATGGAGATCCCCACCTCGGGAATTATAGTGTTTTTGAGGATTCATCCGGCAGCTCATTCGGTATTAACCTGCTGGACTACGGGTGCCTGCGCATCTTTCCTCCCACTTTCGTGCAGGGTGTCGTTGACCTTTACAGAGGGCTTTTGGAAGAGGATCAAGAGCAGATTGTTTCTGCCTATGAACTTTGGGGGTTTGAGGGACTGACGAAACCATTGATTGAGGTTTTGAACGTATGGGCACGGTTCATATATGGACCACTTTTAACGGATCGCACCCGCTCGCTCGTCGATGGGGTTTCTCCGGCTGCCTATGGGCGAAAGGAGGCGTTTTACGTACATCAATCCTTGAAAGAACTCGGCCCGATTCGTATTCCACGGTACTTCGTTTTCATGGATAGAGCTGCAATTGGCCTAGGTGGTGTTTTTTTGCACTTAAAGGCTGATCTGAATTTCTATCGTCTTTTCAATGAACAAATTGATGGGTTTACACTTTCAGCATTGGAGCAAAGGCAAGCGGAAGCATTGGAACTTGCCCAGATTAGTTGATCGAAATAGGCTTATTGATTGATTGCTGCTCCTTCAACGAAACCCATGGGGTGGCGCTGGAGGGTAATAGCTAATCGAAGAGGAATATTGACGTAGTAAACTTGTATCTTGGTATTTTCCAGTTGGGGGGAGGCGTATGGCCGAAGGGAGTATATCCGCTATGGACTATAAGGAGCATGAGCGGACCTATGAAAGTTTCATCAAATTCTCAAAAATTGCGACAGTGAGTCTATTGGGAGTTGTTGTTTCTCTTGCTATGTTTTCATTTGGTGGGAACGCAGGTGCTGTCGCCAGTACTATTATGATTATTTTGAATATAGTCGCGACAGGTGTTGGCTTGGCATCGAATAAAAGCCCACTTAAGTGGCCGATAACGATTTTTCTTCTGACCTGCTTGATTGCAGTCATCACAATTGCCTAGAGGCTGACCCAGTGTGAACAGGACGATCTTATTGAGTTTTGGGAGTAACTCGAAGGGTCGGCCCTGTTCGCCTGCTCACCTGAAGTGAGAGAAGGTCATTTTTGGTGTTCTGCTAATTGTTTTCGAGATATAGGGCAGGAAGGGAGCGTGCAACAGACTCAGTTAAACTGGGTGTGCCTTCACTTAGAAAAATTGGTCGCTATGGCCTTTGCAATACCCGATAAATCATAAAGGTAGTGTAACCACATACCAATTTAGTTTAAGTGTTACAAAGTCAATATGTTGACTAACATTCAGCTTGGGCGTGGTTTTATGGGGCCAGTGTCACTATCGTTCTATGTCGATACAGAAGCTGTGTGAGGCACCATGAACATACGGGAAATACTATCTGCGTCTTCTATGCCTGTGGCATCGCCAGCCTACCCCAAAGGTCCCTATAGATTCATTGATCGGGAATACCTCACTATCATTTACGAAAGTGAACCGGAGGCTATTAGGCAAGCGCTACCTGAGCCCTTGGAACCCGATGGGTCCAATACTGTATTATTCGAAGTTATTCGGATGCCTGATTCAGCGGGATTTGGGAGCTATCTGGAATCAGGAATCGTAATTCCGGCAAAATTTGGCTCTGACCCTGTTAACTTCACTGCACAGATGTATTTGAATGATGCGCCCCCTACATTTGGCGGTCGTGAAATTTGGGGATTCCCTAAGAAAATTGGGGAGCCCGAGCTTACCATAAATGGTGCCACCCTTATGGGAAGGCTGAGTTTTGATGATGCTCCGATAGCCATTGCCACAATGGGTTATAAATACCAGCACCTTCTATATGACGTAGATCATGGAACAAAGTGCCATCCAGATGCACTTATGAAAAAGATCAGCAAGACTCAGGTTAACCTCAAGTTGATACCCGATGTGGACGGTACTATGGCCATTGCGCAGCTGGTTGCCTATGAAGTCTGCGATGTGACCATAAAAGGCGGGTGGTCGGGACCTGCGGCCCTACAACTATTTCAACACACCAATGCCCCTTTAACGGACCTTCCGGTTATTAAAGTGCAAGGCGGGCTTCACTTTATTTGTGACCTAACGCTTCCCTTTGGAAGAGTGCTCTACGATTATCTGGGATCCTCTTAGTTTTGCCCTAGGAGCTCTCTTCCCTTTTCCCTTTCTTTGCGAGTAAAATCGATAAGGATTGAGTTTTACAAATTTAAGGTAAGTTTTTTATGCGAGTCTCTGGTTTTCTGCTGGTGATTACCTTTTTTCTTTTTGGCTTTGAGTCAGTCTACGCATTTCATCTGGCACCTTATAAGGATGGGTTATTTAGCTATCCGAAGGTTTTGGAACAAAACACGGACGGTTCATTTCTTCGAATTGATTATCAAGAGCTAAGAGACATCAATGAGCGGGACGCCATACCCGTGAAAAAGGTTCGCAGTGAATACCTTTCTTCAAAATATAGGTGGTTCCAGCGAGACTCTACGCTCAAGTCAACTGAGGGGCGGATTAACTATGTAAGGGTCGGCAAACCAACCGCCAAAACACAGGTTATCGTGTTGTACCTGCATGGAAAAGGAACCGATCGCCATGATGGGGTTAATGATCTAACATTCGGTGGCAACTTTAACCGTATAAAGAATCTTATGATACGAAATAGAGGGGTTTACGTGTCCCCTGATTTTAACGGTTTTGAAGACAGTGGACGAAAACAAATAGCGCTACTGATCAAAGATTTATCTCAGAGGGCGCCAAATGCTGACATTATTATCTCTTGTGGGTCCATGGGAAGTTTGCTGTGCTATTCGCTTGCAGAGGACAGTTACGCATCAACCGTTATAGATGGCTATATCATTCTTGGCGGAGCGAGAGACGATAATTTTATAAACTCACCTGCTGGAAAACGAAATGTTCCTGTCGTCTTTGTGCATGGAAGTGCAGATACGGTTTATAAGTGGGAACAGCAGTACGGTCTTTATAAGTCCATAAAAGCCAGCAGCCCTGACTACCCAACTCACTTTATATTGTTTCAGACGGGAACGCATGGGACGCCAATTCGCATGATTGATTGGCGCCAAACACTGAACTGGATTGGGCAGTTTTAATTTCAAAGCACCTACTTTTGCTCTCATACGAAGAGGAAAAGAATGCAGTTAACGACTTATGTAGTTTGACCGCCTAGCCGAACGTATCCAGCTTTAGCTGTCGCGTCGCCCGGAGATAGCAGCAGAGCTTTCCTGTAGGACTTGCGTGCATCATCAGTTTTTCCGAGGGCTTCTTCTGCCTGTCCTTTATAGGTCCAAGCTGCAGAGGAGCGGGGGTTTAGTATGACAGCATTTCCCAGATCCCGCAGTGCAGCCTTTGGGTCGTTTAATTCCAGATAGATGGTCCCTCTGGCTATGAGAGGTGAATATGCGTGTGAATTGAGGCCGATAGCTCGTGAGAAGTCATTAATGGCCTGTTGGTCCAAGCCTTGCGCCTGATAGATTAACCCGCGATTATGATAGGCCTTAGCATCATTGGGAGTTAAGCGTATGACCTCGTTGTAATCTCTTAATGCCGCAGTATTTTGCCCTAAACTACGATAGGTGTTGCCGCGACCATTGAGGGCTTGGGCATAATTTGGCTTGATTTGAAGCGCGCGGCTATAGTTGTCAATGGCAGCACTGTAGTTTTTGCGTCTCCGTTCGACGAGCGCTTTGTTGGCATAGGCTTGATAGGAGTTGGGGTTTAACTCAATTGCCCTGTTAAAGTCTGCAAGGGCTTGATCCAACCTGCCTGCCTCAGCATATGCAATGCCGCGGGTATTATATGCGTTTGCATCAGTGGGGTTGGCGTTCACGACCTCGGAAAGAGAACCGATATTGGTATTGGACCCAACTGCGCGATTTATAGGAACATCTTGATAGACACCGCCTGTTGATTGGCAGGCGACTAAGGAGGCAGATAGGATAGAAATCCCGAAAGCGAAACGGATTTTTCTTGGCGTTTCGAGGATTTGCTCTAGCCTCATACTGTGTTCCTTGTATTTCAGTCTACTGACACCGCATAGTCTCTCAGAAAATACCGAGAAAAACTATCTGGAAAAAACAAACGGACCAATCAGCCTAAGCCGATAAGTCCGTTTTGAATGCTGATAGGGCGCCGTAGCGCCGCATATCCATGAATAAGACGTTTATTAACGACGGCCTTTGCCGACCAGCAGACCTTCACGCTGCGCGCGCTTGCGTGCCAGCTTGCGTGAGCGTCTAACAGCTTCAGCTTTTTCACGAGCCTTCTTTTCCGATGGCTTTTCATAGTGGCCACGGAGTTTCATTTCACGGAAGATGCCTTCACGCTGCATCTTTTTTTTCAGGGCTTTGAGCGCCTGATCGACATTATTATCGCGAACGAGAACCTGCACGCGTTTATCCTTATATTTCAAAGACTGACTATAGCAGTCATCGATTGGTTACACCGGATGAATAGGGCGACCCCTGTTTTAGCTGACCAATGTACGGTTAGCTGCCACAAGTGCGTCGCCAAATGTTGCGCGTTCGTAGCAGACTGAGACGGTTGTGTCTATAGTTAAAGGTCTTAAACTTACGCAATTTTCTAAAAGAAGGAGATGCGTTGCCTAGAGATGGGACGTGGGACTTGAGCAATGTATGGTTTTTATTTGGTGGCTGCTCGTGTTTGTAAGTATAGATTTATTTAAATACTTATTTTTTACTTTGTGAAATTGGATGTTAGTGGAGATTTGAGATTTTTTTATAATAAGTCCAGCTTGTGGACGGATGGTGGCTATATAGGGATTTGTATGATGTCATTGGATGGCTATCACTCTAAGGAAATTTATTCTGTTGACGGGGCAGCATATTGAAAAATGTGACAACCTGAATGAATAGTTGCCAAAGAATCACTAGTTATTGCTTTGTTGCCTCGGTGTAGCCGTTGATAAAGTGGGTAGTAACTGATTAAGCTATAAGGGCATCGCCTTTGGCTTGGTGGAAGCTTTTTGTGGGTTATGGGTGATGAAAAAACTATAACTATAAGGACAATGCAAAATGTGCCGATGGTTGGCCTATATGGGTGATGAAATCTACCTCGAAAATTTAATTAGGCAACCTGAACACTCTCTTATTGCCCAGTCTAGACATTGCAGTGAAGCTAAAGTGGATACGAATGGCGACGGCTTTGGTTTCGGCTGGTATGGTCAAAGAACCGAACCAGGACAGTATAGGGATACACAGCCAGCTTGGGGGGATGAAAACCTTTCAAATCTGGTTCACCAGATTTCTTCAAATCTTTTTTTTGCTCATGTGCGGGCTTCGACAGGGACTGCAACCTCTCGAGCAAATTGCCATCCATTTTCCGCCGATAACTGCCTATTCATGCATAATGGGCAAATTGGCGGCTATCAGAAAATAAGACGCCAAGTCGAAAAGCTCATCAGTGACCATTATTATATGGAAAGAAAAGGAACTACAGATAGTGAAGCTCTTTTTCTAGCTCTTTTAAGTCATGGACTGAAAGACAACCCTCAGGCAGCCTTTGAGTTTGTACTGTCAAAGATACTCGAAATGATGAGAGCAACCGCTATACAGGAAGCGCTTCGGGTAACTGCTGCGTTTACCGACGGGACGAAGCTCCATGTGTTTCGTTATTCCAGTGATCATATTGTACCCAGTCTGTATTACCGCTTAAGTGACAGAAGTATAACGGTTGTATCAGAACCGCTTGATCCGATGGAAAATGAATGGCAGAAAGTTCCTGCTGGACAAATGCTGGTTTTTGATGGAAAAGCTATTCCAAAGTTTAACCTTCTTGAGTTGGCTGAACCTGTCGGTCAAGTTGCCTAAGAACCAATGAACTTTTTGTACCTATCGCAATATTGATAAACATGTCTTTTGTCTAAGCAGGGCATATTATCATTCCTCAGCAGGAGCATATTATGACGTCGCTTGTTAAAGCTCGTGGCGATGACACGCGTAATGCGCGCTTATGGCTTGAAGAGTACAAAGCCACGTTACTTCTCGGGGTTCCACTAATCGGAGCCCAGCTGGCGCAGATGTCTATTAATTTGACAGACACTATAATGATTGGTTGGCTGGGTGCTGAGCCATTGGCTGCTTCTGTTCTCGCGACACAGTTGTTTTTCTTAACATGGCTTGCGGGGTTGGGATTCCTTCAAGCTGTTATGCCATTGGCTGCGAGGTCGGAAGGGCAGGGAGATGTTCGCGGAGTTCGCCGTGCTTCTAGGATGGGACTGTGGGTGGCCATTGCTTATTCAACGTTGGCAGTTGCCCTGTTGGCGTACTCCGAAGACATTTTGCTGAGATTAGGTCAGGACCCTAAGGTCGCCTCTCTGGCAAACGAGTATATTCAAATTCTGAAGTGGTCTTTGTATCCCTCGCTAGTAGTAATGGCACTAAGAAGTTTTCTGACCAGTTTGGAAAAGGCCCAGATTGTGCTGTGGGCAACGCTACTTTGTGCAGGAATTAATGCAGTTCTGGATTATGCGTTAATTTTTGGGCACTGGGGAGCCCCTGAGTTAGGAATTGTTGGTGCAGGTTTTGCTTCTGTAGGCAGCAACTTATGCGCCGCGTTAATCCTTATCATTTATATCCAGAAAGATGAAAAGGTGAGATCCTATGAAGTGTTTGTCCGTTTTTGGAGAGCTGATTGGCGCGCATTTTTTGATATTCTACGCCTTGGGTGGCCGATTTCTCTAATGTTGCTTGCCGAGGCGGGGATGTTTAGTGCCGCAGCGATAATGATGGGATGGATCGGAACGTTACATGTAGCTGCTCATGGTATTGCAGCTCAACTAGCAGGCACTGCTTTTATGATTCCAATTGGGTTGTCAAATGCTGCCGTTGTGCGTGTTGGAACGTCTTTGGGGCGACAATCAGGAGCCGGTATTACGCGAGCAGGTTGGTGCGGGATCTCCTTAGCTGCGTTTATAGCACTCTTTAGCGGAGCCATCTTCTGGAGTTATCCGGCTGAGTTAATCGGTCTTTTCTTAAGGGAAACAAATACCGATGCGGCAGCAGTTTTGCGCTTGGGCGTTCCGTTGCTCTTTATTGCCGCTCTCTTTCAGGTTGTTGATGGGATTCAGGTTGTCGCTGCTGGAGTTCTGCGGGGGCTTTCAGATACCCGCACGCCAATGGGTATTGCTTTTATAGGGTATTGGATAATTGGTATTCCAATGTCCTATGTTCTGGCATTCCCATTAGGGTGGGGGGCAGAAGGTATCTGGGTCGGGCTGGCTCTCGGCCTTGCTACTTCCGCGCTGTTACTCGCGATCCGCTTCAAGCGTCGCTACGAGCTCGGTTTGGTTAGGCCCTAGAGAACTAAGAAAGAGCGGAGAATTGTAGTCCTCCGCTCTTTTAAAAGTTCTAATGATTAGAAGTGAGCGGGGACAGTTTGTTTACATGTCCCATTTTTCGGCCCTTTCGGGCTTCGGCTTTTCCATACAGTGTGAGTTGAACGTCTTTCTCTTTCAAGATTTCCTGCCATCTATCCAAATCCTCACCAATGAGGTTTTCCATGATGACATCAGAATGGCGAGTAGGGCTGCCAAGTGACCAGCCGCAAATGGCGCGGATATGCTGTTCAAACTGCGATATAAAGCAGGCACTTTCGGTCCAGTGTCCAGAATTGTGAACACGAGGTGCAATTTCGTTCACCAGTAATGTTTCAATGCCATTTTTATTGACTACAAAGAGTTCAACGCCGATCACACCTATATAGTCGAGAGCATGCAGAATATTTTCTGCAATGTCTTTTGCACGTTCCGCTGTTTTTGATGAGATGGATGCAGGAACGGTTGAAGTGTTTAAGATGTGGCTTAAGTGACGGTTTTCTGCGGGGTCATAACACTGAATTTCCCCAGAGGGATTGCGGGCAGCAATAATTGAAATCTCCTTAGTAAAGGGGACCAGCTCTTCAAAAATTGCTGGCTGCCTGCCAATTTGATCCAAAGCATCTTTGGCTGCATCAGCTGAGTGGAGCATAACCTGACCTTTACCATCATATCCGAAGCGGCGTGTTTTCAAAACACCACTACCACCAAAGTTATTCAGTGCTGCGACTAAATTCTCCTCGCTGTCTATCTGAGCAAAGCCAGCAATGTCAGTACCGGCAATATTTTTTAGGAAGTTCTTTTCTGTTAGCCGGTCTTGAGATACTGCCAGTGCCTTTGGCCCAGGTCTGACTGGAACAATTTTATTGAGAAAATCGGCGGTTTCTCCAGGAACATTCTCAAACTCATAGGTAACAACTGAAACAGACTTCGCAAATTGAGAAAGCGCTTCCCAGTCATCATAGGCGGCTTTGGTATGTAGGGCGCTGGTTTCAAACGCTGGGCTATCGGGGGAGGGGCAGTAAATGTGACACTTAAAGCCTAGGCGAGCGGCGGATTGCGAGAGCATTCTGCCAAGTTGCCCTCCGCCAAGGATGCCTATTACCGATCCGGGAAGAAGTGTTGTGGCCATACTCTGGTTGCCCTTTACTGGAGGGGGGTGTTAATCCGTATAATCAACTGGTATTTCAGCGACTGCATCTGTTTGTTTTTGTCTCCACTCATCAAGCTTCAAGGCGATTAAATTATCATTCAAAGCCAAAACAGAAGCGGCCATTAGAGCAGCGTTTACAGCTCCTGCCCGGCCAATAGCAAGCGTGCCAACAGGAACTCCGGCAGGCATTTGTACTATAGACAGTAAACTATCTTTTCCACTGAGCGCTTTAGACTGAATTGGCACTCCGAAAACTGGAAGGGGGGTCATAGCCGCTGTCATACCTGGAAGGTGGGCAGCTCCTCCTGCCCCAGCAATAATGACCTGATAGCCATTTTCACGGGCATTTTTGGCAAAGTTATAAAGACGATCTACTGTTCGATGAGCTGAAATAATCTTTGCTTCATACTTAATGCCAAGTGCATCCAGTGTATCGGCAGTATTTTTCATGGTTGGCCAATCGGACTGGCTCCCCATTATGATGGCAACTTTTGCAGTGCTCGGTTCACTCACGCTTATAGTCCTCGACCGTTTGCGTTGCAACGAAGGCCGGAATTATATGCGTTAACGTGTTGGTTGCAAGGGGAATTTATTGGCATATTGGAGAGTGTTTTGTTGGGGTTAAGCTATGATATCAGGAACAAGTTTACCTTCAAGAACTGTTATTTTATCTCGAAGCAATAACTTCTTTTTTTTCAACCTTTGCAGCTGAAGCATATCGCTTATGCCAGTTTGGAGCAGAGCACTGATCGCGGCGTCAAGGTCTCGGTGCTCAAGGCGCAGTTGTGTTAAAGTTTGCTTGAGTTCTTCTTGGTTTTTTTCGGTGGGTGTCATCAAAATTTTACTCGTTTTAACAGTGAGCCGGTGTTGGGTTCCGGCGAAAAACCAATAGGAGAATACAAAATTTAGCCCAAGAAATGTTAGGGAGTCATTTTGTAGCTGTGAAACTAGAAAAACTAAGCCACCCCACTCTGCACTGAAGCCAAATACCAACATAGCCCAACCCTGAGAGAAAAGGGAACATCATTCATTTAAAACAATCTAGCATTGTTATTATAGAGTCAAATGCACTTTTTTGTCGTTCGACAGATGATAATTTTAATGCCACTATGCAAAACATTAACAGCAATAGACAGGAGGATCTTCATCTATGTCCATCCAGGCTCGTTTGTCCGAACTTGAGCGTCGTCATGCATCTCTTGAAAAGGAAATTGAAGGAACCGCGCTGCATCCTTCTGTGGATTCTCTCGAGATTGCAGAGTTAAAGCGACGAAAGCTGCTGTTAAAGGAACAGATATCACAAATTAAAATCCAGCAACCACATTAGCTCATTCATAAAAGCAATGCGCCATGCAGGTGTATGACGCTTTAAATTCCGCGGACTGATTGTATTTAGAGTACTTTCAGTCCGTTTTTGGCAGAATTAACTGAATTTCATTGATCAGAGTTATATCGTTTCATGAAAAGACTACAGCGACAATGTGCGCAAGTGTAGTGAAGCCACCGATATTCTAGAGTAGGCGAGTGTCCCGGATCACTTGATGGATCATAGGGTTGTCAGAGACTACGTTTCAGTTCATTGAAACATGTAATCGCTAGGTTTTGCTATGCCTCGGCTCCGGTTTGATCTTGATCGTGTGATTTATATAGTCCTCAGTGTAGTTTCTGTTGCAGTAGCAGTTTTTGTTGGGATGGAGGCTATAGGGGTGAGTGGAGGAGCTCAACGCTATGGGGTTTGGCTCGTCATTCCGATTCTTTTGGCTGGGCTTGTTGAGTTTTATCTTTCGCGCCATGAAGCTCTGAAAAGTTTACGTAGCTTTGGTGGGTTGCTTTTTTTGATTACTACATTTTTCGTCGCGTTCTGCCTCATTCTAACTGTACTGCATTTCAAGCTTGAGCTGTCATCTATGATTGACCTCAAGGGATTTGCTACAACATTCTCGTCAAACACTATCGGAAACAGTGGCTTGAGAATGCCATTCTTTTTCTAAATTCTTCTCTTCACTGCTGTATTTGGTCGACTATTTCATTAGATTCATTCTGTTGCCTTCAGGCAAGATTCACTTCACCTTGGATAACAAGACGTAACTCATAAAGTTACGAGTGGTCTTTGGGAGGAGCTACAATGAAAAGTCGTTATTTCGATACCTATGAAGCATGGAAGAAGGACCCTGAGCAGTTTTGGGCCAATGCTGCTAATAGTATTGATTGGATCAAGGCATGGGACAAGGTGTTCGATCCTGAAAGTGGTCCTTACGGACGCTGGTTCACGGAAGGTCAGACGAATACTTGCTATAACTGTTTGGATCGTCACGTGGAACGTGGCAGGGCTGAGCAAATTGCTTTGATTTACGATAGTCCGTTGGCTGGTAAAAAACAGAAATTCACCTACGCAGAGCTTCTAGAAAAGGTTGCTGCTATGGCCGCTCTGATGGCACGTCAAGGGATAGGTAAAGGTGATCGGGTGCTCATATACATGCCAATGATCCCTGAAGTGGTTGTAGCAATGCTCGCATGTGCAAGGGTGGGTGCGATTCATTCCGTGGTCTTTGGCGGCTTTGCTGCGCGGGAGCTGGCCGCTCGTATTGAGGATGCACAACCTAAACTAGTTGTTGCAGCTTCCTGTGGTCTGGAGCCTCAAAAGATCATATCCTATAAGCCATTGTTGGATGAGGCTATCGAACTCTCGAAGCATAAACCTGATACTTGCTTCATTTTGCAAAGGGAAGAATGCCCGGCAGTGCTTAAAGAAGGCCAAGATCTGGACTTGGGTCAGCTTATGGCTGATGCTTTGTCGCATGACCTTTCTCACGAATGTGTGCCGGTGTTGGCGACTGATCCACTATATATTCTCTATACATCTGGGACGACGGGGCAGCCCAAAGGAGTATTGCGGGACAATGGTGGCCATATGGTCGCACTGACTTGGTCCATGAAAAATCTTTACGATGTTGGCGTTGGAGACGTCTTCTGGGCAGCTTCAGATGTGGGTTGGGTTGTTGGACATTCATATATTGTGTACGCGCCGTTACTGGCAGGAGCTACAACCGTTCTTTATGAAGGTAAACCAGTAGGCACTCCAGATGCAGGTGCTTTTTGGCGCATTATTAGCGAATATTCTGTAAAATCACTCTTTACCGCGCCCACTGCAATTCGCGTTATAAAGAGGGATGACCCTAAGGCTAAGCTGCTCGAAAACTACAAAATGGATAGTTTTAAATCTCTTTTTTTGGCGGGAGAGCACGCTGATCCGGATACAGTAGAGTGGGCCTCTCAGCTGTTGAATGTACCGGTTATTGATCATTGGTGGCAAACGGAAACAGGGTGGTGCATCTCCGGTAATCCCTTGGGGTTGGGAATGCTACCAGCGAAAGCTGGGGCTTCCACCCTACCGCTGCCTGGTTACGATGTTCGTATTCTGGATGACCATGGAAAGGAAGTACCTGCTGGCGTATTGGGGAATATACTCATAAAACTGCCCCTTCCTCCTGGTTGCCTCCCAACGCTATGGCAAGCGGAACAACGGTTTGAAGAAAGTTATCTCTCAGAATTTCCAGGGTATTACAAAACAGCAGATGCCGGGAGGAAAGATGAAGATGGGTATCTCTACATAATGTCTCGTACAGATGACATAATTAATGTTGCTGGACATAGGCTCTCTACAGGGGGAATGGAGGAGGTTCTCGCAGGACATAAGGATGTTGCTGAGTGCGCAGTAATTGGGGTTTCTGATACGATTAAGGGGAAAATTCCGTGCGGTCTTGTGGTTCTTAAGTCTGGGGTCGAACGGGATCCTTCAGAAATTGAGAAAGAACTGGTGAGTTCTGTGAGGCAAAAAATTGGTGCGGTTGCTGCATTCAAAATTGCTGTAACTGTTGAGCGCTTACCAAAAACAAGAAGTGGAAAAATACTACGCGGGACCATGCGCAGTATTGCAGAGGGAGCAGAGTATAAGGTTCCCGCAACTATAGATGATCCTATCATATTAAGCGAAATAGAAGCGCAATTGAAAAAGCGAGGACTGGTAGGCCTCAACAAGGAATAAGTAGATGTTACTGTTCTTTGGGTGGCCGAACTTGATCCTTCGCTAAGTGGAGTGGTTTTATCATGACGCTTGAGAATAAAGTTGCCGTTATCACTGGGGCCGCCCATGGCATAGGTTATGCCATTGCTAAGCGTTTCGTCGACGTTGGATGCAATGTCATGCTTGCAGACATTGATGAGAAAGCTGGTGAGGAAGCTGCTGAAAGCTTGAAGCAAAAAGGAAATGTCGAGTTTATTCACTGCAACGTTGGTGAACGCTTGGGTGTCCGAAATATGGTATCTGCGACAATCGATACTTTTGGGCATATAGATATTTTGGTAAATAATGCTGGCATAGCTTCAGCATCAGACTTTCTCGATGTTAAACTTGATGACTTTGACCGGATAATAAAAGTGAACTTGCGTGGCCCGTTTTTGTGCTCGCAAGCAGTCGCGCGCCATATGGTAGAAAGACTGTCTGAAGGGACGCAAATCAATGGTGCATGCATCATCAATATATCTTCCATAAATTCCATTCTGGCTGTCGCTGATCAAGCTCCATATTCAGTCTCTAAAGGGGGGCTAAACCAGCTTACACGGGTCTGTGCAGTGGCTTTAGCTCCTTATGGTATCCGGGTTAATGCGATCGGGCCTGGTGCTGTGGATACAAAACTGCTTACAGATATTATACAAGATCAACAAACTCTAGAAAAAGTTATGTTGAGAACACCTTTAGGGCGGCTGGGGAAAGCCTCAGAAATTGCAAGCGTTGCTGCTTTTTTAGCATCAGAGGATGCCGGATATATTACCGGGCAGGTAATCTTCGCTGATGGTGGCCGATTGCCTTTGAATTTTACAAACTACCAACATCAGGGAGAATAGCTGCCCTATATAGGTAAAGTTGCATACAAATATATTTACAACTAATTCAACGTAAATTGGAGCTTTGCCAGCTTTGAATACAAACCATTTTTGGCAATTAACTCTTGGTGTTTTCCGGTTTCGATAATCCTACCGTTTTCCAACACAATAATCCTGTCTGCATTAAGAACAGTTGCTAGGCGGTGGGCAATCACAAGCGTTGTCCTACCCTGCATGAGCTGGTCTAAGGCTTGTTGAACTGTTTTCTCACTCTCTGCATCAAGGGCACTTGTCGCTTCATCTAGTAACAAAATAGGAGCATCCTTTAGGATTGCTCGAGCAATTGCAATCCGTTGCCTCTGACCTCCAGATAATGTAACACCTCTTTCTCCAATTATGGTGTCATAGCCATGATCCATCTTTAAAATAAACTCTTCTGCTAAAGCCTGTTTGGAAGCACTCATAATTGCATTTAGGGAAGCGTTGGGGCTGCCATATGAAATGTTGTCGGCAACACTCATATGAAATATGGCCGTATCTTGGGGAACAAGTGCCATGTGTCGACGTAGTTCTCTGGTCGGGAGATTTTGCAAATCTATATCGTCGAGTAAGATTTTGCCCTTTGTTGGGTCGTAAAATCTCATAAGTAATTGAAATATAGTTGACTTTCCTGATCCGCTTGGCCCAACAATGGCAACTGTCTCTCCCTTTTTAATATTGACTGAGAGATCATCAATGACCCCTTTGGGGGTTGTTGGATATGAGAACTTGATTCTATCAAAAGTGATTGAGCCCTTTGGAGGGTACAGGAGCTTTTGAGGCTCAATTGGCTCTGAAACTTCTGTTGAGGTTGCCAAAAGTTCCGCGAGCCGCTCGGCAGCCCCAGCTGCCTGTGAAAGTTCCCCCCAAACTTGTGCGAGCTGGCTTAATGCTCCGGCAGCAAGAATTGAATAGACAATAAACTGAGCCAATTCTCCGGCAGTGATTGTTCCTTCAATCACGGAAAGTGCTCCAACCCAAATAACGGAGGTAATGCTTCCTAGTGTCACAGACATAATAGTGAATACTAATAGGGAGCGTGTCTTAACCGCATGAACTGAATCTGTAAAAGCTACTTCCGTATCCTGTGAAAACCTCTGTGAGACGTGCGTTTCAGCTAGAAAGGACTGAAGCGTTCTAATTGATCCGAGTGCTTCTGTTGCATAAGCAATTGTCTCAGCCAAAGAGTCTTGTGCAGTACGGCTTCGCTTTTTTACGGACCGGCCAAAAGCAATTAATGGCAGGACGATAAGGGGAATAGCGACCAGAACAAATATCGAAAGTGTAGGACTGGTAACTGCCATCATTAAAGCGCCACCTCCAAGTAGGAGGATTTGGCGAAGTGCAATCGAGGCGCTGGCCCCAAACGCGGCCTTTATGAGCGTTGTGTCTGCAGCTAGCCGTGAAATGATTTCACCAGATTTGGCACGATCGAAGAATGCGGGACTTAAGCTCGTTAGATGCGCAAACACATCAGAGCGGATGTCAGCGACGACACGTTCTCCGATCCACATGACATAATAGTACCGCAGAGCACTCGCTATGGCCAAGGCAAGGCCTAGTAGAAATAAACCGAGGAAAGCGTTGTCAACGATAGATATGCTGCTATTCGAAAAGCCATCATCTATCAATTGGCGCAGGGCTAACGGCAACAAAAGTGTGAGTACGGCTGCTGCAATTAGAGCCGCTATAGCGCAATATACTTTGCGTTGGTGGCGTTTCAGGTATGGAAAAAGCGCTATGAGGGGGTGCAATGAATCTTTGATTTTCGGCGTAGCAAGTATGGACATGGGTATCCCAATTAATTTCAAAATTCTATAATTATGATATAGGAATGGAAGTAGAAGCGTATCGATTAAAAATTCAAGCAGATTCTCTTGGGTCAGGGGGGACTTGCCCTCTTGTAACACGCGGTTTGATGAGTTATAGACGCGATCACGATTTTAAGCTGCCTGTGAATCTGGCAGTTTCAGAGGATAATTGCGGATTGAGCCAGCCCAACCTATATAGAGGTGGCGAGGCCGACGCTGAAAGGACTGGCTATGAAACAGGATATTCATCCAGACTACCACACCATCACAGTTGTGATGACAGATGGTTCTGAATACAAAACACGCTCTACATACGGCGCTGAAGGTGCAACTTTGCAGCTGGACATTGATCCAAGCTCTCACCCAGCATGGACTGGTGGTGATCGTCAGCTTATGGACCGTGATGGCCGCGTATCTAAGTTCAAAAACAAATTTGCAGGCTTTTTGGGCGGTTAATTCAGCTCAAAACTATTGCGAACAAAAAGCCTCGGTTTATCTGGGGCTTTTTTTATTGTCTCTTGTTATCAACTAATGAGTTGACCATATCTGAAATTTCATCGTAATCGGCTCCATCATATAATTCGCCCAGGGGTTCACGTTCACCCAATGCGCCTTCAAGGTGTGGAAATGAGAGCGTATAGCGCTCTATCCCTCTAAGTGCCCATTTGTGATAGGCTGGCTGATGCGCAGTCAGTCCAATTCTTGTCCGCTTGGGGGAAATACCCAATCTTTCCAACTCTGTCCGGATTCTGTGAATGGCTTTAGCTGAAATCACAAACTTCTTCATGAACTGGTTAAAACGAGATGCCTGCATTTGATTGTTGAGTTGGTGTAGGTCAGTAGGTGAATTAATAAAAGTCCACCCCCCTGACGTTCTGGTGTCTTTAGAGCGTGTAAAGTTCTTGTTTAGTAATTCGGGATTCCTGGAAATATCATAGTATTTAACCTTTCCCCCGTGCAGAGTATACAAAGAGCCGTTTTTCGAGCGTACGGCAATGGGGGAGGAGAGGCTTCTAATAAAATCTGCTGCTGCAGCTTTATCTTCACCCTCTAATATATCAATAACTTGCAGACACTTTTGGTCCAAGCAAATAGTATGGGAGCGTAAAGCACTTGCCAGTACATCTTCTATGTAAAGGTTGGAAGCCTGAAAACATCTAAGGACAACTTCCAATTCATCTTCAGAGAAAAGTTCAGGGTGACTCAGTGTTGAGCAGGCTTGTTGGTTAAGTCGGTATGCGTTTAAAATGTAAAAAACGGGGTTCGCCTCCAGCAACTCTCCAGTGTTTAGTGACAGGCCATTATCGTCTAATTTTTGAATAAGTTGATTGGCCTCGATAGCATTGGAAACTGCTTCTAGAATACTGCTGCTCCACCTCAAAAGTCTGGTTGGTAGTCCCGCTGTTGCCATTTCCTCAAGAAGGTCCAGTGACAATTGGTGGGCTTTTAGTTTTCCCGTGAAGTTATTTACCAGATTACTTTCATTTACATAATCTAGCCCCCCTTCGTTTCTACTTTCGAATACAGGAGGGCAAGCGATTGAATTTTGGTCAGCCCGGCCCAGGAACCAAAGACCTGAAGAAATAGGGCGAGGGAAGCGGTCATCAGTATACCCGAGAGGGGCGATTGGGTCAGGGCTGATAACTTCCGAAAGATATTCATAGGGACGTTGTATAATATCAAGAACATCTGAGATGGATTCAATAAGTATGGGAGAACCATCTCTTTGAAACGTGCAGGAGTTTTCTGGGGTCTCTCGCGAGTTCATTTGTGATTGTCCTGAAAACGAACCTAGTCCTTGTTTGCTTCAGGATTCTATAGGAATCTCTTTAAGAGAGCCTCTATCAAATTAAAGGGGATCTAGGAGCGGTACATAATAGCCTCTACCCATGAAAAGCTTCTCGAATTTTTGATATCTGATCAGCAATAGGGTTTTGTGCAGTACTCACTCGGTCGCTTTGAAGCTCTAAAGCTATCATTTTATCCATATGCTGAATGCGTTCTTGTAATCGTATGGAGCGTTGAATTAAATCCAGCATTGGATCGGGAAGCTTCCCATTTAGATTATTTGGATCGAAAGAAAAGAAACGGTCAATTTTTATGCCCTTGCATTCCTTGGTTGCTTGTTCAGGTGTAATCTCTCCTTCCTTTGCGGCTCTTTGCAGAAGGAGCCAAGATGCAAGTTGCATCAAACGGGTAGTTAAACGCATGGATTCCGATGCATAAACGAGGGAGTTCGCTGGCTGTAGCTTTCGTGCAGCTTCTCGCCCTTCACCATCCAGATAGGAAGCTGTCTCTTCTATGAGGTTCATGCCTTCTTTATAGAGGCCGGTAAAGCTTGGAGATTTAAACAATCTACTCGTAAATGGGATGGGCAAGGCACTTTGTTTATTCTTGCTATCATTCATGACGGGCTGACCTTCTCAATACTATCAGTGAGTTTCAAAAAAGGCATCAGTTAAATTAAGACGCTGATTAAAATTCTAGAAAAAATTGAGAATAAATCCGAGCAATTTCATCTGTTATACTTAACGTTCATCGATCTACTATAGCCACTCTAAAAAAACACTCCTGAAAAGTAGGAGGCAATAGTCTTGAGTAAGAGGGTCTAATCTGGAAGAAAAAGGAGGATCCTTATAAGATCCTCCTGAGTTAAACAGGGAGGCTTAAATGGAAGTATTTATAATACTTCGATCCAGATGACTGGATATTAAATATTTAATATACAATGGTGAAGTAATGGTAAATATATAACAAATTTATGCTAATTTTATGACCTGATATGTAAGCATTTTACTGATAATATATTATGCAATTTGTACTTAAGTAAGTATTGATATGGCATATTCCAACTTTTTGATGAGATAGCCATATTTGATTGGGCTTTGCTTATAGTTTAGTAATTCTGATTTATGCGCCTCAGGTTGTGGGCGATGTGTTCAGATGGAGGCCTCATGACAAAATTACCTCAAACAATGAAAGCGATTATTGCAGCTGAAGCCGGCCCGCCGAATGTACTTAAGCTTGCCGAGCGCCCGACACCTAAAGCTGGTTTTGGAGAAATCCTTATCGCAGTAAAAGTGGCAGGTGTGAACCGGCCAGATATTATGCAGCGCAAGGGTTTATACCCCGCTCCGAAGGGGGCTTCGGAGCTGTTGGGATTAGAAGTCAGTGGGCACATTGCTGCAATTGGAGAGGGAGTCGAAGGGCATAGGATTGGAGATGCCGTCACAGCTCTTGCTCCAGGTGGTGGATATGCGGAGTATTGCAGTGTTCCCGCTTCAAGTGCGCTTCCCCTTCCAAAAGGTCTATCCATGGAAGAAGCCGCTGGTATTCCGGAAACCTTTTTTACAGTTTGGACGAATGTTTTTGATCGGGCTGGCCTTCAACAGGGAGAAACTTTCCTTGTTCATGGGGGAACTTCTGGAATAGGGTCAACAGCTATTCAGTTGGCAAAAGCTTTCGGAGCGACAGTTTTTACAACTGCTGGATCGGAACTGAAAGTGGAAGCAGCCAGAAAATTTGGTGCTCACCATTCAATAAACTACAAAGAAAAAGACTTTGTTTCGGAAATTTTGAATATCACTGATAAACAGGGGATTGATGTAATTCTGGATATGGTTGGTGGAGATTATGTAGAGCGCAACTGGAAAGTTGCTGCGATGGATGGTCGCATTTGCCAGCTCGCAACGTTGAATGGAATCAGTAAGGATGTGAATTTTGCACGTTTAATGATGAAAAGGCTAGTGCACACAGGTTCGACGTTACGGCCACGTTCTACTGAATTCAAAGGAAAGATAGCACAGGAGCTCTATCAAAAGGTATGGCCCCTTTTAGAGAATAAGCAAATTGAGATTGTTGTAGATCGAATCTTCCCACTGGAAGAAGCAGACAAAGCCCATGAATTGATGGAGAGCTCAAGCCATATTGGTAAAATTTTGCTCAATGTGGCCTAGCCAATCACTAAAGTCATAGGGATGATGAGCTGTGCCTCTTCGTAACTTCTCATCATCGACAATTGCTTTCCGGTTCAGGTAAGCGTATATTGCGGGCCAAGTTTCCCGAAAACACACAATACTTTTAGCTTTTGCCTGTTAAATCGTCGCGAAAGCTTACAGGAGGGTTATACGCTATGGCCAACGCGCCACTCATGCCAAAAGCAACCGCCGTTTGGTTGGTAGATAATACAGCGCTAAGCTTTGATCAGATTGCTGCATTTTGTAAGCTTCATCCCCTTGAAGTGAAGGCTATCGCTGATGGGGAAGCCGCTCAGGGGATTAAAGGATTGGATCCAGTCCTGACAGGTCAGCTCACCCGGGATGAAATTGAGAAAGCTCAGAATAATCCGCGCTACCAAATGCATGTTCATGAATCAAAAGTGCGTGTTCCAGAGGCAAAAAGAAAAGGGCCGCGGTATACACCTGTTTCTCGTAGGCAGGATCGCCCCAATGCAATTTTATGGTTAGTTCGTCATCATCCAGAGTTGGCGGACGCACAAATTATGCGATTGGTTGGAACGACCAAGCCAACAATTGAAGCTATTCGCGACCGGACGCATTGGAATTCTGCGAACCTGACCCCTGCAGATCCTGTAACGTTGGGACTGTGTTCGCAGACTGAGCTGGATATCGAAGTGGAAAAAGGTGCGAAGAATGCACCTCAGAAGGTTCTGAAAGAGCAGCCTGAAACTCTGCTACCAGTTGATGAGACAACCAGTGAAGATGCTCTTGCTGCCGCCTTTGCGAAACCGGCTCAGAAGAAGCCTCAGGAAGAAGAGATTGATGCTGACGCCGTCTTTGCAAATTTCTCTTCATCCAGCTCCGACGAAGACGAGAGTTAAGCTGAAGCATACCTTTGAGACATTGATAAAGGTTTTCGGGTAAAGGTGCTCGAAGACAACATTTCAAGGTATAAAACTCTGAAACTCAGCACTAGTGCTGGGTTTCTTTTTATCCATACAGTCACAGGGGATGATTATCGTTGCGTGAGCTTTAGTTCAATGCGCCGGTTCTTGGCATAAACCGATTCACTATCACCATTTTCAAGAGGTTGATATTCTCCAAATCCAGCTGCAACAAGGTGCTCAGGTGAAACGCCTTGTGCGATAAGATACCTCACAACTGAGATTGCGCGCGCAGCTGAAAGCTCCCAGTTATTCCGAAGTCGGCCCGAGCCTGAAAGCGGGCGTGCATCGGTATGCCCATCTACCCGTAGGACCCATTCAATTTCATAGGGAATCTGATTTTCCAACTCCTTAATTGCGCTTGCTAGAATATCAAGCTGCTGGCGCCCTTGAGGATTGATGTCCTCGGATCCGGAAGGAAACAGAACTTCTGATTGGAAAACGAAACGGTCGCCAACGACTTGTATGTCTGAGCGTTGTGCAAGTATTGTTCTAAGGCGGCCAAAGAAGTCCGATCGATAGCGGGAGAGCTCCTGCACACGCTGTGCTAACGCCACATTGAGCCGTTTACCCAGATCGGCAATCTTTGTCTGACTTTCCTGATCCCGGTGCTCTGAGGCGTCCAGAGCGTCTTCTAGAGCGGCAATTTGACGTCGTAATGCGGAAAGTTGCTGATTCAGGAGTTCAACTTGGGCAAGCGCTTTAGAGCTGAGTTGCTTTTCACCTTCTAGTTGGCTTTGCAGGGTCGCAAGCCTGCCGTCCGCATCATCAATTTCTCCCGAACTTGCTTGAAGTCTGGTTTGCAGCTCATTCCGTTGACTCGTCATTGTTTCCAAGCTGAACTGCAAGGAGGAGACAGTAGTTTCCAAATCACCCACATTGGCTTTTTCCAAAGCCAATAACTCGGTTAGTTCAGCGATTTGCTGGTTCAGGCGATTCAAGACAGAGTCTCGACCTGAAAGCTGCTGACTGAGGAAGAATTGTGCGATCATGAAGATCGAGAGTAAGAAAATGAATACTAAAAGCAAAGCGGACATGGCATCCACAAAGCCCGGCCAGTAGTCTTCTGCACCACGTTCCCCACGCCTGCTACGAGCAACCGCCATTTCCTAGTCCTTTTCCGTTTCTCGCTCAAGGCCTTCTGTAAGTGTTTTGAGAAGCCTTTCTATTCTACGCTGTTGTATATTTTGACCTTCTGCCCACTCGCGCATCATCTTTTGTTCAGATCGAACATGTTGAACAAGACCTTGAATACCTTCAGCAAGACGAGTGAGAGCTACGTTGGCGTTTTCATTGCTGCCGCTGGCTTCAATGGTTTGGCGCAGTTGTTCGATCGAAAAATGTAGGCTTTCCTGATTTGAAGCGCTATTGCTGTCCTCACCATTTAATGGCTCGATATCAGTAACGGTTGAAAGCCAGTCCTCGAGTTCCAAGTAGAATCGGTTTTGGGCTTGTCCGGCCTGTAGATCAAGAAAGCCAAGGATCAGTGAACCTGTCAGTCCAAGGAGGGAAGATGAAAAAGCTATTCCCAAGCCGGTCATCTGCGCGGTAATCCCGCTGATCAAATCCTCGAAGAGAACAGCTGCATCACTACCGTTAACATTCAAAGTGGATACCGTCTGGGCAACCGCACCGACTGTCTGCATCAGGCCCCAAAATGTTCCAACCAAGCCAAGGAAGACGAGGAGCCGCGTGAGATAGCGTGAAATCTCTCGGGATTCATCTAGTCTGGTGCCTATTGAATCGAGGAGGGAGCGCATTGTCACAGGAGAAATGGCCATATCTCCGGCTTTGTTCCCTAGAAGGGTAGCCATTGGGGCCAATAATACAGGTGGGCGCTTAACTTCAAGGCGAGGGTCGCCAATGCGAAAACCGTTGACCCATGAGACTTCTGGCATAATGCGCAGAACCTGACGGAAGCTCAGAATAATGCCGAGAATAGCAACACCGAAGATCAATCCGTTAAGTGCAGGGTTGGCCATGAAGGCAAGAGAGATCTGGCGAAGAAGGACAAAAGCGATAAAGCTAGCCAATACCAGAAAAATGATCATCCGCCACAAGTAAACTTGAGGACTGGATAGACTATAAGGATCGAAATCGCGTGTCATGAACCCGAATGCAGTATTCCGTTAAAGATCCCTTTTGATAACGCGATTTCCGGCTTTTGGGAAACCGGAAATCGCAGATCTTGTGCGATGAGTGGATATGCAGTGGCTTACTACATGATTTACCACATGAATTACTGGCTATTATCGCGCTTTAGCGAGTAGTTCCCGCAGTTGTATATGTGTAAATTCGTTACCTGTGATGACTGAACCGGTCTTCAGCATGTTATCTTTGCCTTCTGCATCGGAGACAAAACCACCAGCTTCGCGAATCATTAGGATGCCTGCGGCAATATCCCATGCATTGAGGCCATTCTCCCAAAATGCATCGAGGCGCCCGTTTGCAACCCATGCCATATCAATGGCAGCGGCTCCGCACCGGCGAATTCCGGCCACTTCGCCCATCACATAGCGAATTTCTTTCAAAGAGCGGGCATGGTCTCCCACACCAATGAACGGAATACCAGTGCCAATGAGACAATCAGCCATATCTTTACGTGCAGCCACGCGCAGTCTGCGATCATTACAGAAAGCACCGTTTCCACGTTCTGCTGTATAAAGCTCGTCCATAACTGGATTATAAATGACTGCAGCTATAATTTGTCCTGCCCGTTCAAGAGCGATGGATACGGCAAAAATCGGAATACCATGGAGAAAGTTTGTTGTGCCATCAAGTGGATCAACAATCCAGCGGTGTTGGCCATCTTTACTTTCAATTTCGCCGGACTCTTCCATTAGGAGACCATAGGATGGTCGAGCTTTCTGGAGTTCTTCGCGAATAATTTTTTCTGCTCTGTGATCTGCCTGAGAAACAAAGTCACCTGGTCCCTTACGGGAAACCTGTAGATTTTCTATTTCACCAAAATCACGAGCGAGGGAGCGGCCTGCTTTGGTGGCTGCCTGAACCATGACGTTGAGGAGGGCCGAACGTGCCATATTTTTTTTCCGGTGGTTGATTGCGTGAAGCGATTAAAAAGCCAGCTTCACGCAAAAGAGTTACGTTTATTAGTCGGCGCGGCGCACGTACTCAACTGAGCTTGTGTCTACTACGATTTTTTCGCCTGAGGAAATGAAAGGAGGTACCATACAGCGAACGCCGTTTTCCAGCATCGCAGGCTTGTATGAAGAAGACTGAGTTTGCCCTTTGACGACTGCGTCTGCCTCTGTAATTTCCAGTGTTACAAATTGAGGGAGCGTGATGCCGATTGGCTTTTCTTCATGCAGCTCAACTGTCACCATCATTCCATCTTGAAGGAAGGCAGTTCTGTCTCCGACAAAGTCCTTTTGCAGTTCAAGCTGCTCATATGTTTCTGTGTCCATAAAAACAAGCATGTCGCCTTCTTCGTAAAGGAACTGATAGTCCTTCTGTTCGAGGCGAACGCGTTCTACGGATTCTGTTGCACGGAAACGCTCATTCAACTTACGACCGTCAAGCAGGTTTTTCATTTCAACCTGTGCAAAGGCTCCGCCCTTGCCAGGCTTTACATGCTGGACTTTTACCACTGCCCAAAGAGTGTCCTGATGCTGCAGAACGTTGCCGGGCTTAATCTCGTTGCCGTTGAGTTTCATAAAAGATACCGATCTGTCTGATTAAATAAAAAAGTGTGCAGGTCGCGCTTGAATACAAGAGTATCAGCAGCAACGCCAGCCTGCGGTCTGTGCACCATAATTTCACTCAGGTTTCAAGAGAAAATATTATTGTCTGGTGGGGTAGTGCTTAATCCCACCAATTCTTTTGAATAGGAACTCAATGGGAACCTTGAAATTAGTGTGAGCGTAAAAGCGGTTCCAGCTCCTGTACACGCATACTAACTTTCTCTTGCTCATTGAGTGATATTCTTTTTGTGAGCTCATCAAGTTCACTATCAAAGATACCCATTCGGCTTGCAAGGCTTTGCCATGCTGAGGCTTCTATAATATTTTTGGGACGCCCTGCGCCAAATGCGTACATGCGTGCAAGCCGGTTCATTGCAATCGGATTGCCAGCGTTTGCCGCACGTTCGAACCAGTCAGCCGCTTCATTCTGATTTGGCACCACGCCTTTGCCATGGAATAACAAAACAGCATATTGAACCTGAGCTTCAATATTTCCCCGCCGGGCCGCTCTGCCAAGCCAGTAGGCACCACGCATTTCGTCATATTGGCCTTGCTCGGAATCCAGAAGAAGAAGACCTAGTGCATACATAGCGTCTACATCATCTGAAAGGCTCGCCTGCTCATACAGCTCTTTAGCTTTAGCCGTACTTTGCGGGAAAACTTCACCCTCTTGGTAGAGTAGGGCCAAGTTGAATAGGGCTTCATTGAGTTGAGCCTTTGCAGCAACACCTAGATAATCGGCAGCCTTTTTCTTATCCTGAGCGACGCCACTTCCGCTCAGATATAGCAAACCTAGCCGCAAGGCTGCTTGTGGGTCGTCGTTTTTTGTGGCCAGTTCATACCAGTGGGCTGCTGTTTTTAGATCCTGAGGAACTCCCCGACCTGTCTCATAGAGGACTCCTATCAATGTAGCCGATTTGGTTTGTCCAGCTTCAACGGCTTTGGTTGCCCTGTCCAAGGCTGTTAAATACCAGCCTCGTTGGAAGGCGCCATAAGCCAAATCTCCCTGCGTAGGGCTGCTGTCTTGAGTTGTCATCTTGCCTTGCGGCTCAGTGGGGCGCGTAATTATGGCGGGAGCCAGGAGACCTTTCTGGTCTTCTGGCAGCAGCTGGTCTATTCCACGCATGGAAGCGAGCAACTCACTCGTATTTAACTTTTGGAGGCTCTCGGCATGAGACGGGAGCGCCAAGAGAATAGATGCAAAAGTCCCGTATACAATGCTACGACGTCCAAGAGTTAAAGATCGAGTGAGCATGGAATGTTACTCCTCTGCTTCCGCAAGTTCATATTGGGACAAGACTGCGTTAGCTGCTGTAATTGCAGCTTTTGGGCCTGTTTGGTAAGACCAAATAGCTTCTCGGACAGCTACGAATTCTGCTCCAGTTGCTGCGGCAGCTTCTACTGATTCCAGTGTGGTTCCAGACAATACGACGCATGGCGTTTCAAACACTTCAGCCCACCAGCGACCGTATTCCAGAGATTTTCTATTTGCTTGTTCTTTTTGTTCTAATTCAAGCAGACCAAAGAAAATATAGTCAATTCCCATAGAGGCAACCGTCATGGCTTCATGCTTGGTCTTAATACCCGCATGGCCGATGATCTTGCTCTCCTGGAATGAACGGACAACTTCTTCCAGTTCTTTGTCCGAACCGGTAATGTGAACACCATCAGCGCCAGAGCGGCCAGCGATCTGGGTGTTGTTTTCTATAAGGACCGCGATACCGGCAGCCTGAGCAATAGGGACAAGGCGCTTTGCAATGGTTTGCAGTTCTGGTTCGTTGACCTTTGGGGCCGAGATAAGCAGGCATGCAATGTCGCCGCCTTCAATGGCTTCTTTCAGTTGACCTTCAAATACGTCAAGGTCAAAGTGTGGTGGTGTTACCAAATAAAGGCGCGGATGCACGAATTCTTCTCCAGTCGATTGAGTTTGAGTGAGGCCCGCAATACTTCGCGATTAATTCACGGTAATAAAGGCAAAAAGAGGGACCAGTGGCCCCTCTCTTACGAATAATCAAAGAAAAATGCTAGTGTTATGCTTCCAGAGCAACAACGCCGGGCAATTCTTTCCCTTCCAGCCATTCAAGGAATGCACCACCTGCAGTGGAAATATAAGTGAAATCCTCACTTGCTTTGGCGTGGTTGAGTGCTGCAACGGTATCGCCGCCGCCTGCAACGGTTTTCAGTTTGCCTTGCTTGGTGCGTGCGGCTGCGTGCTGTGCTGCCGCGACTGTTGCCTTATCGAAGGGCTCGATTTCAAAGGCACCAAGTGGACCGTTCCAAACGAGTGTCTTCGCTGTATCGATTTTTGCTTTGACGACGTCAATGGAAGCTGCTCCAACGTCGAGCATCATTGCATCACTCGGAATAGCGTCTAGGCCAACGGTCTCATTTTTCGCACCTGCTGCAAATTCCCAAGCTACGACGGCATCAGTCGGCAAAACGATTTCACATTTTGCTTTTTCAGCAGCAACCATGATGCGCTTTGCTGTGTCAGCAAGATCATGCTCGCACAAGGACTTACCAACATTTACGCCTTTTGCGGCGAGGAAGGTGTTTGCCATGCCGCCGCCGATAACCAAGATATCCACTTTAGAGACAAGATTCTCCAGCAAGTCGATTTTGGAGGAAACCTTCGCGCCCCCAACAACTGCCAGAACTGGACGTTCTGGTGTGGAAAGGGCGGATCCAAGCGCTTCCAACTCGGCTTGCATGGTGCGACCTGCAAAGGCAGGCAGAAGCTTTGCAATACCCTCTGTGGAGCCGTGGGCGCGGTGCGCAGCAGAAAACGCATCGTTTACATAAATGTCGCCGTTTGCTGCCAGCGCTTTTGCAAACTCTGGATCGTTCTTTTCTTCACCAGCATAGTAGCGTGTGTTTTCAAGAAGCAGAACATCACCGGCTGTCATTGCGTCGATAGCGGTTTTCGCTGGTTCGTTGATGCAGTCAGCAGCGAAGGTAACTGGCTTACCCAAAAGCTTTTCAACAGCCGGTGCAACTGGGGCAAGGCTCATTTCAGGAACCTTCTGCCCCTTTGGACGGCCAAAATGCGCAAGCAAGATAACTTTGCCACCTGCCTCGGAAATTTCGCGGATGGTTGGCAGAACGCGTTCGATGCGGGTGGTGTCAGTTACATTGCCATCCTTCATTGGAACGTTGAGATCAACGCGAACGAGGACACGTTTGCCAGATAATTCGGCGTCACTGAGAGTTTTAAAAGACATTGTAAGTCCCTTTGGTAATTCAAGGGCGGGATGAGTTGGTGGTGACGGCAACTGCTATCCCAAAGAGAGTGAGGAGTACGCCAAAAGAGCGTTCGAGCCAAAGTTTGATGCGTAAAAATCCTTGGCGCACAGATGGAAGCGTGAAGAAGCAAGTTACTATGACAAACCATGCAAAAACACCGCTTGCCATGATTACACCATAACCGACCTTGGTCAAAAGCGTAGTTTCTGGGGAAGTCACTTGCAGGAAGACACTCAATGCAAACATTGTGGCCTTGGGGTTTGTGACGTTGGTTAGGAATCCCCAGCGTAGTGCTTTATAAGGCGAGATGACGGTCTCTTCAGAGCTTTCAGGCCCTGAGTTTGACGCTCCGCGGAACATGGTTACGCCGAGAAATACAAGATATGCGGCTCCAACAAGCTTCAGGATATTAAATAGAAAAATAGATTGCGATACAAGCAACCCAATACCCGCCAAAGCATATGTGACATGGACAGCCAGAGCCAAGCCAATTCCTAGGGCAGTCATGATTCCCGCAAGTCTTCCACCGATCAAGGCATTGCGGATGACGACAGCAAAGTCAGGTCCAGGTACTATTGCAACAACAATTGTCAAAGAAATTACGGTTAATAGTTCTGTCATGAATTTGAACCCTTACAGGCCTAAAACGCAAATCATTTTCGCTTGAATGCTAGAGAGGCGAAAAAGAAAGGCTGGCTTATTTAAGGAGCCAGCCTTTCTATCAAATTTTCGGACTTAACCGACTGATCAGATTAGCTTTGCCATTGCAACGGCGGTGTCTGCCATGCGGTTGGAAAAGCCCCATTCGTTGTCGTACCATGTGAGGATACGAACCATTTTGCCTTCCATGACCTTGGTCTGGTCCATGTGGAAGATGGAGGAATGCGGATCATGGTTGAAATCGCAGGAAACGTTTGGCAGCTCTGTGTAGCCTAGAACGCCCTTGAGTTCGCCCTCAGCAGCTTCCTTGATAGCAGCGTTGATTTGTTCAACTGTGGTGTCTTTTTTGGCTTCGAATACCAAGTCCACAACAGAAACGTTTGGAGTTGGTACGCGGATAGCAACACCGTCCAGCTTGCCAGCCAGTTCAGGAAGAACAAGACCAACAGCCTTAGCTGCACCTGTGGATGTTGGGATCATGGACATAGCTGCCGCGCGGGCGCGGTACAGGTCTTTGTGCATGGTGTCGAGAGTTGGCTGATCACCTGTGTAGGAATGAATGGTGGTCATGAAGCCTTTTTCGATGCCAACAGCCTTGTCAAGAACAGCTGCAACAGGGGATAGGCAGTTGGTTGTGCAAGAAGCGTTGGAAACAACCAGATCGTCTTTTGTCAAAGTGTCGTGGTTGACACCGTAAACGATTGTCTTGTCAGCACCAGCAGCTGGAGCAGAAACCAGAACGCGCTTTGCGCCTGCTTCAAGGTGCAGGGAGGCTTTTTCTTTTGCGGTGAAAATGCCAGTACATTCCAGTGCAACGTCAATGCCCAACTCACCCCAAGGAAGATCTTTCGGGTCACGGATTGCGGTTACTTTAATAGGGCCGCGGCCAACGTCAATGGAATCGCCGTCTACTTTAACCTCTGCTGGGAATTTGCCATGAACAGAGTCGAAGCGCAGCAGGTGAGCATTTGTTTCAACAGGACCTAAATCGTTGATTGCTACAACTTCAATATCGGTACGGCCCGATTCAATAATTGCACGAAGAACGTTACGTCCAATACGACCGAAGCCGTTGATGGCTACCTTTACTGCCATTTGAAAACCTCTTTCTTTCAGCGCCTTGTAATGTGGCGCGCTGTAGGCCTTGCCGGCTCTTCGCCAGCCGTTTAGCGAGGGAGGGTGCGCGCTTAAAAGAGGCGTGCACCCCAGTATTTACCTTAGGCGTCGGTGCCTAGGCGAGTTTGAGCTTCCTGAACGACAGCTGCTGCTGTAATACCGAAATGCTCATAGAGTTCTTTGTAGGGGCCAGAGGCTCCGAAACCGCTCATGCCAACAAAGGCTCCGTCGTTGCCAATGAAACGGTCCCAACCCTGACGGATACCTGCTTCAATAGCAATTTTGACAGGGCTATTGCCGAGAATGGACTGCTTGTAAGCGTCTGATTGCTCTTCAAACAGTTCAAAGCAAGGAACGGAAACAACCCGAGCCTCAATGCCATTTTCTTTCAGCTGCTTTTGCGCGTCTACTGCAATTTCAACTTCAGAACCGGTTGCAAAGATCGTGACCTGTGCATCGCCGTCACACTCGGAAATCACATAGGCCCCCTTTGCACAGCGGTTTTCTGCTTCATAAGCAGGGCGCTGAGAAGGAAGGTTCTGACGTGTGAGCGCCAAAACGCTTGGAGTTTCCTTGGTTTCAAGAGAAAGCTGCCAACATTCCAGTGTCTCGGTGATGTCAGCAGGACGGAAGAAATGCAGGTTCGGAATTGCGCGCAGAGCAGCAAAATGCTCAACTGGCTGATGGGTCGGACCATCTTCACCAAGACCGATTGAATCGTGGGTCATGACGTGGATAACGCGCTGTTTCATGAGCGCGGCCAGACGAAGGGACGGGCGGCAATAGTCGGAGAAGATCAAAAATCCGCCGGAATAAGGCACAAGACCGCCATGCAACGCCATGCCGTTCATAGCCGCTGCCATGCCATGCTCGCGAATACCCCAGTGCATATACCGACCGGAGAAGTCGTCGGGTGTGATGGATGCGGTTTGAGCGGTTTTGGTGTTGTTGGATCCGGTTAAGTCGGCAGAGCCGCCAATAGTCTCTGGTAGAACCTGATTGATGACGCCCAGAACAGCCTCGGAAGCCTTACGGGTAGCCATGGTTGGCTGAGTTTTGGCCAGCTCTTTCTTATAGGTGTCGATTGCCTTGGTAAAATCGGCAGGCAGATCGCCACGCTCACGGCGGTCAAACTCTGCGCGCAAGTCAGCTTCAGAGTTTGTAAAGCGCTCTTCCCACTCACGGCGCGCTTGCCCGGAACGTAGGCCTGCAATGCGCCATGCGTCGATCACATCACTTGGCACGTCGAAGGGCTCACTTGCCCAGTTAAGTGCTTCGCGAGTGGCCTTGACTTCATCAGCGCCCAAAGGTGAGCCATGTACTTTATTGGTTCCAGCTTTTGTTGGCGAGCCGAAGCCAATCTGTGTTTTTGCAGCAATTAATGTCGGGCGGTCACTTTTCTGAGCGGTTTCCAAAGCTGCTGTGATCGCTTCTGGATCATGACCGTCAATAGAAATGGTGTTCCAGCCTGATGCCTGAAAGCGCATGACCTGATTTGTACTATCGGCCATAGAGACACTGCCATCGATGGTGATGTCATTGTCATCCCAGATAACGATGAGCTTGTTCAGCTTCAGGTGTCCTGCCAGAGAAAGGGCTTCTTGTGAAATCCCTTCCATAAGGCAGCCATCGCCAGCTAGAACATAGGTGTGGTGATCAACTAGGTCAGCACCAAAGCGGTTTTGCTGGATTTTTTCAGCAATCGCCATGCCTACTGCGTTGGCCAATCCTTGTCCAAGAGGGCCTGTCGTTGTTTCAATACCAGCGCCGTGGCCAAATTCGGGGTGACCACAAGTGCGATATCCCAGCTGACGGAAATTCTTAAGTTGCTCGATTGGAAAATCTTCGTAGCCAAGAAGATGTAGAAGAGAATAGAGTAGCATGGAGCCGTGCCCTGCCGACAGAACGAATCGGTCCCGGTCCGGCCAGTTTGGCGCCTTAGGGTCAAACTTCAGAAACTTAGAGAAAAGAACTGTGGCAACATCCGCTGTTCCCATCGGAAGACCGGGATGTCCAGACTTCGCTTTTTCAATAGCGTCGATTGAGAGAAAGCGGATCGCGTTTGCCATCCGGTTGTGTTTTTCGAGATCGGTCATCTTCGTCCCGTTGCTCGTTCGGCCGGGCAGCCGACATACTATTTTTCTACCGTAGAGCAGCTGTATTCCTGTCGCCTTTGCCCCAGGCGGAGAATGCAGGTTTTGGCTGCTGAAAGTCATACGAAAGGAGACATAACAGGTAGTGATATTAAGTCAATCAAACTGATCCGTTTGGTCTCACAAACTGATAATATGATAGTTTTAACGGTGAAATTTCAGAAATATATAGGTAAAAACTCAAGATAAGTTGTGAAAGTTTAACAGGCCTTCCTTTGGTAATTGGGTTTGAGGGGGCTGCTTGAGTAGCGCAAATGAACCTGATTGCGAGAATGAATGGTGCTCGCGAAGATGATTATGATGTGAATAACAAGGGGTAAGCTGGTTTCTCTCATAGAAACGGTGGCAAAGCATGCCTTAGAGAAGGTACAGTAAAGCTTAGTCAGTTATAGCAATATCTTATACGACAGGTTAAATGCTGCTGACATGAATTGGTAGATAACAAGGGCAAGGCAAGTATGGAAAACAGCCAAAAACTCAATGATGCACTTGGGCGTTTGACGGCGGCTGTTGGAAAATTGGAAACCGTTGCCCATCAGCGGCTATCTACTGACAAAATGGTTGATGTTTTGGAGACCGATATCCAGCGCTTGGGAGAAGACCGTTCGCGTCTGGCAGCAACTTTAGATAGTGCGGAAGCTCGTGCTGATAAGTTGGAAAGCATCAATAAAGAAGTTTCAAGGCGCCTCGTTGCTGCCATGGAGTCAATTCGAACTGTACTTGATAAGCAGGGACGCTGACGTATGGCACAAATATCAGTCACAATTAACGGCCGTAGTTTTCGTATGGCCTGCGATGATGGGGAAGAAGAGAGGTTGCTGGGATTAGCCAAGCGCTTTGATGAGAGCATTGACATGCTAAGAGGAAGCTTTGGTGAAATTGGAGACTTGCGCCTGACAGTTATGGCCGGAATTATGGCTATGGACCAGATGGCGGAAAAAGAGCGGAAATTGAAGGTTCTGGAGGAGGATCTGGCTAAAACTAAGGTGCAGTTCGAGGAAGACCTCAAGCGCCAAAGTGAGAAGCTGGATGCAGAAATTGCCCAATTGAAGCGGGAAAATAATGCTCACGGTGAAATCTCGGCACGTCGCGAAGAGTTGATGAGCAGCAAGCTGAACGAAGTTGCAGTGAAAATCGAAGAATTGGCGGAAAGCCTTGCCGGAGTTCCAAAGGAAGAAGTGGAAGTTTCCTGATGGTCAGGGCTGGCATTCTGGAAAGTCTTTATGTATAGGGTGGGAGGCGTCGCTGCGCAGTTCGTCAGGCGAAACATTATCCCCGGGGCCTTACGCATTCCTTCGGGAGCTGTTCCTGTTTTCGCTCGTGGGCTTAAACACACGGCACCCACCTACATTGTAGGTTCTCCGGGATTGCACAATCGTTAACGGCTGAAGTGGCACGCTCCTTACCTGAGTGAAAACTGTTTGTTTTGAGGGGTTGCAGCTTAGGTAGGGTTGAAGTGATAGAAACTCCTCCGGTACGTTTTGTACAAAAAGAAAAACTTCGCAAAACTGTAAAACAGCGCCGTACTCTCTTGCTAAGTGAGCAAAAAGCAACTGCTTCCAGAAAACTCGTGTCACATTTACATGCTCTAGCCTTAGCAAAGGGGATGAATGTTGCGGGTTATTGGCCGATTAATGGTGAAATTGACCCAAGGCCGTTAATGGAAGCTCTGAAAACTGCGGGTGCAAAGCTGTGCCTACCGGTTGTTGATGGTGAGAAATTGATCTTTCGTCACTATGATGGAAGTGAGGAGCTTCAACCTGCAGGCTTTGGAAGTTATGGCCCCCCAGAAAATGCCCCGGTTACCTTGCCCGACCTACTCTTGCTGCCGCTGTTAGCCTTTGATAAAGGCGGAAACCGCTTGGGTTATGGTGGCGGTTTTTATGATCGTGCTATTCAAGCGATAGAAAAAGAAAAAGTCTGCTTGCGAATTGGGCTTGCATTTTCGTGCCAGCAAGTAGAAGAGGTGCCTGTGGAACCCCATGATCAGAAACTTGATGGTATCTTGACTGAGGACGGGTTCCTTTCGTTTAAAAGGGATTGATAAAGGAAACCCGAATGAGGCTGCTTTTTCTTGGCGACTTGGTAGGACGATCAGGGCGCACTGCTGTAATTGAACAACTGCCGCAATTGGTTGAGGATAACCAGTTGGATTTTGTTGTTGTGAACGGCGAGAATTCCGCAGCAGGTTTCGGGATTACCGAGCAAATTCTTCAAGATGTGCTGGATGCTGGTGCGGATGTGGTGACAACTGGAAACCATATCTGGGATCAACGGGATACACTGGTTTATATTGAGCGGCATCCGGAACTGCTGCGACCTGCAAACTATCCCCCAGGGTCTCCTGGAAAAGGAGCAAACCTTTACAGAGCGCGCAACGGAGCAAATGTTCTAGTCGCGAACGTAATGGGTCGTGTTTATATGGATGCGCTGGATGATCCTTTTGCAGCGGTGGATAAAATACTCGAGGAGTGCCCTCTTGGGCATGTAGCGGACGCAATCATAATTGATATGCATGCAGAGGCTACAAGCGAGAAGCAGGCCATGGGGCATTTTTGCGATGGTAGGGTGTCGCTTGTTGTGGGAACCCATACCCATGCGCCTACTGCAGACCACCAGATTCTTGTGGGTGGAACAGCCTATATGTCTGATGCGGGCATGTGCGGGGACTATGATTCAGTCTTGGGAATGGAAAAGGAAGAGCCGGTAAGCCGCTTTCTTCGGAAAATACCTGGGGGGCGTTTTACGCCAGCTTCGGGGGAAGCAACCATCTGTGGTGTCGCTGTAGAGACAGATGATAGGACAGGTCTTGCAACCCATGTCTCTCCGGTTCGTATCGGTGGCAGGCTTTCACAGGTTATTCCTCACTTTTGGCCCAAGGGGCAGTAAGCTAAGTGAGTTAGGAGAGTAAGTTGCGCCCCTCTTTATTTTACGCGCAGCACTTACTATAAGCATTACGGATATATATAAAGCTATCCGCTTTGAGGGGCGACCTGTGGCGAGCTTGTTACTAGCTCACTCTATCTGCCGCTATATGCCTCTAATTAAGCCGTCTGCTTTTTAAAAGTTAACGAAGCAATTGATCCGGAAAGACCTATGGCTGGACATTCAAAATTTAAAAACATCATGCACCGCAAAGGGCGGCAGGACGCTGTGCGGTCAAAGATGTTTTCCAAACTTTCTAAAGAAATTACCGTAGCAGCCAAGATGGGCGATCCTGATCCGGATAAAAACCCGCGTTTACGCTTGGCTGTACAAAATGCCAAAGGGCAGTCAATGCCCAAGGACAATATTCAGCGCGCTATTGCGAAATCCCAGCAAAGTGACGGGGCAAACTATAGCGAGATTCGCTATGAAGGTTACGGCCCTGGTGGAACCGCAATTATTGTTGAGGCGCTCACCGACAACAAGAACCGTTCAGCCGCAGCAGTTCGCTCTTACTTCACGAAGTATGGCGGCTCTCTTGGGGAGACAGGTTCCGTTTCATTTATGTTCGATCGCCTGGGTGAGATCGTCTATAAGGAGGAAGTTGGTGAAGCTGACGCTGTTCTAGAAGCTGGCATTGAGGCGGGTGCCGAGGACGTAGTCTCCGATGAAGATGGTCATACTATCTTGTGTGCGTTTGAAGACTTGTCTGAAGTCTCAAAGGCGTTGGAAGGTACACTTGGAGAAGCTGAATCTGTCAAGGTTATCTGGAAGCCGCAGAACCTTGTTCCCGTCAATGAAGATAAAGCTGGTTCGATCATGAAGTTGATGGATCTCTTCGATGAAGATGATGACGTGCAAAACGTTTTTTCTAACTTTGATATTGATGAAGAGACTTTGGCAAAGCTGGGCTAACTGTACTGTTAAAGTAGAAATTCAAGCGGCGGTTGATCCAATCGCCGCTTTTTTGTTTAGCGGGACTTTTCGAGGTGTTGCAGGGGGAGGGGGCCATTAGCCTTTAAGGTTCGAATTGCAAAGTTTGAACGCACATCTTCGACGCCCTCAAGTGTCATCAAGAAATCTTGGAGGAAACTGTCATAGGCCTCCAAAGAAGGAACAACAACTTCCGCCAGAATATCTGACTGGCCAGACACCAAATGGCATGAAACGACTTCGCTTTGTTCTACGAGTCTTGTTTGTATGGCGATCACTTTGTCTCTACTTTGTTTTGCTACGCGTAACTCCACAAACACCGTCATTCCCAGCCCAACAACTTTTCGATCAAGCGATGCCTGATAGCCGTTGATAACTCCTGTTTCTTCAAGGTTTTTTACTCGTCGTAGGCATGGGGAGGGAGAGAGGGCAACCTTATTAGCCAACTCTACATTGGTCAGTCTGCCATCTTCCTGCAGGTTTTTAAGTATCTCCAAATCGATTTTATCGAGGGGCTCTCTTGGCATATTCTGTAAATGATCCGTTCATATAGGGTAGATTATTGCTCGAATCTACAAGTTGCGAACAGAATTAGCAAATAAATCCGGAAAATAGAACAGGGGTTGGGAAGGCCTTTCGGAGCTGGGTAAATAAAACGGATATTTATATCGGTCAATAAACGCTGTTTTTAGGTTATTGAGGGGCAGGGCCAGTAGCCTAAAGTGAAAAGTTTTGTTACCCCTTTGTTCCATGAGGCATCCAATTAGAATTTTGGGAGTGGACCCCGGTTTACGTTTTACTGGCTGGGGACTTATTGAAGCACAAGGTAATCGACTGGGCTTTGTGGGCAGCGGTACAATAACATCCAATAGCAACTATGATCTGGCTTCACGCTTGAAGCAGCTCTATGATGGCCTGTATCAGGTAATTGAACGCAATGCTCCGCATGAAGCCGCGGTTGAGAACACGTTTGTGAACAAAGACGCGAGCGCTACTTTGAAACTCGGGCAGGCTCGAGGTATTGCTTTGCTTGTTCCTGCACTTCATAACCTCAAAATTGCAGAGTATGCGCCTAATTTGGTGAAGAAAACTGTTGTGGGTTCTGGGCATGCGGATAAAGAGCAGATTCGTATGATGGTGAAAGTTCTAATGCCGAAAGCAACCTTCAATAGTGATGATGCCGCGGATGCTCTGGCCATTGCTGTATGTCATGCTCAACACAGAGGAAGTGCGGGCGATAGGCTTGCCGTAGCGGAGGCGCGTTCTAAATGATTGGGAAATTAAAAGGCATAGTTGATAGTTTTGGCGATGACTTCGTGCTGCTGGATGTTCAGGGGGTTTGCTATCAGGTACACTGCCCGTCCCGTACATTGCAGGGCCTGCCAAGGGTAGGAGAGGCTGCTGTACTTTCCATCGATACATTTGTCCGTGAAGATATGATCAAACTCTATGGTTTCCATGACGATACAGAGCGGGAATGGTTTCGTCTTTTGATGACTGTTCAAGGTGTTGGAGCCAAGGTTGCGCTGGGCATTCTCGGAATTATGAAAGCATCAGAGGTTGCCAATGCTATCGCCTTGGGAGATAAAACAGCTGTGACACGTGCTCCCGGTGTGGGTAAGCGTGTGGCTGAACGCATTGTGAGCGAGCTGAAGGATAAAGCGCCAAACTTTGCGTCAGTGGATGGGGGTACAATTGCCATTTCATCAAGCCTGCAAGAGAACACAGCCTCTAATTCAATTTCAGATGCGGTTTCTGCCCTGTCTAATCTGGGCTACCAACAAGCGCAGGCAAGTGCCGCTGTGGCTGCTGCATTAAAAACTGCGGGCGAGGATGCCTCAGCTGAAACGCTCATTCGCTTGGGGCTTAAGGAACTTGCAGTATGACAGAGAATGAGCAGCGCTTAGTAACCCCTGAAATTCGTGGTGATGAAATTGATAGTGGGATGCGCCCTCAATCACTTGATGAATTTACAGGGCAGAAGCTGGCACGACAGAACCTCAAGGTTTTCATTGAAGCGGCAAAACAGAGAAACGAAGCTCTGGACCATGTCCTGTTTGTTGGCCCTCCGGGCTTGGGTAAGACAACTCTTGCGCAGATTATGGCTCGGGAGCTGGGCGTTAATTTCCGCGCAACTTCAGGTCCGGTGATTGCGAAATCTGGTGATTTGGCTGCGCTCCTGACAAATCTCGAGGATCGGGATGTTTTGTTCATTGACGAAATCCACCGGTTAAATCCAGCAGTTGAAGAAGTCTTGTATCCGGCTATGGAAGATTTTCAGCTGGACTTGATCATAGGGGAGGGGCCAGCGGCCCGCTCCGTTAAGATTGATCTTGCTAAATTTACGCTTGTAGCCGCGACCACACGCCTCGGTCTGCTAACAACTCCTTTACGGGATCGTTTTGGTATTCCGGTTCGTTTGGAGTTTTATACACCTGAAGAGCTGGAGTTGATTGTCAAACGTGGAGCACGTTTGCTCGGCATTGGTATGAGTGATGAAGGGGCTCGGGAAGTCGCTAAGCGCTCACGGGGAACACCACGAATTGCTGGAAGGCTACTGCGAAGAGTACGGGACTTTGCAATTGTTGCTGGCATGGCAGAGATAGATGCAGCCTTGGCTGATCGTTCACTTGTTCAGCTGGAGGTGGATTCCGCAGGCTTCGATAGTCTCGATCGGAGATATCTAAATCAGATAGCTTTGAACTTCGGTGGTGGCCCGGTGGGCATTGAAACCATTGCTGCAGCACTTTCAGAGCCTCGTGACGCCATTGAAGATATTGTTGAACCATACTTGATCCAGAACGGTTATCTTCAGCGTACGCCTCGCGGGCGTATTTTAACGCCAGTTGCCTTTCAACATCTTGGCTTGGCTGTACCATCATCTTCCATGGCCCCTCAAATGGGCCTGTTCCCCAATGATGATTAAAGAGAAAGCTCTATGACTAACCAATCAGGACAAGAATCCTGGCCTGATATTTCCGGCCGTCTTATTGAAGGTGGACACAGCTTTCCGGTGCGCGTGTACTATGAAGATACGGATTTTACCGGTGTTGTGTACCACGCTGCCTATTTGAAGTTTATTGAACGGGCCCGTACAAACTTTTTAAGACTTTGTGGGATTCATCACCGCGAATTGGGCGAGGGTGTCCATGGCGAACCTCTCGCCTTTGCTGTACGCCATATGGAGATCGACTTTCTAAAACCCGCCAGAATCGATGACCTTTTGGAAGTGATATCTACTATTGAAACTCAAAAAGGTGCGCGCTTTGTACTTTCACAAAGTGTTACTCTGTTTGGGGATACGTTGTTTCGGGCCCGTGTGACAATAGCAGTTATTTCTCCAGATGGTCGCCCAAGGCGTTTACCTGAAGGACTGGCAAAACGGCTGCAAGGACAGGTTTTTGCATAATTTTCCAAGTCGTAATTCATAGGCATTTTTCAATAAATTTATCTGGAGTTGGAGCTCTTTTAATTCTTCAGTAACCTTAACACGGTCTTTTCAATAAGTGTGTGTGAAGTGCACACAGTCGAAGTTTTGACAAATTCGCAGGGCAGGAAGGCTTAAATCGTTTTCCAGTTATGCGCCAAATAGCGGCGGGGCAGTGCCGTTTTGTGTTGTGCGTTGAAGAATCGGGCAAGAGGTCCAATACCCAATGAACTCTGATAGTGTTTCTCAAGTCGCTCTTGCAGGGCCTGAGGCAAGTCTTTCCTATCTTTCCATGTTTTTCGAAGCTGATATTGTCGTCAAGCTGGTGATGCTTGGCCTCATCTTTGCTTCCGTCTGGAGTTGGGCGATCATATTTGATCGGGCCGTGCTGTTTTCGCGTGCAAAGCGGCAAATGAACCGTTTTGAAGGCGTGTTCTGGTCCGGCCAGTCTTTGGAAGATCTTTATAATTCGCTTTCAGCACGGGCCAATAATGGCATGGCAGCGTTGTTTGTGGCTGCAATGAAAGAGTGGAAACGCTCGCATGAGGGAGACCGTCCGGCAATTGCCAGCCTGCAACAGCGGATTGATCGCACGATGGATCTGACGATTGCCAGAGAAGTGGAGCGTTTTGAGAAGCGGCTGATGTTCCTTGCAACAGTTGGAACAGCAGCCCCGTTTATTGGCTTATTCGGGACAGTTTGGGGAATTATGAACTCCTTTGCATCAATTGCCGCTTCTAAAAATACCAGCCTCGCAGTTGTTGCGCCGGGTATTGCAGAAGCTTTGTTTGCAACAGGTTTGGGGCTGGTGGCAGCTATTCCCGCTGTTATTGCCTACAATAAACTACAGGCAGATGCTGGAAAACTCAGCGCGCGTATGGAAGGGTTTGCCGACGAATTTTCTGCCATTTTGTCCCGCCGAATTGATGAGCGGGTATAAAACATGGGTATGAATGCAGGAGGCAATCAAACTCAGGGGCGTAGTAGCGGTAGACGCGGGCGTCGTCGCCGGTCCCACGCGGCTATGAGTGAAATTAATGTGACGCCGATGGTCGATGTGATGTTGGTGCTGCTCATTATCTTTATGGTTTCTGCCCCTTTGCTGACTGTCGGAGTTCCTATCGATCTGCCTGAAACACGAGCAAAGCCCATGGAAGGGGAGACGGAGCCCATCGCTATATCAATTAAGGCTGATGGGGAAGTTTACATTCAGGATACGAAAATCGCAGTCGATGAGCTTGTGGCTAAATTAGAGGCTATTGCTCAAAATGGCTATGATGAGCGCATTTACGTTCGGGGAGATCGGGACGCCGATTACGGGGTTATTATGAATGTTATGGGGCGGATTAATGCTGCAGGTTATAAGCGTTTGGGGCTTGTAACACTGGATGAAAAAGGTAGTTAATCGGGCATGCGCAGTGCACTTGTTGTTTCAACAGCCCTGCACCTTGGGGTTTTGATTGCGGGGGTTGTAGCCCTGCCTTCTGTGGAGGGCTTGGTGGCCCCGCCTGTGGATTCTTTACCTGTTGAACTTATCCCTCAATCAGAAATCACGAAACTCCAATTGGGTTCTAAGGCCGCAAAGGAAATTAAAGAGGCCGCAGCCCCACCAACTAAAAAGCCTGCTGTGGACGAGCCTGAAGTGGAACAGGCAACAGGTGAGACAAACGTTGAGGCCCCCAAGCCGGTTGAGGGGGAAAAGCCGGCTCAAACTGCATCTATAACCGAGCAAACACCTCCTCCTGAGCCCGAGCCAGCCTTGGAACCGGAATATACTGCGAGTGTTGAGACGGTACCAACACCTCAAGCAGAACTTGGGCCGGACGTTGAAAAGGCTGAGGAAATTCAACAAGTGGTGAGCGTGCGCCCCCGTACGAAACCAAAGGTGCGCATCAGGCCCAAGAAGCAACAGGAAAAACCGAAGTTCAACCCCAATGATATTGCAGCTTTGCTGAATAAAACGACACCCACGGCTGCTGGTGCCCAAAAATCGCAGAAAGTAGCCTCTCTTGGTTCTGCTCAAGGTCAGACGAATGTGCACATGTCTCAATCAGAGTTGGATGCTCTGCGTTCTCAGGTAGCTCAATGCTGGAACCCACCTGTAGGTGCGCCCGGGGCCGAACAACTGGTTGTAAAACTGCAATTCAATATGGGGCGTTCTGGGGAAGTTGAAGGCCTTCCCCGTATTTTGAACTCCAACAGCAATCCGGCATTTGGAGCTGCAAGTCAAAGCGCAATTCGTGCCGTTTACCGGTGCAGTCCCTATTCATTACCAGCCTCAAAATATGAGGCATGGAAAACTGTCATTCTAAATTTTGATCCCCGTTTAATGCTTGGGTATTGATGAGAGTTTCAAAGGAGCAAAGGTCCATGTGTGAGGTATTGACACGCGACCATCTACCATTACATCGATTTGGCCAATGGGTTCGCTGTTCTTTGGTGTCTTTAGGCTTGGCAATGGGAGCTGTGTTTGCAGCACAGCCTGCCGCTGCTCTTGTGGAAATTGATATTACACAGGGACAGGTTGAACCTATGCCCATCGCCCTGCCGGATTTTGGTGGGACGGGTGTGGAAAGCGAGCTTGCAAAGAATATAACTGAAATTATTCAGGCTGACTTGCGCCGCTCCGGTCTGTTCCAGCCCATTGACCCGGCTGCATTTATCCAACAGAGCATGAATGTGAACACCCAGCCGCGCTTCGGTGATTGGCGCACAATTGGATCGCAGGCTCTTGTAACGGGGTCCCTCTATCAGGAGCCGGACGGGCGGTTGAAAGCTGAGTTTCGCCTATGGGATGTCTACGCAGGACAGCAGCTCATTGGGCAGCAGTTTTTCACATCGCCCGATAACTGGCGTCGTCTGGCCCATATAATTTCTGATGCCATTTATGAACGCCTGACGGGTGAAAAGGGGTATTTTGACACCCGTATTGTTTTCATAGATGAAAGCGGTCCAAAAGATGCGCGGCGCAAGCGGCTTGCAATAATGGATCAGGACGGGGCGAATATTCGCTACCTGACAAGAGGGAATAACCTTGTTCTAACGCCGAGATTTTCTCCGGTTAATCAAGAAATTACCTATATGTCCTACGTGGGGGGAAGCCCTCAGGTTTACTTGTTTAACATCGAAACAGGGCAACGTGAGATTTTGGGGGATTACCCCGGTATGACTTTTGCTCCCCGCTTTTCCCCTGATGGTCAGAAGGTGGCCATGAGTTTGCAACAGGGCAGCAATGCAAACATTTTTGTGATGGACCTGCTCAGCAGGGAAACAACACGGCTTACAAATATCGCAGCAATTGATACAAGTCCGTCCTTCTCCCCAGATGGTCGCCAAATTGTCTTTGAAAGTGACCGTGGCGGCTCTCAACAGCTATATGTCATGAATGCAAATGGTACAAATGCGCAGAGAATCAGCTTTGGGCCAGGCAGCTACTCCACCCCCGTCTGGTCCCCGCGTGGTGACTTGATTGCATTTACAAAAGTGCATCAGGGCCGTTTCATGATTGGCGTTCTTCGCCCCGATGGAAAAGGTGAGCGTATTTTAACAGAAGGTTACCATAACGAGGGGCCTGCATGGTCTCCGAACGGGCGTGTTCTGACGTTCTTCAGGGACACTCCGGGTGGACAAGGTGGTCCGCAGGTTTGGACTGTTGATCTGACAGGGTATAATGAGCAGATCGTTAATACACCAAACTTTGCTTCGGATCCGGCTTGGTCCCCGGTAATGAATTGATAAGCAGCTAGGAAAAGCTTCCATTGTAGTGTTTACCAGTTGTGGAAGCTTCAACTTTTCTTTAACCATACTAAATAAAGTTTCTACTTTTGATAGTTTGAATGTGGGCCCTTCGGGATTAAGGGATCAGGAGTTTTAAATGAATAGGTCAGTGTTTGCGCGTGCGGCGCGTGTCATGGGCGTTATTGCGGTGTGCATGGTCGCTGCGGCGTGTGCACAGAACCGGACGCAGGCTCCTGGGGGCGCAGGGTCTGTAGTAGCAGGAAGCGCGCAGGACTTTGTCGTTAACGTGGGGGACAGGGTGTATTTTCTGAATAACCAGTCGACCCTTAGTCCAACAGCTAGAACAACGCTGGATAAGCAGGCGCAGTGGCTGAAAGCATATTCCAAATACACTGTCACAATCGAAGGGCATGCGGACGAGCGTGGTACACGCCAATATAACATTGCCCTTGGCGCTCGTAGAGCCTCCGCTGTTCGTGACTATCTGGTGGCCAGAGGAGTTAGTACCTCGCGCATAAAAACACTTTCCTACGGCAAGGAGCGTCCAATTGCGGTGTGTGACAATGATTCTTGCTGGAGCCAGAATCGCCGCGCCGTTACAGTGGTAAACAACGCGCGCTAGGGCTTTTTAGTGATTGAAAGGCCCCTCATATGTGAGGGGCCTTTTTTATTCGTGGAGCTTGGTTCGTTAAACCTCTGAAGAACTCTATTGAATGTCAAACTTTCGCCAGTATCTGATTAGCATTAAACTAAAACCATATTAGGTTGGCCTTCCATGTTCAGGAGAAGTTGATGACGCAAAGGGCGATACTGAAAAGGCTAATTGGATTTGTATGTCTAATGGCCCTAATGTCAGGCGCTGCCTCAGCGCAATTGTTTGGCAGTGAGAAGCAGACAGCCTCCAATAACGCTGTACGGATCAGTCAGTTAGAGGAGCAAATTCGCATTTTGACAGGTCAGCTGGAAGAGCTCAGCTTTCAAGTTAGATCCTTGGAAGATACTCTACGCCGGTCTCAAGAAGATACTGAATATCGTTTGCAGCAACTGGAAGGAACTGGAGCTGGGAAAAAACAGAGCAGTGCATCCAAGCCGCCGACTTCCAGTCAAAGAACCTCGCGCCAGCAACAAGTGGCGAGTGCCAATCGCTCACAGCAGGCTAGTGGCGCTGGACCATTGGATCTTTCTGCTCAGCGCCCTCAAGCAAAGAGCAGCGGAGCCTCATCTACTATCGCTTCAACAGCTCCGGTTGCTCATTTTAACGGTAATATCCAAAGTTCGTTGGTAGGCGAGCCAGTAGCCGACTATAACATGATCTATGAGGTTCTGGAGAGCGGAAATTATCCGGTTGCGCAGGAGGGTTTTGATACTTTCCTAGGCATGTATCCAGATCATAAGCTCTCGCAAAATGCACAGTTTTGGTATGGGGAAAGCCTTTATGGTCAGCGTCAATACCGCTCTGCCGCAGATGCATTCCTGAAAAGTTATACGGACTATCCTCGTGGCGAGTTCGCTGCGGAGAGTTTACTTAAGCTTGGTATCTCATTGAAAGGTCTAGGTGAAAGTGGGGCCGCATGTGCCACGTTCTCAGAGCTCCTTACAAAATTCCCGAATGCCCCAAAAGATCTCTTGAAAGATGTGAAAATTGAGCAAGCTAGTGCGCGGTGTAACTAGTTTTGAGCCCCATTGTCCGCTATCAGACATTGAACTGGTAAAGCTCTTTTCCGCCTTTTCTACAATGCGCAGGTTGGCTCTAGGTGTTTCTGGTGGAGGGGATTCTTTGTGCCTCATGTGGGCTCTACACCGTTGGACACAACTTGTAGAGAACGCTCCCAAGCTGTTTGTGTTCACTGTTGATCATGGTTTAAGGGCGGAAGCAGTAAAAGAAGCCGAAGGTGTTGCAGCGCTATGCGCCGATTGGGATCTCTATCACGAGACACTTCATTGGATAGGTAAGAAAAGTCCCTCCAACTTGCAAGCACAAGCCAGAGCAGCCCGGTTCCAACTCCTCCTTTCCAGAGCGCATGAACTCAATTGTGACGCATTAGCTCTGGCTCATCATCTGGACGATCAGGCTGAAACCTTTCTCACGCGTCTATCCAGAGGCAGCGGGGTCTATGGCCTTGCTGCCATACGCAGTCGGCGCTTAGATACGATAATTCCCGTTGAAAGGCCTTTGCTTACCACCCCAAAATCCCGGCTTATTGCCAGCTTGAGAGAACATGGAATCGAGTGGTTTGACGACCCTAGTAATGAAAATGAAGCATTTACACGCATTAAGGCTCGCAAGCTTCTGCCTGAGCTCACAAAGGTTGGACTAACTGCGGAACGGATTGCAGAAACGGCCCGTTCGATGGAAAGAGCAGCAAATGCTTTGGATGAGTGGGTTGAACGGGCATTTAAAAGTCAGGGAAAGGTTCACCCCTTAGGGGTGGTCCGGCTAAATCTATGTGTTTTCGAGGACTTGCCTTGTGAGGTGGTATTGAGGCTTCTGGCCCGCTCCATCAGGTTTGTAAGTGGGGCAGAATACACGGCGCGTTTAAGTAGCTTGGAAGGCAGTTATCAATCAATTTTAGAAGGCAGGAAGTCTACAACGGTCTCAGATACTGTCCTTTTTCAGCATGGAAGCTCCCTTTATTTATTTCGAGAATTCGGTCGCAAAGGTATTGCCCCGATTGAGTTGAACGGAAGTGAGACTGGCATTTGGGACAATCGTTTCGAATATAAAACTAAGAATGATGCGGAGGGCGCGGTTCTTAGGCCTTTAGGGGAGGGGGGCTTTAAGCACTTTAGTTTTGAGCCTCCTGAAAATTGGCCAAAAGCAGTTTTTCTTACAGCGCCTCTTATTGTTTTTCCAGATGGGGGGTCCTACATGCCAACAATGAGAAAAACTGAACCGGCCGACGAGGAGGGAGGCAATCATCATGAAACTGCGGTGCAGCTTCGATTGCTTCGGGATAAACTATAATATTCCTTCTTCGAATGAACTTGGCTCTTCAGCATGTTAAACAGTTTTGAGTGAGGCGAGCTCGTCTATAATGCGAATAGACCCTGCCAGATATTTAGGAAATGACTCTTTAGTCATTTCCCTAAAGTATCAGTTTAAGGAAAAATAGAGCGAACTGTGCCAATCTTGACTTGACCTTGGCAAAACGGGCAAAAACGCCTATGATGTTTGTTAATAATGGCATAAACGCGAAGATCGCCGCACCGACGCGGTAAAGGGATCGAAATGAACGCAAATTTCCGGAACTTCGCCCTCTGGGTGATCATTGGCCTATTGCTGATAGCGCTGTTCCAACTCTTCCAGAATCCGACTTCAAGAACGATTAGTAACGAGATTCCGTTTTCTCAGTTTCTGAATCAAGCTGAGCAGGGTGATGTTAGTCAAGTGACAATTCAGCAGCAGGATATTTCAGGGAAATATTCTAGTGGCGGATCGTTCCAAACCTACGCTCCTGATAATGCTCAATATATTGAGTTGCTACGCTCAAAGGGCGTTCTTATCAATGCAGAGCCTCCCTCTGAGAACTTTTCATTGATTGGTGCTTTGATCTCTTGGTTCCCGATGCTACTCATTTTGGGTATCTGGATATTTGTCATGCGACAGATGCAGGGGTCTGGCGGTAAGGCTATGGGCTTTGGTAAGTCCAAAGCAAAGCTTTTGAGCGAGACGCAAGGCAAAGTCACATTTGAAGATGTGGCAGGCATTGATGAGGCGAAGGAAGATCTTCAGGAAATCGTGGAGTTTCTGCGAGACCCACAAAAATTCCAGCGTTTAGGTGGTCGTATTCCACGTGGCGTTCTGTTGGTTGGTCCTCCAGGTACGGGTAAAACCTTGACGGCTCGTGCGGTTGCTGGAGAAGCCAATGTTCCGTTTTTTACAATTTCAGGCTCTGATTTTGTTGAAATGTTCGTGGGTGTTGGTGCTTCACGTGTCCGTGACATGTTTGAGCAAGCTAAGAAGAACTCACCTTGTATCATCTTTATCGATGAAATTGATGCCGTCGGACGTCACAGAGGTGCGGGCCTTGGTGGTGGTAATGACGAGCGTGAGCAGACTTTGAACCAGCTGCTGGTTGAAATGGACGGGTTTGAGGCAAACGAAGGCGTGATTATTATCGCCGCGACCAACCGTCCTGATGTGCTTGATCCTGCACTACTCCGTCCTGGACGCTTTGACCGTCAGATTGTTGTTCCAAACCCAGATGTAACTGGCCGCGAGAAGATCTTGAAGGTGCATATGCGTAAAGTGCCTCTTGCCCCGGATGTAGACGTTCGCACTCTGGCCCGTGGTACACCCGGATTTTCTGGGGCCGATTTGATGAACCTTGTGAACGAGGCGGCTCTTCTTGCAGCTCGTCGCTCCAAACGCTTGGTCACAATGGGTGAGTTTGAGGACGCCAAAGACAAGGTGATGATGGGTGCTGAACGGCGTACTCTGGTTATGACTGAAGAGGAAAAGAAGCTGACAGCCTATCATGAAGCTGGTCATGCTTTAGTCGCTCTTCATATGCCAGCTTCCGACCCTATCCACAAAGCCACGATTATCCCACGCGGCCGTGCGTTGGGTATGGTCATGCGGTTGCCGGAGAAAGACCAAGTCTCTTTGACAAGAGCAAAATGTAAGGCAGATCTGGCCGTGGCAATGGGCGGGCGTGTAGCTGAGGAAATGATTTTTGGCTACGAGAAGGTGACTTCTGGTGCATCCGGAGATATCCAGATGGCAACTAAGCTCGCTCGTGCAATGGCGACACAATACGGTATGTCCGACGAGCTGGGCCCACTCCTATATGGTGAAAATCAGGAGGAAGTCTTCCTTGGCCATTCGGTCGCTAAAAACCAGAATGTGTCCGACGAAACCCAACGAACAGTGGATGCGGAAGTCAAGACTTTCGTCAATCAAGGATATGAGACTGCGGTTTCCGTTCTCAAAGAACACGAAGACCAGCTTCACACCATTGCACAAGGTCTTCTGGAGTATGAAACCTTGTCGGGTGATGAGATCAGTAAGCTCCTTGAAGGGGAACCACCAGTTCGAGATACCGGTGATGATCTGCCTCCAAGCCGTGGTTCCGGCATTCCGACCGCCGGGGCCAAACGAGGTGGTGAAACCGATGGCTCAATGACACCGCAACCCCAAGGGTAAGCTTTAACCTGAAGGGATGGTAATTGGAGAACGCCCGAGCATAAGCTTGGGCGTTCTCTTTTCTGGTCTTGGGTTCTCGTTAAATAAAGAAATAATAAGTGAACGTTTTACGCCTTTTTCAATCACATTTCAGGTTTTAAAGAACCTCTCCAGCAATATAGAGATATGATTGTCCATTGAGTTGGTAGGTAAGGATGTGTGCTTCGCTTTGAATCGAAAGTCTGGCGAAAGGCGCTAAACGAAATAATAAGGAGCATTCATGTCGCGCACTTACTTTGGTACCGATGGAATCCGTGGTACTGCGAACCAGTGGCCAATTACGCCTGAGATCGCCCTTAAAGTTGGAATGGCTGCAGGGGTGGTTTTTCGGCGCGGCAAGTACCGTCACCGCGTCGTTATAGGTAAAGATACTCGGTTGTCTGGTTACATGATCGAGAATGCGCTTGTTGCGGGGTTTACGGCTGTTGGACTTGATGTATTTGTACTCGGTCCTATGCCAACCCCAGCCGTTGCTATGTTGACACGGTCTCTGCGGGCTGACCTTGGTGTAATGATCTCCGCTTCACATAACCCGTTTGAAGACAACGGGATTAAGTTTTTTGGTCCTGATGGGTTTAAGTTATCCGATGAAGTCGAGCTTGAAATTGAACGTCTCGTAGATAGTGACCTTGGTCCTCTTTTGTCTTCAGCCAATGAACTTGGCAGGGCAAAACGGATTGATGGTATGCGTGACCGGTATATGGAATTTGCGAAAAGAACGCTGCCGCGCAATATCTCTCTTGAGGGTTTTCGTGTTGCTATCGATTGCGCAAATGGTGCTGCCTATAAGGTTGCCCCTGAAGTCCTTTGGGAAATGGGAGCCGAAGTCTTTCCAATTGGTGTAGAGCCTAATGGCTTCAATATTAATAAGGGTGTTGGCTCTACAGCACCGGACGCGTTGAAACGAAAAGTACACGAAGTCAGAGCAGATATCGGTATCGCTTTGGATGGAGATGCTGACCGGGTCATCATTGTAGATGAAAATGGTCAGGTTGTTGATGGCGATCAGTTGATGGCTGTTATAGCCCAGTCTTGGCATGAGGATGGCCGTCTATCTGCTCCGGGGATAGTTGCAACGGTAATGTCGAACCTTGGGCTTGAGCGGCATATGGAGGGCTTGGGCCTCTCCTTAGCACGGACTAAAGTTGGTGACAGATATGTTGTTGAACATATGCGCCAACATGGGATCAACTTGGGTGGTGAGCAATCCGGACATATTGTCTTGTCTGATTACGCGACAACAGGAGATGGTCTTGTCGCAGCTCTCCAACTTCTTGCGTGTGTGAAAAAGCACAATAAGCCGGTTTCTGAAGTCTGCCGGAAATTTGATCCTGTCCCTCAAATCCTTAAGAATATTCGCTTCAATGGAGGAGCTCCTTTAGAGAGCAATCATGTTAAAGCAGCGATTGAAGCGGGCGAGCAATCATTGCAGGGGTCGGGTCGTTTGGTTATTCGAAAATCTGGTACAGAACCGTTGATTCGCGTAATGGGTGAAGCCGATAATGAAGCAAAACTGCATCAGGTGGTGAACGATATCGTTGACGCAATAAATACAGCAGCGCAGTCTTAAGAGACTTCCCTGAAGGGAAATAGCCTTAGGTATAAGCCTGTTAGGCTTGGTGTATTTCCCTTCTTTCTTTCCCTAGAGATCGATATTAGTAAATATTTATCTATAATTAACATCTAAGTAACAATTACACTGAAATATCCATAGGTAGTTTAGGTGGTTATTGAGGAAATAACTATGAAATTACTGGTGGGTTTATTTGCATCAATTTCGATAATAGGGCTCATGCACAATAGTGCTCTTGCTGCGGACCTTCCGGAGACTATGTCTCCACTGCCAACACCGGTTATCGAGCCTGCCAAGGTCTCGGGCTGGTACCTTAGGGGAGATGTTGGATACAAAATCTATAAAGCTCCAAGGGCCTCTTTTGGTCAACGTGCTTTTTTTAAGGAAGAGCAAGACCCAACAGGTTTCAACGGCGTTGGTCTCGGATATCGCTTCAATGAGAATTTTCGAACTGATATAACATTGGACTATGAGTGGCCCTCCAGGTTCTCAGGAGAGGCAGAGTGCTTTCTTCCTTGCGTAGGTGGAAGCTCTGTTGAAACCGCTAAGCTGGATGTATGGACTGTTCTGTGGAATGCTTATGCAGAGCTCGGCAATTTTAACGGTCTCACGCCTTATGTCGGGGCAGGTGTAGGGGGGTCTTATGTGCGTTCAAGAGGTGTTCGGTATGTGAATGCAGACGGGAACAGAGGGCACTACAAAGGGGCAGGAAAGTGGAATCTATCTTGGGCTCTGATGGCAGGTGCAGGTTATGAACTTTCGCCTAAATGGACATTAGATGCGGGCTATCGCTACCTAAATATCGGTGATGGGCGTACCAAAAAGATTACTGCGGGTGAGACCGCTCGGATCGAATACAAGGATTTACAGGCCCATGAGTTTCGGGTTGGCTTACGCTATAGCTTTAATGAGACTTCCCAAAACTATGCATCGCAGCCTTTAGTAACGACATACTAGAACTGTATCTGGTTGAAGTTTGGCCGAAGTCTGGATCCTCAATAATGTGCCCAGATCACCTCGCGCTCATTAACATTCACACTCCGCGCTCTAACTACTCTATTTAGCGATTGTTTGTCGTTTGATTTGCGCCAATCAGACGACGTGCGCTTTAGAGTATCCGTCTTGGTCAAGCCGTTTTTGGTTGCCATTGCCGGTCCGCTTTTATGAGAGCGTTTGCCAGTTCGATTAGCTTACGCATGAGAGCTATTATGGCGATTTTGGGAGGCTTACCAGCCGCTCGCATCTGGTTGTATTTGGCTTTCAGGTCTGGATTATAACGGCTGGCAACAACGGCAGGCATGTAGAGTGCATCGCGTACCGGCTTGCGCCCTGCTTGAATAAAAGCAGCGCCCCGCCAGCGTCCTGACTGGCGGGTCATGGGGGCCAGCCCCGCCAGAGCAGCGGCCTGTTTACGGGATAATTGTCCAAGCTCTGGCATTTCAATCACCAGCGCCGCGACGGCGACCTGTCCCAGCCCGGGAATAGAGTGTAAAATCTTTGCTGCCCGCGCCCTTTGAGGGCTCTGCTCAATTTGCTTTTGAGTTTCGGCGTTAAGGGCCTCCAATTGCTTTCGCACGAGTTTCAGGCGTTGCTGTGTCTGTTTGCGAACCAGGTTCACCCGTTGTGTTTTCAACCGGTTCTCCAGTTGCGTGGCTTCTTTTACAAGAGCTTGACGTGCAACGCGTATCTCTTTGAGATGACATAGGCTTGCATCGACTGGCTTGTCTGGTTCCAACTGGAAATCCTGCCCCATTTGGGCCAGCAGGCGCGCATCAATCCGGTCCGTCTTCGCCCTCTTGCCTTTGGCCTGTGCAAACCGGCGTGCTTGCCATGGGTTAACTTTGCTCAGAGGATAGGAACCCGACAATGCCAACTCAAAAGCGCCGTGATAAGAACCTGTGGGTTCAAAAATAATTCGAGCGACAGGCAGGCCTTTCAGCCAGCTTTTTAACTGTCTGTACCCTGCAGCTGTATTGGTAAACTGCTTGCTCTGCTCATCCGGCAGGCAGTACACATCAAGATGGTCTTTCGAAATATCGACACCAATGGTAACCTCAGACATCTTCGCAAGTATCCTATGCTTGTCGTGCAGAGCTTTGGGCTGCTGCGTATCCGTTCAGGCCTGTTGCGAAGACGGTGGCCGATCATACTCTAAAACGGTCCCTTGTGACCTAGCGCGTCCCGATCCGACCACCGCCACTGCCCTCCCGACTCAATACGGTGGCCATTGGCCTATATTCGCAGAAGACACTAAAAAGCATAAGACAAGCGCGTTCCGTTTGATTGGGTTCAATCAAACGGAACGCGCTCAAAATAAATAAGTTAGAGTGCACAGCGTGAATGCGAATGAACGCGATGTACTCTAGAGCTGAGAGTAAAGTCGGCAAAGGAATCGAGTAAAACTCAGTTCTCTTTGCCGGTTGTCGTTTTAGGCGGGGTAACGAGCCTTAATAGACATCGCGCAGATAGCGCTTTTCTTTTTTCAGGCGGGTTACATATGCGTTTGCCGCTTCGCTGTTCATTCCACCTTCTTGGGCGATCACTTCATGCAGGGCACGATCTACGTCTTTTGCCATGCGGCTTGCATCACCACATACGTAGAAGTGGCCACCTTCCTCCAGAGCAGCGTAAAGGCCCTTACTCTGCTCCAGCATGCGGGTCTGAACGTAGATCTTCTCTGCCTGATCGCGGGAGAAAGCCAGATCCAGACAGTTTAGAATACCAGAGGATTGCATGGCTTCAATTTCATCTTTGTAGATGTAATCGCAAGCCGCATGCTGGTCACCAAAGAGAAGCCAGTTCTGACCTTTTGCACCAATGGCTTCACGTTCCTGCAGGAAAGCGCGGAATGGTGCGATACCTGTACCCGGGCCAACCATGATCATTGGCACATCATTGTCCGTTGGAACCCGGAAGGCCTTATTCGGAGAGACGAATACCTTGGATGTACCATCAGCTGCGATACGATCAGCAAGGAAGCTGGAGGCCACACCGCCATGCTTGCGCCCATGGCTGTCATAGCGCACAGTGGCAATTGTCAGGTGCACGCTGTCTTGATGCATTTTGGAGCTTGACGAGATGGAGTATGCGCGGTGCTGAAGTGGCTTGAACAACTTCATCATGTCTTCAAGGCTTGGAGTGATCTGCGGATAAAGATTAAACAGATCAAGCGCATCTTTGGACCACAAAAACGCTTCCATTGCATCTTTGTCGCCGTGTTCCACAATGTGTGTCAGATGCTCATCATCCGCCCGTGCCGCAACATACTTCACCAAGTCGCTTGAAGGGGTAGAAATTTCCAGCTGCTTCAAAAGCACATCACCCAATGCAGCATCGTAACCGGGGACTTCGGCTTCCAAGGAAACACCAAGGCGGCCCGCCCATGCTCCAACCAGAGCGGGATCGTTTATAGGAATAACACCCAGTGCATCACCGGCTTCGTACTTTGGTCCATCTTTAGATAGATCAAACTCGTAGTGGCGGATTTCCTTCTGGGAACCGTCACCGGAAAGAAGGCGGTTTACACTTACAGGAGCGTTAAACGGATTCTTCCGGTTCCATTTGGATTTCTCAGCCTTTTTTGTGGGCTTAGCGCCAGAAGCTGCGACGGTAGATGTGCTGGAACCTTTCAGCTCTCCTACTTTTTCCAGAACGCCAGAAGTCCATTCTTCGGCAGCGTCCTCATAGTCTACATCACAGTCCTTGCGTGAGTGCAGGCGTTTTGCTCCTAGCTGCTCAAGACGCAGGTCCAGCTGTTTTCCTGCTTCACAAAAACCATCATAGCCCGTGTCACCCAGCGCCAGAACGGCAAAGCGCATCTGTTCCATACGCGGTGTGCTGCTAGAGGCCAGTGCCTCCCAGAAGATCTGAGCATTATCAGGCATCTCCCCTTCCCCGTAGGTAGAGATGACAATCAAAACCTGCTCCAGCTTGGCAAAATCTTCCAATTCGATGTCATCGAGGGAACCAAGTTGAGGTGAAACGCCAATTTCGCTAAGGCTTGCACATAGGTCTTCGGCCACGGCTTCGGAGTTACCTGTCTGTGTGCCGTAAAACACGTGCACAGGCATAAGCGCTTCACCCTCAGTGGCATTGGCGCTTTGGGCGATCTGAGTACGAAGGCCGGCGTAAAACCCACTGAGCCAGTGTTTTTGCTCAGTCGAGAACGGGGCATTTTCAGGCATAAAAGAAATGTTCATAGTGTTGATCCGTTTGCTGCGTCCATCCAGTTGTTGAGGTGAAAGGTGGCCCCGTTACGAGGCCAGTTTCACCATCTCCAGACTGCTGGCGCGTGCGAACAACTCTTCGAAGTCCGGTATCTCGCCCATAGCCTTGGTATTGAGGCGATCTTGAAGGATGATCCAACCATGCGTGCCGATGTTATCCATCAGGCGAACATTCCGGTTTGCAAGGGCTGTCTTGTAGTCCTTCATTCGCTTGTCGGAAATCATCACTGCGAGATCGTGGTCAGAGAAGGTTTCCAACGCCTTGCGGGCAACTCCAGAAAGCTTCTGGTTCAAGGAGAAATCTTCAGTGAGGATAAGCTTGCGCACACCGTCGTTGAGCTTTTCCGCGGAAAGAGTGGGGTCATTCTTGTAGCGTGATCGTACAACCTGCTCTGCTGTTTGCAAAACCGCGTAGTTGTTGATGAGTGTGTACATCAACCCGCTGTCGGTTTCACCTGCGACAGGCACAGCTCCACCCGCGATTGGCTTGCCATCACGATAAGCCACCTTGAACTTACGTGTCTGGTGGGCAACCAGTGCACCTGCCAGTTCTTCCAAAAGCTCCTTGCGAGTGGAGCTTTTCAAAATTGCCTCGTAGTTCTGGTAGGTTTCCAGAGCCAGAGGTGTGAGGAAGCGGAAGTTCTTGATCTCATCACCCCAGTTATCCAAAATGGCTTGCGCCTTCTTGGAACCAGTGAACCGCAGGTGACGCTCCAACAGAGCCTTTACTGCAAGACGGTGGATCGCAGCACGCTCCGTATCCGCATCAAGATCATTCAGCTTTACAGAATCTGCACTGTAGAGGCTCTGCAGTTTACGCTCTGGATCATACTGGTAGGCAACTCCGCCGGACATGCCGTTACCAAAGCCCTTACCGAATACTCCAAGGTTCAGTACAGCGCCGTTGGTCATATACTCACAGCAGAAGTCACCCACGCCTTCAACAATAGCGCTCGCTCCAGAGTTACGAACCGCGAAACGATCACCCGCACCGCCTTCAACATAGAGGCTGGAGCCAGTTGCTCCGAATAGGGCAAAGTTGCCGATCAATACGTTTTCCGTCTTACCACCACCTGGAGAATGGATAGCAATGTTACCACCGGATGCACTCTTACCAACACCGTCATTACAGGTCCCTGTGTGGTGGAATACCATACCGGAGTTGGAGAACGCTGCATAACTCTGGCCTGCAGAGCCGCTTGTGTTGATAGTAAGGGATTCAGGGCGCATTAAACGGCGACCGCGGTCATCAGTGTAAACCATCGGCAGGCAAGCGACCTGTTTTTCCGAAAGTTCGTACTGCAGCGTGCGCTCAATATCGATTGCCAGCTGACCACCTACAGTCTTATTGCGGTTGTTCAGCTTAATGTCTTTACACAGAACAGCCTTTTCTTGCTGGCGCTGCAATACGAGCTGACGGAATTTAGCAAGCAGCCTATCATCATGCTCGAAATTAGCTTCCAGATAGACTGGTTTATCTACTGTCACTTCTTCAACATAGGTGAGCATCTGGCGTAGATCCAGCTGACCGATTGTCCGTTCATGGTCAATCAGATGCAGGTAATCAGAACGGCCACGGGCTTCGCGCAAAGACTTTAAGCCTAGGCGGCCAAGGATCTCTCGGACTTCATGGGCAATGTTGATGAGGTATTGGGCCAATGCACGCGGGTCACCATCAAACACTTCAGCGTTTGTGGTCAGACCAGCAGGACATTTTACGTTACAGTTTTTCGCCATAACGCACTTCAGCATCATAAGCGCGGTTGTACCAAACTCGAAGCTGTCACCACCCAGAAGCGCAGATTTTATAACATCAGTTGCTGTCTGGTGTGCACCGGAACAGCGCAGGATGACTTTGTCACGAAGACCGTTAACGCAAAGTGCTTGGTGCACTTCTGCAAGGCCGATTTCTGCGGCGCGGCCAGTGTTCTTCAAGCTGGTTACAGCCGCGGCGCCCGTGCCGCCTGTGTTACCGGCAATGTTGATAACATCCGCGCCAGCTTTGGCCACACCAACGGCGATAGTGCCAATACCTTCAGAGGACACAAGTTTTACGATAACGCGAACACGAGCAGCTTTTGCATCGTGGATAAGCTGTGCAAGGTCCTCAATGGAGTATGTGTCGTGGTGCGGCGGAGGGCTAACCAGCTCCACACCCGGTGTACCACCGCGGGCGGCAGCAATTTCCACGTTTACCTTTGCAGCTGGCAGCTGGCCACCTTCACCGGGCTTTGCACCCTGTGCGATTTTAATTTCCAGCTCTTCCAGCGTCGGATCGGCAAGGTATCCAGTCCACACGCCAAAGCGGCCAGAGGCGATCTGCTTGATACGGCTGGAACGAATGGTGCCGTAACGGGTGTAGTGTTCGCCGCCTTCACCTGAGTTGGAGAAACCACCAACCATATTGGTGCCGTGTGCAACAGCCTCGTGGGCAGGTGATACCAGCGCACCGTGGGACATAGCACCGGAAGCAAGAGTAGATGTAATCTCGCTTGCAGGCTGAACTTCGTTCAGGTCCACACCGCTGGAAATTGGCTTTAGGTTGTCGAAGTAGTACTTGGCTTGCCCTTGAGCATATACGATTAGTTCGCCCTGTACGCTCTTATCCAGCTTGATTTCATCGCCAAACTTACCTGCCAATGCTTCTGCCAGAGCATCTGTACGGTCGATCTTGGACTTTTTGCAAAGGGAGAGCTTAAATCCACCGTCCTCTTTTTTCTCGCAGTTTAGTCCTTGAACGAGGAAGCTGGAGTTCCCTACCAGATCATGAGCGAACAGCTCTTCTTCAAATTCTTGTGTACTCAAAGTCCAGTTCACATTGGCTGGGAACCCAAGCACATCACGAAGGGCAGCGGGGCGTTTCGCGCGCTCCTGCTCCACATCATGGGAGAATTTGCGATAGCTTTCTGTAACGCAGGCTTCGTCAATCTGTTCTGGAGTGCGGCGCTCAAAGCTGGTCGTACGGTAAGCTTCTGCACCTGTGCCAAAGGCATCATCCAGACGGGAGACTGGGAGAAGACGCAGGTTCTCCTCGTCAATGTCGTCCTCGTGTTTGACCTTTTCTTCAAAATGCAGCTTCTCTTCAGTCATTTCCACGAAGCCACGCACAGCTGTTGTGCCGTAGGAGTGTCCTGCACCTTCAGAGCGCTCTTTAAAGAGGCCGAGCAGTGGAATATCCTGATCCTCAGAGATTTCGCAGGCGCGTTTGTGCCAGTCGGCTGAGCTGCGGGTGATTGCTTTAAAGTCCACACCACCAACAGTAGAGATCATGTTGGGGAAATATTTCTTCAATACGCTGTCATTGGTATCAAAGAAGTTCGGCTCGAAGAATTCCCCACCAATGTAACTCTCTGCGGTACAAAGGCCAACTTTACCCATGGTTTTCATTAGGGACTTACTTGCCGCCTTGATGAACTTTGCCATGTTTTCAGCTGTCTTTTCAGCATCACCGCCAGCTAAAACAGCGGAACGATCTTCTGCACACACAGGCATCACGGCAGAAGCACCAAAACCAAGAGCAGTTGCAATGTGGTGGGCAGACGCAAGCTGACCGCTTTCCAGAATGATGGAAGCGCGGAAGCGCAAGCCTTTGTCGATCAAGCGTTGGTTGGCAGCGCTCACAATCAGCAGGTGTGGCAGTGGCGCATGAGTTTCGTCCACCTTCACGTCGGACAGGATAATAATCCCGCCTTTTTCACGTGCAGCTACTTCGATCTGGTCACAGGTGGCTTCAACGGCATCAATGAGGTTCTGTGTAAGCACTTCATCACTGGCGTCGTGATCCAATGAATAAAGTGAGGAAACTTCACTTACAGCCACTGTATCTTGTGCACGGATAGCGTTCAGTTCACGTACGCAAAGAACAGGTGTAGGAATCACGATCTGACGTGTTGTTTCCTGATTGAAGTGCGGTTTTGCCCCCAACGCGACACGAAGTGTCATGCCGTCAGCTTCGCGGATACTATCCAGCGGCGGGTTCGTCACCTGCGCAAAGCGTTGGGAGAAGTACTTCGCCATGCCGCCTTCTTGATCGGTCAGCGCGTTGATGGCAAGGCCATAACCCATAGCGGAGATTTTCTCCGCCCCGTTCTGGATCATCGGGTCCATCAGGAATTTGTAGCTTTCCTGATTGAGCGAGTAGGCGACAGAACGTTGTGCGTTTGTAAAATTCTCAGAGGTATTCAGCTCGGCTGAATTGTGGTCCAGATCGGCCAGATTGATGCGGGCTTCTTCCAGAAGGGCTTTATAGTCCCGCTTCTTGGCAAGCATCTCCAGTGCGTCAATGTTGTTGTAGGAGCGTTTGGTCTCATGATCGAAGTAAAGCATGCCGCCTGCTTCGATACGTCCACGTGCAGTTACTGTCTGCGGGTCAAAGTCGATCTGCCCAGCTTCTGACATCACACAGAGATAATCTTCTGTTTCAACGGAACGCAGAGGACGCAGGCCCAAACGGTCAAGGCGGGCACCAACGACAGAGCCATCGCCAAAGATAAGTGCTGCTGGACCATCGTTTTTTTCTTCATACAAGGAGAAGTATTCCAGCATGATACGCACCTCATCAGAGATGCGGCTATCGTTCTCCCACGCTGGTGGCATCATAGCCACAACTGCGGTAATCAGATCAAGGTCATCATCAAACAGGCGGCGCTCAAGCGTCTGGTCAAGGCGAGCAGAATCCGACTGTCCTTTCGGTGCGTAAATCTCGTTCTTGTTCATCTGCGCAATAGCTGCTTCAGACAAACGGTTCTTTTTATCTGTGTTCAGTTCACCATTGTGCGCCATCAAGTGGAACGGCTGCGCCATCATGGAACGCGGCTCGGTATTGGTAGAAAACCGCGTGTGGAAGAACATTGAGTGGACCTTGTGGTCCTCGTCCCACAAGTCTTTGAAGTACGGAATAACTTCGTCCGAATTCAAACGCCCTTTGTATACCTGTGTGCGAGAAGACATGGAAATCGGGTAAAGCCCTGTCAGCTCGTCACGGTTATAGGCCTGTTTTTCAATTGCCAACATGGCGCGGTGGATCGTCTTTTCAAACGCCTTGGCTTCCTGTCCGTGAGGGCGCGTAAACACGAACTGGTGGATCGGTAACATATATTGGAGCGCGGCAGGGCGGATAACATTGTTATCAACCGGTACCGTGCGATCAACAATCAGGCTAAGATTAAAATCTGCCAGTACACCTTTTACCAGTCCGATAGCTTCTTTGGAAAACTCGCCTTTTTCCGGCAAAAAGAAGTTACCCACTCCGAAGTTTCCAGCATCAAGAGTAGTGTTGCCTGTAATCTTGCGGAAAAAATCAATCGAAATATCTACATTAACACCTGCACCATCACCAACGCCTTCGGCGCTCATGCCGCCACGGTGGGGAACTGTACACAGAGCCTCGTGGCCAAGAGTGAGAACCTCATGGGTCTGTTCGCCGGTTTTGCGTGTAATAAAACCAACGCCGCAGCTGCTTTTATCCTGATTATGGTCGTACAACCCGTAGTGCTTATGTAGCTGTTCCAATCCGCGACTCCATGATCGTTAATAGACTTGTCTTCCACTTTGGTATTTGGAGGAGGGAAAGGGACTTTCCATCGTGCGGGGTTACCGTCTTAACGAAACAGGAATTCCGTTTTTTTTATTGGCCCCATTTATAACCAAGTAGTATGTAGCTCTGACTAATAAAATTGAACTCTTTAGTCAAGTATGTGTTAGTTTAACTCTACTATGGGTGTATTGAAAAAACTTCAACATGCTTCATCTGTGTTTTTTTTAACAGGGGGCATGATGCTTATTGATAATATATACAGGAAGATAAATAGTTTTACTTCCCTTGCTTCTAAGTAAAAATTTGGTATTAAGTGGCAATATTGTTGGGTAATTTAGAAATTTTGTTTCATCTTTGGGATTTTGAAAAGTTCAACGTAAAGCTTACCTAAGATGGATCTTAGGGAAGATACGTAATTCTGTTTTCATTTTTAAGTTGATGTTTTCGAATTGGCCTTAAGTCGGCTTTTTGTGTCTAAGTGAGTAGATGATGGTATCTTCAAATACTGCCCGACCTTTTTGTTGATTGATTGTTAAGAGATCAAAGGAGAGGTGCGGGAATATGCCGCAATGCAATCTTCTGTACGGATCCTGCGGTCTTTTGTAGCCGTAGATCTGTCTAGTTATTAGGATAGTGTGAATTAAGACTACTTTTTAATACCCAGAGGCAATGCAGTTAGATAAAAGTTGGGTATATAAATAAATTTTAATTTAAGGTGTAATATGAACAAATTGTTCGCGAAACTCTTATTCGCCGCTCTCGTTGTTGCATCCGTGCCCGCAAATGCTGGTACTTATGATGTGGAAACCAAAGCAAACCGGGCTGTCGGACTGGGTAATCATTATGTCTACAGTCGCACCTGTCGCCCTCAGGTTATCCCAGATATTAAGGTTAAGAAAGAGCCAAAACACGGTAAGGTCATCTTGCGTACAGTGGTTGTGCCAGTAAGTGAGAAAAAATGGCCAATGTGTAAAGGTAAGAAAACCAAAGCACGTCAGGTAATTTACAAGCCCAATAAAAATTATCGGGGGGATGACAAGTTTACGGTCCAGTACAGCTTTCCCAAGTTTACTAATGGATCCACGCGTCGTTATGTGACGAACACCTTCAAAGTTAAGGTTAAATAGCTGTTGCCTCATGTACATAAAAGGCGCTTTTTGCGCCTTTTATGTTTCTCTTTATATCTTTCTCATTTCATCAAAAAAATGAGAAAGTTCATTGTGCACTTCTTTCACTTGAAAAATAAGCTCGTTTGCAGTGCCGGTCGATGTTTCAATAGTCTGATCGGCGTCATTAGCATATTGAACAATTTCAGATATGCGCTGCGTTGTTGTTCCAGCATTTTCAGAGGCGAGTTGAATACTCCTCGATATTTCGTTGGTAGCGGCCTCTTGCTGCTCAATGGCCGCTGCAATTGAGGTTGCTGTTGAGCTGACGTCTTCGATTTTGTCGGTGATTGAAGAAATTTCTTGAACGCAGTGCTGAGTTTCGTGCTGGATTGCTTCAATTTTGCTGGAAATTTCTCCTGTGGCTTTACCCGTTTGGCTGGCGAGTTCCTTTACTTCCGTTGCGACCACGGCAAACCCTTTTCCCGCTTCGCCAGCCCGAGCTGCCTCGATCGTTGCATTAAGAGCCAAAAGGTTTGTTTGCTCTGCAATATCGCGAATAAGAGTGGTGACGGCATTGATTTCTTCTGCCGCACTCTTAAGCCCCAGAACAGTTTTATGGGCCTTTTCCGCATCCTGTGCAACATGCTTTGCTGTCAGGGCTGAACGCTGAATTTGGGTCCCGATCTCGGCCACGCTAACAGACATTTGCTCAACAGAGGCTGCTCCGCTTTGAACATTCATTGCAGCTTCATCGGCTGAGTCACTGGCGATCTTCGCATAACGTAGATTTTCTGTCCCTGTCACCTTTAAGCTATCGGAACTGGTTTCCAACTTATGGCCCAACTGCTCAGTCTGGCTTAATAGTTGCGCAATACGGCTCTCAAAAGCCTTGAGGGCAGTTTCTTTCCTTTGCCTTTTTTCAGCTTCATCCATCAAAATGCTCTGATAAGCCTCAATGGCGAATGCCATGTCGAGCAATATTATTTTTTGGATGACTGATATGGCTCTACTCAGTTTGAGCGATGACCAACGAAATTTGGTTCTCAAACTGTTTGAAATGCGACTAAGAATAAAGTTGTACCCCCCCATATACCAGTCTGGTGAGAGGCCAATCTTCACATGTGCCTTGCCGATTTTGGCAATGCTATACATATATTCCTCACTAAAGGGCTTGGTGAAGAGCATTTTCCAATGAAGTGACTGGACTGATTTGAGGTTCTCTACTTTGCCTTCCACACACTCTTGTAACTGAGGTGTTCTTGAAAGATGCACATAAAATGCATTGAGAATTTTGGGCAGTGATTGTGAGATGAATGGCCAAAGTGCAGCCGCTTCATGTAGAGTATTCTGGTCTATCTCGTAGAATTCTAAAAGGCTATTTAGCCTGTCTTCGGTTGCGAAACTCACGATGTCCCCCCTAAATAACGATTTGAAAAGCTTCTCAACCTTACAGCTCGCATCGAATCTTTCAGGCGCTTCAACCTGTCCCAATATGATAGAAGTAAGTAGAAAGACGTTAGGGAAATTTACCTCATTGATGTGAATCAATTTGTGGCAATTTCTTCTCAAAATTTAATTGTCTATCTGTAGGAGTTTTGAGGAATTGAGTCGACTGCGCGAGGTGAAGTTGTAACGTTTGGGGGCAGTGGAGCAATTTAAAAGAGTTTTAGCATTCGTCAAACTCCTGCAGCACAGGGCTAGAAGTGCCTGTGCTGCAGGAGTTTTTAATTACTGTTCTAAAAGAACCTTGAGGGTGACTGTAGTCGACAAGGTCTCTTCGCCTGCTGCCATTGGCGCGGAGCTAACGGCCTTAGACATTTCATAGGTGCGCGGTCCGGGACGATAAGGGTTTCCTTGCTCGTCAATAGACAGGACCGAGCCAAGAGTTCCACCGACAGCCTGTGCATATAGAGTTGCTTTCCGCATAGCGTCGGCGACGGCCTTTGAGCGGGCTTCATCCAGCTTATTACTTTGATCGGACACGATAAAACGGATATCACTTACGTTATTAGCACCGCTTTTAACCATATTCGGAAGCAGCGAGCCCAGCTTTTCAACACTATCAATCGTAATTTCCACCCCGTTTGTTACGCGATAAGAAATGATGGAGGGAGCTTGATTGGTATTTTTCTGGTTACGCAAATTCTCATAGATAGGGCGTATGCCAAATCCACGTGTCTGGATTTGATTGTCCTTGATACCTGCATCCTTAATATTTTGGATCACTAACTCGAGTTTTCGGGAATTCTCTTCAAGCGCGGTTTCCGCACTTTTATCCTGCGTAATGACGCGCGAGGTCACAATGAGTTTGTCTGGTACCACAGCAACACTGCCGGAACCTACAACTGTAATCGTGGGAGTTTCCTGAGCCAAAGCAGGCGCTGCAACAATTACGAATGTCGACAGACATAGTCCTCGTGCTGTTGACCTCAAACCCTTAACGATCTGTCTCATGCAATTCTCCGCTTTAATGTTCAACTAGGTATTATCTAGGATTGTATTTGCCGATAAATAAGGCGGATATCTGACCGTATGGGAATATTTGCCAGAAATCATGTATCGCTTTGCCCTCTTTTCAGGATTGGCTCTCCCACTTCACCATTTCCAGACAGCAGAATCGCAATCCACCGTGATTGAGGGAACTGGGCGCAAATAATAATGACCAGCACCATAAGAGGAATACAAAGGACCATGCCGATAACCCCCCATATGGATCCCCAAAAGCTTAAGGAGAGCATGATGACGAGAGGAGAAATGTTCAATCTGGTTCCCATAAGGCGGGGGTCGATAATACTCCCAAGTGTAAACTGAATACCGCCCAGTCCCACAGAGACAAGTAGAAATTTGGCGAGGTCTTCAAAGAAAACCAGAGCCAGTAAGCTTGGAAATACGACAGCAATGAGCGAGCCAATCGTCGGGATATAGTTTAATAAGAAGGCAAGGAACCCGAATAAGGCGGCGTATTCCAACCCCACAAATGTCAGCCAGAAATATGTAGCAAAGCCTGTCGTGATACTAATTGCCGTTTTTATCCCGATATAGTGGCGCATACGGCGGGCGATTTCCGAGCGGATTGCTGTTGCCAATTTGGCATTCTTTGCATCATCAAAAAAAGCCTCAACCTTTTTATCGAAGGTGTTGGCCTCCAGTATCATGAAGAGAACGTAAATAAACACAAGCGTGCTGGAGCCTGCTAGGCTGGTCAATAGACCTGCTCCTAATGAAAGCGCTCCACTAATAGAAAAGTTTGGAAGGATATCAGTGAGTGCTAACCTCTGGTTTAGTTTCAGGTGTTCTGAAATTTCCCCAAGTACCTGATCCAGCCGCATTTGGTAGGTCGGAGCATCTTGAGCCAGCTGCTGCAAATTAGCCGTCACGATACTGAAAACCCATGTCAGTCCATAGAAAATCAAGCAAAGAGCTAGAAAAATCGTAAGGTACTTGGGAAGGTAACGACCAAGGTATGGGGTACTGCGCAGCGCTTCTGAAAGAGAGTTTATAATATACCAGAGAATGAGGGCGATGATAAACGGAACCAACAGCGAGCGCCCAATGACGAAAAGCCAGCCGATGATACACAAAAGGGCCAGAGATATTGTGAACTGAAAAAGGGGTGATCGCATACGACGGAATCTCTATTCCCATGTTAATAATCAAGAGCCGAAATGGCAACTTGAAGGTGCAGGTTGATCATCAAAGAAAACTATCAAATTTCTCCTTAGTATGCGTTTAGAGAGTTTATTTGAAGCAGTTTGTCCAGTTTCCAGTAAATTGGATGTTTATAGAAGTGATTTCAGTATTTACTCGACACCTAGGGTTGGTATAGGAAATGTCCTTGGTAAGGGCCTGTAGCTCAACTGGTTAGAGCCGTCCGCTCATAACGGACTGGTTGGGGGTTCAAGTCCCTCCGGGCCTACCACCTTCCTTCTTTGACATTATATTTTGTAGTGGTCTCACTTGTAACAAAGTGGGAGATGATACCTTATGGGTTGGCCGTTAGTCCTTAAATTACATATGTGAGCTGAGGTTTTCATTTACTACAATTTTCCAAGTTGATGCGCTGGCTTTTTAGATAGCGTTCAATCTCACCGAAATACTTTCAGTTTATTTTTGATAATAGTTCCATTTTATTTCGTTAAAATGAGAAATGCTCTGTCGTCTTCATTTAAAGCGTGTGTTTGTAGAGATAAGTTCTGCAGATAGGCCTTTAATAGTGTTTCCCAGACTTTGCAGTTTTTGGGGCTTCTTCCCTAAGTTGGGTGAGCGCTGTAAGACCAGAAAGCCGTTTATTGTGAAGCGGATGCTTCCGCCCGATTTTGAGGATTTTGTCACCTATGACGACGCACAACTTACCGCCATCTACGCTTTTTGCTCCTCAGGGCGGCCTGTCAGGACAGACGCAGATCATGACGGACCGAGCTGTCTTTACTGAAGCCTATGCGGTTATTCCAAAAGGCGTCATGCAGGATATTGTAACTTCCAACCTGCCATTTTGGGATAAAACCCGGGCATGGGTTATCGCGCGGCCCCTTTCAGGCTTTGCTGAAACATTTGCGCAGTACATCATGGAACTGCAACCTGAGGGAGGCTCAGCTCAGCCTGAGCCGGATACGGCAGCGCAAGGGGTCTTCTTCGTTGTTCAAGGTGAAATCACCGTGACCTATAACAATGAAGAGCACGTCTTGCCTGAAGGGGGATATGCCTACCTTCCAGCAGGTGCAAAATATGAAGTTCGCAACAACGGGAATGAGACTGCCGTCTTCCATTGGGTTCGCAAGCAGTATGATGTGGTTGAGGGAATTGAACAGCCTGAGGCTTTCTTCACGCATGAGAAAAATGCGACTGTTGCAGAAATGCCGGATACCAACGGCGCGTGGAAAACTACTCGCTTTGTAGACCCTGCTGACCTGCGCCATGATATGCATGTGAATATCGTGACATTCGAGCCCGGTGGCTGCATTCCGTTTGCCGAGACCCATGTGATGGAGCACGGCCTTTATGTTTTGGAAGGTAAAGCGGTTTATCGCCTTAATCAGGACTGGGTGGAAGTGGAAGCCGGTGACTTTATGTGGCTTCGGGCGTTTTGTCCGCAAGCGTGCTACGCGGGCGGGCCGACCCGTTTCCGCTACCTGCTTTATAAAGATGTAAACCGCCACGCACCGCTGGGCTCTTTTCAAAGGTAATCCCCAATGAGTGATGAAATCTCCGAGGATCGTATTGTCCGGCTGGAAGAGCTGAGCGCGGAAGCTTTCCAGAAGTTTGGTGACGTTGTTGAGGTGGGAACGGTTGATCCAGTCCTGATTAACGAGAAACGGTGCCTTCGCTATTCCGACCTTGCAGAAATGGAATATCTTGGCGAGGGGCGGGCAGGGGTTAGTCTGTTCCACGCTGATATCCGCGAGATTCCCTATAAACTTTCGTTGTTAGAGCGTCACCCGCTCGGTTCCCAGTGCTTTGTGCCTATGAACGATTCTGAATACATGGTCATCGTTGCGGAAGATGATGGGGGGCGTCCAGCAAAGCCAAGGGCGTTTTTGGTAAGCAACAGCCAGTCCATCAATTTCAGGCGAAACACATGGCACGGTGTTCTGACACCGCTCAAAGGGACTGGCCTGTTTGCGGTGATCGACAGAATTGGCGTGGGGAATAACCTCGAAGAGTATCGGCTTGATGAACCGTATTTTATAGTGAAGTGAAATTACAAAACGCGTTAAATCTGCGGGCTGGCTTGGCCTCGCACTAAGAAAATTTCAAAGGAAGCACCCATGAGCACCCAGAACCCCGTTTTTATTCCTGGACCAACCAACATTCCGGAAGTCCTGCGCAAAGCCTGTGATATGCCAACGCTGGATCACCGTTCCTCGGCATTTGCCGAGATTCTGCATCCAGCTTTGAACGGCGTTAAAAAAGTCTTGAAAACGGAAACTGCAGAGGTCTTCGTTTTCCCGTCCACTGGTACGGGTGGTTGGGAAACTGCCATCACCAACACTCTTTCAGCTGGCGATAAAATTCTGGCAGCACGCAACGGCATGTTCAGCCATCGCTGGATTGACATGTGCCAGCGTCATGGGCTGGACGTTCAAATTGTTGAAACGCCTTGGGGTGCAGGCATTCCAGCGGATCGTTATGAAGAAATTCTAACAGCCGACAAAAACCATGAAATTAAAGCGGTTCTAGCCACTCACAACGAGACGGCGACCGGCGTTCGCTCCGATATTGCTGCGGTCCGCAAGGCACTGGATTCCGCTGGCCATCCGGCGCTGCTTTATGTGGATGGGGTCAGCTCCATCGGTTCCATGGATTTCCGCATGGATGAATGGGGTGTGGACATTGCTGTGGCAGGGTCTCAAAAAGGCTTCATGCTGACAGCCGGTCTGGCGATTACCGCGTTCTCTCCAAAGGCAATGGCAGCGATTGAAAACGCTACGCTGCCACGCACCTTCTTCGACGTGCGCGATATGGGCAAAACCAATGCTGCAAACGGTTATCCCTATACACCGGCTGTGGGCCTTCTGAATGGCTTGAAAACAAGCTGCGAAATGCTGCTTGCCGAAGGGCTGGAAAACGTGTTCGCCCGTCATCACCGTATTGCTGAGGGTGTACGGGCAGCTGTTAAAGCTTGGGGCTTGCCTATGTGTGCCCAGTCTCCAGACCTTTACTCTGACAGTGTGACCGCTGTGTGCACACCGGAAGGCTTTAACGCCACAGACATTGTGACAGTTGCCGCAGAGAAATACGGCGTTGCCTTTGGTGTTGGCCTTGGAGATGTTGCCGGAAAAGTCTTCCGCATCGGCCATCTGGGCAGCTTGACCGACGTTATGACCCTGTCCGGTATCGCGACTGCTGAAATGGCGATGGTGGACCTTGGTCTTAACATCAAACTGGGCTCAGGCGTCGCCGCCGCTCAGGAATACTACCGCACTAAATAACGGCTTTCCTTGAAAGTGGTTGGATCAGAAATACTTAAACCAACCACTTTTTCAAAGGCACTGAGCTGCTCGCCAGTTTACTTGGGCTGTCGTTTGGCCGGACCAACCATTGAGGCTGGGCCGGTCTTTTTGTGTTCTAAAAAAAGCCTTTGCCACTTTATACGTTGGCAAAGGCTTCATTGCGAGTTTGTGAATACTAGGTAACAAGCCTTAGGGCAGGATGTCCTTCAGGCGGTAGTGGGCGATGCGTTCCACTTGGCGGCAGGCTTCGGCAAATTCTACCGCGCGTGCATTGTTAATCCGGCGATTGAACGCTGCCATGATGGAATCTTTGTTGTGGTCGCGTACCGCGATGATGAACGGGAAACCGTGCTTTTCAACGTACTCGATATTGAGGCGGGTGAAAGTATCGCGCTCTTCATCAGTCAGGTAGTCAAGACCGGCGCTGGCTTGTTCTGAGGTGCTTTCCTGTGTGAGGCGGCCCGCTTGGGCCAGCTTTCCGGCAAGGTCCGGGTGAGCATTGAGAACACCAAGACGTTCTTCCTCGCTAGCAGAGCGGAACATGCGGCACAGGGCGTTCTGGATACCAGCTGCACAGTCATGGGCAGGTCCAAGCTCAAGGTCAAACGCACGCTCTGCAATCCAAGGGGAGTGTTCGAAAATGCTGCCATAGAGGTCGACAAATCGCTCTTTGGTCATCTGGCTCGGGCGCTCAAAGTGTTGCGCTGGGTGGGTGTCAGCCCAGTGCTTGGCAATGTCGATGCGGCGCGGGCACCACACACCTTCAAACCCTTGAATGTATTTGATGAACTTCTTTAGGGCGGCAACTTTGCCCGGACGTCCAATGAGACGGCAATGGAGGCCGATGGACATCATCTTGGGTGCGCCTTCGCTGCCTTCTTCATAAAGGGCGTCGAAAGAGTTCTTCAGGTAGTCGTAAAAGTCCTCACCACTGGTCCAGCCCGGCGCAGTGGCAAAACGCATGTCGTTGGCTTCCAGTGTGTAAGGAATAATCAGCTGATCGCGTTCGCCAACTTGCAACCAGTAAGGCAAGTCGTCGTCATAGGTGTCGGAGACGTAGTCAAAGCCACCTTCTTCCGCCACAAGACGTACAGTATTTTCGGAGCAGCGGCCCGTGTACCAACCCCGTGGGCGCTCGCCAACAACTTCGGTGTGCAGGCGAATAGCTTCGGCAATAGCAACACGCTCGTCTTCCGGCGACATGTCCTTATGCTCAACCCACTTGAGGCCGTGGCTGGCGATTTCCCAATCAGCCGCCTTCATGGCTTCCACTTGCTCAGGATTGCGTGCAAGTGCAGTTGCTACACCGTAGATGGTGAGCGGAATTTCATGTTGGGTGAACAGGCGGTGAAGGCGCCAGAAACCGGCGCGGGCACCATATTCATAGATGGATTCCATGTTCCAGTGGCGTTTTCCTTGCCACTGGGCAGCACCTGGAATGTCAGAAAGGAATGCTTCTGAGGCAGCATCTCCATGAAGGACGCAGTTTTCGCCGCCTTCTTCATAGTTCAAAACGAACTGGACAGCGACCTTTGCAGAATTGGGCCACTGCGGGTTAGGTGGAAACGGGCCATACCCGCGCATATTACGAGAATAACGTGTCAAACCGGAACTCCTGTTTTTCTTCTTATAAAATAAGAAAATCGAATAGTCTTTCGTGACAAATTTGAAAGTGCTTCCTCTCATGCCCCTCTGTCATATAGGAAAGGACTGGGACATTATGTGACACAATAAATTTTTCAATAGGGAAGTGATTATGGCGGGATATCTGACCACACACGTTCTTGATACAGCACGCGGCGTACCCGCGCAGGGCATCAAGATTGAGCTTTATAAACTAGATGGAGATGTGCGCAGCCATATCCGCACTCTTGTCACTAACGACGATGGCCGCACAGACGAGCAGATTTTGCCTGCAAGCGAATTCGAGACTGGCACGTATGAGCTGGAATTCCACGTGGGCGCTTATCTGGACGCCAACGGCACTCCCGCAGAAGATCCTCGCTTCCTCAACATCATTCCAATCCGTTTTGGCATGTCCGAAGCTAGTCACTACCATGTGCCGCTGTTGGTTTCCCCATTTGGCTACTCCACATACCGCGGTAGCTAACACATCAGCTGTTAGTCCTAGGGCATGTGTTCCATGCCCTAGAAGCCCGAGCCTACAGGTTTGGCAAAAGTGCGAAAGACGCCTGAATGTGCTTGACGATGAAGTCAATAAACAGTCGGGTTTTTGGGTCTTGTCTGCGCCGGTGGGCATAAAGACAGGCCAGTTGAATGGAAACAGGTGGTTCCTGCTGTAAAATAGGAATGAGCCTGCCGCTGGCCAGATGAGCAGAAATCTCGAAAACCGGCTTTATGATAATGCCATAGCCATCCAGCGCCCATTGGGTGAGAACATCGCCGTGGTCCGCCTCAAAAGGGCCAGTAACGGCAAAGCGTTTAACACCAGCCTCCGTCTGTAATGGCCATTGAAACTCCGGCACACCGGGGTAACGCATGTTCAAACAATCATGCTTCCCTGAAATCAGTTCCTCACTGGTTTGCGGTGCGCCTCTACGTTCGATATAATCAGGAGAGGCACACAGCACACGGCGACAATCGGCGATCTTTCTAATTTTCAAGGAGGAGTCCTGTGGAACTCCGAGGAAAAAGGCAGCGTTTAATCCCTCGCTGGTCAGGTCCAATTTGCGATCAGAAAGGCGCAGGCGCACATTCACTTGCGGGTGCTGCTCTTTGAATTTGGGGATTGCAGGCGCGATATAGCTTTGTCCTAAACCGATAGGTGCAGCTACAAACAGTGTGCCACGCGGGGATTGCGTGACATTGTTAATTTCTGCCTCCGCTTCTTCAACGGCTTCCACAATTTTTGTCGCACTCTCATAGAAGAGATTCCCTTGCTCTGTAGGGCTCAAAGCGCGCGTTGTACGTTGAAAAAGACGTACGTTAAGGTACTCTTCCAATTGGGATATTCTGGCAGAGGCAACGGCTGCAGAGATGCGCAGATCGCGGGCTGCCGCTGACATATTTCCCAATTCATAAACACGAAGAAAAGTGCGAATATTTTCTAGATAGGCCATGCTGGCATTATCCTGAAATTTTTGAAACAGTTAGGCATTATCGCGATATACCAGATAATACTGGCTTCCTCTAGCTTGGCACCAAAATATCTTGGAGAGAATAATCATGTTAGACCTAGCCATAATATGGGACTGGCTTGCCTTCGCCGTCCGATGGTTACACGTCATCACCGCGATTGCCTGGATTGGGTCATCGTTCTATTTCGTTGCCCTTGATCTGGGTTTGAAAAAGGTGCCGCACTTGCCAGTGGGAGCCCATGGTGAAGAATGGCAGGTCCATGGGGGTGGTTTCTACCACATTCAAAAGTACCTTGTTGCGCCTGAAAATATGCCTGATCACCTCGTGTGGTTTAAGTGGGAAAGCTATGCAACTTGGCTGTCCGGCGCCAGCTTGCTGATGATTGTTTACTGGGTGGGTGGAGAGCTTTATCTGGTTGATCCTGCAAAAGCTGATCTGGCTCTGTGGCAGGGTATTGCAATCTCAGCTGCATCCTTGACAGTTGGTTGGTTGGTCTATGACTTCCTATGTAAGTCTGGCTTGGGTGAAAAGCCAACTCTTCTCATGCTGCTGCTGTTCGTGCTGCTGGTTGCCATGGGCTGGGGCTACAATGAAGTGTTCACGGGCCGCGCAACAATGCTGCACCTTGGTGCGTTCACTGCAACCATCATGACAGCCAACGTGTTCTTTATCATTATTCCGAACCAGAAGATCGTTGTTGCCGACTTGAAAGCTGGCCGCACACCGGATGCCAAGTACGGTAAGATCGCCAAGCTGCGTTCAACCCACAACAACTACCTGACACTGCCTGTTGTTTTCCTGATGCTTAGCAACCACTACCCGCTGGCGTTCGCGAGTGAGTATAACTGGGTCATTGCTGCGCTTGTATTCCTGATGGGCGTAACGATCCGCTTGTTCTTCAACACAAAACACACAGGCGCTAAGCCTCCTTACTGGACTTGGGCAGTCACTGCAGCTCTGTTCATTGCCATCATCGTGATCAGCATGGCCCCGCTTTCTCAGGAAACCTATGAGGAATCTGAGGTACGTCCTCTCACGAAAAATGAGCAGGTGTTTGCAAGTGCAGCAGGTTTTGAAGATGTGATGAACATTGTTCCTGGTCGTTGCTCCATGTGCCACGCCCGTGAGCCCTTTTATGAGGGCATTCACTGGGCCCCAAAGGGCATCTTTCTTGAAACAGAAGCAGATGTGGCGCGCGCTGCAAACCAGATCTTTCTGCAAGCTGGCGTGACAACGGCAATGCCTCCGGCAAATGTCTCTTACATGGAAGACAGTGAAAGAGCGGCTATTGCAAAATGGTATCGCAATGCGAAAGAGCAAATGCCATTCTCTCTCGCAGCTAAATAAATAGCGCACTTTCCAATATGCAGGCCGCACTATTGGGAGGATGCGCTGTGATCCCTTGCCTGTTATCTCATGATGGGAGGTGAGGGCTCATTAACGTTGGTGGGTTTTAGTCGAAGTCGGTCAAATCTGCATTCTCGACGACAAAGTCCACAAAACGCCGGATTTTAGGGTCCTGAAGCCGCCGGTGCGGGTAGAGGCACCCGAATATGGTCGGCTCAGGACGCGCATTGGGCAGAACTTCCACTAATCTTCCATCCCGCAAATACTCCGCCACCTCAAATCTAGGTCGGTTAACAATCCCATGCCCGGCTACAGCCCATTCGGTTAATACGCCGCTGTCATCTGCATCGTACTTGCCTGAAACATGTAGCTTTTGTAGTCCCTGAACCGTTTGTAATGCCCAAAAGTACTCTGGAGAGTGAGGAAAGCGAAGCAGAAGACAATTGTGATTTTCGCCTATAAGGTCATTAGTGTTTTCAGGTACTCCGTATCTGTCAAGATAATCAGGCGAAGCACAAAGTACACGGTCGCAATCGCTTATTTTACGTAGCTTTAGGTTGGAATCTGAAGGACTACCAATAAAGAAAGAGAGGTCTAGCCCATCAGCCAGAACGTCGATTTTTCTGTCGGTCAAACGCATGCGCACTTCAATCGCAGGGTTTTCTTCTACAAATAGAGGAATTAGGGGAGAAATGACGCGCCGTCCCACTCCAAGAGGAGCTGCAACGCGCAAGACCCCTCTGGGAGAGCCTGAGAAAAGAGCGACAGCTGCCTCCGCATCATCAACTGAGGTGATGGTCTTAACGGCGTATTCATAGAATACTTTTCCCACCTCCGTTGGCTGTAAAGAGCGGGTTGTCCGGTTAAAAAGCCTCACCCCAAGGTGCTTTTCCAGCTCCTTAATGCGCTTGCTGGCCACTGCGGGAGTTAGACGAAGGTCGCGTCCTCCTGCCGTAATACTTCCCAGTTCTACAATGCGTGCGAATACGCGAAGGCTTTCTAGATAGGACATTTCATAGCACTTACGGTGTTTCTACGTTGTTTTATATAGTATTTTCATTTCTGAGATATTGAGTATCATAAACCAAAGCAAATCGGCATGCTATTTTCAACGTTTCGTTGAAAATGTTTCGGATTTTACCGCCTTTTTCCTGCCTGCGACAAAATGTACCCTACGGAAAATTATTATGAGCGTTTTCTTGAGGGAGAAAATGGGCGAACGTAGCGAAATCCGGTTCGTATTAAACGGAACCGATGTAGTAATCCAGGATGTGGCTGCGAGCCAGACATTGCTGGACTATTTGCGATTAGAACGTCGCCTGACCGGTAGTAAAGAAGGGTGCGCCGAGGGAGATTGCGGCGCATGTACTGTTCTTGTTGGCCGTCTCCATAATGGCTTACTTAAGTACGAATCCGTGAATGCTTGCATCCGCTTTATGGCGTCATTGGATGCGTGTCATGTGGTTACGATTGAACACCTTCGTGGTCAGGATGGCGGGTTGCACCCTATCCAGCAGGCAATGGTTGACTATCATGGAAGCCAGTGCGGGTTCTGTACGCCCGGCTTTATCATGTCGCTTTATGGGCTTTGGATGGAAAACTCAGAGCCGAGTGTAAAGCAAGTCGAGACTGCCCTTCAGGGCAATCTATGCCGGTGCACGGGCTATGAACCGATCATAAAAGCTGCAATGGCACTGGGAGCCTATGGCTCACCTGCGGCTGATTATCTGAACACCGAGCGATTGTCTATCATACAGCGCTTGCAGAACCTGAAAGACGGTCGGCGTATTGTAACTGGTCCCGAAGATAATCTAGCGATTATTCCGGCAAATACAGATGATCTTGCGGAAGTTTTGATCTCTTGGCCAAAAGCCACGATTGTTGCTGGATCTACAGATGTAGGCCTATGGGTTACCAAGTTCCTGCGTAATATCGGACCAGCTGTCTTTATTGGTCATCTTGACGAGTTGAAGTCGATCAAGCTGACGAAAGATGCGTTGGAAATCGGTGCTGGTGTCACCTACACAGAGAGCCTTTCTGCAATTGAAAAGGCTTTCCCGCACCTTGCTCCTTACTGGGATCGTATTGCTGGGCAACAGGTCCGCAATATGGGAACCATTGGTGGAAACATTGCTAATGGCTCGCCCATTGGTGATACACCACCTGTTCTCATTGCTCTTGATGCTAGTGTAACGCTGCGCAAAGGCGGTGAACGCCGCACAATGCCGTTGCAGGACTTCTTCATCGACTATGGAAAACAGGACCGCGCTCCTGAAGAATTTGTTGAAACGATCAGCATTCCTCTTCCTGCTGAGGGTCAAATGGATGCGGCCTACAAAATTTCCAAGCGCCGCGATGAGGATATCTCATCGGTTGCAGCTGGCATCAGTGTAACTGTCGAAAACGGAACCATTGTCGATTGTCGCATGGCATTCGGCGGTATGGCGGCAACACCTAAGCGGGCATCGAGTGCAGAAGCTGCGCTAAAAGGTAAGCGTTGGGAACTTGCTTCTTTTGAAGCTGCTGCAAATGTTCTGTCTGATGACTTCACTCCACTTTCTGACTGGCGTGCATCTGCGGAATACCGCATGATCTCCGCCCGCAATCTCTTGACCAGGTTCTTCCTGAGCTTTGACGAGACCACAGTGGAACCAGTTGAGCTGGCGAGTGCCTGACAGGAAACTGATAAATGAGACACGAAGTTACATTTGATAGTAGTTTGAGTATTCGCGGCGGTGTTCACACAAATCGTCGTCACGACAGTGCAGAAAAGCACGTCACAGGCCGCGCCGAATACTGCGATGATATTGCCGAGCCGCAAGGCACGCTCCATGCTTACCTTGGTGTGTCCAACGTGACGCACGCAAACATCAAGAGCATGGACCTGTCCGCCGTTCTCGCTGCGCCGGGCGTTGTTGGGATCTTGGGTGCCGATGATATTCCTGGTGTTAACGACATCAGCCCGACCGGCACAAAAGACGAGCCAATCTTTCCGACCGACAAAGTCCAGTTCCATGGTCAGCCTCTGTTTGCGGTGATTGCGGAAACTCGCGAAGCTGCGCGAAAAGCTGCTGAACTGGCGAAGGTTGAGTACGATGTTCTGCCTCACGCATTGGATCCGGTCAGCGCGCAAGATGCAGGGTACCCGCATGTTGCAGCTCCTTTGAAGCTGGAGCGTGGTGACATTGCACAAGGTTTTGAAGATGCTGAGCATCGCTTGAGCGGGCGTATGGCCATTGGCGGTCAGGACCATATGTATCTGGAAGGGCAAATTGCTTTTGCAGTGCCGGGTGAAGACGAAGATGTGAACATTACCTGCTCCACACAGCACCCGAGTGAAGCACAGCATATGGTTGCCCATGCTCTTGGAGTTGCCTCCAACGCGGTTAACGTGAGTGTACGCCGTATGGGTGGTGGTTTTGGCGGTAAAGAAAGCCAGATGAACCTCTTCTGTGTAGTGGCTGCAATAGCTGCGAAGAAGTGGAATCGTCCGGTGAAAATCCGCCCTGATCGCGATCAGGATATGACGGCTACAGGTAAACGTCACGATTTCGTGGTGGATTATGATTTGGCATTTGATGCGGAAGGCCGCATTCAAGCAGTAGACAGCACGTTTGCAGCGCGCTGCGGTTATGCCGCTGACCTGTCTGGTCCTGTGACCGACCGAGCACTCTTCCATGCGGATAACGCCTACTACTACCCGCATGTGCGTCTTGCCAGCCGTCCAATGAAAACCAATACTGTGTCAAACACAGCATTTCGCGGTTTCGGTGGCCCGCAAGGGGTTGTTGCAGCCGAGCGCATGATTGAAGAAATTGCATATGCGCTGGGCAAAGACACTCTTGAGGTGCGCAAGGCCAACTTCTATGGCGGTCGGGAGGATGGACGCAATCTGACGCCTTACCATCAGGAAGTTGAAGACAACGTCATGCCGCGCCTGATTGAAGAGATTGAGGCGTCCTGCGACTATCAAAAGCGTCGTCAGGAGATTTTGGAGTTCAACAAAACCTCCAAAATTCTCCGCAAGGGCATTGCAATCACTCCAGTGAAGTTCGGTATTTCCTTCACCGCGACTTGGTACAATCAGGCGGGTGCCTTGATCCATATCTACAATGATGGATCCATCCAATTGAACCATGGCGGCATTGAGATGGGGCAGGGGCTCAACACCAAAATTGCCCAAATCGTTGCCGACACTTTCCAAGTTGATTTTGAGCAAATCAAAATCACCAAGGCCACAACCGATAAGGTTCCAAATACCTCTGCAACTGCAGCCTCTTCTGGAACTGATCTGAATGGTATGGCGGCTCTGGATGCGGCAAGGCAGATCAAGAACCGGTTGATTGAATTTGCGGCTGAGCATTGGAATGTTGAAGCGGATGAAATTATTTTCTACGCTAACTCTGTGCAAATTGGCAAAGAGCGCATTCCGTTTAAGGAGCTGGTTCGCAAGGCTTATTTTGCACGTGTGCACTTGTCCGCTGCCGGTTTTTATAAAACGCCGAAGATCCACTGGGATCGTGATGCGGGTAAGGGACGGCCATTCTACTACTATGCCTATGGGGCCTCTTGCTCTGAGGTAACAGTGGATACGCTTACCGGTGAGTACACCGTGGACCGTACCGATATTCTGCATGATGTTGGCAAGTCCTTGAACCCGATTTTGGATAAGGGTCAGGTGGAAGGCGCCTTTATTCAAGGTATGGGCTGGCTCACAACAGAGGAACTGTGGTGGGATGATGCGGGGCGGCTACGTACGCACGCGCCATCAACCTATAAAATTCCGCTGGCCTCTGACCGTCCTGCTACATTCAATGTGAACCTTGCTGATTGGTCGTCAAATAAGGAACTTACCATTAAGCGTTCCAAGGCTGTTGGTGAGCCTCCATTCATGCTTGGTATTTCGGTGTTTGAGGCGCTGTCCATGGCTGTTGCCAGTGTTGCGGACTACCGTGAATGCCCACGGCTCGACGCACCTGCCACGCCTGAGCGTGTTTTGATGGCCGTTGAACGCTTGAAGCGTAAGGCGGCGTAATGGTCTCAGGCCTCCTGAGTATCAAGGAGTTTTTCCAGTATAACGCGTCAGTAGTCCATGTATCGTTGACGCGCGTACGCGGATCTGCTCCCCGAGATACGGGAACGCAAATGTTTGTCACCGCCAATGGTTTGTGGGGAACCGTTGGCGGAGGGCAGCTGGAGCATATCATTATCTCAAAAGCCCGCAGGATGCTTGAGGGAAATGTGCTCAATGACACGCTGGATGTGCCCTTGGGGCCGGAAATTGGTCAATGTTGCGGTGGTCGCGTGGAAGTCTCTCTAAGTCAGATGTCCGGGCGGGATAAAGATAGCATCCTTATGGGGATGCAAAAGGAAGATGATGCGCTGCCTTGGGTCTACATCATGGGCGCTGGTCATGTGGGGCGGGCAATTGCCAACTTGATGCAACATATGCCTGTTCACTGTGTCATCATAGATACACGTGAGGAGGAGCTGGCGCTATGTTCAGCAGACGTAGAAAAGCGCCTTAGCGCAATCCCGGAGAGTGATATTAAGAGCGCGCCAGCTGGCAGCGCCTTTGTTGTTCTTACTCATGACCACGCACTGGATTTCCTTTTAAGCGCAGCGGCCTTGGAAACAGGAACAGCTTCCTATGTTGGGCTGATTGGTTCAGCGACAAAACGGGCAAAATTTCATCAATATAGCAAGTCCAACTGTGATGATCTGCCAGTTGACCAACTGGTGTGCCCGATTGGTTCACAAGGGAGTAAGGACAAGCGGCCAGAAGTCATAGCGGCATTTGTAGTTGCAGAAGTTATGACCAAATTGACGGTAACTACGTAGCAAAAGATTGCAAAAGAGGACCAAGTGAAGTACTGAGCACCTCGATTTAGCAAGGGGGGCGTTGCTTTCGGGAGATATGGCAACGTTAAAATACGAGTAGAAAAGGAGCCCGGCATGCCTGTTGGGAGGTATAACTACAGCCTGTTTTCACGTGGTGATTTCAGTGCTTTTTGGGCGTTGTTTACAGATAACCTTGTAAACCTCATGGTTCTGGCGGGTATCTGTCAGTTCGTATTTCAGATGCCAGCAGAAATCGTCTTTGGCCGGATTATTCCCGGAGCAGCAATTGCGATTGTGGCTGGTATCCTTGTTTACGTTTATCTGGCAAAGCGGGCAGCGCAGGCATCTGGACGGGATGTGACTGCCATACCCTATGGTATTTCGACGCCAGTAATGTTTGTCTACCTCTTTGGTGTTATCGGCCCGATCTACTGGTCCACCAATGACCCTGTTCTGGCTTGGCAGGTTGGTATTGGTGCCGGCTTTATGGGCGGTATTGTTGCCGGTCTTGGTGCCATCATTGGCCCATGGCTTAAAAAAGTGACGCCGCGCGCCGGTATGCTGGGAACCTTGTGCGGTATCGCACTGGTGTTCATCGGCTCGGTGCCTTTGGCAACAATCTTCGAAAACCCGTTCATTGGATTTGCTTCCCTCATCATCATCCTGTGGGGCTTGGTTGGTCAGTTCCGCCTGCCGTGGAATATCCCCGCAGGTTTGCTGGCTTTGATTGTGGGTACGGTTGTTGCGGTTATGACCGGGCAATCTACTGTGAGCGCAGAGGGTGTTGGCCTCAATCTACCAGTGCCTTATATCGGTGATCTGGTTGCAGGTATCGAGCACCTTTTCGCAAACCCTGAACTGTTTCTGGTTCTGATACCGGTTCAGATCTACAACTTCATCGAAACGATGAACAACGTGGAGAGCGCTGAAGCTGCTGGCGACCATTATCCGGTTGCCACTTGTCAGATAACAGATGGTCTGGGCACCATGATCGGTGCGGTATTTGGATCTCCATTCCCGACAACCGCTTATATCGGCCACCCTGCCTATAAAGGTATGGGCGCTCACTCTGGCTATATTATCGGCGTAGGTATTGTAGTTCCACTCTCCGCATTCCTTGGACTGATTGCGTTTTTGAACAATCTGATCCCGGTCGCGGCGACAGCTCCAATCCTTGTGTTTGTCTCTGTTAGCCTCATTGCCAATACAGCCCATTCTGTTCGCACAGAGCACATGGCAGCTGTTGCCGTTGCGATGCTGCCGCATGTTTCCAGCTTCCTTGTAACAAAGTGGGGCTCTCTCATTGGCGCGCTGCAATCTGCAGGGGCTGAAAATATGCCAAACCTTGGCGATGCGGCGTTGACCAGCGCACTGCTGCAACAGGGCGCCCACTATCAGGGGCACCTCGCGCTTTCTCAGGGGGCGATTATCACCGGCTTGATTTGGGGCGCTATCGTCGCTTCAATTATTGACGGGCGCTTTAGGGTTGCTGCTTGGTTCACCTTAACTGGTTTTGCGCTGGCTGCAGTGGGTATCATCCATTCACCTAGCCTTCACTGGCCTGTGTTTAGCGGCCCAAGTTTGGGTTACCTTATTTCTGCTGCTTTCCTGTTCATCTATCCAATCTTCCATAAGGAAGATGAGAGTGCGAGCAGTGCCGTCACAGCAAATAAAGCTCCGGTAGCTGCAGAGTAATCTGCTGCTACCTTAATGCCCCAGACCTCTACTCCCATTGAGGTCTGGGAGCTGACTTACTTTAAAGCCTCTTGGTATTGGTTGATACAAAGAGGCTTTAAGCAGAACGCCTTCCCAAAACTGCAAGCTTTCCGGCAAACAGAACCGAAATAACTGCGATACCAGCCATTATTAGGAAAAGCGTTGGGCCTTGCTCAAGTGCAGCCTCTTTAGTAATCAGCTCGGAGGTCTCATTGGAGAGCATGCCTGTTGCAAGAGCGAGAAGGGAAGACAGAGCCCCGCCTATTGCAATACCCGAGGACATCATGGTCGGAATGAAGCCGGAGGCTTTATCGCGCTCTTTCTCACTGCTTGCAAACATCATTTGTTTTGACAGGAAGTGATTGCTCATTCCGTATCCCAAGCCGGAGATAATCAGGCCTGCCGTGAGGATTGCGAGGCTGTTCATCCAAAGCGCAGCAGCTAGCATACCAATGCCCAAGGTGTTTAGAGTTTTCCCAAGGACAATCAGAGAGTACTGGTGTTTCGGGCTTTGGACCTTGGAAGTGAGCCACGCCATGAATGACCATGAGAAAGCCAATGTAGCCACAAGATAGCTGGCGCTCAGGACATTCAGCCCCCAAGTAGACTGGATAATGGAATTGGCAAACAGAACGCGGGCGGAGCCGGAAAGGCTTGCAATAAGGATCACCCACATGGCAAGGCCCACCGGAGTGTTGAAGCTGAAAGCCTCTTTGGGAATGAAAGAATTTTCAGAGTTTCTGTCCCAAATCCGTGTAGCGGCCAGAGTAAACAATCCAAGCGCAAGCAAAATGAACCCTTGGGTCGTGCTGCGTGCCTCTCCAACGCTGGTGATCAGAAGTACGGCGAAGGCAAGCATGAAGAGGCGGGGAAGCATGATCAACCCTTTACGCTTTCCGTTCAATTCTCCAATGACTTTGGTATTGGGCATAACAAACACCGCCATGAGCAACAGCAATCCGGTCAAGGGCAGGTTAAAGATATACGCTGCTCTCCAGCTCCAGAACTGAGTGAGCAAACCCGCACTCACGGGCGCAACGGCAGCGGCAATAGCCCAAATTCCCGCCAACAGTGCAAAGACTTTGGCGACGAGTTCTTTAGGGAATAAATCAGGAATAACCGCGTAGCACATGGCCACGATAAAGCCTTCCCCCAGTCCTTGGAGGGTTCGACCTAGCAAAACTTGCCCCAAATTGTCAGCGGTTCCCGCGAAAATCGAGCCTAATGCAAGTAGGATTGCGCCAGCAATAAATAGATACTTTGCTCCCCAGTGAGATTTTAATATTCCAGCCGTTGTACTTGATAGAATTGAGGCGATTTGGAACAGACTGAAGACCCAGAAAGCACGTTCTTGCCCGCCTAAATCACGAATGAGGCTTGGTAAAACAGCATTCGAAATTAGGCCGTTGACCGCATGAGACCCAACACCAAGGCTTAGAAGAAGGGTTGCAATTAATTGGGGCCCTGAAAATAAGCTGGAGTCTTGAGGAATAACCCCTGCAGCTAAGGGAACACTTAAGGGGGAGGACGCGGTCGTAGCTCCATTGAATTTTCCGTTTTTCATTGAAATACCCTTTAAGAAAGTAATTACTTTTTATATATAGATCACATTTAAATAAGTAAATGCTTATTTTATTTTAAAATACTGAAATGTCTTGCGGCACGAAATGTAATTACTGAATCGTAAAAAAGCGGCTACGAGAACTCGTCAAGGCACTTATTGTTTTACTCGGGGACCAAATCTGGAAACAGAGGAGGTATTGAAACCTTGCTCAGGGGAGAGCACAACTATCAATTATACATACATGTTGGTGCTTTTTACGGAAGGGTCATAGATTTGTTATGAGCCATTGATAGCGTACCGCTGAAAACTAGGGGTAGCCCAGAAGGTTTCTATAGGTAAAAGTTGCTGGAGTGCTGACGATGAATGGTAGAAAAACAGACCTTTCTTTTGATGAATATGACGATCTTACTCGCGGTGAAGATACGACAATAGAATTTGATGAGGTCGTGGAACAGGCTATTTCACGTCGTGGCTTTCTGGGTGGTGTTGTAGCCATGAGTACGGCCAGTTTCCTACTTGGAACCAGTGATCTGGTGGTCCGAAAAGCCGCTGCTGCTTCAAACAGTTTTGATTTTTCACCAATTCAAGCTGGTACAACCGATACAATTACTCTCCCTGAGGGGTATAGCTGGCATTCTGTTGTATCTTGGGGTGATCCTCTGTTTTCCGATGCGTCCGAGTTTGACGGGGTGACCCGTGGTAGCGCCGAGACACAAGCCCGCGCTGTGGGGGACAACAATGATGGCATGCATCTCTTCCAGATTGAAGGAAAGACAGTCTTCGCCTTAAATAATGAGTATACCAACCGCACTCTTATGTGGGAGGGGGGCGTGCCCGCCAATGATGACGCCATTTTGAAGGGTAAGAATGCCCATGGGGTCACTATCGCGGAGCTGGCGCAAAAGGGTGGCAAATGGTCCATCGTGAAGGATTCCCCGTTCAACCGCCGTATTACACCAGATACACCGATGGAACTGACTGGGCCGGCCCGTGGCCATGACTTGATGAAAACTGCAGCTGACCCAAAAGGTATTCAAAGTCTTGGGACTTGGAATAACTGCGGAAATGGCAAAACTCCTTGGGGCACGTATCTTGCCTGTGAGGAGAATTTCAATGGCTACTTCTCCGCTTCTGAAGAAGGTTTCGTGCCAAGCGAAGATATGAGACGCTATGGTATTTCTGCGAAAGACTGGGGTTACGGCTGGGCGAAAATTGATGAGCGCTTTGATGTTATAAAGCACCCCAATGAGCCAAACCGGGCTGGCTATGTTGTTGAAATAGACCCATCTGTCCCGCACAGCACCCCGAAAAAGCTTTCAGCTTTGGGTCGTTTCAAGCACGAAAATGCCGAGCTTGTTGTGGCAAGTAGTGGCCACGTTGTTGTTTACCTTGGAGATGATGAGCGCGGTGAGTTCGTTTATCGTTTTGTCTCCGATGGCAAGTATGATCCATCCGGTGACAATTCGGAACTGCTGGAAAAGGGCCAGCTTTATGTGGCCAAGTTCAACGATGACCTTTCAGGTCAATGGCTGGCACTGACGCCGGAAGCGACGGGGATGTCGTCTGATGCGGAAATCTGTATCCGCACCCGTCAGGCTGCTTCAAGCGTTGGCGCAACAACTATGGATCGCCCCGAGTGGGTTGCTGCACATCCCGAACGGGCTGAGGTTTACTGCGCCCTCACCAACAATAAAAATCGGGGTATCCTGACAAATGCGGGTGGGGATGAAACGCCCGTTGGTGGTCCCAATCCGCGCCAAGCCAACATGTACGGCCAGATCGTGCGTTGGATGCCTGATGGCGATGATCACACAGCCGAGGGCTTCAAATGGAACCTGTTTGTGTTGGCGGGCAACCCAACTGTTCATATTGATAGCGGGGCGGGGTCTGAGAACATCACAGCCGACAATATTTTCAACTCTCCAGATGGCCTCAGCTTTGATAGTCGTGGCTTCCTCTGGATACAGACTGATGGCAGTTACTCCAATATTGGGGACTTTGCGGGGATGGGGAATAACCAAATGCTTGTGGGGGATACCAAAACCGGAGATATTTCCCGCTTCCTCGTTGGGCCCGTGGGCTGCGAGGTGACTGGTGCCACTTGGTCTGCTGACAAGAAGACCATGTTCGTAGGCATTCAGCACCCCGGTGAAAAAGGCGGTAGTCATTTCCCAGAGGGCGGCGAAAGCCTGCCACGCTCAACTGTCATCGCCATAACCCGCGATGATGGCGGTGTGATGGGGTGATACTAAGCCCACCTGAAGAGAGAACCCCACGGTTGTGGGGCTTCTCTCATGGCTTTAAACAGTTGCTGCTAAGCAGATTGTATGTGCAGCTTTAGCAGCATGTCTCCGGTTTGTTCAAAAATGCACTCTTTGACAAACTTGAAGCCGTAGCGATCATAAAACCTTCGGCCACTCCGGTTTTCCTTAAAGACACTGACGAACAGTTCTTCATGAAGTGTTTTGGCCTTGTTACATAAGGCAGTGCCATGACCTTGGCCATGGTGGGCAGGGTCGACAAAAAGAGCACCGATTTCATTGCCTAAAAGAGCAATAAATCCAATCACTTTATCCTCTACTGTCGCAACCCATGTATCGGCATTGGGGAGGTATAGATTGGGTATATTCTCTCGCTCTTTCTTTAAAAAATCATCACTCAAAAATGGGTGTGCATACTTTGAGGCTGTCTCCCAGATATCAAGAAGGTCCTCCAAATCTGATTGATGAAAAGGACGAATTTCTACGTTCATAGTTTTTGTTTCCTCTTTGAGCAATTTAGCGCTCGCAATGAGCTGTGCTTAAATCTGGAAACAACACGTAGGTGCTGGCGGGCGGAACGGATTGAACAATTGCGACAGTTCTGCTTCAAATTTCAACGCCGCCATAAATATCAATCGTGAGATCGCGAAGCTTGGCATAGTCAGTTGGTGTGTTGCCAATCTGTTTTTTGAGATACCGGATCAGGTGGGGTTGATCGCTAAAGTCAAAGGCATAAGCCACATCTGCCCAGTCTATCTCTTTGTCTGCCATGAGATAAAGGTGTTCAAGAAGAGCTTCCAACCGCAGCATGGATTGGTGCTGCTTCAAGGTAAAGCCGGTGACCTTTCGAAAACTGCGTTCCAATGTTCGTCGCGAACAGTCCAACTCTTTTTCTAGATTGGAAAGGGGAGAGGTCCGCAATAGGGGCAAGGCACCAACAGTGAGTGTGTAGTGCCTGTCTCTCACCATGGTCTTTAGGATGGGCAGCATAATATCGTCTAAAGCCCGAAGACAACTTTCTGGTTGAGACTGTGCTGTTTTGAGAAGGTCGTTGGTGCAGTGCCCTAAACTGCTAAAGCTGCTTGAAAGCTCCAGATCCAGCACATGATTTATTTGCGGCTGAGCGGTGCGAAAGGGAAACAGATACAACGCACCTATGTGGAATTTTACGCCCAAAATTTTAAGGGGTTGCCGATGGTCCATCCTGTAGGTGCAGCTATGGGGAAACAGCCAATGACTACCTTCCCCCTCCAGTGTGCAATCGTCCCGCTGGTAGTGATAGTTTTGATTATCTGGTGTGAGCAGTAGGTGTGCAGCGGGATCTGGATTGAGGCGGGGGTAGGGTGTTACAGACTCTGTTTTTTCTTTCTCCAAAAACCAATAGGTGTCCACAAGCCCTGCGACCGTGGGATTTTGAGGCACATGTCTCCAGATTATCATTTTTTAGCCTGTTGCGCGGGACTTGCGTGATGGTTTCCTATAGGGGTTCAAACTGATGTTGAAAATCCTACGAGTGCTCCCGCTGCCTAGCCAATAAAACCGCGCCCTGCAAGGCATCGCCCTTGGGCCTTTGCAGGCAAGGAGAAAGGGCTTTTTCTAAAATGCCATAGAACGGGCTGGAGATGCCGCCCAGAAGGGCAATAGGCAGGCTTCGATTTTCATTCAGTCGCTTGAACGCGTCTTTGATATAAGCGGCACTTTCTTCCAAAATGAGTGTTGCCACCGGATCATTCTGCGTCCAGTGCTCCAGAAGAAGCGGCATGAAGGCCGCATAGTCCTGAGGCTTGGCTGCTCCTGAAAACTCGACAATATTCTCGGGTTTGAATGAAAAATGTGCAAGCAGACTTCGGGTAAAGCTGCTCTCCTCAAGTATGCCGTCATGGGCAAGAAGCGTGCGCCGGAGTGCTTCGCGTCCCATAAAGGCGCCACCAGCCTGATCTCCCAGTTGGAAGCCCCAGCCACCAAGGGAGGTAAACACATCGCCCTCCCGTTTTAGGAGGGCCGACCCCGTTCCAAGAATGGCAATAATACCGTCTCGCCCTTCATGCGCACCTTCTAATGCAATATGTGTGTCTGTGGTCAGCCGTACAGCATCAATTCCAAGCCTGTCCAGAAATCCAGCCTTTTCCTGTTCCCCCAGTACATTCACACCGGCAAGTCCGATACATGCGCTTTTTATGCAGGACAAATCGTAGGGCCACCCTGACGTGTCAAAGGCGTTTTTTATGGCCTGCTGTATGGAGTGGCATGTCCCTGTCTGGTCCGTATTAACGTTGGCGCTGCCAGCTTGCCCCCGTGCAATCTCCTGCCCACCAAGAGAGGATAGAAGAGCCCGGCAAGAAGTGCCGCCGCCATCAATACCGAGCAGAAATTCCATAGCCAGCCTCAAGTCCTAGCGGTGAACAATCGTTCCATCTTCTTTTGTAAATGTAACGAATTCTTCATTTTCCAATAACGGAAATGCTTCCTCACAGGGACGGCACAACTTGGTGCCTTTAGGAGACACCACGATGGGGCGGTTCATCAAAATTGGATGCTCAATGATGAAATCTATCAGTTCATCATCACTGAACCGGTCACTGTCCAGTTCAAACTCGTCATAGGGCGTGCCACGCTTGCGCAAAATTGGACGGACGCCAACACCCATGTCAGCGATGAGCTTTACCAGTGTTTCGCGAGTTGGAGGAGTTTTCAAGTATTCGATTACCTGCGGTTCGCTGCCGCTTTCGCGGATCATACGCAAGGTGTTGCGGGAGGTGCCGCATTTGGGATTGTGATAGATGGTTATACTCATTTTCAAACGCTCTCCAGCCGATCCTTTGCAATCTAGGTGCATTGCCATGGAAAGAAGTGCAACCTAATTGTTGAACAATGTGTACATTTTACTCACTTGTTCAAGTCTGGAGGTATCGAGTGCCTCATTCTACGGTGGAAGGTGGGCTAGTTCCGCTGTCTAGGTTTAATCTCTTTCTCAATCTTCTTCAGTATTGCCGTGATTTCCAGATCACTTCTGAAAGGGGATTGCCGTCTATGTCTGGTCGATGGCAAAGTTTCGAGTTTTCTGTTCAATAGGGTCAAAAGCTCGCTATTATTGGCATAACTTTCCCCCCTTCCAAGAGCAGTTGCGTATTCAACAATTGGAACTTCTTGGGACATTGTTGAGCGGTTTAATTCCAGCAGTACATCATTTCCCTTTGCTATGGCCTCAAGGACTGCCCCCGGGCCGGGCTTTCCAATCATAATTGCTCCAAGCTCCATAAGCCGGTCAACGTGTTTGATGAACCCGAAAACCAGCTTGGGGTAGGACGTATTAATTTTGTTAATTTTATCTTGCACATGACTTGTATGCCCGCATAGAAAGATAGCCTGAACGGGTCTTTGTACAGCATTGAGAAGTTGAGCGATATCAAGCATTTTCGGAGATCCAAAGCCTCCGAAAAAGACGATAATTGTGGTTTTGTCAGGGCTTAGTTTTAGTTTTTTGGCGAGCCTTTCAGAGTAGGGTTCATCTCTTTGAAAAAACATAGGTCTGAGGACTGGTCCACTGAGCAAAAATGACTGTTTTATGTCTCGTCCCAACGAAGTCTTGTAGGCGTTCTGGCCAAATGTACAAAAGTAGTCTGCAGTTCGGGGAATCCAGAAATCAGGGTAAATTTCATCAAGATCAGTCATCACAACAAGGATCGGGATTCCCAAGAGCGTTGCCTGTTTACTCAGGTTCACGCTGATGGCCGGCGTCACGCAAATCACCAGATCCGGTCTTTCAAAGGAAAGGTATTCGCGAAAAACCTTATCCATATAGTTAGACTGTGTAGTCTGCAGTGTTTTCGCAGAAAAATCGAGAATCCTCTGTATTAGACCATTGAAGCGCATGCGCGAGAGGGTGAAGTTATAGAAGTTCTCACCAAAGCGTACCGTGATAAAAGAAAATAACCCAGAGAGTACGAATTGTTTTTTCTTAGCATACTTTGAAAAAGGGCTAACTACCTGCCTGTAGGGGTTTACCAGCACAATGCCCTCTTTCATTTCCTTTGGGGCGCACTGTATGATCCCTTCAGCAGTTGCTTTATGACCACTTCCAGCATCAATGGTAAACACCAGCGTCTTCATGGTTAGGTTATCTTATCGTTCATTGGTTATCAGGCGCAGATTGTAGTATACGGCTGTTCCGCCATTTATAGATTTAACCTTTAAAAATAATGCTAAGATATGAGTGTGGAAATAACGACTTCCATATGGAGCTTTGAGCTTAAAAAGTTCTAAAATAAACGATACCTACGTATTTATATTTCAATTACCTATGGTAAATCTTGAATAGGTATTATTTATATTTGTGCCTATGAAATATGATTATGTTTGTCAGGTTTTATATTTCTTGAAATTTCTGAATATTTAGTCAAAAAATATAACTACTGGAGTGTATTAGGTGAGTTTTAGAAACTTTGCCTGAACCTCTGAATTTTCTAGGGGATAGGGACAAATGAGTGAGTATGGCAAAGCGCCAGATGTCAAAGTCGGTCGATTGACCGGAGAACAGTATCTGGAAAATTTTAGGGATATACACCCACCTCTCGGGGATCGAGAAGCGATAATCGAAGCCGAGCGTTGTTATTTTTGCTATGACGCACCGTGCGTAACGGCATGCCCTACATCCATTGATATTCCGCAGTTTATACGAGAAATCTCAACCGGTAATCCAAATGGAGCCGCCGCCACCATCTATTCTCAAAATATTTTGGGTGGTATGTGCGCCCGTGTATGCCCAACGGAAACCTTGTGTGAGCAGGCATGTGTGAGGGAAGAATCCGAAGGAAAACCGGTTAAAATTGGTTTGCTGCAACGCAGTGCCACAGATCACTTTATGGAAACCCGGGAAGGAACTTCTTTCACGCGCGCACCTGAGACGGGAAAGAGAGTGGCAATAGTGGGGGCGGGGCCTGCAGGCCTTTCTTGCGCCCATCGCCTGGCCACCTATGGCCATGATATCACTTTGTATGATGCCAAGTCCAAGGCGGGGGGACTGAATGAATATGGCATCGCGGCCTACAAGGCGACCAATAACTTTGCTCAAAAAGAGGTGGAATGGCTCTTGAGTATTGGTGGTATCACCTTTGAAAATGGTTGCAGGTTAGGGACAGACTTTTCTCTGGAGACACTGGTTGAGGATTATGATGCCGTATTTCTGGCCGTTGGCCATAGCGGTGTAAATGCAGTTAAGGCTGCTGGGGAAGAATTGAAAAATCTCCATAATGCTGTGAGTTATATTCATGATCTGCGGCAGAGCGAAGACCTTTCCAAGTTGCCGGTTGGTGGAAATGTTGTTGTGATTGGCGGGGGGATGACAGCCGTTGATATTGCCGTTCAGTCCAAGCTTTTAGGCGCTCAAAATGTGACCATGGTTTACAGGCGGGGGCCGGAGCATATTGGAGCCAGCAAATACGAACAGGACCTTGCGCTGCTCAATGGAGTTGCCATTCGCTTCTGGTCCAAACCTATCGCCTTTCAAGGACATGGAGAGCATCTGAAATCGGTCGATCTGGAAACAACCCGGTTGAATGAGAATGGTGAACTGGAGGGAACAGGCGAAGTTGAAGCTATTGCAGCAGATGTCTTGTTTCGGGCAGTCGGTCAGCACTTTGTACCCGGTGAGCTTGAAGGGGCTATCGAGCTTGAAGCTGGACGCATAAAAGTGGATGAAACCTATGCGACCTCCATAAACAAAGTCTGGGCCGGTGGAGACTGTGTTGGGGTAAGTGACGACCTGACAGTAAGCGCTGTTGAAGATGGTAAGCAGGCTGCAGAAGCTATTCACACAACCATAAGCGCTTGAACTTAAAGGTATTGGAGATAACAATGGTAGATCTACGCGCCGATTTTGTTGGCATCAAGTCCCCTAATCCTTTTTGGCTGGCATCCGCTCCCCCAACCGACAAAGCTTACAATGTTGTTCGCGCCTTCGAGGCAGGCTGGGGCGGTGTTGTATGGAAGACGCTGGGGGAAGATCCTCATGTGGTGAATGTGAATGGGCCTCGTTATGGTGCCGTTCACGGTAAAGACCGGCAGTTGCTTGGACTAAACAATATCGAGTTAATCACAGACCGTCCTTTGGAAACCAATCTTCGCGAGATTAAACAGGTCAAGCGGGACTGGAAGGACAGAGCACTTGTGGTGTCCTTGATGGTTCCGTGCGAAGAGGAAAGCTGGGCGCACATTTTGAAGCGGGTCGAAGAGACCGAAGCCGATGGCGTGGAGCTGAACTTCGGCTGTCCCCATGGCATGTCCGAGAGGGGAATGGGCTCAGCTGTCGGGCAGGTTCCTGAATATATTGAAATGGTCACCCGCTGGGTAAAGAAGCACACCCGCATGCCGGTGATTGTGAAGTTGACGCCCAATATCACGGATGTACGTCAACCCGCTCAAGCGGCTCATCGCGGCGGAGCGGATGCCGTCTCTCTCATCAACACAATCAATTCCATTGTGAGTGTTGATCTGGATGCTATGGCACCAAACCCGACTGTTGGCGGAAAAGGAACTCACGGTGGGTATTGTGGTCCAGCGGTTAAGCCAATAGCGCTCAATATGGTCTCTGAAATTGCGCGGGACCCCGTTACTCAAGCCCTGCCGATTTCCGGTATTGGCGGCGTGACCACATGGCGCGATGCGGCGGAGTTTATGGCGCTGGGCGCCGGAAATGTGCAGGTGTGTACGGCTGCCATGACCTATGGTTTCAAGGTGGTTCAGGAAATGATTTCTGGCCTGCAAAACTGGATGATCGAGACTGGTTACACCAGCATTGAGCAGATCATCGGCAGGGCCGTTCCCAATGTGACCGACTGGCAGTATCTGGATCTCAACTATATTGCAAAAGCCAAGATTGATCAGGATACCTGCATCAAATGTGGCCGTTGTCATATCGCTTGTGAGGATACCTCCCATCAGGCCATCACTCATTTGGTGGATGGTGCACGTAAGTTCGAGGTGATCGAGGAAGAGTGTGTGGGCTGCAATTTGTGTGTGAGTGTTTGTCCCGTGGAAGATTGTATCACCATGGAAGAAGTGCCTGCAGGAATGCTGGATAAGCGCACGGGCGAAACTGTCTCTGCAAATTATGCCAATTGGACAACACACCCCAACAATCCGAGTGCTAAACCAGCGGAATAACTCATAAAAAAGCGAGCGGGTTTTGGGATCGCTCGCTTTTCGGGTGGTTAGCAGTTCTGTGCTCCCCTAGAAACACCTCCACGACATTTTATTCGAGGAGGTTTTTATGCCATTTATTTTCAATGCTCTGCCAACAAAGAATGTTCGCGAACTGCAATCGGGCGGATATGATGCAAACGGGCAGTTGCCGGAAAAAATTATCTCTGATGGAGAGGGGAACCCCTGCCGCCATTGCCTCAAGAATATTCCTGAAGGGCAGGGCATCTTGATTGCCGCTTATCGCCCCTTCAAGAACATTCAGGCTTTCGCCGAAACCGGTCCTATTTTCCTGTGTGAAGACGCCTGTGAGCGTTCCGAGGAAACAACGGACCTGCCCGAAATATTCCAAGGGGTCGAGCGTATTCTCATTCGCGGTTACTGCGAGGAAGAGCGCATTGTTTATGGTACAGGTGCCGTTGTGCCAATGGTGGAGTTGGAACAAGGGTTGGCAAAGATTTTTAAAAACCCAAAGGTGACATCCGTTCACATGCGCTCCGCTACCAACAACTGCTATCAGGCAAAAGTAACGCGCAGTTGATGGTAAAGCCCTTGAACAGTTTTTTTGGGGCTTTATGCGCTGCGCATGATAGTTCTTACGTCACCGCTTAGCCCCAGTTTCTAATTCAGATGGAACTGGACCCGGAAGTTACCCTATAGGCTCCTCTTGTGCTTACCGCCCGCTATTAAGGCGTTGCCAGTGACCCGGTGAAATGCCGTAGCTGGTTTTAAACTGGCGCGTCATATGGGGTTGATCGCTAAAACCTGCGTTAGCGGCTGCACCGGCTAGGCCAACTCCAACAGCTATTTCTGCACGGGCTTGGTCAAGGCGGCGCATGATCAGGTAGCGGTAGGGGCTTGTGCCATAGGCTTTGCGGAATTGGCGGGCAAGCGTGTAGCGGCTTTGCCCTGTTATTGCCTCCAGCTCATCTGAGGCAACTGTACGATCAAGGTTAGCGTCAAGGTATTCGCGAGCAAGGCGAGTTGCCTTCAGGTCGATCAGTAGTCGTTTTTGAGTGTTTGCAGAAGGATCTTTTGTTAGTAACCCTTCTGCCAATAATGTGATTAATTCGTCCAGAGCAACAGGTTCCAGCAGTCTATCCATATGGGCAAAAGCCGCGTGTATGACCCCAAGCAGTTTTGGATCGCTAAAAACAGCCTCTTTTGAAAAAGGAAGAGCGCTTGCGAAGTGGCCCAAAGCCTCTCTTACCATGGACGGCTCGATATAGAGCATCCGGTAGTGAAAGCCTTCTTCCGCACCAGCTTCTCCGTCGTGAACTTCATCGGGATGCAGAACAATTATTTTTCCGGCGGTGCTATCAGAGCGCCCTCCGCGGTAATCAAAGCTCTGTACTCCCTTGATTGTGTAACCGATAGAATAGGTGTCGTGGCGGTGAGGCGCGTAGGCTGCGCCAGAGAAAAAAGCTTCAATACGCTGAAAGCCGGACTGCCAAGGAGCCGTTCGCACCCAGTCGTGCGCGCACGAACGTTCAAGACCCGGTGTCGGATTTTGTGTTTTACCATTTTCAAGTCTTGGATCAGTGAAAATCAGGTATCTCCTTCGTAGCCTTCCAAGCGAAAACAAAATCGAACAGGAATATACAGATGAAAGCAGTCAATATCACTGATAAACTGAGTCAATTTTCCAGCCACTGGGATCCCCATGTGATTGCAAAGTACAATGAAAATGAAGTGATGGTCGTCAAGTTTGTCGGGGAGTATCCGTTCCACAAACATGAGAATACGGATGATTTTTTCTACGTTTTAGAAGGGGAAATGACGATGGACATAGAAGGGGAACCGCCGCGTACTGTTAAAGCTGGTGAATTGTTTATCGTGCCTAAAGGAGTTACGCACCGCCCGCGAGCTGAGAAGGAAGTCAAAGTTCTGTTGATCGAACCTAAAGGAGAGCCAAACTCCGGTGCTTCCGATCGCGCTCCATCTTTAAAGCCGTACATCTGATGGCTTGCTGGAGCCATGATGTACCCTCTCATGCGAGTTCCGGTAAAACTGGTATACGGCATGTAATCAAGTAAAATACCTTGGGTACTAACCAGTAATATTTATCTGTGCAGTTCCCTTGGGAAAACTCCTGAAAGTTCTGGATAGTTCAAGCTCAAGGCGCATGATCTGCTAAAGCGGGACTATGGTGTTTTAGGTACACTGGCTTTTAGGGGTTCGGGTAAACGTCACATGGTATTTCGTGTTCTTCACAGTGCGGATTGGCACATTGGGCAAACCATCAATGGATGGGAGCGCAGCTTCGAGCATGAAGCGTTTTTTGCCCAGCTTGGAGACCTGATTGAAGAGCATGACGTGGATGCGCTGGTTATGGCTGGTGATGTCTACGACAACCAGAACCCCTCGGCGGAAAGCACTCGTTTGCTTTATGAGGTATTGGCAGGCTTCAAACGGCGCCAGCCCCATTTGACCACCATTTTAACCGCTGGCAACCATGACCCTGCTGGTCGGTTGGAGGCTCCAAAGGTTCTTTTTAAGGAAGTCGGCGTTCATGCGGTGGGGATGATGTGGCGCGGGGAGGGCGGAATTGACCTGTCCCACCATTTGCTCCCCCTGAAAGATCGCCAAGGTAACGCGCTTGCCTATTGCCTTGCCATTCCCTTTCCACGAGCCAGTGATCTGCCGGGTCTGGCCAGTGTCACGGACGGTGAGGGCTCGCCGGTCGTGAAAGCCGTTGCAAGTCTCTATGAGGAGGCAGTTTGCCAAGCGAAAGGTGCTGTTGGAGATCTACCGCTGATCGTAACGGGGCATCTGCATGTATCGGGAGCCGATGAATCTGAAGGGGCCGAACGGCGGATTTTGATTGGCGGCGAGCACGCCGTCCCTTTTCACGTCTTTGAGGAGAGCCTTGCCTATGTGGCTCTGGGCCATTTGCACAAACCGCAAAAAATTGGGCGCGAAACCATACGCTACTCAGGCTCTCCCTTCCCGTTATCTGTGAGTGAGGCGGGGTATCAGCACGGGGTGAACCTGCTGGAGTTTGAGGGGGGACAACTGGAACTGCACCGCCTTCCGCTGGACCGGCCCGTTCTGTTTCACAGGCTGTCCGGCAAAAATGGCCTTTTGCTGGAAGAGGTAGTGCCCGCTTTGGATGGCTTGCAACTGGATGAAGCCTTGCCAGTGCGCCAGCGCCCCTTTGTTCATGTGGACTTGAAGCAGCAAACCAGTGCGCAAGGGCTGCGGGCAGAGGTGGATCAAATTCTCTCCACTTATCCAGTGCGTGGAACGGGTGTTTCCATTGTGGCGCAGGAGCGAAAAAGCAAAGCCTTGAATCAAGAGGTGGAAAGTTTGCGCCGGTTGGAGGATTTGAAACCTGAGGACCTGTTTCTATCTGCCTTTGAAGACGAGCATGGCGAAAAGCCTCAGTCTGTTCATTTAGATTTGTTTCACAAAGCCCTAGTAGAGGTTGAGTAATGCGTATTCTATCCGTTCGGGGCGAGAATCTCGCAAGCCTTGCGGCTCCTTTTGAAGTCAATCTGGAACAAGAGCCTTTAAAGGGGGCGGGGCTGTTCGCCATCACAGGTGAAACAGGCTCTGGTAAGTCCACCCTTTTGGATGCCATGTGTCTTGCACTTTTTGGGAAGTGCCCACGCTTAACAGCGGAAGGGGGCGATGAATCTGTTCCAGATGTGTCTGGCAGTGTTCATCGGGAAAAAGATCCGAAATCAGTCCTGACCCGCGGGGCTGCAAATGGATATGCTGAAGTTGAGTTCGTGGGCGCTGATGGGGAGAATTATGTCAGCCGCTGGACTGTGCGCCGGGCGCGGGGCAAGGCGTCCGGCCGCCTGCAAAACGTGGAGCGCACGCTTACCCGTCAGCGTGATGAACAGGTGATTGAAAGTGGTATCAAGAAAGTCGATGCCATGGTTGAGGAGAAACTGGGGCTCACCTATGAACAGTTTCGCCGCACGGTTCTGCTGGCTCAGGGAGATTTTGATGCGTTCCTCAAGGCAGGAGACAAGGAACGGGCTGGTCTGCTTGAAAAAGTCACGGGCACTGATATCTACCGTAGTATTTCCAAACGCGTGCACCTGAATACCAACGAAGCGGAAACCGCTTTAAAGCAGCTGCAAAACCAATGTGATGCAGTGGGCTTGATGGAGCCGGACGAGCGTGAAGCCCTTGGCAACAATATTTTGGAAAATGAAGCCCTGCGCAAACAAAGGGAAGCGGCTCTTGCATCTTTAAAAGTAGGCGCACAGACGCTTGAGCGCATCCAAAAGTCCAAAGAACTCCTCTCACAGGCGCAAGATCAGTTTGTAAATGCGCAAAAATCCCATGATGCACAGGAGCCGCAACGGGCCCTGCATGGGCAATTGAAAACCGTTCAATCCTTGGAACCGCTGGCCAAACGCGAAGACGTGAGCAGTGCGCGCCGTGACGGCGCCCTCAAAGCTCTGGAACAAGCGCGGCAAAACCTGTCTCTAGCGGCAGAAAGCCAAACCGCGGCGGAACAGCGCCATGGTCAGGAAAAAACTGCTTTTGAAGAATTGGAAGCGCAAGTCAAGAGCTTTGAGCCAGTTTGGGAAACGGCTCAGCAGCTTGATGATGAAATTCGTGTCCGTGATGAGCGCGTGGCTGAAGCTCGCAGTGACCATCAGGAGCTCTCCAGTCAACATCAAACGTATCAAGGGCAGCTCTCGACAAAGCAGGTACAACTGAAAGAGCAAACGGAGCAACGGCAGAAGCTGAAAGAACAGCTTGAACGCCTGAAGCCCGCGCAAATTCTGCATGACCGAGCTGGCGACATTCTCTCGGATTTGGATCGCCTTGAGGCCAATGAGGCAACACTTGAAAACCTCCGCCTTGAAACAAGTTCCTACGAAGAAAAGCAGGCGGAGCTGGCCGAATTAAAGTCCCAACTGGAAGAAGAGCTGGAGGGCCTTGTCCGGCAGAGGAGCGAAAGCTCAAAGGAGCTGGAAGCGGCAAGAACGCGTCTTGAAGAAAATGACCAAGATGCGCTGCTGGAAGAAAAGCAAAATCTGGATAGATTGGAGGGTCTCGTTTCGGCTGCCGAACGGGACAGCCGGTTTCCTGTCGAAAATAAAAGGCTTCTTCAGGAGCTGGGTCAACAGATAGAGGGACTCAATCACTCCCAAATATCTCTTGCTGATAAGATACGGGCAAGCGAGCGCAAACTAGAAGAGTGCCTGAAGCTGGAAGCTGAGGCTGGAGAGCGGGCAAGCTGGGCAAATGCTGCAAAAGAAGAAGTGGCAGAGCGCTTGCGCCTGACCCTTGTGGAGGAGCAACCTTGTCCAGTGTGCGGCTCCAAGGACCATCCCTTCACCGAAGACAGCAGCCCCGAAATGTCTACGCTGGTTGCCAAGCTATTGGCGCAGCGCGAAGATGCCGAACGAGTGCGGGTTTTGGTTCAAGAGGAGCTGTCTTCGCAGCGGCAGGAGCTTTTTGAGAAGAAAACCAGACTTGAACAGCTGCAAAAAGAACAGGCACAGCGCTCGGTTGATCTGGCGCGCCAGCTTGAAGAACTGGCTGAGCAGCTCTCAGATATCTGTAAATTTTCCGGTAGGGCTAAACTGGAGGGCTCTCTGTCGGCTGATGACGTGCTTGCGAAAACCTCTCGCTGGGCAGAATTCGTTTCCGTCGTTGAGCAAGCATGTGAGCGGGTGAATACGCAGCTTGCAAGCGTCAGAGAGCAGCAAAAAACAGTAAACACGCTTTCCGGCTCTTTGAACGAGCTGCAAGGCAAGCTGAGTGAAGGCGACAAAAAGGTTAAACAGAAAGATGCGAGCCTGCAGTCAGTAATTCGCACGAGGACTGAACTGGACGGAAAAAACTCTGTACTCCTGTCGGGTACCGCTGATATTCGCAGTCGCCTGTCCAGTCTTTTGGAAAAAGCCGAAATTGATTTTGCTGACCCGAACACAGATTTTGAAGAGCTTAAAAAACACGTTCGGGACAAAGCGCTTGAATGGGAGACCTGCCTAAAACACTATGACCTTGCTAAGGCACAAGTTCAACAACTGGAGCCGGAAACCGCTGGGTTGAGGGAAAGAGTGCTGGGCCTTGAAACACAGGTGAAGCAAAAACAGCAGCTTCTCGGAGAGCTTTCGGAAAAGCTCAAGGATACCTTTCAAAAACGGTCAACTCTTTTGGATGGTGCAAAAACCTTGGATCATAAGAGGACGTGGAAGGAGAAGTTTGAACAACTGCAAACTGCCTATCAAAACGCGAAGGACGCCTTCAATGAGGCAACGCAGAAACAGGCTATCGCGCGAATCAATCTGGACAACTGCCAAAACGCTTTGGCAGCAGAAGAAAAAGAACTGTCGGTTGTGACAACAGAACTTGCGAATGCCATTGAGCCACTGTCCCTCTCGAGAGAAGAGTTCTCCCAGCTCAGAGCAAAAGCTGATCAAGAGCTGGAGCAGCTGGAGCACGGTCTAAAAGCGGTTGATCAGGAGCTTGAGAGTGCAAAGGAGCAGGTTCGCCTTCGTTCCGAAGACCTTGAAGAGTTGAACCGCAAAGACCTTCCCCAGCAGTCCCTTAAAGACCTGCAGGAAATCATCGCCACAAAACAAAGTGAGCAAGATGCTCTTCTCGTAACTCTGGGTTCGCTGCGTGAGCAGCAGCGGGCTGACGAACAGGCAAGGGAGCGGGCTGCCGCAATAATGGCAGATATTGAGCAGGCGCAAGAACACTTTAATGCGTGGGGGGCTGTGAACAGGGTTATCGGCTCAGCCGAGGGCGATAAGTTCCAGAAACTGGCACAGGCTGTGACACTGGATCTTTTGGTGGAGCTGGCGAACAAACAGCTTAAAGCCCTTAAACCCCGCTATCGACTGCTTCGCGCAACAGGTGGCCTTGGGCTTTTAGTGGAAGATCTTGATATGGGAAGTTCTCCCCGCTCTGCCCGCTCACTCAGCGGCGGCGAACGGTTTCTTATTTCTCTTTCCCTCGCCCTGGCGCTTTCGGGTCTGGAAGGGCGACAGTCCTTTGTTGATACCTTGTTTATTGACGAGGGGTTTGGCTCACTGGATGGGGATACACTGGATGTGGCCATCGATGCGCTGGAAATGCTGCAGGGGCAGGGGCGCAAAGTTGGCGTTATCAGTCATGTGGAAGCAATGAAAGACCGTATACCGGTGCAGGTTCGGGTCGTGCGGCAAGGCGCAGGGCGGAGCCGCATCGAGTTGACGTCTCCAGCCAGCTGGTAACAAGGGGAAGAATTTGCGATGACATCACCGGCTTCCCTTCAACTTTAAATGAATTTCTACAACTCTGTTTTCCCTAGGTAAGGCGCTTGCTTCAAAAAGGGGAATTTTAAATCTAATGCAATGCTTCTCGTGTTTCATGGTGGGGAAGAAGAGTGGGGAAGCCACTTCCGGGTGACCATAAACATCGGCTGAAGACCAATGAAATGGACTGCATTATTTGCGGCGGGGGCTATGTCTGTGCTGCGGCCAACAGGCTACCAAAGTGTTGAAATTCTTCCCGCATGGAATCATACTCCTGTCCGCCATGAAATCGTGGAGTTTGTAGAGCGGACCACGCGAGAAGCCAGCCCCGACTATGTAGAAAAATCCGAGAGGATTGCCCTTTTACGCGATGCTGGCGTTCTTTGGAGCGCCGGGCCATTTAGTCCTGTGGAGGCCTATATAAGCCGAAGCAGCAAGGAGATGCCCCCTCCCAGCCTCCTAAATTCCTATACAATTCGAAGGTATGTGGAAACCTGGGTGCAAACGGTACGGGAAGAGGAATATAACCAGCCGTATGTTGATCTTGTCTATCAGCCCATGAAAGAGCTGATTGATTACCTGCAGGATCATGATTATCGCGTTTGGGTGCTTTCAGAATCTAACGTGGAAGTTGTGCGCGGTGTCCTTACCCAGACCTTTAAAATACCGCCGGAGCAGGTTATTGGCGCGCCTTTACGCTCACAAGTGGCTCAAGTGAAGGTCTTTGAGGAGCAGGGACGTGGCCCCGCAAGCGTTTCGCCGATTCCCACAGATAGCGAGCGGATTTACCACATATTGGGACGCGGGCCTCTGTTGACCATTGCTGATGCAAGGCTGGTGGAGGATATTCGAAAACTATCAGAAAACTGGGACCGCCGATATCTCACTGTGACGATGGAGATCTCCACAAAGGGAGGTGAAAACTCTGAAATAAACGGGAGCCCCCAGACCAATTCCACAAGCGCGTATAGGATAAATCCCGAGGAAGATTGGTCCCACCTCTATCAATGGCAGAAAAATCCTTAGAGGAAATTTAGGTAAGTCCAATTATTTTGATTGAGATCAAAGTAATGAACAAGTCTACGTTGTAGGTTCTTCTTGCTACGGCTGATGCTCATATGGGGGAGTATCAACCACTGGGCGTACTTAGTTCTTGAGTACGCCCTTTTTTTTGTCTCTTAATGATAATGTTGTGCTTCGTTTCTTTCTGTACTTAAGTATTATTTTTGGACAGCTCCGGCAGGCGATGCCTTTGCTGCCAATCGATGAGAATATTTAACGGGACTGCGACTAAGGTTGCTTATCCTAGCAGTTGCAAAGTTCTTTTAAAGCGGCAATAGTTCTCCCCATTGGGTTCCACCCCGGCAAAGCTGGCGTGGATGTAAAAGGGAATGCGGAAGGGATGACCAAATAAGGGCCTGATCCGCAGCTGCCCCCGCAACTGTGAATAGCTGGTTTGTCTCAAGGGCCACTGAAGCGCACTGCTTCGGGAAGGCGAGGCAAACAAGGAGCTATGAGCCAGGAGACCTGCCCACACATAGGATAACTGCGCTTTGCATAGCGCTCGCACGGAGGGTGCGATAAGGAGATGAAATTATGCATATTGAACCGGGCTATGTGTCTGCTGCAAAAGTTGTAGCTGCCAATGTTGGCGCTGTTGGCGTCTTTTTATGGGGCGCAAAGCAGCAAGCCTCAGAGTTTTTGAAGAACCCTCTTGTTCCGGCCAAAACGATTTTGGCGGCAGCGTTTTTCTCGCTCTTCATGCAGTCCTACCACACAAGTGTAGGCGCTTCCGAGCTGCACTTCATTGGCGCAATGGCCATGTATCTCACACTGGGCTTCACACCCGTTCTTCTAGGCTTTGCCATTGGTCTTTTGTTTCAGGCATTCGCGTTTGACCCGCAAGACATGTACCACCTTGGTGTGAACAGCCTCTCCTTGATGCTGCCTTTGGTGTCCGTTCACTACCTTTCTGGTAAGAAGCTGTTTGACCAGAAACTGTCCAAACGCGTTTCCTACACCCAGATACTGAAGCTGGATGCCATATACTACACAGGTGTCACCGGCATGGTCGGTTTCTGGCTGATGATCGGCGACGTTGCAACACCATTCACTGCATGGGCCCAGTTCGCAGCCTCATATTTGGCAATTGTGGTTCTGGAACCAGTTGTAACTTACCTTGCTGTGAAAGGCCTGAAAGCCGTTGAAGGCAACACCTTGGTTAAGAACCTCACAGTCGTGCCCCAGCTCAAGCTTGCTTAAGGCTTAAACAAAACAGAGTTTATGATGGCGGCCAATGTGCCGCCATTTTTATTGAGCCCAACACAAGGACGTGTTGATGGACTTGATGTAAGAACTGCGTTTTGCGTGTCCGATATGATGGCAGAAGCCGGATTCCTCCGCTCTTCAAAACGGATGTCACTCCGGACGTGATCCAGAGCTTGTTTTTCCTAAATTGGTAGCTACTGGATAAAAGAGAAGAGGCCTGTTTTTTCTCTCTTCTTTCTATGCAGCTTTCCTGATATGGATTGCCCCAAAGGGTGGCATGGGTTAAGAGTGCTGCCAAAGATTTCTAGTTCATCATTCTATTAGGAGATGTGGGCAGTCCATGGCGCGCCAGTTCATCTATCATATGCACGGAGTCTCAAAGGCTTACGGTGCTAAAAAAGTCCTCGACAATGTTCACCTGTCGTTCTACCCGGATGCAAAAATCGGTATTCTGGGCCCGAACGGTGCTGGTAAATCCACCCTTCTCAAGATCATGGCCGGTCTTGATAAGGAATACACTGGTGAAGCATGGGCCGCAGCAGGGGCCAAAGTTGGCTATCTGCCACAGGAGCCTAAGCTGGATGAGGATAAGACAGTTCTCGAAAACGTCATGGAAGGCGTTGCTCACAAACAGGCTCTTGTAGACCGCTACAACGAACTGATGATGAACTATTCTGACGAGACTGCCGATGAAGGCGCTCAGCTTCAGGACATCATTGATGCGCAGGATCTGTGGAATCTGGAAAGTCAGGTCGAGATGGCAATGGAAGCGCTTCGCTGCCCTCCATCCGACTCGCCGGTAACCAACCTGTCCGGTGGTGAACGCCGCCGTATTGCTTTGTGTCAGCTCCTTCTTTCTGAGCCTGACCTGATGCTGCTCGATGAGCCGACCAACCACCTTGACGCTGAAACAGTGCATTGGCTGGAGCGGCACCTGCGCGAGTTCAAAGGTTCCGTATTGATCATTACCCATGATCGCTACTTCCTCGATAACGTTACTGGCTGGATTTTGGAACTCGACCGCGGTCAGGGTATCCCTTATGAAGGCAACTACTCCACCTACCTTGGCCAAAAAACCAAGCGTATGGAGCAGGAAGGCCGTGAGAACATGGCTCGTTCACGCGCAATCAAGCGTGAGCAGGAATGGATGGGGATGACGCCGAAGGGCCGTCAGACCAAATCAAAGGCTCGTATCAATGCCTATGATGCTCTGTTGACAGCGCAAGAAGAGCGTATGCCATCTATCGAGCAGATCCTGATCCCTGTTGGTGAGCGTCTTGGTAACAACGTTATCGATGTTCAGGGTGTATCCAAGGGCTTTGGTGATCGCCTGTTGATTGATGATTTGTCCTTCAAGCTGCCTCGTGGTGGTATTGTCGGCATCATCGGTCCTAACGGTGCCGGTAAATCCACGCTCTTCAAGATGCTGTCAGGTCAGGAAAAGCCGGATAGCGGTGAAATTGTTGTCAGTGACCGGGTTCAGCTTGGTTATGTGGATCAGTCCCGTGATAAGCTGGATGACAGCAAAACCGTTTGGGAAGAAATCTCCGAAGGCGCTGAAGTGATCTACCTCGATAAGAAAGAGATCAACTCTCGCGCTTACTGCTCATCCTTCAACTTCAAGGGTGCAGGACAGCAGGCTAAAGTTGGCGACCTTTCCGGTGGTCAGCGCAACCGTGTGCATCTGGCGAAGGTTCTCAAGTCTGGCGCGAACGTGCTTCTGCTCGATGAGCCAACCAACGATCTGGATACAGAAACGCTGGCAGCACTGGAAGATGCGCTTGAAAACTACGCCGGTTGCGCTGTGGTGATCTCGCATGATCGTATGTTCCTTGACCGTCTTGCAACACACATGCTGGCCTTTGAAGGCGATAGTCATGTGGAATGGTTTGAAGGTAACTTCGAAGACTACGAAAAAGACAAGGTCCGCCGTCTGGGCGCCCACGCAGCAGACCCAAGCCGCATCAAATACAAGCCGCTGACACGCTAAGCAGTTTTGTATCTCCAATAAAAATGGCGGGGCATTTGCTCCGCCATTTTTGATTTGAAGGTTTACTCAGCAGCTTGCGAGCCTGCTGTGCTGGTGCTCATAGCGCTAGCCAAAGCACTGGCCCAGTCATCCGTGTTGGTTGATGCACCGTACTGCGTGTCATATTGCCAGCCCATGACGCCAGCAAAATCATCGTCATATTTCGATATAAGCGGGTTAATCAGGTAGGTGATGATATCCTGCGTGTTCAAGTAGCCGGAGCCTGCGTTGTCTGTCGTGGTTGGTTTGCCGACGAGGAGTTTTTCTACCGGAACACCTTGTGCGACTATTCCGACAATACTTGAGGGGAAAGTGGAGCCACTGACAAGCTCTGTCCCTGCCACTTTGCCGGTTTCGTCCTGAGCGGTGTCACCCACATACCAGTCATTGTTGTAGTACTGGATGTTATAGAGATCGATGTTATTACCTGCATTTTGAGCGACATCCACATAGACCTGCAAATAACCTGTCCCTCCATAAAAGTAGGGGCATTGGGGGGCGTGGGTGATGAAGTTCTGGTTGTTGGGAAGCTGTGACTTGAGACTACTGGAGAGATCGGTAAGGAAGGTTATAGGATCATAGCCTGTATAGTTTGTATCTTCCCAATCAATATCGACACCGTCAAAGCCGTTATCTGTGACAATCTGTTTGATGGAGTTGACCGTCTGGTCAAGGTTATTGGCGCAGTCTGCCCAGCCCTGCGTTGAAAAGGTTTCTCCACCAAGGGAGACAAGAACGCGCTTGCCTGCGCTTTTCAAGCTGGAAACAACGCCGTATTGATCTTTGGTCCCTAAGAGTCCTGAAAGTTCGGAGCTGAGTTCCAGCTCTCCACTGCTGCCCGGCACGATGAAACATAAAATAGCGGTGGTATAATCACTTTGAGCCAGCTCCTTTGCAAAATCTGGCGAACTTGAGAGAATATAGCCTACGATTTCTCGAGATGTCATGGGTCCTGCCTTTTTCTTCTCAGGCATACTTGCCTGCGCAAGATAGACTTCCCGACTGCCGTATTGTGAGAGTTTCTAAAAATTTCTGCCAAATGTGCTTTGTAAGCAGTAATGAAAATTAATAAATTTAACTCGCTGAGGTTTTCGCGAGCGGGTGTCACCTTCCTGAAGGTTAAGCACCATAACTATCCACTTTTCGTGGGTGGATTTATGGTTGCTACCTTAACGTGAATAATCATTTATATGTTTGAATTAATTAATGTTTGTATTCGTGTTGTTAACGATTTGATTGAATAATGCCCCAGATTACGGCTATTTTAAAAGGCAGGCTGCTTCCTGCGCTGAAGGCATTTATATTTTTTGATGAATTGCAATAAACTACATTCTAATTATCAGGGAGAGCATCATTTACTCCTGAACGTTATGACGCGGCTTCAGTGCGGGGTCATCATCACCTGTGAGAAACTCTGCTATAAGGGCAGCAACCCTGAGGGGCGCAGGTTGCTGGAGGAGGCCAATATTTTTGGTGTTAATGGCGGGCGACTTTCCATCAGCGATGCCACGGTCAGGCAGAGTTTGCGGCGGGCTATGGAAGCGGCAGGCGAAGAAGAGCCAGATGCTGACGCGTGTCAGATACTAATTCACCGTGACAGCGCCGCCCTTTCTCCCATAACAATAGAGGTTTTTGCGGCAAGGTCTGGGGAGTGTGCAAATGATATTCTTCTGCTGTTCAAAGAAGTGGAAACCGAATGGGCGGCGAAGCTGGCCAAGCTGAAGAAGCGGTTCCCGTTAACCGACAGGGAGGCGATAGTCCTAGAGAAACTATCGGGTAAGCACAGCGAGCAGGATCTGGCTGATACGCTGGGTATATCCATGAACACGTTGAAAAGTCATCGTAAGAATATCTACGCCAAACTCAATGTCAGCAGCCGCATGGAACTTGCTATTTTACTTAGGGAGCTGAGTTAGTTTTTCCTAGTTCTTGAATTTTATAGGTGCAACGCCTCGCTCCTGAAACGATATGCTCCAGACGTTCCACGCGGCAATCTTTGCCAAGAATATCGCGAAAGAGTTTTAGCTCTGAGCGGCAAAAGTTCTGACAGGCGGTCGCCGCGGCACATATGGAACAGTGATTTTCTATAAACAGGAGGCTCCCATCTTCCATCTCCTCCACTTCTGCCATGTAGCCTTCGGCAGAACGTTGTTCTCTTAGAGCTTCCACGCGCTCTTTGAATGAGAAAGAGGCTAGAACTTGTTCACTGTAAGTTTTGAAGGAATCGCGTTCACGTTTTTCAATAAGCTTATCTATACCTTCTTGACCATACACTTCGCGAATGCTGTTAAGCATGTCAATAAGCAAGCCACTGTGGTTATCTGGGAATTGTTTGTTCCCCTTGTCACTAAGTGCCCATATGCGGCGTGGCCGGCCCACATTTCCCTTTTGGTCTTCAAACGTAACCAGGTCCTCGTTCAGCAGGCCGTCAAGGTGCTGGCGTGCGCCAACACTCGTAATACTGTGTTCTTTGGCCAGCTGTGAAGCTGTTTGGGGTCCGCGAGACTTCAAAGAGTACAGAAGTCGTTTTCTCGTTTTATCCAGCATGGATCACCTGTAGCACATAGTACCTAGTTTCAAAATAGTTTGCTTTTTTTATGTACGCCAGAACAGGGGTTCTTGACCTTAGTAAGGGGTTTGGCACAAGCTATACCCGAAGGTCCGCTCCAAGGGCTACAGTGTAAGCTAGGATTGGGAAAAGGCGGTGATGCGTAGAAAAACGCAGATTAGAGAAGTGATGAGAAACTCAATGCCGTTTCTTCCATATCTGGACTTCCAAAGGGTATTTGGAAAAGCCAGAGAAAGCCACCTAAAACACTTGCCAGTCGAGGTAGCTGTTAAACTGGCGGCAACCAGTTACGTTCGCCATACATACACAGACTACGATAGGCTTTTAAATGAAGGGTATGACAGAGATGCAGCCCGTTATTTTACCTTGTATGATACAGCGGAAAAGCTTGCTGAATGGGGATACCGGCTCGACGTGGAAACCATAATAAACAGCGGCTAAACTATAAAGTATAGCCGCCAACAAAGAACTGACTTACCGGCAAACCGATAAAATCCATATAAATGCAGAGGCCACAAGGCACAGGGCAGGGATTATGATGGCGGGATAACCGAAAAAAGCTATGGCAAGAAACCAGGTGACACCCACGTTCACTACGAAGAAATATTTTGCGTCATCCTTGCCATGAATAGCGTCCGTTAAAAGCCAACCAAATAAAGGGATTAGCATTAGAATTCGGACCAGAAAAATGTCGTCCTTGCGAGAAAGAGTGTCTTTCCAGAGCCAGTTAAGCACGGGGATTGCCATCAGAATACGGACCGGAAGAATGTCGTCGTTCGTTTTTGTTGGGGCGCTCATAGTTTCACTCAAATTGGGGAATTTGATCTACATCAACTTTGAATCCAAAAGAATGTAAATAGGTATTAATACCTATTTATGTTTCTAGCATTGCTTTGAATTTATTTTAGGCGAAGAAGAATTGAACTATAGGCCTTTGCTTTTGAGGGGTTTGTCTCAGAAAGCGTGCGTGCTAGTCCTATCGGCATAATTTTGATGTGAGTTTATCTTCTTTGATGATAAACATTACATTAGGTACCCTGATATATTTAGATGGTTATTTTATTATTAAGAAAATTTATTGCTGATGTGAAATTATATCTAGTTATTACCATTGGTTTTACTTGTTGGCGTTTGAACTGCTTGAAATGTAAATAATTGGCTGCAGGGGTGAATTAGGTGGGTAGAATTTGTGCAGTTGGTGCGGGGTTCAGTGGTGCTGTAATTGCGCGCGAATTGGCAGAGGCCGGGTTTAAAGTTCTTGTTGTTGATGAGCGTTCTCATCTGGCCGGAAATTGCCATACCGAACGGGATGCAGAAAGCGGTGTTATGGTGCACCGCTATGGCCCACATATCTTTCATACGGCGGATGAGAAAGTCTGGTCGTATATCAACCGCTTTGGCGAGATGATGCCCTATGTTAATCGGGTGAAGGCAACCGTTCGTGGGAAAGTCTATTCCCTGCCGATTAACCTGCATACTATCAACCAGTTCTTCGGGAAGGCTTTCTCGCCCGCAGAGGCTAGAAACTTCATAGAGAGCCAAGCCAGAACTGATATTGAGACCCCGAAAACGTTTGAGGAGCAAGGACTTCGCTTTGTGGGAGAGGAGCTTTATCAATCCTTTTTTGATGGGTATACACGCAAGCAATGGGGGGTTGAGCCAAGTACTCTGCCAGCCTCCATTTTAAAGCGGCTCCCGTTACGCTTTTCCTATGACGATAACTACTTCAATCACCCTCATCAGGGTATGCCCAGAGATGGGTATACAGCCATTGTCGAAAATATTTTGGATCATGAAAGTATTGAAGTGTGCCTTGGGTGTGCCTTTGAGGAACTGGAAGAAGACTTCGCGCATGTTTTCTACTCGGGTCCACTAGATCGCTATTTCAGACACGATATAGGCCGCCTGCGGTATCGTACTTTGGATTTTGAAGAAGTGAGAGGTACTGGCGATATGCTGGGTACTGCGGTTATGAACCATCCTGACCCAGACGTCCCCTATACCCGTATCTCGGAGCACAAACACTTCGCCCCTTGGGAAGCCGAACAGTTTGAAAGAACAATTGCTTTTCGTGAATATAGTCGCTTTTGTGAACCCGGAGATACACCCTATTACCCGATTAGGTCTCTCGACGATAAAGTCCTTTTGCAGGCTTATGAGGAGAGAGCCAGGGCTGAGATTGGCGTGACCTTTGTAGGCCGACTTGGAACCTATCAGTATTTGGATATGGACGTCACAATTGGAAAGGCACTCGATGTAGCATCCCGATTCATTGAAAACAGACCCTCTTAATAGTGAGAGCACACATGATATCTGTCGTGATCCCCGTTTATAATGCGCAAGAGACTTTGGATGAAACCTTTGGTTTGGTTCTGTCCTCAATCTCGATGGAAAAAGAAGTTATTTTAGTTGATGATGCCTCAACAGATGAGACGCCGGAAATTATTGATAGGCTAGCTTCAACCTATCCCTTTGTGAAAGCTATTCAACACTCTGAAAATCGTGGGGCGGGCGCGGCTAGAAATACGGGCCTTGCGGCAGTTTCCGGTGAGTTTGTTCTTTTTTTTGATGCGGATGATATCCTGTATGAAGGAGTGGTTGACCGAATAGTTGAAGAGATGAAGACGTCAGACGTAGATCTGGCCATGACTTCCTATGAATATGCCCGAGGGCGGACTGGTGCTCGTAGTGGTATGCATAGCAAAGACGGGCGGATGTGGAATGCTATTTTGAAAGGGGACTCTACAAGACACATTAGCCTGATGGAGCATGGGTCCTTGCTAACCTTCACTAATTACCCATGGAATAAGGTGCTGCGAACAGCCTTTGCCAAGGCGGAAGGTCTCTATTTTAGTGAGACCGCTGTAAACAATGACATCCATGCCCATTGGCAGTGTTTGCTTTTTGCTAAATCGATCCTTTTAGTAAATGAACCCATATGTCTTCATATCGTGCCGGAGGGGGGAAAGAATATTACCAATACAATGGATAGGAGGCGGTTAACAATCTTTGAGGCGCTTGATGATGTTGAGAATTTGTTTCAAGATTACCCGCAGTTGAGAACTCGGTTCTACCACCACTTCGTGAACTTCAAACTTATGATGGCGAGATGGGCGCGAGATCGGATACCTAAAGAGCATTTGAGTGAATTTCATAGACTGAATAGTGCTAGCTTCTTTTCGATGGGATTTTCTGACTACTTAATGGTTAAGGAAAGAATGCCGGGGGTTGCTAAAGACGTCAGGGCTATCATGCTTGGTAAACATCCAAAATTTGCGGCTTAACTACTATGAAACTATCTATAATTGTTACAAGTTATAATGTTGCTCCCTATATTCGTGATTGCCTTGGTGATCTTGTACAGCAGGATGTGCAAGATTATGAAGTAATTGCTGTTGATGATGGCTCTACAGATGGGACACAGTCAACGATCCAAGAATATGCTGACCGGTATAGTTTTGTAAGGCCTGTTTTTCTGACGGAAAACAGCATAGGCGGGGTGGCAACAGCTGCAAATGTTGGGCTTGATAAAGCAATAGGCGAGTATATTGCTTTTGCTGATGGCGATGATCGCTACGATAAACAGATGTTCAGCAAGCTTCTCAAGGCAGCGGTTAAGCACGATAGTGACTTGGCTATCTGTGATTATTATGTGCTTAATGATAAGACTGGGAAACTAACCGAACCAGCTGATGAAAAACGCTGGAAAGGTCTGAAAAGTAAAGACTACATTGAACTAAACCTTGAGGGTACAAAAAATATATTACGCTTTATATCTGTTCCTTGGAGGAAGATTTATCGTAAAGAGCTGTTAGATGAAAATAGTCTTCGATTTCCTGTGGGAGATTATTTTTACGAAGACAATCCTTTTCATTGGTTCACAGTCGTTAAAGCAAACAGTATCGCTTGTGTTTCCGAGAAACTATGTCGGCATAGGGTTAATAGAGTTGGGCAAACAATGGCAACAGTTGATGCTCGACTATTCAAGATGTTCGAGCACCATAGAACAATTTATGAATGGCTCCTGAAACAAGGACTTGTGGATCGCTATGCCGAAGCTTTGTTGGGCTGGTTATTGGCCCAAGTTCAGTGGATTTCCCGAAAATGCCCTCCAGATCTCATAGATGAACTCTTTGACGCCGCTTCGGTAAATGTGAGGCTTTATAGCCACAATAGCCTTCGTAAGACTATACTAGAGTACAAGATAGGTGAACATGGGTGTTATCTTGCCGTGGCATTGCAAGATGGCAATCGTAAACGTTTTAGCTCTCTTCTTCTTGGTACAGCGAAATTCAATATACTTCAGGAAGCTTACTATAGATTTCGAATGTTCGGAGCTAAGTATGTCCTCAAAGAAGGGAAGGAGCTTGTGAAAAATAAGGTTTTATCAGTGCCTTTACGGTTACCGAAATTTTCCAAAGTGCAACCTGTAACCGTTGATCCGAAGTTGTTAGAAAAATTGTCAGCAGATTTGGATGAAATTAAAATCGGCATTACGATTTTGGAGCGGAAGGTTGATCGGTGATTTGCCTATGTCACCTTATTATTTTTCCTATTTGGCTCTGTTTGAGGGTTTTCAATGAGGGTATATTGCGAACTGAAGGAAGGTTCTATTGGGTCTGTTATTGAATATACTTTCGAGTTGGATGCAGGAGACCTAACTGAGGCAAATTCATTTAACTCTAGACGTGAGAAAATAAAACTCCGAACCAATAATTGTAGTTTCTTCTTTCCTTTTAAAATTTCACTACCTCATCCAGATCTGTGCGCGCTTGCTGCATTAAAAATTATCTCTCCATATGTCGGTAGTATGGTCAAGTTCGACCGTTCAGTATCTAAAGAGTTCGCTGATACTGTTAAGGCTTGGTACAAGAATATAAAAAAAGTTAACTTTAGTAAGAATATACAACCCCGCTCCAAGAATTACAAAAGATACGGGCTGGCGTTCTCAGGTGGGGCTGATAGTACCGCTGCTGCATTTTTGCTTGATAAAGACGTTTCGTTAATATCCTTAATAAGGAAATTACACCCAGATGTCGGAGGGGGCGAAAAGGGGAGCAAGCAGGATGATGTTTCAGGTGTCCTACAGGATATGCCTGCGACATTTAATAAGATTGCGATTGAGACAGACTTTCCTTACACTTCAGTAAGGTCAGATGATAAGTGTATTGTTATGGCGGATGAGGCTTGGCATTCAGTTCCAATATTCCTTTTGGCTGACCATCTGAGTATTGGATTTATTTCTCAAGGTAACACCCTTGGTTTTTTTTTAGGAAATGAGAGTAAATTCAAAAACCTAACGAATTTATCACGTCACCATGAACTTTTATTTGGTGCTGTTGGACTCAATTCCGTGCAACCTCTTGCTGGATGCTCGGAGGTGATTAGTGAAAAAATATGCCTGTTGAATGAGAGGTCCGAGCGTACTTTTACATGTAATTTTGGTTCCTTTGAGCAGCCGTGTATGCAATGTGCAAAGTGCTTTCGGAAATCACTTATTAAAGCATATTTGGCCAACAAACCTTTAAGTAAAGAAGAGCTCGAACGCTTTAATCATTCTAAGCGCTTAGAAGTACTATCACATAAATTCCCAATTCCTTTTACAGTCACGCTCAAATTCCTTTTGTCTCCCTATGAAAATTTGCCGGAAGGTCCTGTGAAACGGATACGGAAAGCGGTCAGGAGGTCCTATTCTGGAGATCCAAGCTGGATAACAAGGGTCTATACTGAATTCTATAACAAGCCTAAACAAGTTGCTGATGGGAGTATTCTGAGACGTCTGACATCTAATTATTGTCAGAAAGTGTCAAGGAAAGATGTTTTGAATATTGAGGCCTTGGATTTAAGGGGGAGCAAAAATAAAGGTGTTCGATGTAAATATGAAAGTAATATCAAAGAAATTATGATAATTTCATCACCTAGGAGTGGTACGAATTATTTTTGTGATACTTTGGATAATCTTGTAGGTGGTATAAGTTTATTTGAAATTTTTAATGATGAAGGTGTGTTTGGTATAAAAAAAGCACCGAGTTTCCTTCAAGCGCTTAGTCAGTCTCAAAGCAAGAATTTTGAAGATGGGAGTGATCCAGATCTTATAAGGCTATTTCGATACAGGCCACTTTATGCTCTTGAGGAGTTTGCTTCGTTTTGTGAAAAGAATGACTTAAGTTTCTTTTCTTATAAGCTATTCCCGAAGCAGCTAGATCATAGTGAAATTGAAAATATTATGAATAAGCGTAGGCCGCTGTGTGTCTTCATTATCCGTAATAGATTAGATGTTTATATCTCCTATAAAAAAGCCAGAAAAACAAGTGTTTGGAAAAATAAATCGACTGAAAATATTAGGATAGATCTGGATGTTGATGATTTCTTGTCTTGGGCAGATGAAGTTGATAAATGGTATTCAAGGTGTTTTCAAACTGCTCGGTTGGCAGGTATCCAGCCAATTATTTTTTCATACGAAAGCCAGATAAATACAGAGAAGGAAAACTTAATAGAACAGCAACGGCTTCTTTTGGCCAGTCATGGTGTTAAGTGTCTGTTACCAAATCAATTGCCTAATGCAAAATTTAATCGCCAAGATGCAATCTTATCTCCTTTTGAAAAAATTGACAACGGTGTGTCCTTTAGGCGGAAACTGATGGAGAGAGGGGAGCTAGAATATGCGCTCTCCAAGCCGTTTGTGAATTGACTGCAGTTGGAATTAATTCATGTTGCCTGTAGCTGTAATTGGAGCCTGACTCGAACGGAATGGTTCGGAAAAAGTGGAGGGGCCTTTATCAAATTTGTAACAGAAGGACTTCGCGGGGAGGACGCATTTGAGTAGCTCCAGTTGAGTGGTCCACTTTGAAGGTTAGTGCATAGTTGGCCTTTGCTCCATTGGAATAATGACTCCCGGAACCAGCTGACGCTAAACCAGAGCACTGTGTGGTCGTTTGGTATTATAGTGCTTACTCCAGCTTTCTATGATTACTTGGGCTTCTTGTAACGAGTAGAAGACTTCTCCGTTCAGTAATTAATCACGCATACGCCCATTAAAGCAATTCCCCATAATGTTGAATTTTAAGGGATTACCAGTCTGGCTGGTTTGTGATTCACTCCATTTTTTTGGAAGACCCTACATGCCAGCTCCCCTTTCCCGTGACATCCATGCTCGTTTTCGATAACTCATAAAAGCCGGCTATAGTCTTGAGCCTTTATATTGAAACATATTCAGCTGCCTTGAAGTATTTCCAACACTCTTGGGGTGTGAACAGATCGCATATGTCACCCAGAGCCTTTATCAAGGTCTCAAAGGTTCTGGCTTTCATTCTGCATAGGTGTGCTTTGAGCTTGGAAAGCGCCATTTCGATAGGATTGAGATCAGGAGAATAGGGCGGCAGAAAAAGAAACCAACACCCGCTTTGTCTGAGGGCCCTTGCGGCTTCTGGAGCTTTGTGTGTGGACAGGTTATCCAGAATGACCACCGTTTTAGGGTGCAAGCATGGAGCCAGTTGTGTCGTGATATAAGTGGTGAATGCCTTGCCATTCATGGCCCCGTCCAGAACCCAGGGCGCAATGAGTACCTCATGGGTCAAACCGGCGATAAAGGTCTGGTTCTGCCAGCGTCCAAACGGCGCTGCGTCAAGGGCTCGTTCCCCTTTAAAGGCTCGGCCTCGCAGCCGAATTAAATTCGTTTTAACACTGGTTTCATCGAGAAACACCAGTCTCTCAGGCAGATCACGCATTATAGGCTGACGGGTGTGGCGCCATTCATCTCTGGCATTTTGCACATGGAGTTTGCCGCGCTCGGTTGCCACCAACGATTTTTATTATAGGTGTAGCCAAGACGGCGCAAAGCCTTGGAGACGGAAGTATGGTGAACCCTCACTCCCTCAGCCATGAAAAGCGCATCACATAACTCCATCAACGTGATATCTCCGTCTTGATTGACCAGCTCGCGCAAAAAGGAGAGGTAGGGCTCCAATTTCCCGCCTCCCTTTGGGCGCCCTGTCCTGGCCGGGATTAAACTCTGCCCCTCCCGAACTTTACGGGCCAAGCGAGATCCTGATGCTGGAGAGATCAGCAGGCGGCGCGCTGCTTCACGCCCGCTCATCCCGGATAAAATGAGCCTTTGAAAGCGAAGGCGTAAATCAAGTGAAAGTGGTCGGCCCATGTGATCTCCTCCCTAAAAGGAGTGAAACACAAATCAACCTGTTTGGGAATCTCCAATCGATTCAGCGTTGCGCCTCAGTGCTTTAAAACGGGCGGGGAGCAGCCCGCCGGCTGATGATCTCCCCTGCAACAGCTTCGCGTCTGGCACGGAAAATTTGTGCGGTAGTGTCAAATATCTTTCGCACTTTTTGTTTTCAAGCAATGGCTCTGGTTTGACTCTCGATGTTTTCGAAGAGTGGCTTCATGTTCATGTATCGTTTTGGATAACGTACAATCATTGCGCGTTATCGAAGGTCTCTCGATATATTTGCTTATTCAAATATGATCTTTTGTGCACGATATTCTTCCCACTAAAGCTCAAGTACCGATTATCGGTCATTGTCTTTTCTGTTGAACGATTTATACCTGACTTCAATATCACTCAATGTGTTTACCCAAATTGTAAATCTGGAAAAGTTTCTTGCTAGAAGTTGTAGGTTGGGCGCTTCGCGTTCCTGGCGCAAAAAATAAAAAAGAATTCTGGTCTCTCCTGAAAGGGGAGCGGTGTAGCGTTTCCGAGATTCCGGAGGACCGCTGGCACCATTTTAGATATTTGCATCCTAGGTTAAAGGAAGCAGGGAAAACCTACAGTTTCGCTGCGGGTGTTCTGGAAGACCCATGGGGTTTTGATCCATCTGTTTTTGGGGTGTCTCCCCGTGAAGCCGAGCAGATGGACCCTCAGCAGCGCCTTCTTTTACAGCTGGTATGGGAGGCTGTTGAAGACTCAGGAGTGTCGCCATCCCATATTTCTGGCGAAAATATCGGTGTGTATGTGGGGGCGTCTGCTCTAGATTACGGTAGCGAAAGCTTGCTTGACCCTAGTATTGCTACGGGTCATTTTATGACAGGGAATACACTTTCAATTATTTCCAACCGCTTATCCTATATTTTTGATCTTAAGGGTCCGAGCTTTACTGTTGATACTGCGTGTTCTTCGTCTTTGGTTGCGTTGCATGAGGCGTATCGCGCATTGAGCGAAGGGCGTATTGATACTGCAGTTGTTGCTGGCGTAAATATTTTGGCCAGTCCGTTTCCTTTTGTCGGATTTGCGCAAGCGACAATGCTGTCCCCTGAAGGCCTGTGTCGGGCTTTTGATGCGGCGGGTAATGGATATGTGAGAGCTGAAGGCGGTGTGGCGCTTGTGCTGCGCAGAAAAGATGCAAAACGCTGGAAAGGGCAGCGTTCTTGCGCCGATATTGTTGCTGTTGATGTGAATTCTGATGGCCGGACTGTGGGCATGTCTTTGCCTTCAGAAGAATATCAGGCGTCACTTCTGTCGCGAGTTTATCAGCAAAACAGTATTGATCTGGATCAGCTGGCTTTTGTGGAAGCGCATGGGACGGGAACGCGGGTTGGGGATCCGAGCGAAGCGGGCTCCATTGGGAGTGTCCTGGCGAAGGCCCGTAAAACACCGCTGCCTATCGGGTCTGTAAAGACAAATGTTGGGCATCTTGAGCCCGCCTCCGGTTTAGTTGGTCTGGCTAAAGCCATGCTGGCATTGGAGAAGAACTATCTTCCGGCCTCGTTGCATTTTGAAACTCCAAATCCGGATATTGACTTTAAAGGCTTGAACCTTGAGGTCGCAAAAAACGGAGTGAAGCTGGAGCGCGGTGAAAAACGCCGGTATGCTGGTGTTAACTCTTTTGGCTTTGGTGGAACTAATGCCCATGTTATCTTGAGTGATCCTGATCAGCCAAAAGCTGATAGCGGACCGTCAGGTGCAGATGATTCGCTATTGATGTTATCTGCCCAAAGTAAACCGGCGCTGCAGGATATGGCCGCCGCTTATAAAGATTACATCTTGGCGTCTTCTGACGAGCTTTCAAAAATCAAAGCTGCAAGCTTCCACAGGAAAGCCAGATTTGGTGAAACGCTTGTGTTGCAAGGCCGGAGCAAGGAAGTGCTCGCACATGCGCTGGACGACTTTGCCAATGACGCGCCGGGGGCTGCTGGGGCTTATAGTTCAGAACGTGCTGAAGCAGGTAAATTGGCCTATGCATTTTCTGGCAATGGTGCTCAATGGGCAGGCATGGGGCTGGATGCTCTGGACAAGAATGCGGGGTTCCGGGCGGCTATCGAGAAAATCGACTATAGTTTTGAAAAACTTGCTGGCTGGTCCTTGCTTGAAAAAATGCGGTCGGACACGCTTCAAGAAGAAATTGAGAAAACTAGTATCGCCCAGCCATTGCTGTTTGCCGTTCAAGTGGCTCTTTGCCGTGCCTTAGAAGGCTATGGCATCAAGCCGGATATGGTCTTTGGCCATAGTATTGGAGAAGTTGCTGCTGCGCATATCTGCGGAGCTCTTGATCTTGAAAACGCCTTGAAACTTGTATTTCATCGCTCCTTGCAACAAGAGGCGGTGGCAAATAGTGGTACAATGGCGGCTCTTGTTCTGCCGGAACTGGACGCGTTAAAGGCTGTTGAAGAAAGCGGTTTGGAGACCGTTGAGTTGGCTGCCATAAACAGCCCTAAATCTGTTAGTCTTTCTGGATCCTATGAGGATATTAAGGCGTTCCAGCGCTTTGCACGTTCAAAGCATTATCCGTGTAAAGCAATTAAGCTGAACTATCCTTTCCATAGTAAGCTCATTGACTCTGTGGGGCCGCGTTTCAAGCAGGTGCTGACGGACTTGGTGGTCTGTGATGCGCAAATACCAATGGTTTCTAGTGTGAATGCGCAGGAAGTTCGGGGTACTGAACTTACAACCGACTACTGGTGGCGAAACCTTCGTGACCCTGTACGTTTTGCTGATGCGGCGACTGTTGCGCTTGAAAAAGGGGCAACAACACTTATCGAAATTGGTCCAAAGGCCATTCTTCGCAGTTACCTTCGTCAAACTGTAGATGCGTCATCAAAATCCTGTCAACTTGTGGGAAGCCTTGAGAACGTCTCTCATGAAGGTGTGGACCCGGTGTTGAGTGTCGTTGCGCGTTTGGTAGCACTGGGGGTAGAGGCAGATACAGATGCGGTCTTTGGCCCCGATCCGTCTGGCTCGATCTCGCTTCCCGGTTACCCATGGCAAAATAAACCATTTCGTTTCGAAAGTTCTCCCGAAACAGCAGGGGGGCTATTCCGAGGAAGTAATCACAGGCTTTTAGGGTGGCGACCAAACAGTGCTTACACTGTCTGGCATTCCCATATTGATAGCGCTGTCGTGCCGTTCCTTGCAGACCATGTGGTGAACGGGCAGGAAATTTTCCCAGGAACCGGTTTTGTTGAAATCGCGCTGGCTGCAGCGCGGGAACATTTTGGTCATGATCATATAGAGCTGCAAACACTTGATATTTTGCAGGCTCTTATGCTGAGTGTGGATTACCTCACCGAAGTGCAGACAACTTTGTCGCCGGAAACTGGAAGCGTAGAGATAAGAAGCCGTCAACGTCTCAGTGGAGATGACTGGACGCTACACGCAACAGGCCGTGTGTTCGAAGCCGTAAAGAAAGATCACTCCCCTTTAGCGGATAACAGCCGAGGAGAGCCGGTTTTTGCGTCTTCTGATCCGATTTATGCAAGGGCAAGGCGTCATGGCCTGCAGTTCGGTGATGCGTTCCAAAGAGCACAGACTATTGAAAAAATTGGGGAACGGCGTTTACGTGTAACTCTTCAGGAGTTGCCGGAGCACCTTCGTGACAATAGTCCCTACTGTGTACACCCTGCAGAGCTGGATGGTTGTTTCCATGGTCTGCTTGCGCTTTTTGATATTGTTGTGCAGCATGGAGGGCGTTCCAAAGCTTATGTGCCAATTCACTTTGGCAAAATCATGCTGACGGAATCTGCTGTTCGGCCCGCTCAGGTCGAAATTTCAATTCGCAGGAGTTCCAGCCAGTCTATTCTCGCGGATTTCCTGATTTTTGATGCCAAAGGTGGCTTGATTGTTGAAATTCGCGGTGGCCGGTTCAAGGCAGCTGAGCTTGGCCTGAGAGACAGGCCTGAAGATCTGTTCTTCAGGATCGAACCTGAATATGTCGCAAACTGCCGAGAGCAGGCGGTGAGCTGCGCTGAATGGGTTCAAGACGCCGAGCAGGTTTTGTCCTTGATGGATGTCACAGATGAAGCCGAGGGCGAGCGGGAAGGCCTGCTTTTATTATCTGCTGCGGCACAGCGGGCATCGCTGGATATGCTTCAGGCAAAGGAGCAGAGTGTTTCTGGCAGTGAAATCATTAGCGAGTTTGGTGCTTATTTTGCTCGGCTTGAAGATATTCTGGTCGCAAGTGAGCTGGTTATCCGCAACGATAACGGAACCATTGCAATAAATGATGGAGCTCAGCTTCCTGAATTCGATATTTTGCTTTCAACCATTGTGCATGAATATCCGAAGGAAAGTTCCGCTGCGACTTTGCTGGCCAACGTTCGGCGTTCGGTTTTGTCAGCGTTAGAAGGGCAAAGTGAAATTGACCTTCGCGCCGTAAACTCTTCTGCCACATTGGAACATTTTTGGCATGCCTCTCCCGATGCGCTCGCCCGTAGAAATGGTCTGGGGCTAGTGCTCGCAAGGCTTATGGAAGAGCGTGGCGAAAGTACACCCGTATCACTGCTTCTGCTTGGCGATGATACAGTTGACCTTGCCCGTGACTTGATGGGAGCCAGAGAGCGCGGAACCTTGCGCGTGGATCTGTTTTCCAAGGATAGCAAAGGTGCTGCTAGGGCTTCGATTGCTCTTGCAGATAGTGTTGGCGCAACGGTATTTGATGGCAGTGATGGCTGGCCAGAGCTTGAAGAAAAAACTGCATATGATGCAATAATCTCCTGCGGATCCTTGCACAGCTTCGCCATGGAGGGCCGTTTTGATTTTGAAGCGCTGCTGCAGCTTCTTGCTCCAAGTGGACTGTTCCTTGCTCTGGAACGCCAACCGGACTTTTACATGGATGTTGTTTTTGGTCTCTATGAAAAGTGGTTCGGTGAAGATGCACCCACTCAATTCCCTGTCGGGGCATTGAGGACGGCATCTCAATGGGCAGATCAGTTCAGTGTAGCAGGTTCCGTTTGGGCAAGTTCAACGGAGTCTGTTGTCAGCGGAGCCTCCGTATCGCTGTTCACTGCCGGGGCACTTCCAGAAAGTCGGCGCGTGCAAGAGGATGAAGAGCTGGGTTACCAGCAAGCTCTCCTGTTTGTTGGGGCCCACTCTGGTGAGCGTGAAATTGCTCAAAAACTGGAAGAGAAGCTTATAGCAGCTGGCACTGAAGTCCGTGTGATCGAGGCACAAAGTGGCCTTTACAATGCAGATGATTTCACCGGCTGGCAGGAAGTTCTTGCAAATGTAAGAGAGGAAGAGGGAGCGGGCACACTTATTGTGCATCTTGATGGTTTATTCCTGCGTGAAGGGGAGCCTGCAAAACAAGTTTTGCGGCGCGTATCCTCCTGCATCGGGTTGGCAAAAGCTGCTCAAGATGGAAACTATCGTTTGGTTCTACCCGCGCCGAGCGGTTCCGGTCTGTCTGCACCAAGCAGTGAGGGCGGGAGCGTTCATAGCGCCCTTTGGACATTCCTGCGTGTGCTGGGGAACGAGGTTCCCATTCTCAACCCTCTGGCTGTTGATCTGGACCTTACTGCAAGCCCTGTTCGCATCTGTGAAGACTTGCTGGAGAGTATTTCCAGTGCGCAAAGTGAAGCTGAGATGAATACACAGCCGGATCGGCTGGCGCGTTCTCGTGCGGTCAAAGGCTTGAAAAAGGTTGGGGCAAAAGCTAGCGATAACCTTCAGCTCGGCTTTGAGAGGTCCGGCTCGCTGGATAACCTGCATTGGCAGCAAGTTGAAAGAGTTGCCCCTAAAGAAGGTCATGTGGAAATTGAAGTTGCTGCTACAGGCTTGAACTTCAGAGATGTTATGTGGTCTTTGGGCATGTTGCCTGAAGAGGCATTGGAAGACGGATATGGAGGTCCAAACCTCGGCCTTGAGATTTCCGGAACCGTTAGCCGGATCGGGGCAGGTGTGGAAGGCTTGAGCGTTGGAGACAGAGTTGTTGCCTTTACTTCTGGCGGCTTCTCCTCTTATGCCGTTGTGCCTGGCTTTGCAGTTGCACCAATTGGTGAAGAGCAGGATCTTGTCGCGGCAGCAACTATTCCCGTTGCGTATATCACAGCTTATTATGCACTGGTCCATCTAGGTCAGATCAAGAAAGATCACTGGGTCTTGCTGCATGGAGGAGCTGGCGGCGTTGGCCTTGCAGCTCTTCAGATTGCAAAATGGGTCGGTGCAAATGTCATCGCTACAGCTGGAACACCGGAAAAACGGGAACTTCTGTCGACACTTGGTACAGACGTAACTCTGGACTCGCGCAGCCTTCGGTTTGCCGATGAAGTTATGGACATAACGGAAGGGGCCGGTGTTCATGCGGTGCTTAACTCGTTGGCTGGCGAAGCCATGGAGCGCAGTATCAATGTGGTGCGCCCATTCGGCCGGTTCCTCGAGCTGGGCAAACGCGATTTTTACGCAAATACCAAAATCGGTTTGCGTCCGTTCCGCCGCAACGTTTCTTACTTTGGCATCGATCTGGATCAGATCCTGCTTCACGATAAAACGTTTGCACGCGAACTTATTGAAGAGGTGTTCGAGCAGGTCAGGGAAGGGGCGTTTACTGCACTTCCACACCGTGTCTTCCAAGGGGCATCCGTACAAGATGCATTCCGTTTGATGCAACGTTCCGGCCACATTGGTAAAATACTTGTGGCTCCACCCAAGCCGCAGCAAGTTGAAGTCTCGCCAAAGGTATCCTCCCCAAGTTTTGATGGGAATGGGTACCATCTGGTCGTTGGAGGCCTTGGTGGCTTTGGAAGCCAGATTGCAGTGTGGCTTGCGGATAACGGGGCGCGCAATATAGTCCTGACCAGTCGCAGTGGTAAGCTTTCGCAAGAGCATAGCTTGGTTGTGCGTGAACTTGAAAAGCGCGGCGTCAAAGTCCTTGCGCGGTCCTGTGATGTAACGAATAAAGCGGATCTGGAGAGCTTGTTGGATAAGCTGCGTAAACGCGCACCAATCAAGTCTGTCATTCATGCGGCAATGGTTTTGGATGATGGCATTATCCAGCAGCTTACATCAGAGCGAATTGAGAAAGTCCTTGCCCCTAAAATTACTGGAGCAACACTGCTTGATCAGTTGACTGAGAATGACGACTTGGACCAGTTTATTCTGTTTTCCTCTGCCACAACTCTCATCGGAAACCCGGGGCAGGCAAGCTATGTTGCGGCCAACGGTTACCTTGAAGGGTTAGTGCGTGAACGTCGTCTGGCCGGAAAACCGGGCATTGCTGTGGGATGGGGCGCTATTTCAGATGTGGGCTTTTTGGCGCGAAATCTGGAAGTTTCCGATAAGATTTCCCGTCACTTGGGCGCTGCTATGATCACAGCGCGGGAAGGTCTGGATGCTCTCCTTTTGGCTATGGGGCAGGATGATCAACAATCCACCTCTGGAGTTCTTCATATTGGCCGCTTTGACTGGGCGCAGGCGCATCAATCCCTGCCTCTGCTAAGCCGCCCCATGTTTGGCAGGATTATCAGTGCTCAAGCACAGGCTGGTGATGCGGAGCAGAGCGTTGATATTGTTCAGCTGGTAAATGGCAAGACCGAGGAAGAGGCAACCAGCATTGTTGCTGGATTGCTTGCGGTTGAGATTGCAAAAATTCTGCGCCTTCCTCTAGAGGATATCGGGTATACACGTCCTCTGGCAGAATTTGGTATGGATTCACTTATGGGTCTGGAGCTGCGTATAGCTATTCAGCGCCGCTTCGCCTTCGAGGTGCCACTGGTATCCTTGTCCGGCGGAACCACCCTGAATGATTTTGCCTCCCAGATTTTACAGAAGTCTATTCGTTCGACAGCAGCAGCCGAAGATGATAACCAGACTGCCTTGGATGATCTGGCCAACCGGCATGTGGGCGTTGATATGAGTGATTCCGATCAGGCCGCTGTTCAAAAAGCCTTGTCGGAGCGGCAGGCCAACGTTGGCTCTCTGGTTGGATAGCTTGCGGGTATTTTTCGGGAATGAATAAAAAAACACTAGGTAAAGATGAGCGGGATTCGCTCATCAATAACTTACGCAAAGCGGGGCGAGGCGGTGCGGGTATTGCACAACGTCGGCCCAGCCGCCCCAAGCAGAAGTTCTCGGATCTTCCCGGGTTTAAGGAAATGAAGATCCAACGCGCAGCGGCGGATCTGCTGAAGGTGGATAACCCTTTCTTTCGGGCCCATGATGGGCGTGCCTCTGATACGACGCATATTGATGGTAAAGCCTACCTGAACTTCGCATCCTATGATTATCTGGGGTTGAATGGGCATCCGGAAGTAATTGAAGCGGCGAAAGCCGCAGCAGACCACTATGGTATTTCCGCAGGAGCCAGCCGTGTGGTGGCTGGGGAACGTCCAATTCACCGCGCATTGGAAGAGCAGCTTGCCAAGCTTTACGGGGTGGAAAGTGCTGTAGCCTTTGTGAGTGGGCATGCCACGAATGTGACAGTCATAGGCCAGCTTATGGAGCAAGAAGGCCTGATTCTCCACGACAGCTATATTCATAATAGTATTGTCACAGGGGCTAAGTTGTCCGGTGCGGTCCGCCAGTCCTTCGCTCACAATGACTATGAGGCACTGGAGCGCATTTTGGAGAACCGTGCCCATCGCCATAAAAGAGTATTGATTGTAGTAGAAGGCATTTATTCCATGGACGGGGACTTCCCCGACCTGCCAAGGCTTCTTGAAATCAAGAGGAAGTACAATGCCTGGCTTATGGTGGATGAGGCTCATTCATTAGGTATTTTAGGAAAGACGGGCAGGGGGCTTGCTGAGCACTTTGGCATTGACCCTCGCGAAGTCGATATCTGGATGGGTACTTTCTCCAAAACACTAGCAGGCTGTGGTGGGTATATCGCCGGCTCTCAAGATCTGGTGGAATATCTTAAGTTCAGTGTTTCGGGCTTTGTGTTTAGTGTTGGCCTTGCCCCTCCCATTGCTGCGGCGTGCCACCGTGCAGCTCAGATCATGATACAAGAACCGGAGCGGGTTCAAAAAGCACAGGCCAATTGTCTTTATTTCAAAGAGCTTTGTCAAAAAGCTGGCTTCGATACAGGTGAAAGCCAAGGCTATGCAGTTGTGCCCATTATGGTTGGCGATTCTTTGAAGGCAACGGTTCTATCATCTCGCCTGCTGGATCGTGGTGTGAATGCTTTACCAATTATTTTTCCTGCAGTGCCGGAAAAATCAGCAAGGCTCAGGTTCTTTATCACTTCACAGCACAGTAAACAGCAACTGGAACAGGCAGTTGAGGCGGTTAAAGACGCTATGGCAGATTTGGAAGCCAACCCTGTTACCATAGCTCAACTGGCAAAACGCTAAAGCGGGCCGCTGATAACAAGGCTGATCATTGGGTGAATTAAACCTCTAAGACCAATCGGTATTAAGAGGAACCTATAGGATCATCTATGGATACCGGCTCGATGGCCGGTATGACCTCGTAAAGAATTCGGGATGTCGGCCCCGGACTTGATCCGGGGACCAATTTCAACCGAGATAGAAAACAACCTTCCTCAGTTTTTGCATGAATCAGATTGGTATAATGTGGTGATCGCGCTCGTGCTAGCTCTCGCCACTTCGGTCATAATTAAAGCGCTGCTGCGCAAGGCGGCGTAATTTCCAAGGAAGAAGTTTGCCTAAAGCAATACTGATTGCAAGAGCCGTCGGAAAAGCATAGAGCGCCCTGCGTTTTTCTACGGCTCTCTTGATCTTCAAGGCTGCTTGGTCCGCAGAGTATTCCAAAGGTCTCCAACTTTTGAATTGATCTGCCATTGGCGTCCTGATGTAGCCGGGGCATAGCACACTGACAGAAATGCCTGAAGAGTAGAGATGGTCTCGAATGGCCTCCCCATAGGCAATGATTCCAGCTTTGGATGCTCCATAGGCAGGGCCATCTGAAATCGGCTGTAGTCCGGCAAGTGAACTTATCAACCCAATTTGCCCAAACCCTTGTTTTTGCATAAACGGCGTCACCGCTGTAACCAGATTAATGCTGCCGCAAAGATTTGTTTCAATCTGTGATTGAGCGGTCTCTGCAGTTTCGATGGAACCGTCTGCACTATGAGAGCCGGTAATACCAGCATTCGAAAGCGCGGTGTGAATGGGGCCGAATCGGCTGGCATGGGTGACCCATTGCTGCACAGCCTGATGATCACGAATATCCAGCGAATCAGTCGAAACTTCAGCTCCAAATTTTCTCGCAATATCAGCGGATTCTTCTAGGCGCACACGGTTTCTAGCGGTTAGGAAAAGGTGCGTTTCGGGCGATGCGTAAGCCTTGGCAAGAGCCCGCCCCAGGCCCGAACTGGCCCCTGTAATCAAAATGGTCTTTTTAGAAGTCATGGAAAACAGATACGCGTTTTGAAGTTGAAAGGAAGCGGCTTGAGGAGCTGTATCCACAGTGCAACTGTGAAAAAGAATGCTCTTGGTCTTTGGGTCTGCCACCCTAAACCGTGGTTGGCCGAGTTGATTTTTCCCTAAGGGTTTAGTAGTTAATAATTACAAGTTGAAATTGGTGGTTACCTATATTTCTATATTTTTCTGAAGTTCTGGATATTATTTAGATGCTGCGCACCCTTTGCCCTACGTTTTTTAATAGGTCTGGCTCGTTCAAGGCCGGCCTAACTCTTGTGGCCAGTGCTTTGTTGCTGGGCAGCTGTCAGATCATGCCGGCGTCGGGGCCAATTTCCTCGGAAATAGTACACCAGTCGTCAGAGGTTCGGGAAGACACATTCGATTACACGCTTATTGATGTAAATAGCGATGTTATTGCGGCGCTGCATGCCTATAGCCCTATAGGCCTTGGGAAAAGGTTTAGCGCAAAACGATTTGCACCGCGCCATATGGTTGGAGTCGGGGATGTCGTCTCGGTTGTCGTGTGGGAGCAAGGCGCGGACCGTCTGTTCAGCAACGCAACGGGCAGTCGTACCGAGCTTGGACCGTTCATGGTGAGCCAGAAAGGCACGATCACTGTTCCGTATATCGGGCGGGTGAATGCAGCAGGTCAGTCTTTGGACCGTCTTCAAGATGCTATTCAGGCAGCTCTTGAGGGACAGGCCACTGACCCACAGGTGATCGTCACTCTCAAAGACAACCAGAGCAGCCTTGTGGTCGTAAATGGTGATGTGCGCTCTCCGGGACAGTATCCACTCTCACTCCAAGGTGAACGACTTCTGGATGTGGTTGCAAAAGCAGGTGGTAATGCCACGAAAGCCAGCGAAACCTTCGTGACGCTGGATCGGCAAAACGCCCGCGGAAAACAGCTGCTGAAAACCGTTTTTGAAGATGGCAGTGAAAACGTTTATGTGCGTCCAGGAGACCGTGTTTATGTGAGCCACGATCCGCAAACGTTTACGGCATTTGGTGCAGTTTCCAAAGTTGGAGAGTATCCGCTTCAAGTGGGCGAAGTGTCACTCGTTGAAGCTTTGGGCCGCATTGGAGGCTTGAGCGACAATCGTGCCGATACAAAGGGCCTGTTTGTGTTCCGCTATGAGGATGCGAAGGTTCTGAGGGCACTTGGCATTGAGGGTGTTTCCGAGTTTGACCATCAGGTACCTGTCATCTACAGGGTCAACATGCGGCAGGCTCAGTCCTACTTCAAAGGGCAGCAGTTTAATATCAAAGACAAAGACGTTCTATACGTCGCCAATTCCTATACAGCAGAACTTGGAAAATTCCTGGGCATCATCGGGCGAACTGTTGGTGTTGCAAGATCTACGTCTTCTTTGAGTTTCTAAGTTAAGCGGCCTCAGGAGTTCGGGGTATTGAGGGTATAATGGACAAGCAAAGCGCACAAAAAAAAGTTGATCCCGTAGCGGCGCAGCCGAGGGCCGCGGCTCAGGCAGCAAAGCCTGTGCCCGCTAAAAATCAAGGGGCGCAAAAGCCTGTCCCTGCCAAGGATCAGAAAAACGCGCAGCCACAAAAAGCTCCGCCTGCTCAGGGCGCAAAAAAGCCCGAAGAGCAGGCAAAAAATTCCGTAGTTCCTGCTAAGAAGCTCTCTCCGGCCCAAAAAGCGGTGGCCTCTATTGTTCCGCTGCCGGTCAAAGCAAGAGAATTGCAAGAGGTTCCGCAAACCCTATGGGATCACCTGCGAGGCAAAGGTTTGCGCCCCCAGCAGTTCCGCAGGCGTATGCTGGCCGTTTCGTTCGCCCTATGCGTTGCCTTGCCTGCAGTACTGGGTAGTTTCTATTTCCTCTTTTTGGCGTCCGACCGTTATTCCTCTACATTAGGGTTCTCTGTTCGCGGAATGGATGGAGGCGCTGCAGGAGGAGACTTTTTAGGGTCCCTGACGGGCCTTGCCAGCACAGGATCGACCACAACTGATTCCTATATTTTGATGGATTACCTCAAAAGCCGGGAAGTTGTGGAACGCCTGAGTGCAGATATGGGGTTAAAGCAGCTTTATAGCTCCGAAGATGTGGACTTCATTTACCGGTTGGACCCGGAACTGCCCATAGAAGATTTCGTGAATTACTGGGACTGGATGATCGACACGAGCTTTGACAGCACGTCCTCCATTATTAATGTCGAGGTACAGGCTTTCACTGCGCAGGATACCAAAAGGCTGGCAGATCTGGTCCTTTCCTACAGTGCACAGCTGGTCAACAACCTTTCGGAAAGTGCCCGCAAGGATGCGGTGAAATATGCCGAGGAAGAGGTCTCAAGGGCGGAACTGCGTTTGCGCATGATTCGCGCACGTCTCAGGGAGTTCCGATCCACGGAAAACTCTCTCGATCCTACGAAAAATGCGGAAGTTCAGATACAGCTGGTTGCCGAGCTGGAGAAACAGCTCATTGATACGCGTTCACGTTTATCGCGCCTTGTGGGAACCATTGATGAAAGCTCGCCAACTGTTCGTCAATTGCGCAAGCAAGAATCGGCGTTACTGGAGCAGATTGGTCTGAAGCAGTCCGAAATCGGTGGTGTTCAAGGTCAGGGACGCTCAAGTGCCACCGGAGAAAACTCTGAGGGCAAATTTTCATCACTTTCATCACTTCTTGCTGACTACGAAGAGCTGGTGATTGAACGCGAATTTGCAGAACAAGCCTATACGGCGTCCCTTGCAAGTCTGGAACGTTCCCGAAGTGAAGCCGATCGCCAACAACGTTATCTTGCTGTCTTCCAACAGCCATCAGAACCTGAGAACGCGCTCTACCCGCGCCGGTTTACCAATAGTCTTTTGCTGCTCGGGGTTCTGCTCGCTCTGTGGTCACTGGGCACGTTGTTAACCTACTCCGTTCGCGACCATCTGCGGTAGGACAGGAATATGAGTACGGAAGGTGTCCTCACAACGCAAGGCAGAGTGATCGGCGCATTGATTTTGCGGGAAACCCGGACGGCATTCGGGGATAGTCAGCTGGGATATTTCTGGGCTGTATTCCAGCCTGCGGTTGGTACGCTTGCCTTGGTGGCAATTTTTTCCGTCATAGGGCGGATGCCGCCTCTTGGCGAAAGTTTTGCGCTGTTTTTTGGAACCGGAGTGTTTACCTTCCAGTTCTATCAAAAACTCTCCCAGTCAATCATGACAGCAGTTCCGCAAAGCAGGGGCCTGCTGACATACCCACTTGTAAATGAATCCGATTTGGTCATTGCGAAATTTATTTTTATTGCGATGACCTATGTGCTGATTATGTTTGTGTTTTTCGGCGCACTTATTGGAGTTGGGGAGGGGATGTTCCCCAAACGTTTTGAAGTGGTCACAACGGCATTAATGTGCACTGCCTTATTGGGGCTGGGTGCAGGCCAAGTCAACGCCGTAATTTTCAGGCTTTGGCCCACGTGGAAACAGGTGGAATCGATCATTTCTCGCCCTATGTTCTTTATCTCTGGTATTTTCTTTCTTCCCACTGACTTCCCTCCGGCAGTGACTTATTGGCTTTCTTGGAATCCTGTTTTGCACTGCATAGAATGGATGAGAGAGGGCTATTACGGATACTACGAGAGTGCTGTTCTGGATAAACCGTACCTCCTTGTCTGCACGCTCATCCTGCTTCTGGTTGGCTTTGCTGGCGATCGTCTTTACCAGAAGAAAGTCTAAGCCATGATTGAGTTTTCAAATGTTCGGAAAACCTATCGGCTAAAAGGGGTTGAGAAGGTAATCCTGAAAAATTTGACCATGTCCTTTCCAAAGGGGAAGAATGTGGGGATCATCGGGCATAACGGTGCTGGTAAATCCACTTTGATGCGGCTGATAGCTGGTGCCGAGCGGCCTGATGAGGGTAGCATCAAGCGGCGGGTAAAAGTGTCCTGGCCTCTGGGGTTTGCTGGAGGATTTTCCGGCAATATGACAGGCATCGAAAATGTCCGGTTTGTTTCTCGTATGTACGGAGAAGACACAGAACGTATGATTGCTTACGTGGAGGAATTCTCCGAGCTGGGCGCTTCAATGCGACTACCTATCAAGACCTATTCTTCTGGTATGAAGGCCCGTCTGGCATTTGGCGTTAGCATGGCGATAGATTTTAACTACTACCTCATTGATGAGATCACGGCAGTGGGGGACGCCCGCTTCAAAAAGAAATGCGATCAGGTTTTCCAAGAGAAGCTGCAGACCGCCAATATCATCATGATCTCGCACTCTGAAGGGGCCTTGAAGAAACTGTGTGACGTGGGGTGCCTGCTCCATAATGGTCATGTGACTATGTATGACAATCTCGATGGTGCTTTGAAACAGCACCGCATTCACCAGATGGCGTGAGGTGAATGGCTATGAGTAAACGTAGTGTTTTATTTCTGCAATCCCACCCGTCGGGCTTTGGCTCTCGTCTTGCAGACGAATTTCGGAGTGAGGGAGCGGATTGTCATATCATCAACCTTTCCTTGTCCGATTGGTTTTTCAGGGTAGGCCAATCAACACACAATTATTGGGGGCGCCTCAAATCTTGGCGCGGCTATCTGGAGCGCTTTGTCAAGAAACACGGCATCACAGATATTGTCTATTATGCAGACCGGCGTCCTTACCACCGCGTTGCCCATTCCGTTGCCATGGAGCTGGGCCTGAATGTGTTCGCCTATGAGTTTGGTTATCTGCGGCCGCATTGGATTACGCTGGAAACAGGCGGAATGGGTGTTTATTCCCACTTCCCCAATGACCCTAGGGAAATTCGAGAGCTCGCGGCGAACCTACCAGATGAGGACCTTCGTGAGATGTCCTACCCGCATCCGTTCACGCAGGAAGCCTTGAGTGAAGTGCTTTGTAATTTGGGGCCAGTGTTCTTTCCCTACTGTTTCCCGTTTTATAATCGGGATCGCTATTACCATCCTCTGCGGGATTACCTCAGCTATATTCCGAGATTACTGCGGCAAAAACGGGTAAACACCCAAGCACAGCAGTTGGTTGAAGACTTGGTGGCGAGTGAAACGCCATTTTTTCTGGTCCCGTTGCAGATGCAAAGCGATTATCAAATTCGCCACCACTCGCCCTATACCCATATTTCTGAGATGATTGAGGAAGTGATTGGCTCATTCGCAAAACATGCAGATGCGGCAGATCAGTTGGTTTTCAAGCTCCATCCGTTCGATAACAACATCGAAAAGTGGCCCTATAGGGTTGAGCAGATTGCAAAAAAACACGGCCTTTCTGAACGTGTGAAGTGCATTGATGGCGGTGATCTTGAGTTGATGCTGCGAACCACAAAGGGATGTGTTCTCATCAACAGCACCACGGGTCTTGCTGCATTGGAGGCAAATGTTCCGACAAAAGTGCTGGGGATTGCGCTCTACGATATCGAGGGCTTGACGGACCAGCGGCCTTTGGATTCTTTCTGGCAGTTGCCTCAAGTTCCTGATCAAGGGCTGTTTGCAGACCTCAAAAAGCTCTTGGCTGCCTCCATCCAGATCAGAGGAAGCTTTTATAATAAAGAAGGACGGGAAGTCGCCGTAAAAGAGTTCGTAGGTCGGGTTCTAGGTGGGACAGTGAACGGGTTTGGCGCATATAAGCCTATCCCGCCAAGGCTACAGAAGGCGCGGGATGTGGGCATTCAAATACCTGAAAACTGCTACTGGTCGGAGGCTGCTTGATGGGCACGCAGCCGCCACGGGTTCTCATATTGCAAGGTCCTCTTTCAAAATTTTATTCTGAAATTGGTGATGAACTTCGCCAATCGGGCGCTTATGTCCTTCGTGTAAACTTTTGCGGCAGTGACCGCATGAACTGGCACGCGGGTGGAGCTATTAATTATCGGGGCTCTCTTTCAAATTGGCCGGAATTCTTAGCGGGCCTCTTGGAAAAACATAGCTTTGATATTGTGCTTTTGCATGGAGATCGGCGCGTCTATCACCAAGCGGCTATTGCTCTTGCCAAAAAGCGTGGCCTCAAAATTGTGGCAACGGAGCTGGGGTATTTGCGTCCGGACTGGATGACTGTTGAGGTTGGAGGATGCAATGCGCTTTCTCATTTCCCGAAAGACCCTCAAGAGATCAGGGAGATGGCAAAAAATGCATCACCGCTTGCAGGTGACAGGCTTTATCAAAACAGCTACAGCCAGCTGGTCTTTCAGGAACTCAAGTTCACTGTAGACAACCTCCTGTTTCACTGGGCTTTTCCAAAGTATGAAAACCACCGTCAGGAAAGCCGTCTCACGGTATATGGCGGCTGGCTCAAAGCGCGCTTGCTGAGCAAAAAACGGGAGCTGGAAGCAGCTAGAACGCTTCATAAAGTGACAGGACAACCCTACTACGTTTTCGCCTTACAATTGAACGGGGACTTCCAGATCAGGGACCATTCGCCGTTCGGTTCCATTTATAAAGCCATTGACCACGTGGCCGGATCTTTCGCCCTTCATGCACCTGCGGGCACGAACCTTGTGCTGAAGTGCCATCCTTTAGAGTACAGGCATGCAGAACTTCGCGAAGCTATTGAAAAAGCAGAGCGGGAGCACGGGCTGGAAGAGCGGCTCTTCCTTCTGGATGGCTCTAACATTCAAGATCTGTCCCGAGACTCTCTTGGGCTAGTGACCGTGAACAGCTCTGCCGGTCTGGAATCGATCGAAGAAGGTGTTCCAACCTGCTGCATTATGCCGACTATTTATGATGTTGAAGGCTTAACGCATCAAGGAGAGCTTGATCACTTCTGGGCTTCCCCTCAAAAACCGGATCTGGCGCTGTTCGACGCGTTTCGCCGCCTGCTGTGCCAAAGCGTTCTTGTACGCGGTACGATTTATAACCGTGCTGGCAGAAAAGCTGCGGCACGGGCTGTTGCAAACAAAATTACTCAGGGCAATTTAAACCCAGCTTATTCTCATCCACCCCGTCTTGCGCGTGCTGCTCAGCTAGGTGTTTCCTATCAACATTATTATTAGGGGCGCTTTTTAGCTCTCATTTTTTATGCGTATTATCCTTTGCTCTCATTCCAGCGCGTATACGGACGCCCTGCTTCACTCCTTTTCTCGCTCGGTGGAAGGGGAAGTGGTCGGCCTGTTGCGCTCAACATCTGTTCTGGGCGGTCCAACTTCGCTCAGATCATGTGCTGGTATGGTTAGAAGGTCCGGCGTGTTTTATGCGGGATATCTGGCGGTGGTAACAAATCCGATCCTGCGGTTGCCGCATGTTCCCAAGTGGTCCAACATGAGTTCATGGGCGCAAAAACACGGGGCGGAGTATGTGGAGACACCCAATGTGAATGGGGCTAGAGAAATTGCTTGGATGGAAGAGTTGAAGCCCGACTATATTGTCTCTGCGCACTTTAACCAAATCTACAAGCTGCCAATAATTGAGCGTTTCCGTGACAAGTTGATCAACCTGCATCCGGGGAAATTGCCCCAGTTTCGCGGTCCTGATCCGGTCTTTCATGCCATAAATGCGGGCGAGCGGAACTTCACAATGTCTTTACACCGTATTTCAGAGCAAATTGACAGAGGTGAGGTGCTCGCGGAAACGGTGGTGACACCGAAGCGGAAAACGTTGTTTCGCACCAACCTGAAACTATTTCAACAAAGCGGTGCCTTGTTCGATATGTTTGTGAGGGGCGAAGGCGTTACACGTCTTCACTCTGAACCTCTTCCCCCCTACCAGAGCTGGCCAAAACCCGCGGAAGTTCAAAGATTCCTGCTGAAGGGCTTTCGACTTTAGGGCGTAAATGCGAATGAACGTGACGTGCTCTAGGGGGATTCTAGGACTTCTTATAGTGCTCTTTTCTCACCTGTCCCCATGCCATGAGGGTGAAGACCGCTGTTCCTCCAATAACATTGCCAACAAAGGAGGGCAGAATAATGCCCCAGACGGCATGCCAGAGCGTGATCTGGTTTTCTGCCACTAAGTAGGCAACTTCAACACTTCCGGCGACAACATGCGTGAATTTTCCTAATGATATCACATAGGTGATGACGATGATGGCGAACAGAGGGCTTTTAACTGATGGTAGAATCCATACGAGGGCTGCAATCAAAATTCCCGCAGGAATACCCTTAACCAGAATTTCAATCTGAGTAAATTGGATAAGGTGTAAGGATATATCGAGAATTGCAGCTTGGACGGGCTCGGCGATAGCTCCGGAAAACGATAGAAAGTGTGCTGCAATGGCTGCACCCACTAGATTGGCAAGGAACACTATGATCCATAGTCTGGTCACCTGGCGCAGTTTGGAGAGAGAAAAACCCGTATAAAGCGGAATCACCGTCGTAATCGTATTTTCTGTAAAGAGTTGGAGCCGACCCAAAATAACCAGTAGGAAGCCAAAGCTATATCCAAAGGACTCAATCATGGGCCGCCATTTGGCATCGGGGAGGTAACTTTGAAAAATGCTCATAACCAAAACAGAGAAGCTGATGACGACCCCGCCAGCAACGCCGGACCAGACGAGCGAGGATGTCGGGCGGTTTAACTCTTCCTCCCCATCACGCCGGATCACTTCATAAACAAGGCGTGCAGACAGGCGGGAGGCCTGCCTGATACTTTCCCACTCTTCAATTCTAGCGGTGAGATCGTCTTCTTTGGTCACTGAATACCCGATGTTGAGGCCAGCATAACCCCGGTGGTTATAACTTGGAGCTTATATGGATCAGGGCAGAGTCTGTTCAGACACGTTGGCCCGGATGCGCAATATTGACCTTAGTGTCTAGTCCTCATTATTTGTTTAATCGGATATCATTGAAGGGAAGGTTCCAACTTGGCATGATTGAGTAGATTGTTTGAGCTTGCGGCTTTTATTCTGACAGGGATTGTGAAGGTACCCATACATAGCCATCAGGATCAAGAATGTGAGCCTCACGCATACCGTGGGCCTGATTGATGGAACCAGAGAGGACGGTTGCATCCAGTTGGCGTGCTTTTTCCTCTGCTTCATCAGGATTTATCCCATAAAGGCGCAGCTCCAACCCACCGCCACGTGCTGTCAGTCCTTGAACAGCACTCATCATCTCGTGGTTTCTGTAGGACCAGTCTGAGTGCAGGAGCCAAGTGTGGCCCTGACTCTCCATAATGGCAAAGTGCTCCTCCCAATATCTGATGGTACTGCCAAATACAAATTTATGGAATTTAGCGCTTGTCTGCACGTCTTCCACCAGCAGGTTCACCCCCATCCCATCGGGATGGGAATTGCCATAGGCCTTTGGATCCGGTCGGTCCTTACCGTGCTCTGGCATTTCCATAATTAAAACCTTGCCCCAAAAAACTGATTTCCCCTTATTGTAGGGCAACAGTCATTTCAGAGGCAAGTAGATCTCGGTAACCAAGTCGTCAGGTTCTGCATTGAAAGGGGAGTTGACGTAAACTTCAAATGGCGGTGCGGCGCGGGCCTCCCGGCCAGACTGGGGCAACCACTCCTCCTGTAAGTAGTTGTGAGCCTTTCCAAGACCATCATAGGGCCCTTGGTGGGTTAAAACAGCATATTCACCACCTTGGATGCGAAAGTGTCTCAGGTCTTCTTGTTTTGGGAAGTCATCTTTGATGGAGGTTGCCGCACAGCACAGCATTTCATCTTCGGGAACCGCTCGTGGATCGGTAAAGTAAATACCTATAGTTTCTTTGGTCTTGGGCATTAACCCTCGGTAAATGAGCTTATCAAAAAGAGTTCTGAAAGCACCATCAATCTGGTTGTAGCTTCCACGGTGTGGAACGCCCACCAACTGCCGCTCCGGTTCCTGTTGAACCTTGACTTCATACATCGCGTTCCTCGCTTCTAAGAGTTCTACAAAGATACCAATATGGTATGGCGCCTGTCTTACTCTAGTCAGCAATAGAGGGGAGGGGAACCCGAGAGAATATTAGGGTGCCTGTCAGGTAGTTTTTGCCTAGTGGGGAATCTATGGGTTCTAGGCCTTAAAGTTTCGGGCAAATATTACAATCTATTTAAACGTTTCTATCATCAAGAAGTGCTTTGTAATAAGGCAACTTAAATAATAGTTAAGCTTCAATGGTAAATTTTGGGTAGGTATAGAAATAAGTTATCTTCAAACGATGATTAAGTCTTTTGAATTTAACGTAAAAATTTAACGTTCCTATTAGTTTTTCTTCAGCAGGTAACATCCCTGTGAGAAAATCAGGTGAGCTTGTTATTTGATGGCAAAGAAATTCTTGGTTACTCCTAAACCATCCCAGTAGAGGGAAAGTGCCTTAAAGGAAATAAACTATATGGCACTTCGTTTAGATCAGACAGGAAGAAGAAAATGGCGATTTCACTTAGTAGATTTGCAAGTGCAATGGGACTTTCCAGACAACGATATAATCCAAATGCAAGTTCTCTGGCAGAGGAAGTCGCCCGTGATCCGTTCTCTCATCCAGACATTCAACGCATGAGCCACCGTGAACAAAGCGACCTTCCCATAAACCCCAGATTGATTAGATCTGAATAATTAGGTGCTGCTATATCTTGCAGGGGAACCTAGGCCCTTGTTGAATAAAATAATGCGCAAATAGTGGGTTGGCATAAGAAATAACGAAAATTTCAAACCCGTTGGTTCTTGCAGTTTCCTTCACTTGGTGTGAGATGGTGCTTTCACAAAACTGCACCATATAGTATTGCTCAGAGTATCTAGTCGGAGCATAGAAAAACTCCAAGATAACCTTTCAATAAAATAAAACCTAAAATTTTAAACTGAGTAATAGACAGACTCAGATTAATCATAATACACTAATTTAGTTAAAATTATCTCCAAGGGTTTCAGAATGTACTTCATTGATGAAAAACCGGAATTGGCTATTAGGGCTTTTCACGCCGTCGGAATCACAGTCATTGTGGTGGCGGTCTTGGGGTTCTTTCTTGGTATTGTAGCTGCACTCGGGGCTCCGGCGTACATGTTTGGTACGCTGGCCTTATATGTGGCCTTTGCGGCCGGTGGGGGCATCGTGACAGGAATGATCTTTGTAGCCCTTGCACAAATCATCACCTACCTGCGAAAAAACGTACAGTTGCTTGAAGATATAAAACAATCATCTCGTTACTAAGAGGGTTTTTTCCAGGGCTTTGCCTTAAACCATCCTGCTAGATAAGCCACTGCAATTAAAGCAATAAAGCCGATTAGGTTGGAGATTATAGTCTCCCATGCCTCAGTTTCCAGCCCTGTGGTAAGCAACATTTCCTGATCAAGGTTGAAAAAACTATCCCGGCCAATTGCGATGAGCTGGCCCAGATAGATAGAGGCCAGAAACGTTGCCAGAGATTGCTCGCCCACTTTGCGGATCATGGCAACCAGCTTCCCGCCCAAGCCACCCATCAGCAAACGCTTTCCACCCTCGCCAACAGCTCTCCACGCCAGATAGGCAAGGGCTAGAAAGTGCAGGAGGCGTAGCAATCCCATATCGGTTTTCGAGGTTAATGGCTCTATGAGCTCAGCGCTGTAGGCAAGTGCCGGGTAGGCCAGAGTAAAGCGGAAACTGGCAAAGGGGATACTCATAAACAAAATAAGAATACTAAGTAATATCAGAGAATTAGACCTTGGTGGCGCGGAAAGCCACCCTCGCATAAAAGCAAATCCGGTAAAGAATAAAAGTTGCCATGCAAAGGGATTGAAAAACCACGGGCGATCGGACCATGGTTCGGCGGGCAAGTTTAAGAACCCCAGATTGGCAATGATCCAGAGGTAAAAAACCAGCAAAAAAACGCCCAAACGGCCTATCAGACTGTGAACCAGCATCATGGGCGCTATGAGTGCGATCAGGACGACATAGAGGGGTAAAATATCAAAGAGGTTGGGCACATAGGTCAAGGTCAAAAGAGCAGGAAGGGAAAAAAGAGGGTCTTGAAAAAACGGCCAGAGGTTAAGTCTTTCAATATAGTCATTAGATACCCAGCCACTCAATTGTATGAGGGTAACAGTTCCCACCGTTGCAAAGAAAAGACAAATGTGAGCCCAGTAAATTTGCCAGGCTCTGTAAAGAACACGGGCAGACCCAATAAACTGTCCGCAGTGCGCAAAAATACTACCAAAAGCCAGTCCCGATGCCAGACCGGAGCAGAATACGAAAATCTCGGCGGAATCAGAAAATCCCCAGCGGGCAGGGGTCCACAATTCCCAGCTGTTATCCGGCAAATGGGAGATAAAGATCACGAAGATTGCAATGCCACGGAAGAAATCCATACGTGGATCGCGCTTGGTCATACAGCTTCCACCTCGTTCAAATTACCGATGTTTCCTGAAACCCTACCGCGGGGGCTGGCCGTAGCAGAAAACGGTTCCATTCACTTTAGCTTTCCTGACTTTCCAATCCTCTAATGCAATTCGGTAGCGTGAAGACAAATTGGCAAGGAAACAGGTTGCCGGAGCTTTACTTGGCCCGCCAGATGGTCTTCGGTTGAGGGCAACCTTCCGCTTTTGGAAAGTAGACGCTGAACATGGGGATGAACTGAGCGGTTTCACCACGCACAGCATGGCTCAGCAATTGCACAAAATTCGCTATTTGAAAGCGCAATGTCAGGAACTCATTTACCTTCTCGTTGCCCAGATATGTCTGTGTTTCCCTGTTCAGGTAACTGGGCAGAAGTTCCGCGCCGCTGGCATCTGGCGACAAGATGGTTACAAAAGCGATCGAGTTGCATTGGGGGTAGCTGAAACGTAGGGAGCGTGTGGATCCTTCGGTTGTAAGGTCCACAGAGGACAATGGGCTCCATCCCTGCTCCTCCAGCGATTTAATAACCATTGGCTCAATGGCTTCGCGGTAGTCATCGACTTGGGGGAGGGTGTAGCGCCGTATTTTCAGGCTGAGAGATACGGCTAGAATGAGTGCCACCACAAAGAAGATGAGAAACATTTTTGGGCGCGTAAGGGTCAATTATTGCTACCAACTTTACTGTTTTCAGTGTCAACCGTGTCAGCAGAAGGCCAAAAAGCCCCCATTACAATAAGAAGGCTAAGCAACCCGTCATATATCATTCCCCCGTCCGGACCGTGTGCGAACTCATAGGTTTCAGGGGAATGGGCCATCAGAAGAAGGCGCCCGAGGTTGAGCAGGACGATAGATGTAACGAGTGTGGGGAGCCACCAGGCAAAGAAAGGACGATTGCCGTTTGCCAGCGTGTAAAAGGCTGCAAAGCCTATAATAACCGTTCCCATTTGAGAAAAAGCACTGCAATCTCGGCGCATTACAAGCGGTTGGCCACCTTCTGCAAGAATAAGGGTACCTATAGATTCAGCGCTGCCAATAAAAGTGGAGTATATCTTGGCAATAACCCAAGCCTCAATTTCATAGAGCGTTGTTCCCGCAACTTTAAGACCAATAGCCCGCCAGATGACGACAAAACACAGGCCCATTATAATGAGGTAGGAACGGCGGGACCCCCTATCAACAATGTAGCTTGCAACGCACAGAACAAGCAGGACTGACCACGCAATCAGCGAGCTGGGTACCAGCGCGACTGAAAGAGAAATAACCGCAAATGTGCCCAGCCAGACATGGGAAAGACTGCTCTTATCATGAATGATCTGATAGAGCGCTATACACAGCACAAGCGGGTAGACAGGGGAAAGCAATACATCGGCATTCTCACGCGTCAACTTCATGACTGCGTCATGGGTGAAGCCGTTGATTGCCAGTGTGGCAATCAATGCAGCCAGAACGAGGCGCTCTTTATTCTGCAAGGCGGACGCAAACATTGATCAACCAGTCTTTGGTTCATTAAGTTCATGCTTTGGCGGCTGCGCCAAACGCAATTTTTCCGATGCTGCTCAGCGAAGTATGCAGGAAACTTTTTAAGATCTACCTACTTTTTTTCCTTCGATAATAAGCGTAGCCGAGCCCTGCGATAACAATTACCCCTCCAATAAGACCGGCCGCAACTGCAGGCGTTGGGGCGTCACCGGGAAATCCACCGGGCCCACCTCCAAGGCAGTCGGGATGGTCTGAATAGTTGGGGTTTGCGCACTCAATTTTTGCTTGGGCAGGGCCAGACATGGCCATAAAATACAACAGAGGCGCTATCGCAACTAATAGATATCTTATTGATCTCATCATAGAGGTCTCTCCATGGTATACTTGAGGTTCAATAATGTTGTATTCTATATTAAATGACTATATTTTATATGATGGTTGGTTAATTGGTGGTTTTGTTTATTATTACTATAATAATACATGTATTTATATTTTTTATTTTGATTTTATTGGAATGTAACTTTTAAAGTTTCTTTTACTTTGTAAGCAAAATGGCATGGAAACCTTCGGAAACTGGTATGTAATGGCTGTTTAATAAGAGGGTCGAATTAGGGAGCCGCGAATGAACAAGTTGAGGGAGGTCGCTTATTCTTTTTGTGTACATAGTGGCCTTGCAAGGGTGATCTCGTACTTTCACCGCGATAGGCTGGCGATCCTGTGTTTTCATAGCATTTCTCTAAAAGATGAGAACCAGTTCTGGCCAGGCGTTTTCATATCCCAGCCAAAACTGATTGAATTGCTCGACTACCTCAAGACCTCACATTATTCAGTTATTAGCCTTCAGGAAGCCGAGCGTTTTCTTAAAGGCGAGGTCACCTATGACAACCCATTGGTCATCACTATTGACGATGGCTGGTTCTCTAGTGTCAGCGAGTTAATTCCGGTTATTTCCTCCTATAATTTCCCATGTACCCTCTATGTCACCACCTATTATTGCGATCATCAGATCCCCGTAGTGAATGTGCTGCTGCAATATTGGCTTTGGCAAAAGCCTACCCAAAACATTTCTATTGAGTTTGAAGGTGAAACCCATTGCTTTTCGGGGGAGCCGCAAGATGTGGTCAAGGCGGTGGAGCAGGCTATGGAGGGGATGGGAGACCAGCGAAAAGTTGCGTTTCTTCGGTGTTTCGCCCGCAAGATTGGAGTGAGTGATGAGGCCATAGATTCGCGCCGGTTCCACAATGCAACCTATGAAGAGCTGGAGCAGGTTTTAATTTCCCCCTTGGTGGACGTGCAACTGCATACCCATACGCACAAACTGCCATTTGATGAGGCCTCGATGGATAGGGAAGTGGCGACCAACAAAAGGCTTTTGAAGCGACGTCTTTCGCCCGTAAACAGTTTGGAACACCTGTGTTACCCCAGTGGTATCTGGTCTCCCAAACACATTCCACATCTGGAGGAAATGGGGATGGCTACAGCCACGACACTGGATGAAGGGTTGAATGCGACGAGCCAGCATCCTCTCAAGCTCAAAAGAAATCTGGTCATGGATAGCCGCAGCCTGCCTCACTTTATTGTAACCATCTCCGGTATTTTAGAAGTAATGCGCCGCAGTTTAAGGAAATTGAAAAGGGCAAATTAGGCCATTTCTTCTAGAACTCTAATGAACAAGTTCAATGGGTCGCATTATGGTCGAGACTGTCTACACAGAGCTGGATCCCCCTTTTGATCGGGCGTATTTGCAGCGTTACCGAAAAAAAATTCGGCGTACGTTGAAACAGAACATGACAAAGCCGCCGCTGCATCTGGCCATACTTGGCGGGTCAACCACCCATGAGCTTGCCCAGTTTCTCGAAATATTTCTTTTGCATGAAGGCATTAATGTCGAGATCTACGAGTCCGACTACAATCAGTTTTATGGGGAGGCTGTCTTTGAAAATTCCAAGCTCAATGAGTTCAACCCCTCAATCATCTACTTGCATACCAGCTGCATAAATATCCCCCAATGGCCAAAGCTGGACGATACACAAGTGCAGGTAAATGAGAGGCTGGAGCAGACCCTTGAGCACTTCAAGAGCATCTGGATGTCTCTTTCCAGCAAGTACCGTGCAACGATTATTCAAAATAATTTTGAGCTTCCCTTTGCTCGTCCCCTTGGCAATCTGGATGGGACTGCCGCATGCGGGCGCACCCGCTTTGTCCGTAGCCTCAATGAACGGTTTGCGGAGTGTGTCAGCGAACACTCAAACCTCATCGTGCATGACTTGAATTACCTCTCCTCACAGGTCGGGTTGCAGCACTGGTACGATCAAGCCCAGTGGTATGCCTACAAATACGCAATGAACAGCGATGCTTTTCCCGATATCGCCCATAGTGTGGCCGCACAGGTCAAAGCCACACTGGGCCTTGGTAAAAAGGCTGTTATTTGCGATCTGGACAACACCCTTTGGGGCGGGGTGATCGGTGATGATGGGGTTGAAGGTATCAAGATCGGAGAAGGGAACAGTGAGGGCGAAGCCTATTCTCATTTCCAAAGGTATTTGAAAAACCTGCACGAGCGCGGCGTTCTTCTGGCCGTATGTAGCAAAAATGAACCGGAAAACGCAAAACAAGGTTTCTCCCATCCAGACAGCACGCTGTCGCTTGCTGATTTTGCCGTGTTCGAGGCCAACTGGAACAATAAGGACGGTAACATAGAACAGATCGCGAAGACCTTGAATATCGGCTTGGATGCCCTTGTCTTTCTGGATGATAACCCAAGTGAGCGGGCATTGGTGCGCGAGCGGCTTCCCATGGTGTGTGTGCCGGATATTGGCTCTGATGTGACAAACTACTTGAGTACTCTGGATAGGGCAGGGTTGTTTGAGCTTGTCTCCCTAAATCCGGAGGACATGAAGCGCTCCAAGATGTATGAGCACAATATTCAGCGCAGCAAACTCGAAACCCAGTTTGCAGATTACGGAGAGTTTTTAAAATCCCTTCATATGGAAGCCTTGATCAAACCGTTCGATCAGATTTCCCTTCCCCGCATTACCCAGCTTACCAATAAAACCAACCAGTTTAATCTCACGACCCAAAGGTACGGATTTCAGGAAATGGAGAGCTTTATGCACTCCGACAAACACCTCACCCTTTACGGGCGCTTAAAAGACAAGTTTGGTGACAATGGTATCGTCTCGGTTGTTCTGGGCGAGCAGGAGGGCGAGGAGCTGCACCTGCACCTGTGGCTCATGAGTTGCCGTGTGTTCAAGCGGGATATGGAACAGGCCATGTTCTTGTGTTTGAAAGAAGAGGCGCGGCAGTGGCCGGTAACGAAACTGGTGGGCCATTACATTCCCAGCAAAAAAAACGGCTTGGTCAGCATGCACTATCAGGCGCTCGGGTTTTCCTGTGTTGAAGAAAATGATCAGGGCAAAAGCACTTGGGAATATCCGCTGTCGCAGGCCGATGAGCCGCGCGATATACCAATCACTCTTCTAAACTAGGAAAAGGCAGGTCTGGGCTTCATGGATGTATTTAATGTGGTTTCTCAAATAATTGTGGATGTGCTCGATGAGGATGATCTCATAGTCACCAAAGAGACGGTTGCCGATGATGCCGAGGATTGGGACTCTCTTGCCCAGATCCAGATTATCGATGCGCTAGAAAAGGAGCTGAAAATCAAATTCAGCCTTCAGGAGATCGAGCAGCTCAACGCCTCCAGCAACGTGGGAAACACTGTCGATCTGATTTCCAGAAAAATCTCTGCTCACTAGGACTGATGAACTGGCAGGTGCGATGAACAGCTATACCATAGACACAATGGACGTGGGCTTGAACCACCAGTTCACTTCAAAGGTGAGTGAGGAAAAGCTCAAGGCTTTCTTGCTGGTGAGCGGCGATGTGAACCCTTTGCACACAAATGCGGACCATGCACGTGCCTGCGGTCATCCGGATGTGGTTGTTTATGGAATGCTCACAGCCTCTCTTTATTCCACCCTTGTAGGCGTCTATTTGCCGGGAAAATGGGCGTTGCTGCAAGAGGTGCAGACCAAGTTCACGCGGCCCGTTTATCTGCAGGATGAATTGACCGTCAGCGGGGAAGTGATGGATGTTCACCGCCTTTTGAGGCGCGTGGAACTGAAAGCCTCCATTCGTAACCAGCATGGAAATGTGGTGTCCAAAGCACGCATTTATTCAGGTGTGGGAGAAATACAGATATGAACCGCTCATGCCTGATTATTGGTGCAAGCTCTCTCATCGCCCGGCAGATTATGCAGGAGCTGGATTGCCAGAGCATGCAGTTCATTGCCCATGCCCATTCCAATGTGGAGGCGTTGCACAAGGATAACGGGCTGGAAAATAGTGAAGTGGTGCCCCTTCAGGCCGACCTTGCCAGTCCAGAGGGAGCATATTCCCTGATTTCCCAAGCAAGTGCAATCTGCGGTGTCCCCGACGCAATTATTTTTGCGCAGGCTCCGCCATTGCGGCTGACCCGTTTTAAAAGCCTGAAACTGGAGCAGGTCCAAGAACACTTACAAGTCCAGCTGCTCAGTAGCGTTGAAATTGCCCGCGCGTTTCTGCCTGCAATGGCCAGACGCGGCAGTGGGCGCGTTGTCTTCATAATATCCAGTGTCACTTTGGGCCTGCCCCCAGCGGCGATGGCCGATTATACAATTGCCAAGTACGCGCAATTGGGACTGGTTCGTTCTCTAGCTTCGGAGTACGGACCAAAGGGACTACGTATCAACGCTGTCTCTCCGTCCATGGTGGACACGCCCTATCTGAATGCTCTGCCTGATAACATGGTTACACAAAATGCAGCAGGTCACCCGCTTGGCCGCAATGCTTTGCCGCAGGAAATTGCGCCTGTGGTTCGCCTGCTTCTTTCCAGTCAGGCAACATATATGAACGGTGTCAATATTCCCATAACCGGGGGAGTCTGCGTGTGAAGGCTAAGAACAAATTACAACAGGCACTTGGCGTCTTGGAAGGTGGCTTCGGCGACATCACAGAGTTGCAACCTGCTGTCCAAAAATACACCTATTGTATGCAGCATGATATGGCGGAGAGGCCATACTTCGAGTTTCCGGGAATCATGTCGGATTGGTTTGAGGAGCTGGAAAATCAATATGAAGGCGAAGCCTTTCAGGTGATCCATGAAATAGCAATGATCACCTTGATGTGCAAAAGCCTTGATAAACTACTCAATGCCTCCCGTGATGACACACTTCCTCCTTCTGTTATGGAGGCAGTCGACCAATGGTTTTGTTTCTTGTCCGAGCAAATTGCAGAAGGGACATATCCACTGGATGTGGAAGGGGACCTTTTTAAAAAGGATATCTCCATCTGTGCCCTGAACATGTGGCCCAGCAATACTATTTGTCATTATGAGCAACGTGCTCTCCCGCGGAGTTTTTTGCTCACAAACGGGGGCAGGCAGCTTGTGGAGGGGCTTAAAATGATCGGGGGAGCTCTTCGCTTCAATTATAAGAATATGTATGAGCTGCATATGGAAGATCGCCGGACCACGCCTGACTTTCTTGAGCCGGGATGGCGGCGGTTTTATCTGGACATGGCAGAGCGGTTGAAATACGAACCTCAAATATCTGGAATATTTGCCCAAGGATGGTTCTGGGATCCCTTTGTGATGCAACAGTCCCCAAGAATAACCTATCTAAGGTGCCTTCCAGAAGAGGGGGGAGCTCTTTTCTTCAAGCTAGGTGAGTGCAATGATCCCGATCATGTGGCCTTGAAAAACAAGAGGCGGCTCCAGCTATTTGAGCAAGGCAAATATGAGCCAACCAACTACTTAATGGTTTGGCCTCGGGATGATTTGCTAAACTGGGCAAGCAAGCAAACAGCCGAAACCATACATTGAAGAAAACCAACGGGCGCGCATACCAATGAATGCAGCATGCGCTAAATGTATAGTCCCGCAAGGAGATGGAATCAGTTTATTATTGACGCCATCTTGTAAGGAGGGGCTATGGGACAGGTATTGCACGGCAGCGCCACGACTACTCACGCGGTTCGATCGGCCATCCAAAAATCGGATGCGACAATCAAGGAATTAAGCATCCGTTATAACATCAACCCTAAAACGGTGATGAAATGGAAGAAACGGACCAGCGTAGAAGATCAACCCATGGGACGGGAAAATCCGCGCTCTACAGTCCTCACTCTGGCTGAAGAGGCTGCGTGTGTCGCTTTTCGCAAGCACTCTTTGTTACCGCTTGATGACTGCCTTTATGCTCTGCAGGATGAAATCCCGCATCTGAGCCGGTCCTCCCTTCACCGCTTGTTCCAGCGTCACGGAATCTCGCGTCTTCCAGCTCCAGATAAGGACAAGGTGAAGAAACGTTTCAAAGCTTATCCGATCGGCTATTTTCACATCGATATCGCGGAAGTCCGAACTGCAGAAGGCAAACTGTATCTGTTTGTGGCCATTGATCGCACATCTAAATTTACCTTTATGCAGCTGCATGAAAAAGCGACCAGAAGGATTGCTGGCGACTTTCTACGTAGCCTCATCAAGGTGGTTCCCTATAAAATCCACACCGTTCTGACAGACAACGGCACCCATTTCACCGATCCCAAAGGCGACAGCTGGAACGCTAAGGACATTACGCATATGCTCGCTACTGGCCAGCCATTTCGCTGCCATGGCTTTGTTCTGGCTTGCGCCCAAAACCATATCGATCACCGGCTCACAAAACCAGCTCACCCCTGGACGAATGGCCAGGTCGAACGCATGAACCGCACCCTCAAAGAGGCCACTGTCCGGCGCTATTATTATCAGACACACAGCGAACTACGCACTCATCTGGAAACGTTCATACAGGCTTATAACTTTGCCAAGCGCCTCAAGGCTCTCAAAGGACAAACGCCCTTTGAGTACATCACCAAGCAATGGACAAAAGAGCCGGACAGATTTATGAAACAACCACACCATCTCATCGTGGGACTAAACACCTAAAGCAACGAGACTTTTTATTGAAACACATCGTTGCTCTAAATCTTTGTTTTACGCGTATCTCCGAAAACCGGTATCCACTTTGCGGAGATACGCTGTAATGAAATAGCCACTTTTCGAAAGGTATTATACCAACCGGCAGTATTGCAAACCTGTTGGTATGTTTGGATCCGGGCTCATTGGTCGCGATGATGGCGGAAAGTTTGGCGAAGTCTGGTAACCCCTCTTGGGTTATGCTGTGCAAGCGAAGCGCCGATCCGGTATCCAGATCACAAACTATTGGGTTTTACTGGTATTATTTCAAAAATTGGCACGGTGTTGGTGTTCATTGCGTTCATTTAAACGGGAATGAAATTTGATGAGAGTTTCGTTTCTTGGAAGCACTCCTTAATACATGGAGGCAGGTGTTTTGCCGAAAAAAAGTGAGGGTGGAAAGCCGGTTGGAAAAGGGACAACCGGAAGCCCGCCTCAAGATATTAACCGTATTACCCGGGAAGGTTTGAAAGACGGTTCTCTTTTGAAGGCAGCACGTGCGCTGACCGGTCAGAAGTTTCCCTTGGCAACAGATGAGGAACTTCTGGCCTCCTTCCAGAAAGTAATCTCGAAAATTCCAAAGCAACAAGATATCTGGGTTTTTGGCTACGGCTCCCTAATCTGGAATCCGTCCTTTAAATTTACCGCTCGAAAAGTTGCTGTTTTGCAGAACTGGCACCGGTCTTTCTGCCTCTCCACATTTGGACGTGGAGCCTCTGATAACCCCGGTGTTATTCTGGGGCTGGATAAGGGAGGCAGCTGCAAAGGGGTGGTGTTTCGAATTGATGCCCGACAAATCGAAGAAGAACTTAAGATACTATGGCAGCGGGAAATGATTGTCGGTGCCTACAAGCCGTGCTGGTTACCTCTTGAAGTCGATGGGGAAGATACAAAAGCTCTGGCCTTTGTCGTTAATCAAGAGCACGGCAGGTATCTGGGAGATATAAGCGAGGAAGAGGTTGCCAAGCGTATCGTCAACGCTCATGGACCGCTTGGAAGTTGTCTGGAGTACTTTGAAAATACCTTCTCAAGTTTGAGCAGTTTAGGGCTCCATGACGAGCATCTGGAGGGGGTTAGAAGTAAGGTAGATGAACTTCTGCAAGGGTAAGGCGGACCTTGATATAAAACAGTGCCATTGAAGAGGTGGGTACAGGTGCCGTTGACCTTCTACGTGTCCAGCCAGTGTTCCAGTGCTGTTGTTGTTGCTTCGGGCTGCTCAAGGGGAACGAAATGCCCCGTATTGTTGATGATCACCAGAGTTGCATGCGGAAATGCAGTTGCCATCCTCCTGTGAACCTCCAGAGAAAACACCATACTGTCATCACCGCCGATAATGGTTGTCGGGCACTTGATATTTGCCAGTTTTTCGCCATTTCTTTGATAATTCATCAGCGCTTTCATGTGCCGGATTGCTATCAAGGGGCCTATCTCAAGCGCCATATCCATGTAGGTTTGTTTGATAGCAGGGTCTATGGTTGGCTCCGCTTTAAAGTAGATTGCAAAGGCACCTTTCACATAACCCAGAAAATTACCGCGGTTTATCCTGTCTATACCAACCTTCCAGCGCTCGCGGATCCCCGCGGGAATACGCAGGCCTGTTGTTTCAATAAGGGCAAGCCGTTCAACCCGCTCTGGAGCTTGCAATGCAATCTCCATTGCAGCCTGACCTCCCATTGAAAAACCGCAGAGACTAAATTTTGGAGGAGCTTGATCAAGAACGCCCCGCGCCATTTCCTCAATGCTGTGGTACGGCGTTAGATCAGGAACCGTGATCTGCGCCCGGTCTTCCAATGCTTTTACCTGCGGCGAAAAAACTCTTGCATCACACAGCAATCCGGGAAGAAAGACTAGATTATCCTGCATATCAATAGGCAACTTCATAGTTGGAGTGCATCGTTATTGCGGCTTTGATCTTTTAATCTCAGTATCCGAGCACCTCTGTTATAGGACGAAGCAACCTACAGAGTTCTTACTTTGGTGTGCCTATCTGTACGCCGAAGCATGATAGCGCTTAATTTTTCCTTTATCGATATACTAGAGGGGACACAGGCTAAAACTTAGCCGGGTCAAATAAACTCAAAGATACAAGGGATGCACCTCCCCAAACGGTCATGCATCCTTGTTTGTGAGCAGGACTAGCCGTTGGTAAGAGTAGAAAGACTGTGCCAAGCGCAATGATAGGAGGTGCAGACATCATCGCTTTTTATATAGTGCTCGGCCAAGTCCAAAGCCTCCACCGAAGGTGAAGGTGTGTTTTTCTTATAAAAAATCCCCGCACAAGGCGGGGATTAGAACTGATAGGGTAGGGTTGGAGATCAGGTGTTGAACTTGAACATCAGCACGTCGCCGTCCTGAACAACGTATTCCTTGCCTTCATCGCGGGCCTTGCCTTGCTCTTTGGCAGGAACTTCGCCGCCAAGGGTGACGTAGTCTTCATAGGCAATGGTCTGGGCGCGGATGAAGCCACGCTCGAAATCCGTATGAATGACACCGGCAGCCTGTGGCGCCTTGGTGCCTTTTTCAATAGTCCAGGCACGGGTTTCTTTCGGGCCGGCAGTGAAGTAGGTGATCAGGCCAAGCAGGTTATAGCCAGCACGGATCAAACGATCGAGGCCGGGCTCTTCCAGCCCCATGCTGTCCATGTATTCCGCAGCTTCCTCATCGTCCAGCTGTGCAATTTCCGCTTCAATGGCTGCGGAAATGATGACAACGGCAGCACCTTCCGCCTTTGCCTTCTCGACAACTTTTGCAGAAAGCGAGTTGCCTTCCGCAACAGACTCTTCTTCCACGTTACAAACGTAAAGAACAGGCTTAGAGGTCAGCAGGTTGAGAGAACGCATCTGACGCTCTTCGTCCGCATCAGCCAGTTCCACTGTGCGGGCAGGCTTGCCCTCTTGCAGAGCTTTGAGAGCCGCTTCCATGATTGGCAGCTGGGCTTTAGCTTCCTTGTCGCCAGAGCGGGCTTTCTTTTCCAGCGGCGAAATACGCTTTTCAAGGCTCTCCATATCGGAGACCATCAGCTCGGTTTCTACCGTGTCCGCATCGGCGATGGGGTCGATCGTGCCTTCAACGTGGGTGATGTCGTCGTCTTCAAAACAACGCAGAACATGTGCAATCGCATCCACTTCGCGAATGTTTGCAAGGAACTGGTTGCCAAGGCCTTCGCCTTTGGACGCGCCGCGCACAAGGCCGGCAATGTCCACGAAGGTCAACCGTGTCGGGATGATTTCCTTGGAACCTGCAATTTTTGCTAATTCTACCTGCCGCGGATCTGGAACAGCCACTTCGCCGGTGTTGGGCTCAATGGTGCAGAACGGATAGTTCGCCGCTTGTGCTGCCGCTGTTTTGGTCAGCGCGTTGAACAGGGTTGATTTGCCAACGTTGGGAAGGCCAACGATACCACACTGGAAACCCATTTAGTCTTGTCCTTTTGATCCGAACAGTCGCTCCAGCCCTGAGGCGAGCGGTCCTTTTTTAGTCTCTGGTTGGAGAGCTGGCGCACTCTGTTTCTTAGTGGGAGCCGCGCTGGCATCTTTTTGTTTCACAGCCGTCTTTTCGTCTGCGGCTTTGCGAGATGATTCTTTTTTGTAGGGCTTGCTTTGTGTTTGGGGGCGCGTTGCCAGTGTCACCTTGTTGGCAAACTGGTTGTCGTGTCCCTTGGCAAGCAGGGCAGCGTTATCTGCAACCGCTTCCAGAAGCGGCTCAAGCCACTCGTGGTCAACTTTTGGAAAATCCCCAAGCACCCACTGGTGCACGCGGTCCTTATGGCCAGGATGACTGATGCCAAGACGAACGCGCCGGTAGTTTTCCGAAATGTGAGCCGTGAGAGAGCGAAGCCCGTTATGGCCACCGTGTCCGCCACCGGTTTTCATACGGAACCGTCCGGCAGGCAGGTCCAGCTCGTCGTACAAAACAACCACATCTTCGGGGGAGATTTTATAAAACCGCATGGCTTCGCCAGCAGCCCGGCCCGACTCATTCATAAAAGTCGTTGGCTTCATAAGAAGGATTTTCTCGCCATCCAGCGTTCCTTCGGAAGTCAATGCCTGAAAGCGCGAACGCCATGGAGAAAAGGAGCCATGGCGGCGATGAATTTCATCTGCCGCCATAAAGCCGATATTGTGTCTGTTTCTCTCATATTTTGGGCCCGGATTTCCAAGGCCGATGAACAGCTTCATAGTTGAAACCCCAACCCTTAAAAGAGAAAATTACTCAGCGCTTGCTTCGCCTTCACCTTCAGCGTCTGCGTCGGCTTCTTTCAGGCCGGCAGGAGCTGCAATGGTGGAGATTGTGAAGTCACGGTCAGTGATTGTTGGCGCACAGCCCTTTGGCAGCTCAACAGCAGAAATGTGCTGGGAAGAACCAAGGTTTGCTTCGCCAAGATCGATGATCAGAGCTTCTGGAATTGCGTTCGCAGGAACAGTCATTTCAACAGTGTGACGTACAACGTTCACAACACCGCCGCGCTTGAGGCCCGGAGAAGTTTCTTCGTTGATGAACTTCACAGGAATATCTACTGTCAAAGTTGCGTCCGCAGAAATGCGCAGGAAATCGATGTGCATCACGGTGTCTTTAACAGGATGCAGCTGGAAGTCTTTCGCGATTACGGAGATCTTGTCGCCGTCCAGATCAACTGTACCAGTGTGGGAAAGGAAACCGCCCTTATGCAGGGTCATGGTTGTTTCTTTCACTGGCAGATCGATGGAAACTGCTGCTTTTTTGTCGCCGTAGATGACTGCAGGAACAAGACCTGCACGACGAGATGCACGCGCGGCCCCCTTGCCAACACGTTCACGCACCGTTGCTTTCAGCTCATAGCTGTTTGCCATGGTGGTTTCTCCTTAATAAAACTATAAAAGAGGCCGCAGGAGCAAAGGAAAACCTAACTCTACAACGGCCAGCGATGTGCGCCTCCTCCAAGGGTGTCGACGCAGCCGGATTGCTATAGCTGATAGCACTTGAAAGCGCAAGAGAAACTCATTTTCTATAAAGGGCGGGATTACGGGAGAGCTGCAAAACCCCTTTGTTAAAAACTAGAGGAACGATTTGTTCCAAATTTTAAGCGAGTTGGATTACTCTACAACTCAAATGGTGAACTGAGGGGGAATTATGGCCCATGTAGGCTATTGGGATCTGTTTACGTTGGCTGCTGCGCTGCTGACAACAGGCGTTATTGCCGGGCTGGTCGCCGGATTGCTGGGAGTTGGGGGCGGCATTGTTATTGTGCCAGTCCTCTATTTTATGTTTGACCTGATCGGTGTTGCACCGAATGTCAATATGCACTGCGCAGTGGGGACGTCCTTGGCGACTATTCTTGCAACAGGTACGTCCTCTTCGTATTCCCACGTCAAGCGGGGCGGGGTGGATGGCCCGCTACTGCGCCAGTGGGGGCTGCCCATTGTTATCGGGGTTTTATCGGGCTCTGTCCTCGCGGGGCTTGTCAGCGGGCAAGTCTTGATCGGGGTGTTTGGCGTCATCGTGCTTGTTGTTGCGGTAAATATGGCCTTCAAAAACAAACGCTCATCCCTTGCCGACCAGTTGCCGGGAACGCCGTGGCGGCAGATTATCGGTTTCTTTATCGGTGGGTTCTCGGTGATGATGGGTATTGGCGGCGGCACACTGGGCGTACCAACCCTGACCCTTTTCAACTACCCCATTCGCCGTGCCGTCGGTACATCCGCCGTCATTGGCCTGATCATTGCGGTTCCGGGAACATTGGCTGCCATTTACTTCGGCTGGGGGGAGGCTGGAAGGCCGCCGTATTCATTGGGCTATGTAAATGTGATTGGCTTTTTGCTGATTATACCAGCCTCGGTTCTGCTTGCACCGGTTGGTGCAAAGTTAGCCCACACCATCAAGCCCCAATTGCTTGACCGCCTGTTTGCGCTCTTCCTGCTGATAACCGGCTTGAAGATGCTTTCGGATGTCTTATGAGGCAACAAAAAAGGCAGGCCGTTTAAGCCTGCCTTTTTAAGAAAATCTCTCAAGCTCAGTCGAAGAGGCTGGAAACAGACTTTTCCTGCGCAGTCCGGTTAATCGCCTCGCCCATGAGCGGCGCGATGGAGATTGTGCGGATGTTTGGAGCCGCCTCTACTGCCGCTGTCGGTTCAATGGAGCTTGTGATCACCAGCTCTTTCAGCTTGGAAGCTGAAACGCGGGCAACTGCACCGCCCGAAAGAACACCGTGGGTGATGTAGGCCGTCACGGATTTTGCCCCCTTCGCCAGAAGGGCATCAGCCGCATTGCATAAAGTGCCACCGGAATCCACAATGTCATCCACAAGGATACAGTCATAGCCTTCAACATCGCCGATGATGTTCATGACCTCTGATTCCCCGGGCTTGTCGCGGCGCTTGTCAACGATGGACAACGGCGCGTCAATGCGTTTTGCGATGGCCCGTGCCCGAACAACACCGCCAACATCAGGGGAGACCACCATCACATTGTCGGTTGCGTAACGCTCTTTGATATCACGTGTCATAACCGGTGCAGCATAAAGGTTATCTGTTGGGATATCGAAGAAGCCCTGAATTTGACCTGCATGCAGGTCCAGTGTCAGAACGCGGTCCGCACCAGCATGGGTGACAAGATTGGCCACAAGCTTTGCCGAGATGGGTGTTCTTGGCCCCGCCTTACGGTCCTGTCTGGCATAACCGAAGTAAGGGATCACTGCCGTGATGCGCTTTGCAGAAGAACGGCGCAATGCATCAATGATGATCAGCAGTTCCATCAGGTGGTCGTTTGCCGGATAACTGGTGGATTGCACAATGAAAACGTCTTCACCGCGAACGTTTTCCTGTATTTCTACGTAAATTTCCTGATCTGCAAAGCGGCGTACCTGACATTTTGCCAGTGGTACATCAAGATACTTTGAGACTTCTTCAGCCAACGCGCGATTTGAGTTACCCGCGACGATTTTCATGACCCGCAAGTCCTTCTGGGATTTTGCCTTCGTGTACCAAAGTGGCACTTCGAAAGGGATATGTTGGGGCCCGCAGCATACAGACCCATTCTTCTCTCACGGCATGCGTGATCGTTCGGCGCCTTGTAGCAATCTCAAAACAAGCCGACAATAGGTCACATGCATGATCTGGTCAGTTTTTTTGCTCAGGTAAATTTTTCAAGGAGTTCCAACGTGGATTAGCCTGTTTATCGGGAGTGAAGCCACGCTTGAAGAGCCGTTACCGACCGTGTCGCAATCTGCTCAAGAGAATCACTGGAGATACTTGCCCATGGATCACTGCTGTCACCGTCAGATGGTTCTTGTCCTTCAATGCGGTGCACGCGATTGCCCTTCACATCAACCACATCAAAAACATAAAACACTGTAGAGTTGTACTGGTCACCGGCAGCGGACAGGTATCCTTTTACTCGATAACTGGCGGGAGCTCCCACACGGCGGACAAGCTTCAGATTCTTTTTTACAGCAACTTTTGCAATGTACTCGGAAAGACTGTCGGCCACATTGCCGGGGGCACCTGAAATGCGCTCGAAAGCAAATGTTGCTTTTGCAGGGGAGACAGCGGGAGCAATATTGCCAGCACTTGGCGCCGAACTTGCCAGATCACCGGGGGGAACATTGTTTGATCCACAAGCCACCAAAAGCGTAAGAAAGGCAAGGCTTGCAAACAGCCCAAGTTGTTGTCGTTTGAACATTGTAGTCCCTAATAATCCCCGAAACATGCCAAGCCTATATAGAGATTCGGCAAGTGCATACAATATTTTGTCAATCTAAAATAGCTTTAGCCTGACTTTATTGGAAGGTCGAGGGAAAGCTTGGATAAACTCTCCGGGCCGTTTGCCCCCGTAATATAGCTCTGGCCCAGTGTCATTGCGGTTTCACTGTCTGAATCCATAATAATCATATGCATAAACAGGACCATATTCTCCTCAATTTTGTGGGGATTGTCCTTGTAGGCCATGTAAGGTGCGTCCATCCAGCTTGGGGAAAAGCGGGCGCCCAGCGAATAACCGCAGGCATTTAAGCGGTGGGGCAATAGGTCGTGGCTGTCCATAATATTTGCATGGGCAGAAAAGAGGTCACCGAAGGTGTTGCCCACCTGCATGACCTCTTCAACCGCGTTCAAGGCAGCCAAGGCGATCCGGTGCAGCTCAATGTGTCGTGGTCTGGGCCTGCCAATAATGACGGTACGCATGAGCGCCGCGTGGTAATGGCGGTAGACACCGGCAAATTCTAGCGTCAGCTGGTCATTGTGAGAAAGGTTTCTGCGCCCGCTTTTATAGCGGCATAAAAGAGCGTCCCGGCCGGAGCCGATAATGAAATCATTTGCAGGATAATCGCCGCCACCATCAAAAACGGCGGACTGCATGGCGGAGAGAATCGCCCCTTCATTCGCTCCCGGAACGGCTTTTTCCAACCCGGCCTCAAAGGCCTTATCAGCCAGTTTCGCGGCTTCACGCACATACACCAGTTCTTCCGGAGATTTGATCAGGCGTAGTTCCGCAACCACATCAGATGCATCTTCCAGATCTGCAAAGGATTTTAGCAGTTCATCCACTTCGCGTCCGTTGGCGGCTGTTAGTCCGTGGGTGTTGTATTCGATACCGATGCGGGACCCAAGCATGTTAAACTCATAGAGCAGGTCCTTGAGCTGGCTCACGGGCGATTTTCCGCCCCTGTCAATCCAGAGGCGAATGTCTTTCAAGGTAGAGGTGTGCTGGGCCTGCCTCAGGTCCGTTGAGCGAACCAGAAGCGTAGGCTCTTCATCCGGCCGGATGACCATGCACTGAAAGAAGCAATAGCCAAAGCTGTCAAAGCCGGTGAGCCAGTAATGGCTTTCCTGCGCAAACAGGATCAGGCAATCCAGCTTTCTGGCTTTCATTGCCGCCTCGAGAGCTTGGCGGCGTCTGGCAAACTCCTCAGTGGTAAAGTGCAGGGCCATTGCGTCTCTCGTCCTTTTGTTACGCGCTCAAAGAAATAGCGGAGATTTGCCGTCCATAATCAGGTTCACTTCGATGCGTTGCTCGTCGGTAGGAAAAGAATTGCTGTTCTTGAGCATAGGTGCAACAGTTTATGTCAATGATACTTGCGATTTTCGTTTGTTTTAGTTGCATACCTATGAATTCTGGCAGGTTGAACAGGAAGTGCCCCCCCTTGGAGGATGGGGAAAAAAATGAGTGGTGACTCTCGTCGGCCTCTATAAATGTACCGTGAAATTCTGGACCAACCTCGTAATTCCTTTGGGAAATTAGGGGACCAATGACAGCAATAATCGCCCCCCGCTCAGCTCCCAGCGCCTCCATTGCCTCTACAGTGTTCTGTAAAATGCCCGAGAAGGCTCCTTTCCAACCCGCGTGAGTAGCCCCAATGACTCGATTTTTGGGATCAGCAAACAAAACAGGCCCGCAGTCGGCGGTCAACACACCAATGGCAAGCTCTGGTGTGTTGGTTACAAGGGCATCAGCCTTGCGGTCCTGTTCATCTGACAGCGGAGCCTTCACGCTCAATACCCGGCTGGAGTGTACCTGATAGGCTGTAACCAGATTTTCAGAGCTAACTCCCATCCTTTGCGCCACAAGTGCTCTGTTTTTAAGAACCGTTTCACGCTCGTCATCAGAGCCGAGCCCCACGTTCAGGCTTTTGTAAAGGCCGGTGGAAAGGCCATTTTTCCGGGTGAAAAAGCCGTGCTTTATTCCGCTGAGTTCTTCCAGAGCTGGCGCTGTAATCATGGGGGCTCCTTTTGGGATTAGGCCGGAAATGGCAGAGGAGAGGAGGAGGACTGACCTATTGCAAGTACCTTAAACAGCGTGCCCATTTGGTTGTCGGCGGCCAGACGCTCAACAGCCTTTCGGATTTCATCCTGCTCGGCCTGAGATTTTCCTGCACCCAGTTGTCCGGCACGCTCCAGTAGCCCCAGCTGCAACAGAAAGTCCGCTTGGGAGATAGGGCCATACGCCACTGCGCCCCCTTTTCGGGTCGCCGCAATGAGGGCGGGGAAATTCACATGAGCGGTTAAATCCGCTTGTCCCGGTGTGGCCAGCGGGGAGGTGAATTCATGGTTCCGGATGGCTTGGAAAGTTTCACCCACTGAGGCCTTGGTGTAACCGTAGTCTATAACCAAAGCTGCGCCGCCGTTTTTCGTTATGCGCTGGGCAATTTGCTCCATCAAGGCGCTGGCAAGGGGAGAGACTTCCAGCACACTTCCCTCAACTGCGCTCTGCGCCTGTTTGGGCAGGGCTGCCGTATCCAGTGCCGACACCCCTAAGCCAAAGCTCAGTTCTCCGGTCTCATCAAGTCCCACACAGCGCTCATGCCAGCCGTTGGGAGTCTTTACAAACTGATGCACGGGGAGGGCATCAAACAACTCGTTTGCAATAAGGTAGACCGGTCCTTCCGGCACATCCGCAAAGCTTTCGTGCCAGTGGGCGCGGGTGCCATGCAGTGTTTTTTGCTGCTCGTTTTGCAGCTTGGGGCTGGTCTCCACCATGTGAAGGGTCACAGCCTGTTCAAACTCGGGAAGAGCCTTGGCAACACGCATGATATCTTTCATCAAGGTGCCGCGGCCCGGTCCAAGTTCCACCAGTCGGGCATTTGCAGGCTTGCCATCCTGCACCCACTGGTGCACCAGCCACGCCCCGATGATTTCACCGAAAAGCTGGGAAACTTCTGGGGCCGTGATAAAGTCACCGTCTTTGCCAAAAGGGTTTCCGGTGGCGTAATACCCATGTTTGGGGTCGGAAAGGCACATGGACATATAGTCCGCAATAGACAAAGGCCCCAGATTTTCGATTCTCAGCCTTATGATATCCAGAAGCGACGATGCGCTCATTTGGTAGCACCTTCTTTATTAGCTTTATTAAATGCCCAGAAAACGAGGCCCGCGCCCGCCAGTACCATTGGAAGGCTCAGCACCATGCCCATGGTTATGAACCCCGCAAAATAGCCGATTTGCGCGTCCGGCACGCGGAAAAACTCCACGAAGATGCGAGAGAGGCCATATCCAATAGCAAAAGCACCGGCAGCCGCCCCCGGTTTTTGCAGGAATTTGTATTTGTAGACCAGAACTCTCATCACGAAGAACAGCAAAATGCCTTCCAGTGCCGCCTCATAAAGCTGGCTCGGATGGCGCGGCAAGGGACCGCCGGTTGGAAACACAAAGGCCCACGGCACATCAGTAACCCGTCCCCACAACTCGCTATTAATAAAATTGGCAAGCCTGCCAAAGAACAGACCGATGGGGGCGACACAGGCAATCAGATCAAAAAAGCCCAGTGTGGAGAGCTTGCGGGAGCGCGCATATAAGATGATCGCAAGCGACAGCCCCAGAAGGCCGCCATGGAACGACATGCCCCCGTGCCACACGGCAAGAATTTCCGAAGGGTTTTGCAAGTAGTAGGGCAGGTTATAGAAAAGGACGTAGCCCAGACGCCCGCCCAAAACGATGCCAAGGGCCGCCCACGTAACGAAGTCGTCAATGTCTTTTGCCGAGGGGACCGGCGCGCCTTTTGCAAACGGGGCAAGGCGGGTCAGGCGTTTCATATAATACCATGCAAGCAAAATGCCTGCGATATAGGCCAGCGCATACCAGCGAATTTGCAAGGGCCCCAGCTCCAGTAAAACAGGGTCAATGCTGGGAAAGGGCAGCGCGAACAAGGACATCATCAAAAATCTCGGATTCGGGTCAAAAGAATGAAACTGTGTTAACTTCCAACTGTTTTTATAGCAAATCATCCAGTGTCCCAAGCACCAGCGGACAATTCCGGTGTGCAATACCAATAAAACAGGTGTTGGCCACTTGTCCGGCTTGAAGTTCGCTCAAAGGGACAATAGGTATTTTTAGAAAGTCTATTAGCGGAGAGCACTATGAGCCAGACACCAAACCGTTTATTCGATGAACTTGCGAAGCTGATGACCGATGCCGCAGGCGTGGCGCAGGGCGCACAGCGCGAAGTTCAAACGGCATTCAAGGCGCAGGCCGAACGCTTTCTTTCCGACATGGATATAGTTTCGCGAGAAGAATTTGATGCCGTAAGAGATATGGCAATTCGCGCTTTGGATCGTGTGGAGGCTCTAGAAGAGCGGATTGCCGCTTTGGAAGGCGAAGACGCTGAAAAAGAGACCAGCGAAAAAACCGAGTAATCCTCCTAATTTTGGTTAAAATTACATGTGAATATTCTGTGGGCGGCAGCCTGTCGTCCACAAGTTCGTGAGCACCTTGTTCCCCCCTGTATATCGTTTTTCATAAAACTGTCTGTATAGTGGAAGCAAGAAAAGATTCGAAATCAGTGTTTTGTGCCGGAAACCGTAGCTATCTGATTACAGTTGTTTTTCAATATTCGGCTATCTACTCTTTTTCGTATCCTAAAAAAGAAAGCTGTGTCGTTACCTGCAACTCCAATTGGGGGGACCTGTCTATGAGCCTCGTAGAAATCGAAGTAGAACGTTCCAGTAACCCAGTAGATGCGATTGAGCAGCTTGCCACCGTAAATGACTGGACTTTTGAACGGGTGGGTGAAGACGAGATCTCCATCTCAGTCAAGGGTAATTGGGCAGACTATCATATTTCCTTCTCCTGGATGGAAGATTTGGAAGCGCTGCATCTGGCCAGCGCATTTGACCTCAAGGTTCCCGAAATACGCCGAGTCGAAGTCACAAAACTTCTTGCCCTTGCAAATGAGCAAATGTGGATTGGCCATTTTGATCTATGGTCGCAAGAAGGTGTTGTTATCTTCCGCCAGACATTGCTTCTAGCGGGCGGAGCTGAAGCCACCCCCCAGCAGCTTGAAGTGCTTTTGACCAATGCTCTAGAGTCCTGCGAAAGATATTATCAGGCATTCCAGTTTGTTGTTTGGGCTGGTAAAACGGCCTCGGACGCTATCGAGACAGCGTTGTTCGAGACTGCAGGAGAAGCATGAGTTTTACCAAGGAAAGTCCTCTCGTCCTCGTTGGCGCAGGCAAAATGGGCGGCGCATTGCTCGCCGGATGGATTGCAAATGGTGTTCACCCTGACGCAGTTGTTGTGGTTGACCCCGGCCCCTCCAGCGAAATGCTGGCGTTTTTGGATGAAAAGGGCATTCGCTGGGAAGCAACAACGCAAGGGGTGCCTGTTGCTCAGGCTTTGATTGTTGCCGTGAAACCTCAGCTCATGGAGAAGGTCCTGCCAGCCATCGTTACTCTGGTGGCGCAGAGCACCGTGGTTCTTTCCATGGCCGCAGGCACCAGCGTTGAAACGTTCCATCGGCATCTGGGACAAGAAACGGTGGTTGTGCGCTGTATGCCCAATACGCCTGCTCAGGTGGGCCGTGGCATTACTGGCGGCTATGCATCGGGCGCTATTTCGCAAAAACAGCAGGATATGGTTAACGAGCTTTTACAGGCCGTTGGTGAATTTGTCTGGGTGGACAGTGAAGAGCAAATTGATTTTGTGACAGCAGTCAGCGGCTCCGGTCCAGCCTACCTGTTTCATATGACTGAGTGTCTGGCCGAGGCCGGAAAAGCACTGGGGCTTTCGGCAGAAGTGGCAGAAAAGCTGGCCCGACATACGGTTAGCGGGGCAGGGGAGCTGTTGCATCAGTCTCCTGAAAGTGCTTCACGTCTGCGTGAAAACGTAACATCCCCAGGTGGCACGACAGCTGCGGCGCTGCATGTGCTCATGGATGAAAAACGCCTTCAGACATTGATGGAACAAGCTGTTGCTGCGGCGGCGCAACGCGCCAAGGAGCTGGCCTGACAAATGGCCTATACCTCGGGTATTTGTTACTAGACAACTAAAGATTTAATGATAGCCTGTCTCCCCAAGGGGAAACCTTGAGGAGACAGAGATGCCAACAGAAAAGACCCGCCAGAAAATTGTAACTTCCTTTATGTCCCTGCTAGAGGAAAAAACACTGCAGGAAGTCAGCTTTGCCGATCTCTCGGAAAAAGCGGGTGTGGGTCTTGATGTATTGCGTGCCAGTTTTGATGGGCGTTTGGCAATTTTGAAAGAGTTTAGCAGTGGCATTGATCAAAAGGTATTGAGCGAGCGGGATGAGGATACCTTAAGTGAACCGCCCAAGGACCGGCTTTTCGATGTGCTCATGTTGCGTATTGATTTTTTGGAAAATCATCGTGGTGCCATGAGAAATTTAAATACTTCCCTCAACGCGGCGCCCAGCCTTGTTGTGCCTTTGAACCGTATCTCAACCACAGCCATGAGCTGGATGTTGACAGCTGCCAATATTGAAACAACCGGCCTTCGCCGCAGGGCTATGTCGCGCGCCCTTGCTCTGGGGTTTGGCCGTGTTTTACGTGTTTGGCTGGAAGATGAAGAAGAGGGCAGACCCAAGACCTTGAAAGCCATGGAAGAGATGCTGAGTCGTGGCGAATTCTGGATGAAAAAAGTCGATAAGCTGGAATTTGCCCTACGTCCCCTAAAAAAAGGTTTCAAAAGACCGCACCGCCCCCACACACGCCATCACCACCACGAGCCTAAAGACGAGACCCCTGTTCCTGCGGACTAGAGTATCCGTCTTGGTCAAGCCGTTTTTGGTTGCCATTGCCGGTCCGCTTTTATGAGAGCGTTTGCCAGTTCGATTAGCTTACGCATGAGAGCTATTATGGCGATTTTGGGAGGCTTACCAGCCGCTCGCATCTGGTTGTATTTGGCTTTCAGGTCTGGATTATAACGGCTGGCAACAACGGCAGGCATGTAGAGTGCATCGCGTACCGGCTTGCGCCCTGCTTGAATAAAAGCAGCGCCCCGCCAGCGTCCTGACTGGCGGGTCATGGGGGCCAGCCCCGCCAGAGCAGCGGCCTGTTTACGGGATAATTGTCCAAGCTCTGGCATTTCAATCACCAGCGCCGCGACGGCGACCTGTCCCAGCCCGGGAATAGAGTGTAAAATCTTTGCTGCCCGCGCCCTTTGAGGGCTCTGCTCAATTTGCTTTTGAGTTTCGGCGTTAAGGGCCTCCAATTGCTTTCGCACGAGTTTCAGGCGTTGCTGTGTCTGTTTGCGAACCAGGTTCACCCGTTGTGTTTTCAACCGGTTCTCCAGTTGCGTGGCTTCTTTTACAAGAGCTTGACGTGCAACGCGTATCTCTTTGAGATGACATAGGCTTGCATCGACTGGCTTGTCTGGTTCCAACTGGAAATCCTGCCCCATTTGGGCCAGCAGGCGCGCATCAATCCGGTCCGTCTTCGCCCTCTTGCCTTTGGCCTGTGCAAACCGGCGTGCTTGCCATGGGTTAACTTTGCTCAGAGGATAGGAACCCGACAATGCCAACTCAAAAGCGCCGTGATAAGAACCTGTGGGTTCAAAAATAATTCGAGCGACAGGCAGGCCTTTCAGCCAGCTTTTTAACTGTCTGTACCCTGCAGCTGTATTGGTAAACTGCTTGCTCTGCTCATCCGGCAGGCAGTACACATCAAGATGGTCTTTCGAAATATCGACACCAATGGTAACCTCAGACATCTTCGCAAGTATCCTATGCTTGTCGTGCAGAGCTTTGGGCTGCTGCGTATCCGTTCAGGCCTGTTGCGAAGACGGTGGCCGATCATACTCTAAAACGGTCCCTTGTGACCTAGCGCGTCCCGATCCGACCACCGCCACTGCCCTCCCGACTCAATACGGTGGCCATTGGCCTATATTCGCAGAAGACACTAAAAAGCATAAGACAAGCGCGTTCCGTTTGATTGGGTTCAATCAAACGGAACGCGCTCAAAATAAATAAGTTAGAGTGCACAGCGTGAATGCGAATGAACGTGATGTGCTCTAGGCCCTGCACAATTGGAAAACCGTTTTCTAACTGGGCTGAAACAGAACCCCGATCAAGTGTGATGTCGCACTCATTGTTTGTAGGGGGACACCCCGGCCTTTGAGCGGGGATCCAGAAAACTCTCTTCACAGTGACCTGGATAACACAAGCTTTGGCCGTGAAAATTCAATGGTCACAAGCGCGTGCAGTTGCTAATGTTTCGCCCATAAATAGATTCGTACGCTCTCATGTTCTCAAGGTGGTTCCATGACTGTTGAAGGTCTTGCTGACATTGCAAGTTTTGATGATTTTATGAAAGTTGATATTCGTGTTGGCCAGATTGTAGAGGCCACCGACTACCCCGAGGCCCGCAAACCCGCCTATAAACTGAAAATAGATTTCGGCTCTGAAATCGGCATCAAAAAGTCCTCCGCCCAGATCACCGCGCACTACTCGCTTGAGGATCTGGTGGGCAAACGGATCATGGCGGTGATCAACTTCAAGCCCCGCCAGATAGGCAAGTTTATGTCCGAGGTTCTCACACTTGGCGTGCCTGACGGCAACGGTGAAGTCATCCTTCTCACCCCCGACAAAGACGCCCCGTTGGGTGGGCGGTTATACTAGAGCGCGTTCCGTTTGATTGGGTTCAATCAAACGACAAGAATTCGCTCAAAATAAATAAGTTAGAGTGCACAGCGTGAATGCGAATGAACGCGATGTGCTCTAGGTGTATAGTCCCGCAAGGAGATGGAATCAGTTTATTATTGACGCCATCTTGTAAGGAGGGGCTATGGGACAGGTATTGCACGGCAGCGCCACGACTACTCACGCGGTTCGATCGGCCATCCAAAAATCGGATGCGACAATCAAGGAATTAAGCATCCGTTATAACATCAACCCTAAAACGGTGATGAAATGGAAGAAACGGACCAGCGTAGAAGATCAACCCATGGGACGGGAAAATCCGCGCTCTACAGTCCTCACTCTGGCTGAAGAGGCTGCGTGTGTCGCTTTTCGCAAGCACTCTTTGTTACCGCTTGATGACTGCCTTTATGCTCTGCAGGATGAAATCCCGCATCTGAGCCGGTCCTCCCTTCACCGCTTGTTCCAGCGTCACGGAATCTCGCGTCTTCCAGCTCCAGATAAGGACAAGGTGAAGAAACGTTTCAAAGCTTATCCGATCGGCTATTTTCACATAGATATCGCGGAAGTCCGAACTGCAGAAGGCAAACTGTATCTGTTTGTGGCCATTGATCGCACATCTAAATTTACCTTTATGCAGCTGCATGAAAAAGCGACCAGAAGGATTGCTGGCGACTTTCTACGTAGCCTCATCAAGGTGGTTCCCTATAAAATCCACACCGTTCTAACAGACAACGGCACCCATTTCACCGATCCCAAAGGCGACAGCTGGAACGCTAAGGACATTACGCATATGCTCGCTACTGGCCAGCCATTTCGCTGCCATGGCTTTGTTCTGGCTTGCGCCCAAAACCATATCGATCACCGGCTCACAAAACCAGCTCACCCCTGGACGAATGGCCAAGTCGAACGCATGAACCGCACCCTCAAAGAGGCCACTGTCCGGCGCTATTATTATCAGACACACAGCGAACTACGCACTCATCTGGAAACGTTCATACAGGCTTATAACTTTGCCAAGCGCCTCAAGGCTCTCAAAGGACAAACGCCCTTTGAGTACATCACCAAGCAATGGACAAAAGAGCCGGACAGATTTATGAAACAACCACACCATCTCATCGTGGGACTAAACATCTAGGCACAGGACTCATAATCAGACTATTTCGGTTGCAGCAATAGAGATTTCCGATTTGAATATGTCTGGCATCGGCGTATCGCATAGCGATACGCTCTAAAGGAATACAGACTTCAATATCCTGATCTATATCGGTTTTTCTGATCCTCTTAAGATCATATTCGCGATCTTCGATCCGAACCTTATCATCTGGTAAGTCTGGCAGGAGCGCTTTTGCTCCCTTGTAATTACTGGTTTGTCCGGCTGTCAGATGAAGCCGCTCCTTCCGGCCTGTCCCTATCGGGATGATGCAGCGCCAGCATGATTATAATGGAAAGAGCTGTGAGCCCAGACATGAGCAGGAAGGCTGAAGAGAAGCTTCCGGTTTTTTGTACGATCTCCCCCGTAATAGACGGGGCGATGAAGCCTGCCACAGCAAACACAAGGGTCATCATGCCCATAGCGGTTCCGGGGTACTGGGGGGCAATGTCCGTGACAACTGCGTAGTAAACGGAATTGGCAGAGATAATTGCAGCAACAGAGATTGTGATGCAGGTGAGGGCAACTGCGAGGCTCTCAAAGTAGAGAATGGGCAGTATAGAAACCGCAGAAATAAACTGACTACCAACAATCAAGTAGGTCCGCGCCTGCCGGAAGCTTTGGGTCTTTTTTATGATTGCATCCGACCAGAGCCCCACCAGCACCATGGCACCAGCTGCCACCAGCCATGGCAGCACTGTCAACAGCCCCACACTTTCGATTTTGATGTGGTAGGTGCTTTGCAGATAGGTGGGTAGCCACGTCATATAGAAAAACAGAAGGTATCCGAACAGGAAATAAGCGCAGTAGTTGGCAACAAGGGTTTTGTTGGTCAGTACCGTTTTGACCATCTTGCCGGAAAACAGATGAGCGGCCTCCATGGGGGGCAGGTCGGCCTTGGTGCGTTGGAGCACAAAAAGCCACAGAGGGAGCCAGAGAAGGGTTGTCAGCGCCAGAAGAAAGAAGATCAGCCGCCAGTCAAAATATACTAGAATGAGCGAAACCAGCGGTCCACCCAGTGCAAGGGAAAGCGGCACAGCGACAAGGGCGCCGCTTAAGCGGGAGGCACTGGTAAGCGATCCTGTCTGGTGTCCAATGGCGTTTGTGATTGCAGGAAAGCTTGGCCCCTCCGCGAGGCCCAGCAAAATTCTTGAGGCAAACATCATGGCAAAGCCAATGGATGCCCCTGTCCAGCCGATTGCCAACGACCAGAGAAGGACGATGACCAGAAACGAGCGTTTAGCTCCGAACAGGTCTACAAAAAAACCGCCTATGAGAGAGGTGAGAATATAGCCAATGCCAAAAGCCCCCAGAATAAGCCCCGTCTGCCCTGTTGAAAGACCAAATAGGTTTTTGATAAGGGGCATGGCATAGGAAATCGAAGAGCGATCCAGATAGTTGATAATGGTAATCACGAAAAGCAGGATGATTACTGATCGCTGTCCTGCTACCCGAGAGGTCATGGGACTGTCCTTTGGCACCGCGTCTTTCATGCTCATGCCAAAGGATTATAGGAGGAGGGTCTTAACAGACCCCTTGGGAGCTACGACCGTTAAAGCCCGCCGCATTCATTTGCATTCACATCTCGCACTCTAAATGGGTATACGAGCCCGAACCCTTAGCCCGCCCATGGGCGACTGGCGCAGGAAGATTTCGCCGCCGTGGCTACGGATGATATCGCGGGCGATGGCAAGGCCAAGGCCAGAGCCGCCGCTGTCTTGATTACGGGCTGAATCCAGCCGGTAAAACGGGCGGAAAACGGCCTCGCGCTCGTCCTCGGGAATGCCGGGCCCATCGTCATCAAATGTGATAATCAGCCAGTCCGGGGTGCGGTTGGCTTTAATGCGAATGGTTTTGCCATAGCGAGCCGCATTGGAAATGATGTTGAGCAGGAACCGGCGGAAGGCACGTTCCTTCACAATCACATTGGGGTCACCGTCAAACTCCGAGGAGATGTCCGCGCCCACCACTTCCGCTTCCACTTCCAGATCCTCAATAAGTAGCGCCACATCCACTTCATGGGCCTGCTCGTCTCCGTAGCCTTTGCTGAAGCTGAGGTAATCCTCCAGCATGATGCTCATTTCGTCTACGTCCCGACGCAGAGCTCCCAGCTCCGGCGTGTCTCCCATCACGGCGAGCTGCAGGCGGAAGCGGGTTAAAATGGTTCGCAGGTCATGGCTCACTCCGGCCAGCATGGTGGTGCGCTGCTCCACCTGCCGCTCGATGCGTCGGCGCATATCAAGGAAGGTATGGGCGGCCCGTCTCACCTCCCGCGCGCCTTTGGGTTTGAAATAGGCGACATCCCTTCCGCGCCCAAAATCTTCCGCAGCTTTTGCCAGCTGCTCAATGGGCCGGATCTGGTTGCGCAGGAACAGGAGTGAAATGCTAATGAGAACAAACGAGGTCACCACCATCCACACAATGAAGATGTGGGAGTTGGACGCGTAGGTCAAATTTCTGCGGGTGATGATGCGCAGGGTTTTGTCGGGAAGCTGGATTCTGACCTCTATAAACCGGTTGTCGCCAAAGGTATCAATCCAGAACGGGCGACCGATTTCCTTGGCAATTTCCTGACTCATATATTTGTCGGGAAGGTCAAACAGCGGCCTCGGGCGCAAGGGGGGCAGGGGTTCGGCTGGCAGCACATTCACCGACAGGCGCATGGTGGAGGCCGCGATCCGTTTCAAGTTGGCGTAATTATCGGTGTTGGGGTAGGTATCCACCATCTCCACAACAGCAGCCATTTGCCGGACCACCGATTCAGACAGTCGCCGGGTTACCAGATCATAGTGACGGTCCATAAAAACAAAGGTGAGAACAGATTGCAGCAGCACAATGGGCGTGAGGATGATCAGCATCGCCCGAAAGTAGAGCCCTTTTGGCAAACGCCGGTAGAGCCAGCTTGACAGAGCCTCATAGGGAATGAAAAGCGGCTCCAGCCAGTTTGGGAGCTTCCAGTTATTAAAAAGCCGCATGTAGCCCTGTCACCTGTTTTTAATTGTTTATGCGCTTTTGCGCTTAATCTGTTATCAGCCGGTAGCCAACACCGCGCACTGTTTGCAGATAGTGCGGGTTGCCCGGGTCCGCTTCCAGTTTTCGGCGCAAGCGGTTGATCTGGACATCCACGGTGCGCTCTCCCAACTTGCCATCTTCGCCAATCAGGTCAAGGCGGGCAACCGTCTGGTCGGAGCTTTCGGCAAACAGGTTGAGAATGTGCTTCTCGCGGTCAGTCAGGCGTACGAAGTCATCGTCTTTGCGCAGCTCCCCCCGCTCAGGGTTATAGGTGAACGGGCCAAAGCGAATTTTTTCGGGGCGCGGCGCAGGTTTTGGCCCCCCGCGGCGTAATATGGCGGACAGGCGCAGCAAGAGTTCGCGCGGTTCAAAAGGTTTGGCCAGATAATCATCCACGCCCACTTCCAGCCCTTTGATCCTGTCATCAATCTCGGCGCGGGCGGTGAGCATGAGGATGGGGATCTGGCTTTTCTTTCGCAAATCGCGGGCAAGCTCCAGTCCGCTTTCCCCCGGCATCATCACATCCAGAATAAGCAGGTCAAACTCAAGGCCGCCCATACGGGCACGTGCTTCCAGAGCATCCTTGGCAACGGTGACACGGAAACCGTGGTCGGCAAGAAAACGTTTGAGCAAATCGCGAATGCGGCTGTCATCATCTATGACAAGAATATGGGAGGCGTTGTCCTGTGGAACAGGGGGGCGGGGCGTCACGTTCTAATCCTCTTGCCTGTCAGTTCTACCAATAAGATCGGTGACATGGTCTCGCTGGTCCTCGTCAATCATCAGGTAGAAGAATTGTTTGATTGTTTCATCGCTGCCCTCAGGCAAACGGGAGACGGCTTCATTTATTCTTTTTGTTTGCAGTCGCGCAAGTTGCTGACAGATATTTTCGCCTCTATTAGTTGTGTATAGAAGGCGTTGGCGGCGGTCCTGCGGTCCCGGCTCTTGCCGGATATAGTCTTCATCAACCAACTGCTTGAGAACACGGGCAAGGCTCTGCTTGGTAATTTTTAAAATATCCAGCAGTTCAGACACGGAAATGCCGGGATTCCGGTGCACGAAATATAAAACACGGTGATGGGCGCGGCCAAAACCGATCTTGTTCAACTGCTCGTCAGGGTCTCCGGTAAAGTCCCGATAGGCAAAAAAGAGAAGTTCTATAATATCAAATCTAGGCTTTTCCATCAGCTCGCCCATAACAAAATCGTGGTGCAACCTACCCTCGCTTACCCATAAACACAATCTAACGGAAAATACGTCAGCACTGTTGACTTATAAATTCATCATAGTTACAAATGCAATGCTGACGGGGTTTTATTCAAATAAATTTTCATGTCAGTTTGTAATATAGTTTCAAAGTTGCGTTCTTGCCTGTGATTCTTGTTGATCACACTTTCGCTTTTTTGCAAAGGCAATGTGGCGCAATCGTTGAAATGGCCAATTAAAAGAATAGGCAAGGCTACCTTCCCATGAGAGGTGAAGGCCCTGCACAAGGAGTTAGAGCAATGGCGGGTGTTCCGTTTGATCAGCTAGAAGGCACTATTTGGTATAATGGTAAATTCGTGGATTGGGCGGATGCAAAGGTGCACGTGCTGAACCACGGCCTGCACTATGCCAGCTGTGTTTTTGAAGGTCAGCGCGCCTATGGTGGAGAAATTTACAAGCTGGACGAGCACACACGCCGCCTGCGTGAATCCGGTAAAATCCTCGGCTTTGATCTTCCTTACAGCGATGAAGTCATCAACGACACCTGTTATGAGCTGCTGGAGCGCATGAACCTGAGCGATGCTTACCTGCGCCCCTTCGCATGGCGCGGCAGTGAGATGATGGCAATTTCTGCGCAGCAAACATCCATTCATGTTGCCATTGCCGCTTGGGCGTGGCCGAGCTACTTCACGAGGGAAGAGCGCTTGAAGGGCCTGCGTCTGGATATTGCCAAGTACCGCCGCCCTGCGCCTGAAACCGCTCCGTTTGCGGCCAAAGCTGCCGGTCTTTATATGATCTGCACACTCTCCAAACATGAGGCCGAGGCCAAAGGCTACACAGATGCCTTGATGCTGGACTGGCGCGGACAGGTGGCGGAGGCGACAGGGGCCAACGTGTTTTTTGTGAAAGACGGTGCCATTCACACGCCAAAGCCTGACTGCTTTTTGGACGGTATCACCCGCCGCACCGTTATTGATCTGGCGAAGAAGCGCGGTATCGAAGTTGTCGAGCGGGTCATCATGCCCGACGAGCTGGCAAGCTTTGAACAGTGTTTCCTGACAGGAACAGCTGCGGAAGTGACACCGGTCTCTCAAATTGCATCCTACAACTTTGAAGTTGGCGAGATGACCAAAACCTTGATTGACGACTACACAGCAGAAGTACAGCCCAAGGGCGACGTCCGCCTGAAGAAGGCTTCTTGAGTTACCTACCGCCTCTCGCTGGCTAAAAGCGAGAGGCTTTATTGCTGATTGTCTTGTAAGCTGATCAGGAAAGGTATGAGAGTATCGGTGAGGTTGGAAATGACTTCGAAATTTCCAACCGGTGCAACCGCCAGTTCAGCCGCTTCCCAGATTGTAGAAGTGAGATGAGGGAAGTCTTTACAAGCTTGAAGTGCACAAGGGTAGATGTCTCTGGAGTAGGCGTTGTGTTCCAGCATCTTGGCCTCAAATAGCGCGCGAACAATTCGCTTCATTATCCAGCTGCAAACGCGCTGCCGCTCAGCTTCGGTTTCTGCTTCTGCAAAATATACAGGCCATCTGCTTGCCCATTTTTCCACCGCATTAAAATGTGCAATAGCATGGCCCCCAAGGGTAGGGGCCGGTAAGGCTTCCAAAACTCCATCCGCATCAATCCCATAGCTAGAAAAAGCGATTGAAAATCGCAACCACTTATATTTGGGGGACGTCTGGAGTGAATTTGGGGCAATCCATTCCAGATCCAAGAAGGTCGTGTCTATGAGCTCATCAAGTGTAGTGAGCAGCTCTTCGTTCTTCCGTGAAGTGGATAAAATAACTAGGTCGAGATCTGAGAATCCCCTAACAAAGGTCCCTCGGGATGCGGAACCGCGGACAACTAGGCCATAGTAGTGTTGCCCAAGTTCCTTCTTGAGAAGCTTGGAATAGGTTTCCAGTATATTCAGTAGGGGACCTGATGGCGCTTGACCAATAGGTGATAAAGCAGCCTCACTATTGGCTGAGACAAGTATACCAACTGGACGCAAAATCTGCGTTTTCCTTGCAATAGTTTCCATGATGCCCAAGCCCTCTAAAAGGTTGCCCAGATCCTGTTACTGCCATCCCCTTACTGCAAAACAGGTTCTATCTTTCAATGTACAACTATTTATAATTGAGCCGTTCGAAAAATCAGGTAACTGCTGGTTCTTCTTCAGGCAAACCCAGCGCGGTTATTGCTCTGTCTGCCACCCGTTCCAGTTTTTCGGTAGTGACGCCGGAGCGGGCCAAGGCGGCTGTTCCGTGCATTATGGTAATGAGAAACAGGGCAAGATCTTCTGCGTTTTTGTCCAGCTTTAACGATTTTGCTTCGCTGTCATTGCACAGCAGGGCTGTTATGGTTTCCACGTTTGCACTGTTTGTCTCCAGAATTGTTTTGGTGCTTGGTTCGCTCAAGATGTCGCTTGCTGCATCCGAAATGCACTGGGACATGTAACAGCCATAGGGGGCTTGTGTTTCAGATTGAAGCCTCATAACCGCGATCAGATAATTTTTCAGGCGCGTGCGTAACGGGGTTCCTTCCTCGCTCAGTAACGCGAAGCGTGGCTGTATATAGTGCTCCATGTACCGCTCTAACCCCGCGAGAAAGAGCGCTTCCTTGTTTCCAAATGCCCCGTAAAGGCTGGGTTTATTCAGGCCTGTCGCGTCGGTGAGATCGCTCATGGACGTTCCTGCAAAGCCTTTTTTCCAGAACACGCGCATCGCGGCGTCCAGAACGTCGTTCCTGTCAAATTTGGGTTTACGCCCGCTGGCCATGGATTGTTTCCTAAAAAAATCTTGACTCTCAATATACCGATTGGTACATAAAAATCAACTTTACCGATCGGTACATAATAATCGAGCCAACATATACCAATCTAGGAGATTGAGCATGGGTGTTTTAGTCAAAGACAAAGTCGCACTGGTGACAGGTGCAAACCGTGGTATCGGCAAGTCTATTGTCGAAGCTTTTCTCACTGAGGGCGCAAAAAAGGTCTATCTGGCCGTTCGGGATGTAAATAACGTTGCCGATTTGGTTGAGGCTTATGGTGATAGGGTTTCTCCTATCCGCGTTGATGTATCAGATGATGAAACCGTGAAGGCTGCAGCGGAAGCCGCGAAGGATGTTCAGATCCTTGTTGCCAATGCGGGTATTGTTGCTGCCAACGATATTGTAAGCGGTGAGGCTGAAAACGAGTTCCGCCGCGAGCTGGATGTAAACGTATTTGGTTTGCTGCGTTTGGTTCGTGCCTTCCTGCCCGCTTTGAAAGAAAATGAGGATACGGCGCTTGTTCAGCTGAACTCCGTTGCATCGATCAAGTCATTTGCAGGAATTGCGACTTACTCTGTTTCAAAAGCCGCGTCGTATTCGTTGACACAGGCGTTCCGAGATATGCTGGTTGGCGATAATGTTCAGGTTCTCAGCGTTCATCCGGGCCCGATTGAAACCGATTTGACCAAGGATCTTGAGCTGGGTGAAATGGGCTCCACAAGTGAAGTTGCCCAAGGCATCGTCACGTCACTGGCAAACGGTGAGTTCCACCTGTTCCCCGATGCCGTGGCCAAGAACTTTGAAGGCGCCTACGATAGTTTTGCAAAGAGCATTGTAGAGGCTGAGCTGGCCTAAAAGATCCCGGTCGACATATTTTGATGAGCAATTTGATGCTCCGGGTGCGTTTTAAACTCACCCGGAGCTTTTTATTTGAATACTATCTGCGGCTCACTGACTTGGCCTATTGTTTAGGTGCGTATCTTTAATCGAAATCCGGTATCCAGTTTTCAGCGATACGTTCTAAAGGTTGCTCTCATAGTGCGGGTTAAACAGCCGCCCTTTTTCTGTGATGAACACCACAAGGGTTGCAGCAAGGCCCAGAATTGCACAGCTGAGGGTGTAGGGCAGGGTGGAGTGATCAAAGAAGTGGCCAATGCCTGCTCCAAGAAGTGCCCCGACCATGGTGGTGAAGAATCCAAGCATTGCTGAGCCGGTTCCCGCAATCTTGCCTAACGGCTCCATAGCCATGGTATTGAAGTTTGCGCCGATAAAGCCAAAGAAGAACATGGCGACAAACTGGAGGAGGACGAAGTTCCAAAGGCTTGCATGCTCTGTATATCCAATGATTGCATTGATGATATTGACGAGTGTGAAGCACAGGACCGCCGCATGGGAGAGTTTGCGCAGGCCCCAGCGTTCCACCAATTGGGCGTTGATGAAGGATGAGGCTGCCAGAGACAGTGCGATAAACCCGAAGATGAGCGGGAAGCTCTCTTCCAGCTTGAAGACATCCATAAAAATCTGCTGGGATGAGTTGATAAAGCCGAACAGACAGCCCATGACCAGAGAGGCGGCGAGCATGTACCCGAAAGTGAGACGAATAGTGAGTGTGGATTTATAGGCACTCAGCACCGACCTGAAGCCGATCTTCCGACGGTTCTCTGGGGGCAGGCTCTCCGGCAGGCGCAGGGCGGACCAAAGCAAAATTACGGTACCAACGACGGTGAGCAGGAAAAAGACCCAACGCCACGGCCCCACCAGCAGAACGCTTTGCCCGATGCTTGGTGCCACAATAGGGGCAATCATGAACACTGTCATGGCAAGAGACATGACGCGGCCCATTTGTCGGCCTGAATACCAGTCCCGCACCATGGAAATGCTCATCACCCGCGGCGAGGCCGCGCCCACACCCTGTATCACCCGTGCAATCAGCATGGTCTCGAAAGTCTCTGCAGTGGCGGAAAAAACCGTTCCCACCGTAAACAGGGCAAGTCCGAAGAGTAGAACCTTCTTGCGCCCGAGCCAGTCTGAAAGCGGCCCGAAGACAAGGGAGGCAACTGCAAGGCCGGTCAAGTAGGCTGTAATGAGAAGCTGCCTGTTGTTGGGGTCATAAACAGCAAGGTCCTCCCCGATCAAGGGCAGGGCAGGTAGCATGATATCAATGGAAAGGGCATTCAGCGCCATTAAAGCTGCAAGCAGTGCAATGAACTCCAGAAAACCAATTCCGCTATGGGGAGATGCGGCTGCATGATCAACTGTAGATGAAGACATTCCGGATCCTTAATAAAAGCGCGCAGAATTGATTGCCACACCAATGTAGGCGACTTTTAGATTTATTTGAAAAATCAAATGGTTATAGGAGGCGTCAAGCCGGCCCGATCATAAAAATGGCTATGAAATGCCAAAAGAACGAAGGAGGGAATTAGTAGGGCCGGTTCTGATTGATGTCAAGTTCATTGAGTCCAGCGTTTGGTGTCAGCTTGATCGCTGGCCTTGGCCTCTACCCAGCTTCCCTTGCCGCCGCCCTTTGGAATTTCCTTTTTCCAGAAAGGGGCATTGGTCTTTAAAAAGTCCATCATAAAGTCTGCAGCTTCAAAGGCATCCCGGCGGTGGCTGCTTGCCGCGATAACCAGCACAATGTTCTCCCCCGGAGGAATTTCTCCGTACCGGTGAATAACGGTAAGGCCGGTCAAAGACCACTTTTCCAGTGCCTTGTTTGCAATGCGCGTCAGTTCCGCCTCTGCCATGCCGGGGTAGTGCTCCAGCACAAGGGCGTCCAGTTTGCCCCCTTCATCGCGGCAAAGGCCGGTAAAGGCCACCACAGCGCCAACATCCTTGCGGCCTTTACAAAGAGCGCGAGTTTCAAGCTCTTGATTAAAGTCCTCATGCTGGACGCGGAGGGTTAAAAGATCGCTCGTCATCGTGGCCTAGCCCCCTGTCATGGGTGGGAAGAAGGCAATTTCGCTTGCACCAGCCAGCGGCTGGTCATGCTCCACATGCTCTTGATCTAACGCTACCCGCACATTATCACAATCTTCAAACGCATAGGCGTAACGCTCGTCCTTCTGGATCAACCACTCCATCAAGCCCTTGGGAGTGACAACCTGCTCGGGCAGGTCCAGCGTTTCCTCGTCGGTTCCGGTTCTCTCGCGGATCCAGGCGAAATAGACAATTTTGAGGGTGCTCATGTGCGATATTCCAAATGCGGTGCAGCAGGCTGCACTCAGTCGTCGATAAGGTGTCCTATGCCAGCTCTGAAATAATCATAGCCGGTATAAAGGGTCAAAACCGCGGCAATCCACAAAAGGGCTGTGCCGAACTGGGTTGTGTAGGCAAACCATTTGTCTCCAGCTGGACCCACAATCAAAAAGGCGAGGGCAATGAGCTGAACGGTGGTTTTCCACTTGGCAAGCTGGGTAACGGGAACACTCACCTGAAGCTCTGCCAGAAACTCGCGCAGGCCGGAAACAAGAATTTCACGGCACAAGATAATGATGGCGGCAATGAGCGACCATTCGCCGATTGTTCCCTCATGGGCCAGCACCAACAGGCTCACCGAGACAAGAAGTTTATCGGCAATGGGATCGAGCATCCGGCCAAGTTTGGACTGTTGTTCCCATGCACGGGCCAGATAGCCGTCTAGAAAGTCTGTAATCGCGGCGGTGATAAAAATGACAAGAGCAACCCAGCGTGCGGTGGTTCCAGGGAAATAAAAGCACGCGACCAGAGCCGGAACGGCAAGAATTCTACCGTATGTGAGAAGGTTGGGCAGAGAAAACACAACTTTGCTGGACATTAGCGCCTTCTTTTAATCCTAATATTAAGGCCATTCCCACACAAGCTGTGTGGGTGGCCTATACAAAACTTGAGCATGAACATTGTTACCCTAGTGTGTGAGGGAACTTAGCAGCTAAGTTTAAGCAAGAGAAGCGGATTTACCCTAGTTAGGAAATTTCTCCAAACAGGCTGTCTCCCATCTGGTCAACAAGTTGCTTGCCTTTGCGTAATGTAAATTCCCTGCATTCGTTTTCACTTGGAAAGGTATCTGCACGAATAAAACTATGTTCTCTGGTTTCGCCGTCCACGGTTTTCAAGATTGTGCCGGAAAGACGCCATTGGCCTGATTCATCAATGGGGTCAGCAGTAATCTGATACCCGTTATAGTCAAGGGGCGGCGTGGCCTCCTTCGGTTTTTGGGTCTCTTGTTTGTCCGGTCCTTTAAACAGGCGGGATAAAAAAGACATAGTCAACTCCATTGGGAATATGCAGGTACAAGGGATAACGCCCAGTCCGGTGTGGTGCTTCCCGTTATATTTTAAGCAGCGCTACAAGCAAAGCTCTGCTTGTCTGGCTGGCGCATAGTATCGGGTTGCAATTGCTTTGCCAACCAATGGGAGCGGCACAGGGAAACATAGGATTCCTCACCCCCAATAACCACTTGGTCCCCTTCGTCGACGATTTCACCAAGACTGTTCAGGCGGGCAACCATTGTAGCCTTGCGTCCACACCAGCAAATTGTGCGCACTTCGCGCAGCACATCGGCCAGCGCCAGAAGGGCTGCGCTTCCGGGAAACAGTTTTCCTTGAAAATCGGTGCGAAGGCCATAACACATAACAGGAATGCCGAGGGTGTCCGCCACTTTCGCCAGCTGCCACACCTGTGTTTCATTCAGAAACTGGGATTCATCAATAAACACCGCATCCAGTTTGTTACCTGCGATAAACTCACTCACGCGTGCAAACAGGTCCAGTTCGCCATCAAAAATTTCCGCATCGGCTTTCAGCCCGATACGGGAGGCGATTTCTCCCACCTTGGTCCTGTCGTCAAGTGCTGCCGTAAACAGCAAGGCGTGCATACCGCGCTCTTGATAGTTATAGGAGGCTTGGAGCAGGAGAGTAGACTTGCCTGCGTTCATTGTAGAGTAGTTGAAATAGAGCTTTGCCATGGTCCGCTGAAATTGTCTGTGTGTCTTGCTTGTCTAACTCATACAGGATTTCTGGGCGCGGGGATGGAGCTTTCTATTTTTTCCAAAAACTTCTGGAAGTTCTCAACGCTCTTTTAAAGAGGGCACTGCAATTTCTTCTAGAGGAGGTCGTAAGATGGGCCGCTAAAAAGAGAGCAGGGCAGATACTGGAGGGCAAAGCCACGATTGCCCTGATCTCTTTTCCCGATGGGGGCATCGGAACTATGTATGCAGAACATACTCCAAAGGCGCACCCAGCTCATCCCGCTCCAGTGCAGGTTTTTCACCGGTAATGAGGTAGTCATCAAACCAGATGTGTGGCAGCTGATCGGCTTTTCTCATCCACTCGTCCACCAGCGGATCGGCGCAGATGGTTTCCATCCAGCTTTTGGAAAGCGGCCAGCGTGAAAGGTCTGGGGTGTGCCTAAGCAGCCGGATCGCCGCTGGTGTGAGAGAATGATCTGCAAGGGAGGCTGCACCAAATAAATAAGGCCCGCCGCTCTTTTCCAAAATCGGTTCAATCGCAGCGCATAAGCGCTCAGCGTCCTTTTGCTCACCTTCTGTCAGGGCGCGCTTATAAGGATAAAACGCGCTTTCAAAGGAAATGCGGGCGCAGATGCTGGAAAGCCCCGCATGTTGCCACGCCACAAGTGAGCGCGCTTGCGCCCGTTTTACAAGGTCCACCGGCAGCAGGCGGCCCTCGCACGTATCATTGGCGAATTCCATAATGGCGAGGCTGTCGAAAATGGTCAGCCCGTCCACCACCAAGGCAGGGACTGTTGCCGAGGGTGAAAGGCTGGCCATATGGTCCAGATTGGCAAATCGTTGGGGGCGTTTGATATCAACCATGATCTCTTCAAAGATCAGGTCCGCCGCCTTCAAAGAAAGCCATGCCCGCATTGCCCAACTAGACGCATTATAAGTGCCGCAATAAAATCTGAGGCTTTTCACTTGTTTCCATCTCCAGAATTGATAACTATTAAAATAATAGCGATTCGGAGTGCGCATGGCAATGACCTCATGAAAATACGGTCACCCGCAGATGAAATTGCAGGATAGGAAACAATCACTGAAGCCATTGCTCTTTCGCTTTTTTATGGGGTATTGCATCATTGGCTTAAGCATGAGGCTTAACCGCTTTGAAAAGGTAGAGGTTTATGACGGCAACGCCCAAAATTTCCATTCCCCAACCCGGTCAGCCAGTTCGTGGATCGAAAACGGGTGCGCCGGTTATGGCGCTGCTGGACCTTTTGGGTCGGCGCTGGGCGCTTGGGGTTCTGTGGGTATTGGCGGAGAATGCGCCGTGTACATTCAATGCCCTGCAAGCCAAGTGCACCGGCATTTCACCGGGGGTTCTCAACACCCGCTTGAAAGAGCTGAAGCTGGCAAACCTGATTGAGCAGGGGGAAAGTGGCTATGCGCTGACCTCGCAGGGCGCGGAACTTTTTAACATGATGGAACCACTGGGTATGTGGGCCAAATACACATGGGCACCAACATTTGAAGAAAGCGAAGTGCCGGCAAAGAAATAGGCTGGCGCCTTACTTCTCCAGCAGCTTGTGGCTATCTCTTGCTTTTAGATCAAGGCTATAGGCCGCTTTCATCTTCTCGATAAACTGGATGGTTTCCTTACCAAAGGGGGCCTTGCCTTCAAAGCTGTGTAGCACTATACCTCCTATCAGGTCTCCCAGACCTACCTCTTTTTCTGCTGCCACAGCCTTTAGTACCTTCAAAACCCGCTTTTCCAAGCGCACGCCTGTTTGAACGCGTTCTATCTTTTTCTATCTGGGGTCATTGTGATCTCAGTGTCTTCTAGTCGTCACTGTGGTGCCACGGTACCAAATGGCGAGCAATACGGAGTAATTGCCTATGTTAAGAGCCAGTACAGCCCTCAATTCCATCAAGAATCCGCCCGAACATCTGGCGGGAGTATTTTGGGCGTTACTGGCGACTTTACTGTTTTCAATCGTAGCGGCAATGGCGAAGATGGCAGCTCTGGAATATCACGTGCTGCAAATCCTGTTCATTCGGCAGGTGGTTGTCACCCTCTCCTCGCTTCCCTCCATTGCCCGCTCGTTTCCCCATAGCCTGAAAACCCAGTATCCTTTGCTTCATGGATTACGCTTGGTGGGGTCCTTTGTGGCTCTTGCCTGTGGTATCTGGGCGGTGACCGAGCTTCCTTTGACAACAGCTATAACACTAGGCTTTTCCAAGGTGTTTTTCATCACCGTTCTTTCTATTTTATTTCTAGGGGAAGTTGTTGGAATGCACCGCATTTCTGCGGTGGTTCTTGGGTTCTTGGGGGTGGTCATTGCCATGAAACCGGGTACGGAAGGGCTGTTTGAACTCTCCACGTTGATACCGCTTTTGGGCGCCGCAGGCGCGGCTGTCGCGGTGACCACTGCCCGCCGCCTCTCACAAACCGAAAGCACCGCCACCATGCTGCTTTTTCAAGCGCTGTTTGTGGGTGGTCTGGCGGCTGTTCCCATGTTCTGGTTCTGGAAGACACCGGACCTTGAAGGGCTGCTGTTCCTACTCGTCCTAAGCATCCTTGCAACTGTTGGCCAGTGGTCGGGCATTCAGGCCCTGCGCGAAGGGGAGGCTAGCATTCTTGGCTCTATTGAATACACCAAGCTGATCTATGTGGCCCTTCTGGGGTTCATCCTGTTCGCTGAAATTCCAGACCTCTATACCATCCTCGGCGCGGCTCTCATTGTCGGTTCCGCTGCCTACATGCTGCACCGCGAGGCTATTAAAAAGCGGGGGGCGCAGCAGAGTCTTATGGACACCGGATCTCAGTAAGGGCTGACCAAGGAGAAAGGGCTCACACCTTAACCAATAGATATTGGCATATCGGACACGTGAAACGTAGGTCCGGTATGCTGCATTGCGTGCTCACTTATAAAACTACGCTATTATTTTAGCTTATTCTTCTGATCAAGGCAGTTGCAGAGGAGCGGGCTATCAACTTTCCATGTTGCATGAGTTCCCCCTCCACCACGCAGACCGACCGCCCCTTGGAGATAACGCGGCCATGACCTGTCAGCTTGCCAACCAGCGCGGGCGCAATAAAGTTTGTTTTCAATTCCAGTGTGGGGGCAAACTCGTTTTCGCCCAGAGTTGCCGTTAGCGCCGGTCCCATTGTGTCATCCAGCATGGCAGCTAGAAAACCACCCTGAATATTCCCGATAGGATTGGTAAACTCTTCTTTCCCATCAAATTCAACAGTGATGGTTCCAGCCTTTGAATCAACTTCTAAAATGCGAGCCCCTAGCGTTTGTGCAGCCTTTGGCTGCGCAATTTCTCCATCCAGCATTTTTTGAAATATGCCCCGCCCCATACTCATCTCCCCTAATAAGAAACAGTCCCCTGACTCCCATAGTATTTTGCAGATTACACCTTTTGCTCCGCACTTTTTCGAGGTTCCTATGGGGAGGCATAACTTGAGTAGACAACCCCGTTTAACTTTCGTCAAGCAGTAGCCACAAGCACGCCCTCCTGCACCGGCTAGGTTTCCCCGGAACAGAAACTTGAAAAGCCATTCGTTATGTAGGCAAACCGGCTTCAAAGTAACGCTGCCTGACGTCAAGAATGCAGCGCTGACGTGAGGATCTGCTCACTTCATGGGGGGCAAAATCAGCTTCCACGCTGTCCAGCAGGTCAACCGTTTGCCGTAAAACCTCCTTGGTGCGGTCTGCCATTTCCTCAGGGGTGATAGCGGTCAAGTACTTGATAAACCGAACACCGGTCTGCTTAAGAAATATTGTTTCCGGCAGGTTGTCGCGAGTACACACACCGTAAGTCCCATCCAGAAAATACCCCCACGTCTCCTCAAACTGGGCCGGACTTATGCTGTTGCGTAGGTCTGGCATGAGCTCATCCAGTGCTTGCCCAAGTGTACCGGCAAAAAATGCTTGTTGAGCTGCTTCGAACCGGACGAGAAAATAAGCTTTGGCTTGCGGCTCCCCTTCAATCCCCATGGACTTGATGGCCTTGATCCAATCCACTTGTCCTTTTGAATAAAAACGAAGGTCTTGCCTCTCCTGATGCTCCCCGAAAAACGAATGAGACTTGCAGCTCATATCAAGGCGGTAGGATGGTGCGGGGACCACTTGCGCCTCAATAAGGTCGTGTAGGCGTTGTGAATTTCCCCCCGTTTGCGCAAGCAAGCGGGGCTCGCTCAGAAAGTTATTATTGAGGTAGTCGAAAAGCATGGGTCCACTCCAATTATCATCCCCGAGATTATAGAGGGATCCATCTTTTGAAGGTTCGTTACTGGGCGAACTATGAAAACAAGAATGTCTGAATAGGTCCACACAAGGCGAACGGAGAGGGGGCGCGCGTTAAGAACATATCGCGAGCAAACCCTATTGCAGCATTAAACTGATGGATTCACGTTTGAAGTGCAACACAGCTAGTGTCGTGTTGTTATGGGACAAGTTTATTCACATTTAAGCCTTGAAGAACGTATTGAGATTTATCGCTTGCGTTGCGGCGGTATGTCTCTTCGTGGAATTGGCCGGGAGATAGGTCGTTCTGCGTCAACGATCAGTAGAGAACTGGGGCGCAATTGCGGGGACCGCCGCGGGCGTGACGGTCCATATAATCCTGTTAAAGCAAACCATCGCGGGTGGATGCGTCGGCGTATGCGGCGATGTTTCAAGTTGGCGCTGCATCCAAACCTACGCGAACTGGTTCGCACTAAACTTGCGGGGGGATGGTCTCCCGAGCAGATTTCCGGTTGGTTGGCCCTGACACGTAATCCCCTGCAGATTAGTCATGAATCCATCTATCGTTACATCTATCATCGCAACCATCTTTATCGCGATCATTGGCATAAGTTATTGCCATTGCGTCGTTATCGGCGAGGACATAAGCGCCGACGTAAGGGAGCACTGGATGTTATCAAACACCGTCATGGCGTGAGTAAACGTTGCGTCAGTGCCAAAGACCGTCAAATTGCGGGGCATTGGGAGGCAGATTTGATGTGCTTTTCAATAACCGGACCTGTTTTGTTGATTGCACATGAACGTTACTCACGCTTAACTCTTGTCACATTTCACAAAACCAAGACCTCAAAGCCATTGATGAACACCCTTTGTAGGCATATGCACGGTCTGCCCCATACTCTCAGACAAACTATTGTTTTTGATAATGGAACCGAGTTTGCCAGTCACATGCTGCTTGCAAAGAGGCTTGGGATGATGAGCTACTTTTGTGATCCTAGATCACCATGGCAGAAAGGAGGCGTCGAAAATGCAATTCTTCGCTTACGACGGTGGCTGCCTCGATCCACCAATATTACCTCTCTTTCAAAAAAGGAACTTGATGAGATCGTTCACAAGTATAATTCTACACCAAGAAAGTGCCTTCAATTTCGAACGCCAAAACAAGTGTTCGAAAATGCCTTAACCGTTGCACTTCGCTCGTGAGTCTCCAACCCCGGATCAAGTCCGGGGTGACACTGGTGCTTGTAACCGAGCCCTCACACCACTCTGCCGTCATCACCTAAACGAATGACTTGATACTGCTGGATACCGGATCGGCGCTTTGCTTGTCCGGTATGACAAAGGGAGAATACTGAAATCAAACTGAGAGCTAGCAAGAGTGGGGACTTCAGTGAAGCCACAAGCCACCCAGTCATCCCGGCCCCCGAGCCGGGATCCATACAAAAAGGATAAATAATGAGATTAAATGACGGGTACACCCAGCCCTTCACTCATGAAAATGATCATAGATCACTTTCGCAGTACACCTTAAAATGCCTTCTTCAGTTACTCAACGTCCGCCCTCAATACGGCTTTCGTGAATCAATTTGCCAATATTCCAAATAGCCTCTCCAACATTTGAAATAAGCTGTTCCCCTTGTCTCATATACGACCGGCCTTCATCAACACCAGCTAATTTTAGAGCTTCACCAATCTTTGAGCTGGTTGGGTGTGCATCACCTACTCTCATGTCGTATGCTCCGACGATTGGACCGAAGACCGACCTAGCTATATCCGCACCAACATTTTGGGCCAGAATATCCTGAAGAAGCTTATTGGAACCAAATTTATTTTTATCAGAATGTGTAGATATTTTACGAAGTTCACTAACGTTAAGTCTCTCCGAAAAAACACGAACAAGCTCTTTCGCTAGTCTCAGCAACGACGCCTGATCTTTACTTTCAAAGCGGGAAATATGTCTAAGGCTTACCACTTTATCTACGTCGCGGGAGAAAAGAGAAATGTTGAACACCTGATCAAATTCCATCTCTAGCTGCTCCATGCCCTCGAAAAAGAGAACTTCGACAGCTTCGGTGGAGGCAGGCTGTATCTTAACTTGTGCGTCTAGCAACTCTAATGAGACCTTCCCATCAGGGACGACATTATGAGCTGCCCAAATGTGCTGCTCCCAACTTGCAAGGCGCGCGATATCAGCGGCATACACTGTTATTAAGTCAGATTGGTTGATACCAAAATGTGTCTCGTAGCTCGAAGTTGAGCAAATTACTCCTGTTTCCAACGTACACCATCTAAGAGAAAAACCTCTGAGGCTTAAAAGCTCGTTAACTACACTGGATCGAAACCACAACCATCGACCACTTTCGTCGTTGTCTAGCTCTGAAGAAGCCATTCGTGTTCCGTCGGTTTCGGTAATGAACTGTGGTAGAGATTTATCGGCATCACCACGGACGCGTGTGCTTTGCTCTTGATGTTCAATCCACTCGTCACGCCAGTACCCACCTTCAACCCGCATACCTTCATAACCTCCTCGATAACCCTTTGAGCTCTCATAGTCGGTGTTATTATCGTTTTCCGGCCCCATCACAGGCGCGTCGTCCTCTTCATCGACGTCAGTACGCCAAGCCCTAAATAAAGCAAAACTTCTACCAAAAATACTTTCAAGCTGGTTTACTCGGAGTTCAAATCGACCGTTATTTCGTTGTTCACTAATACTTTCTAGGTTCGCGTATGGGCTACCTTCAAGGGAGGCAACATTTTCTACTCTTTCACGGTAGTAGGAAAGGCGAAGCGAGAGGTTTCGAGCTGCTAGGTAGTCGATCAAAAACTCTCGCTTTATTTCAATAAGGCAATGATCCCCACTCTCATTAAGAACTTCTCGGGCCACAACGATAAAATTCTCTTCTGGTCTTACCCAGTTTGTACCCTCTTTTATCAAACCGAGTGCAATAACTAGATCTGGATTTAGGATCCATTGCCTTCTACCCACAACTGGCTGGACGTACTCAAAAACAAGGTGAAAACCAATCGGTTCCTTGTTGTTATATTCATACTGCTCAACAGGCGAGTAGTCACCATCGTCGTATGCATAAGGTCCAGTATTGCAACTGATACCAATGTCTCTCCAGCTAAGTTTTTCGGCTAATTCGCGGTGCCCCGGAGGAAATGCAACTGATCCGCATCCCTTATATTCTTTAATGTAGCCTATCTCTTTAATTCCCACCTTCTCGTCACATATGGATTCTCGTAAAGGAATCCAAGTTGCTTTGGAGAAGAAACGGCGTGTTTCTTTTCTATGAAGAATCCAGTCTTGGTCCATATATCAATAGGCTCCATCCGTACTTTCAGAGTGCAAAATCATCACAAGAACCGGATCTTTTAGCTAGGTGATCAAGGCTAAAACATAGACATTCAGGCTATTGCTAAAGATGGGGTTCTCACCGAAACAAGATAGTCTCACTAATTATTTGCAGCAATAAATTGCATTAATCAATTGCTGTAATTTTAAGTATGCACTTAGTTAATGCGGCACAGCCACATGTTTGCGCTCAAATGAATGGCAGCGGTGGCCTTATACCAGCAGGGACTTTTCAAGCAGCATACAAACGAAGGAAGCACAGTGTAATTTTCCCCACCACCCCTCACTCATGAAAATGATCATAAATCACCTTGGCGATGCTCCGTGAAATGCCCTCTACCTTAGCAAGATCCTCTACGCCCGCTTTAGACACAGCTTTGGCGGTGCCGAAGTGGCGCAGGAGGGTGCGTTTGCGGGTGGGGCCGATTCCGGCGATTTCGTCAAGCGGGTTGGCAACAATGGCCTTGGAGCGTTTGGCGCGGTGGGTGCCAATGGCAAAGCGGTGGGCTTCATCGCGCAGGCGCTGCACGAAGTAAAGCACCGGATCACGCTCTGGCAACATGAAGCTTTGTTGGCCGGTGATGAAGAATTTCTCCCGCCCCGCGTCCCTGTCCGGCCCCTTGGCAATGCCCACTAGCGGAACACCCGTGATGCCCATTTCTTTCAATGTATCACGCACCGTGCTCAGCTGGCCCATGCCGCCATCAATGAGCACAAGGTCCGGCCACTCGGGCACATCCGCGCTGGTGAGCGCATTATCCTCGCCAGCCTCTTTTTCTTCCAAAGTGCTGGCAGCCGTAACGAACTTGGCGGTTTGCGCTTCGCCCTCGGGGCATTCTTTTTGCAAGCGGGTGAAGCGGCGTTGCAGCACTTCGCGCATCATGCCGTAATCATCACCCGGCTCAATATCCTCGGACTTGATATTGAACTTGCGGTATTGCCCCTTTGCAAAGCCTTCCGGCCCCGCCACGATCATACCGCCCACGGCATTGGTTCCCTGAATGTGGGAGTTGTCATAGACATCAATGCGGCGCGGGGTGCGGTCCAGCTTGAAGGCCTTGGCTACACCTTTAAGAAGGCGTTGCTGGCTGGAGGTTTCCGCCAGCCTGCGGCCCAGTGCGCCCTTGGCGTTGGCAAGAGCATGGTCCAGCAGTTCCTTTTTCTCACCGCGCTTTGGAACGGTGATCTCCACCTTGTGGGAGGAACGGGCGGAAAGCGCTTGCGAGAGCAGCTCCATCTCCTCAAGATCGTGGGAAAGCAGAACAAGGCGCGGCGCGGGCTTGTTGTCGTAAAACTGGGTGAGAAAGCTCTGCAGGATTTCTTCCTCGGTAAAGCTCTTGTCCGCTTTGGGGAAATAGGCCCTGTTGCCCCAGTTCTGGCCGGTGCGGAAAAAGAACACCTGTACGCAGGTCTGCCCGCCCTCCTGATGCACGGCGAACACATCCGCTTCCTCGGTGTTTTGCGGGTTGATGCCCTGATGGCTCTGCACATGGGAAAGCGCTGCGATCCTGTCGCGGTAAACGGCGGCGCGCTCGAAATCCAGATTTTGCGAAGCTTTTTCCATCGCGCTCGCCAGCTCTTTCTTGATGGCTTGCGAGCGGCCTGAGAGGAAAGCGCTGGCCTCGTTCACCAGCCCCTGATAATCCTCTTTCGAGATCTCTCCCGTACATGGCCCCGCACAGCGCTTGATTTGGTAAAGCAGGCAGGGGCGGGAGCGGTTGGCGTAGTAGCTGTCGGTGCAGTTGCGCAGCAAGAACGCTTTTTGCAAGGCGTTGATGGTTTCATTCACCGCGCCTGCATTGGCAAAGGGCCCGAAAAACTTACCTTGTCTGCTGCGCGCCCCGCGGTGCTTGATAAGGGCAGGGGCCTCGTGGTTGCCGCTGATGAGGATATAGGGAAACGACTTGTCATCGCGCAGCAGCACGTTAAAGCGCGGGCTCAGGCGCTTGATGAGGTTGGCTTCCAGCAGCAGAGCTTCCGCCTCTGTTTTTGTCTCCACAAACTCCATGGAGCGGGTGGCCATGATCATGCGCATGATGCGGTTGGACTGGCCCTGCAGACGGGTGTAGCTGCTCACCCTTTTCTTGAGCGAACGCGCCTTGCCCACATAAAGTACATCTCCCGCTTCATCGAACATGCGGTATACACCGGGGCTAAACGGCAGACGCTTCACAAAGTGGGCAATCACCTCAACGCCCTTCGCACCTTCCGGCACCTGAGAGGCCGAGCCGCTTTCAAAGGTAATTGCGGGCTCGCTCCCTCCCTCGGGAAGGGTTTGTTCTGCCTGTTCCGGTTTATCCATGTCTGGTGTGCTCGTCATGCGGTTGAGTATAGCGTAGAGGCAGAAAAAAGGGCGAGCGTTTGTTGTGGGTTGAACGCTCGCCCTCTTGGAGTTTTAGGCAGATCCCAACATAAGAACCATGTAGATATAGGCAATGTAGCCAAGGGTCATGAGAGCACCGCCCACTTTGCCAAGGCAAACTTTTCTCATAGCGAAATACATCAGCAACACCGCACAGGCCAGCATCACCCACAGGTCAAAGCTCAGCAACTGCTCGGGCACGGGCACCGGTATGATGATCGTCGTGATCCCCAAAATTGCCAGAATGTTGAAGATGTTGGAGCCAATGACGTTGCCCAGTGCAACACCGGACTGCTTGCGAATTGCGGCCATGAGGGTCGTTGCCAGTTCTGGCAGCGAGGTGCCAAGAGCAACCACGGTCAAGCCAATGGCAGCATCGGTCACGCCCCAACTGCGGGCAATTTCCACGGCTCCTTCAATGGTGAAGTGTGCGCCAACAGGCAGACCAATCAGGCCAATGACAACGTAAACCAGGATCTTCCACAAATCATCGGGTACACTGTCGGGGTCGATCTCGTCCATCGGGTTATCGCTGCTACAGGCATTTTTCTGGGCCTTTTCCGCCTTGCGATGCTGCATGGCGTGGTATGCGGAGTAGCCAAGGAACAGTGCAAGCAGCGCAAGCAGCAAAATGCCCGAGAGATAAGAGAGCGGGCCGTAAAAACACAAGGCGATAAATACAAGGGAGATAACGACTGCAAAAACCGCATTGCGTGTGGCCCCTTTTTCGCTGCAGGGGGTGGCGGCAATCAAGGCGGGCAAGCCCAGCACAAGCAGAACATTGGCAATGTTGGAGCCAACCACATTCCCGATTGCTATTCCGCCAGCACCCTCAAGCGCGGACTTTAGTGAAATAACAAGTTCTGGAGCGGAGGTGCCAAAGGCAACAATTGTCAGGCCAATAACAAGGGAGGGAATGCCCAGCTTGGTGGCTGCGCCAACAGATCCGCGCACGAGAAGATCTCCGGCAAAAACGAGGGCAGCCAAACCACCGATGAGGCTTATGTAAGCAAAGAGCATAGGATCATTAAGTCCGCGTTAGGGTTCCCGCAGCATCTGCGAAGTTACTGAAAAATCTATCAAGGGGATAGCTCAGGGGTATATAATCGTTTCCCGGTGCTTCTTGAACCCTTTGAGCGAAATTAATGGTGAAACTAAAAGAAGGCGGAGTCCACAGGCTCCATTAAAAAATATTAAGTGGTTAAAATTATTTATGTTTTTTAAAATGACGCTGCGGCATGAATGGGTTGCGCTTGCCGCCTCATTTAGACCTAGATTTGCCTCAAATTCTCCATTTTTCCGCAATTTTCCACCCCCAATTTCTCTCCATACCATTTTGACGCGTGCAGGGCAGAGGCTTTTGCATGTGTTCGGGCACGACAAACTCAAAAATAATTTGCCCTTTAAAAATTGGAGAAAAGATCATGTTGCGTATTGCATCCGGCTCAGCCTTGCTGGCCGTACTTGCTACTTCTGCATTTGCTGCAGATCTGCCCCAAGAGACACCGGTTGCTTACGAAGAGCCGGTCACTGTGCAGGGCTATGATTGGAACGGAGCTTATGCAGGTGCATCTGCTGGCTGGGGCTTCTTGGGAGCCGACGGCAAGTCTGGAGCTTCCGGCGCGCTTGACACAGATACAGATGGAGTAAATCTGGGTGTGTTTGGTGGTTATAACTTCATGGCCTCCCCGAACATTCTTCTGGGCACAGAAGCAGATATTTCCTTCAACGACTATGACAAGTCCGTTAGCGGCACCGAGCTGAAATCTGACTGGAATGGTAGCTTGCGTGGACGCGCCGGTTACGTGATGGACCGCACCCTTGTCTACGGTACAGGTGGTCTTGCTCTGGCTGATTTCGAGGCGAAAAGCTCCAGCGATAAAGACGATACCATTGCCGTGGGTTATGTGGTCGGTGCAGGCGTCGAGCAGGCACTCACAGATCGCGTGAATGCTCGTATTGAATATAACTACCAAGATTTTGGTACAGAGAAGTTTGATCTGGACGGCGAAACCCAGAAGGTTTCCCTCGATGACCATCTCGTACGTGCAGGCGTAAGCGTAAACTTCTAAACCGGTTCTAAAAGGAAAGTGCCGGACCTGATCTGGCACTTTCTATTATATATATCTAGAGCAGTGAGGCGTTTTATTGAAACAGCTCACTGCTTTAACCTATTGTTTAGCCACGTGTCTTTACTAGAAAACTGGTATCTACTTTTTCAAAGGCACGCCCTAATCTCTTTAAAGTTAGGGTTGCATTCTTGTGGCTTCAAATGACGGTACAGCTGCTTCGAAGTCATTGAGCCATTTCAATAGATTGGGATAGGATTCGCGCCATTTTCCTTCAAATCGCAAATCAAGGTATCCCAGAGCGCAGGCAAGGGCGATCTGGGCCGCGTCCGGTGAGTTATGAGCTACAAAGTGCAGCGGCCCGTTTTCAAAGGTGGTCAAGGCACGGTCAATTTTTTCCTGCTGATAGTTCAGCCAGCCATCAAACCACTTTTCCTGTGGCCGCACCCGTTTTTCAACCACCAGAAGAATAGCCGCATCACAAATACCATCTGCCAAAGCCTGCTTTGTCAGCAGCTCAAAACGGCTTGCATCTGAGGGAAGAATTTTTTTGTGCTCGGAGATGAAATCCAGATACTCGGTAATAACCCGGCTATCGTAAAGGACTGTGTCATCCTCGGTGATCATCGCCGGAATTTTGCCAAGGGGGTTCTGCTGGCGCAGGGAGTCTGTGGGAGAGTTTGTATCTGCTAATTCTATACTGAGATTTTCCTCAAGCCCCAGAACAGAGGCCGCAATCTTGATTTTTCGGCCAAAAGGTGAAGCGGGGGAAGATCGTAGTATTAACATTGGTAGGTATCCCATTAAATTGTCAAAGCGTGCCAAGCTTGCCGATTTTTGAGAAAATTACAACCTTTGGGAGATGTACCGCGAGCTGCCGCCATAAACAGGTGCCACACAGTGGGAGTTGGTCCAATAAGGTCTGTTAAGTCCAGTCGGACAGTTTGCGGGCAAAGGCTTCCACGTGCTCCCAGTCTGTGAATTCATAGGAGTTTTTGGTATTTGTTGGCCCGCCTGTCATTTTCATAATGAGCTGGATCATTAAGCGGTCGTGCCACTGGTAATTCGGATAGTGCAGTGCGCCGGCAAACACCCCGCACACTTTCGGGGAAAATCTGGAGCGCTCAAGAAATTTACAAAGATAACTATTTGTTTCCGGTGTGGACTTCTCGGGCTTTCTGGCGGTCAGATTCACGGAGATAAACGCCGTTTCTGCTGTGTTCAATCGCTCACAGTGGAGGCTCACAAAATCGCGGAATTCTCTCAAATGGTGCCCGTAACGAATGGGGCAGGCTAGAATAATTCTTTGAGGCCGCAGATCTTCGGGAAACGGGAGAGACTGGCTGCCCAAGGGAATAAGCGTGGTCGAATGCCCCAGACTCTCCAAAGTACTGGTAATTTTCTCCGTAATTTTTTGTGTTTGCCCGTCTCGACTGGCGAAAATAGCGGAATAGTGCACGTTCCTGCCCTTTTTGAGGGTAGGCTACACCAATAACCCGCAGGTTTCTCCAGAAAACCTATCGAAGATTCTAGGGAAATTGTCGCAGGAAAAACCTACTCATAAAAATACTCAATTCTCACCGTGCGGCACTTGCCATCGTAGACGCGAAATTTATCCAGACCGAGAAGGCAGGCTTCCACACCCCAAAGCAGGCCGAGAAAACCGTCATGCTCAATAATCTTGTAGTAAATAGCTCTCTGGGTTCCATTGGAGAGATTTGCAGTACCGGCGCAATAGCGTCTGGCCACGGGGCTTGGATTTCCCAGCCGGTATCCCGTTTCCTTTATGTGTTCTACACCTCGAACGCGTAACCCGCCGTAGTAGGGGTAAACAGCATTGCCAATGGCGGATTTGACAAAATACATGGTCCACATGGAGTCGCAGCTGGGCAGGCGGTTTTCTCCGCCCAACGAGAAGTAAACTTTGTTGTCCAACAGTGTATCTTCCGCCTGATGGCGTGACTGGCCGTGGTGTCCATATAGGTGAGGCGGGTTTTGTGGGTAGGGGGTGTCATAGACCCTGTCTCCGCGCGTTGTCATGGCAAATGAGGTGGGTGCGAGCGCAATGCTCGTCACAGCAACTGATAGGAGTGCAATAAGCCAGAAGTTCCTGTGCAGGCCAACAGTCATGGGTTTCCCTTAGAGCAACATAACGCATCAAATGACATAATGCTGAGTGCGCTCCAAGGGATCAATTCGCTGAATCGGGGGGAGTCTATTCCGCAATAGCCTGTTTTGCAGACCAGTGGGCCTGAGGCCCCTGTTTCAATGTCTTACAGATCCACGGCAGGGCGGTTTCCATGTCCTTCAAAAGGGTCCAAGGTGGATTAATAATCATCATTCCGCTGGCCCGCATGGGAGCATCTGGAGATATGTGTCCGGCGCCAAGCTCCAGTGAAACCACGTTGCGGATACCGGCGCTTTCCAAAGTTGCAGCGAGATCCAGCGGGTTTCTATAGTGCTTTACCGGATACCACAGGGCGTAGATGCCAGTGTTCCAGCGTTTCCAGCCGCGAATAGCGCCGTCAGCCAACCGTTCAAACTCGTCTTCCACTTCGAATGCGGGGTCAACCAGCACAAGGCCACGGCGCTCTTTGGGCGGCACGAAGCTGCCTAGGGCGAGCCATGCATCCAGATCAATAACCTTGACCTTCTTGTCGCCGCCAAAGTTTTCCTGCAACTCTTCAAAGTCTTCCCGGTGCAATTCGGTGAGTGTCAAACGGTCCTGTTTACGCAGCAATGTGCGGGCAATCTCTGGTGATCCGGGGTAAAGATTCACGCCTTTTTGCGGGTTAAGCTCCCGCACCACAGAGAGCCACGGCTCAAGGACTGCTGCCACGTCCGCAGGAATTTCTGCATCAATAATTTTGCCGATCCCGTTTTGCCACTCACCTGTCTTCTGGGCTTTTTCTGAGGTGAGGTCGTAAAGGCCGGGTCCTGCGTGCGTGTCAAGAACCCTAAATGCAGCCTCTTTCTTTTGAAGGTATGCAATTATCGAGGCAAGCACTGTGTGCTTGAGCACATCTCCAATGTTTCCTGCGTGATAGATGTGGCGATAATTCATTGGGCTGTCGTTTCTTGTTGGAGGCTTGATGGGCGTGAGGCTGCAAGAACCTCAAAATTCACTTGAGGCATGGTTTAGGCGGTGAGCCGTATGCCCGCAACAAGAAAAGGCAGCTACAGGAGCTGCCTTTCTTTAAAACCTATGGATACTAAGGGCTCATAGGCTGTGCGAAGATGGATGCCCTCGATTGCACGCCCATGTTTTAGCCCTGAGGTCTTTTGAGAAGGTTCCGTCCTTGGGTCAACCCGCTAAAACTACCAGTACCCATACTTGATTACCTAAGAGGCTTCAGAGGTGTTTTCCTCTTCAAGGCGAAGCTCAACAGCTTTCGGGCCTTTACCTCTGCGGTCTGGTTCCGTTTCAAAGGAAATGCGCTGCCCGCTGCTCAGATCTCCCAATCCGGAGCGTTCAACTGCTGAAATGTGAACAAAAACATCAGTTTCACTGCCATCTGGAGTGATAAAGCCAAAGCCCTTGTCTTCCTTGAAAAACTTAACAGTTCCATGTTGGCGTGGTCCGCGTTCTACAGGCTTGCTTTCACTTTGCTGAAAGCGGTTGTTGTAGTCGCCGCCACCCTTAAAGCTCTCGGTCTCCCCTTCTCCACCTGCTGGTTTTGAGTAGCCTTGATTAGGCATGAGAAAGTCCGGTGCGCTAAAGTCTGAGCCGAAACCTTGCGAATCCCCAAATTCGCGTTTACCACCACGTCTGCCGCGTTGGCGGCGGCCCGAATTCCCATTATACATTACCAATCGCCTTTCTTTCTGGCATCCATCCACCTACGCCAGAAACCAAAGAAATGTCATTTGACTATAAAATCCAATGACTAAAGTTATTATCGAAACAACGTCTCCCATAAATTTATGTCCCCCCATTATAATAGACGCTGGTTAACGAGCCACATGTACACCCAATGATCATGCAACCCTTAACTGTTTGGGGGTATAGCGCATCATAAAGTTTAATTGGTAAGAGATGCAAGGCAATTATGGTTATCTATGGTATGAACTCCTGTAAATTGATGGTTTAAAGCAAATACCTATTCAAATGTATATGGTAATTATTGATTATATATTTGCAATCGTCTTACCTATCAGGCTGAGAAATAGTAATTGTCTCTTCTATAATGATTAATTATTGTTCAGCTCAAGGAGCTCCTTGGATATGGTGGTTATGATTCTTGATAATGGCTGAGAATTAGTAAAACTTAACTGGCTAACCCTACGTCCTGTAATTTCACCGTTTTATCTCAGCGGTGAATGTTCGACCTTCTTGGCATTTCATCTTTTTCGAATTTGTTATAGCAACATATATGAGCGTCACGCTGTTTCATGAATTTTGCAGGCACCCCAAATAATGACCAACGCATCAGAACAACAAGCCCAACTTCAAGTTTCCGTCGTACCGGTTACACCGTTTCAGCAAAATTGCAGTATTCTTTACAACCCCGAAAGCAAGCTGGGTGTTGTGGTTGATCCGGGCGGAGACAAGGACCGCATCTTGAAAGCGATTCAAGAGCACGGGCTGACAATCGAACGCATCCTGATCACCCATGGGCATATCGATCACGTGGGCGGTGCAAAAGACCTTGCCGAGGAGCTGTCCGTTAAAATTGAAGGTCCCCATAAAGATGACAGGGACCTGATTGCCCGCGTAGAAGAGCAAGCCGCACAGTTCGGCATTGCTGCGGTGAAGAGCTTTGAGCCCGATCGCTGGTTGAACGAAGGGGATACCGTTGACGTTGCTGGCATGAGTTTTCAGGTGCTGCATTGCCCCGGCCACTCTCCCGGCCATGTGGTGTTCTACAATGCGGCAATGCGCTTTGCTGTATCTGGAGATGTTTTGTTTGCGGGCTCCGTGGGCCGCACCGACCTACCAGGTGGCAATCATGAAACCTTGATCAAGTCCATCAAGGAAAAGCTGTTGCCTTTGGGCGATAATGTTACCTTCTTACCCGGCCATGGCGGAGCATCCACCTTGGGGCAGGAGCGCCTCACCAATCCGTTCCTGAAATAGTTGCTTTAGAGTACGTCGCGTTCATTTGCACTCACGCCGCGCACTCTAACTTTTATATTCTGAGCGAATTCCTGTCGTTCAATCAAACAGAACGTACTTTAAGGGAGGGGGCTTATTTTATAAGCGCCCTGATCTGGTCCAGACGGTCATTGATCAGCCAGCCATAATAATTCTCCGAAGGCCACAGCCTCGGGGAAGATCTTTTTCTAGCCTTGTAGCTATGGGCCCGCTCCCAAGGATTTCCTAGATTATAAAGCGTTGATGTAATTCCCGGGTTGGAGGAAATATCAACACCTGCAACACGTTTATAGGCATTGATGGCATCAACCAGAACAGCGGCGGTGTAGTGCAGGGACTTGGAAGGGTCCATGACTGTTTTGTAGACAGCCATGGGGTTGTCCGGCGAAAGCTTGGGAAAGCCACTGACTTTATGAACCAGATCACTCATCTTCAAAGCTGTAAGCGGTGTCAACTGACCGATGCCGAAACTCTGACCCGCAAATAGCGGCCGGAAGAACACCTGATGGAACAGCTTGTTTGGATAGCTGGTGCCATCCACTGGCCGTCCCAGATACTGGGTATTCCACACGGTCTCATAGCACCGCCACAAGTCGCTGCTGCTTTGTTTTGCGGTGCAGCGGGCAAAGCGGGGCCGTTTCACAAAGCGGCTGACCAGCTCCCCGTCATAGGCAAATTTCACCCGAATGCCGGAATATTCAACGGCCTTCATATAGTAGCTTTGAGCAGAATCCAGACTGTCATAATTATAGGTATGCTCACCGATAATAGCACCCAGTATGTGAACCGGATCAATGCCATAGAGCTTTGAAACATTGCGGATGTTTTTCATCAGCCGTTTATCGCGGCGTAAAACCCCGAGAATCTTGTTGAATTTCCTGTCGTAGCTGGAGTGGCTGGCCCGTGTGCGGCTTGCTGAGGCTTGCGGAATACGGGGCTGGACTGCATTTCTGTTGCCACTTGGAACAGAAACCATAGCCTGCGCCGCAACACTGGCTCCGGCTATGAGCAAGAGGGCCAGAAGCGTATTGAGGATAACCCGCTGCGGTGCAAATGTGATCATGCTGTTAAAACTAATAGAAAGATGTCCCACGGTGTATACCGTACCACTCAAAACTTAAAATAGAATACCAGTGCCGCCGAAACCCCAGCTCACGTTGGGGCAAAAATTAACAGGAGGTAAATAACGCAGACGTCACCTGAGGCGCAAGTGAGAAATTAATGAAAATAAAATTGCTCAACAGGCAAATAAAATTTCTTAGTGAAGTGAGTAGTTTAAAGTGAATAATGCTTCGATTTTACAAGGATCCATAGTTTTTACTAAATATTTAAGCATAGTCAGCTGGTTACTGCCTATATTACGTAGGTGCTATTCCAGAATTGCCAGTTCTACGCTTCCAACACCCGCAGAGATGATACCAATTTCTTTTGCTGCTGCTTTACTCAGGTCAATAATTCTTCCCTTTATGAAAGGGCCGCGATCGTTAATGCGTACGGTAACCGATTTTCCATTACTGCGGTTTGTCACTTTAACTTTGGTGCCAAAGGGCAGGGAGCGGTGAGCGGCTGTAAGTGCATTGGGGTTCATACGCTCGCCGCTGGCGGTGATGGATGTCAAAGCATACCACGACGCCCGCCCTTTTTGAGTAGAAGCCGCCTGCGCGTCTTGCGCTGTTAGTATGCTGCCCAAAACCACTGTGAAAAGAAGTCCGCCCAGCAATAAGGCGAAAGACATGGCATGGCCAAAGCCGCGGCCCGCGCGTGCAGTTGCAGTTGTCATAATGAATGCCCGTTATTGATTCAAAGTCGGGCGTATCCTCCACTCAAACACGGCAAGAAAATGTCGCCAAGGGAAGCGGGTGCTTTAAACCGTTTGTCTTTAGGGGGTGTGTACACTATGGAAATAACAGGTGAAGTTACGTAGGGCAGTGGGCAATTTGGGAGCAGTGAACGTGGGCAGTTCAGCCAGTAAACCTAGAAAATACATATATATAGACGTGCTGCGCGGTTTGGCCCTGTTGGCTATGGCTATCTATCACCTGAGTTGGGATCTTTCATGGTTCCAGGTGGTGCCATGGAATGTTTCCACAGGGGAGGGGTGGCGGCTGTTTGCGCGGCTCATTGCCTCCAGTTTCCTTTTTTTGGTCGGATTCTCCCTCACACTGGCCCATGCAAACGCAATAAGGTGGCGCCCTTTCTTTAAGCGGGAAGTGAAAATTGTGGCGGCGGCGGTTCTGGTGTCCATCGTCACCTATTTTGCTTTTGGCGAACACATGGTGCGCTTCGGCATCTTGCATAATATTGCACTCACCAGCCTGCTGGCAGTCTTTCTGGTCACAGTACCGCTATGGGTGTGTGGGGCCGGTGTGGTGGGAGCGGCTTGTCTTTCCCTATATGTTATGGGGCTGGAACCTTCCCCTTGGTTTTATTGGATTGGAATTGGAGGAGTAGGTCGACCCTCCGTAGACTTTGTTCCCTTGTTGCCGTGGGGCACTGTGGTGTTCGCGGGCGTGCTCGTTGCGCGCATCCTTGAGCGGTTTAACCTCATGAGGCTGTTCAAAGGGAGAGGTCAGCCATCTGCCCTCACACGCGTTGCTGCGTGGTCCGGTCGCCATTCCCTGCCTATATATCTTCTGCATCAACCGGTTCTCTATGGAAGTGTGTGGGCTCTGCTGCAACTGGGGCTGATAACGGACCCGCCGGAAAAGCAGTTTCAAAAAAGTTGCGTGCAAGCCTGCTCTGGGCAGAGTGAGGCGAACCTATGTGAGAGTATATGCCGTTGCACGCTGGAAGATATGAAGGGCAGCGGCCTGTGGTCTGCTTTTAAAGAAAATCCGGTGAATCCGAGTGTGACAGCCAAAGTTCAGCACTCGTACCGCTATTGTGAAAAGGGCTCTGAAACTTCCCCTTAGGCCACTTTCTCCGGATTCTCCCGCTTGAGTCTAGTAGTCAGATTCGGCGGAATTCCCCCGTTTTGCCTCTATTTTAACCATCCGTAGCAATTGAGTGTGGTTCTATTGCAACATTCGCTAAAATACATATGTATTTCCGATGAATATTTTCCTCGGGCTAGAAACATCAAATTTTATGGGTTTTTGCAGTTATGCGTCATACAACTGCGATAACTTACGGCAAAAATGGCGTTTTTTACGATGAATTTGAGATGTTTTAGGATGCGTGTATTTTTTTAGGCGTTTTTCCGGCCTTTTTGTGCCCTTTTCCTGTTCCCCTTGCTATTGACCACCCATTAATCATTGGACAATATCCCCCCATCATTCAATGCTTAGTCATTAAGTATCTGTTTTTTCGGTTTTTCCGTTTCGGCAGGCGGGCGTCGGGGGTTCTGCGCCCGGGGAGGGAGTTTGCACTCAAATCTCCCCTGCCAGCGAAATAGAAGCGGCCACAGCGTTTGCATCGCGGGCCGCTTAATTGGAGGGGTTATGCAAAAGTTTAAGCGCATTGCGCTCATGAGTACCGCACTTGGAATTCTGGCTGCACCAACATCCGTTCTGGCATCCGGCTGGGACACCACCCGCATCGGCGGCTACGACCTACTGTTCTCTCCAAAGAAGGTCGTCGTTGAAGGCCAAGCCACTTACGTTGACCGTAATGTTGACTTTAAGAATGTTGAGGGCTCCAGTAACGGTGGCGTCCACCTTGATAGCAGTGGTGCTCTTGTTGACCAATCTTACCTCACATCTGTTGAAGGCTCTTCAAATGGGGCCATTCCAAACCTAGATCTCTACACTCTATCTGCCAAAGTGAATCTAGTTGACCCAGTCGACTGTCTGGCACAGCTGCACACGCCTATGATTATTGCTGAAAATCCGGGTGATAACTGGGGTGGTCGTTATGCGCTTGCAGAAACTGATGCCAGAACTCTCTCTGGTGATTTGACCTGTTCCTACAGCTTTAACATCAATGAAAAGAGCAAGTTTCGTTTGATCGGTGGTGTAGGTGCAACCGATACAACTTACTACACCAGATCAATGTTCTTCCTGCCTGACAACCCACTTACAACAGTGGATGATAGCATCCATTCGGGTATGGTAGGGGACTATAAAACAGAAGTTGACCTTGAGTCTGATGGTTTAAGCTTCGGTTGGCGGGCTGGAGCGGCCTATGAGCGTCCTGACATCGCACTACGTGCTTACGTCATCTATAACTCCGAAATTGACGTTGATCTGGAGGGAAGCTTCCTGCTCAGTAACCCAATAGTGGGGGACTTCGCTACAGCTAATGCAAATGCTTCAATTGTCCTGCCTCAATCTGTTGAGTTCGGTATTCAGTCCGGTATTGCACCTAACTGGCTCCTTGGTATCTCTGCCAAGTGGATGGACTGGAGCGTAATGGATGCAATCGGGGTGACATTCTCCGACCAGAGCTTAAGCAGCGTGCCAGACGCTACAACCCGCGTTCTGAACTACTCTGACGCTTGGTCTGTAGAAGCCACATTGGCGCACCGTTTCAATGAGCGCTTGTATGTTGGGGCCACAGTGAAATGGGATGAAGGTATTGGTGACATCTACTCCGATACCTACCAGTTCGGTCTTGGCGGTGCCTACGACATCACTGAGCACGTGAAGCTCTCTCTCGGTGGCCGTGCAGTTTACAAGACTGACGGTAACGGTACTTATCAGACTGAAGAGTCATACGCTAAGGCTGACTACGACTACGACGACTCTTGGAACTTCATCGCGTCCTCCCGCCTGACGTTCTCGTTCTAATCTGATCACAACGCAGATTTAAAATTAAAGACCCGGTGGCATCTGCCTCCGGGTCTTTTCTATATATGCCACCCCCAATGAAGGTATTTGATCTTGTGTATTGGGGGTTACTCAAAAAACACTAGCCCAAAGCTTCAAGGAGCGAGTGTGTGTCTGTAAGCTGATGAAATTCCAGTAATAGCACGAGTTGCGAAGAGTTGACTGCTAAGCAGGCCTGCTGCCGCAACTGCCGTGCACTGGTTCAACGAGAAATTCGATAGGAGCGGTGCAGCCAAGTGGGATAAAGGCAACGGTCACGTTTACTCCGACATTCACCAGTTCTGTCTTGGCAATGCCTAAGTCATCACGGATTATGTGAAAGAGCCTCTCGGCGGCCGAGCTGTTTACAAGTCTTCCGGTGACGGCATCTATGAAACAGAATAGCCTCTGGCGATAGGTGAGCGCGAGTACTATCCCTCTTGGAATTTCATCGCCTTCTCCCGTCTGGCATTTTCGTTCTAATCTGGTGGGAGTCTAAATAAAAACCCAAATGCCGCTGCACTCGGGTTTTCTCGTAACTGCAATATTTAAAAAAACGGTTAAAGCGGAAACCGACCAAAATCTGGGTGCACTACCTTTAAAATATCAGGAGTAAGTAGAGTTTTTGATTTGTCCTAGCCCCCAAGCTTCAAAGAGTTAATGGACGTAAGTAGGTCAGGTGAAATCCCAGAGGCAGCGCCACCGGCAAATAGCTGAACAGTCGGGCTAGTTGTTGCTTGTTGTGCGTCGTACAAATTTACGAATTTCTCGACGAATTTCTCGACTTCATCTGGGTCCTGAAGCTTTTCAATATCGTATTTACGATTAATAAGTGCAGCTTGGCCATCTATGTCAGTCCCGACTAGATTATCGGGTATACCAAGAACTGTTCTGACCACTTCATAAAGAGCGGGTGAAGACAGAATTTGGTAGGCGTCCGTAATATCTCCCGCGGTCCTTTGAAAGTTCAGGGCAAGCCTTACGCCTTCGTCTTTTTCACCCTCTTCCTCTTCAAAGGTTACCTGAATATATTGGTCAATGACACTTTCTTTAAGGTCAATCTGGCGTTGTTCTATGGGTGCCCTGTATTTATTGATTGCCTCTTGAACTGCTTCCGGGTCCTTCATCTCCTCAACATCGAGGTTCTCCTGAAACCACTCTACGCGGTCATCGCTCGGGCCGTTGATAATTTCCTGTGGGACATCATAGGCGACGGCGATAATTGTATAGAGTGCTGGGTCTGTGAGAAGCTCGGTGGTGAAGAGAATTTCTTCCCTGTTATTGATGGGGAGCATTCTTTCTTCATAGTAGCGCGTCAGGCGGTCAAGGTCGTCAATTTCTCCTCCTGGAGGAGTTGCCTTGCGAAGATACTTTTGATTGACCGCATAGTCGCCATTTTCATTTTTCGCCTTCCAGTCGCTAAAGCCACCGGGGAGGGATCCGTCTTCTTCAAACTGAAAAGTGCTTGCAAGTTCATAGTAACGGCCGTCATTCATCGTATTGGCGAGAGCTTCATCAGAGTCAGTGCCCTGAACCAGAACTTCTCGAATCAAGCCTTTTGCATAGATCATGTCCTCCAGTCCCATGCTTTTCATCATGAAAGTGTAGAGGCGATGGTCATCCAGCAGGTCATCAACAGTCTTGACGTTGTCGAAATTCTCTTCGAAATACTCGATTTCGGGGGCAATATCTGGGGCCTTGGCTGTCTGTTCCCTTGCTGCAGGTAAGTCATGAACAAGCAGAGAATAGCGAAGAGTTGTATCCATTGAATTGCACCCGATTGAAAAATACTCAGAGTCATAGTGACTCAGTTGTCTTGCCTGAACCTGTTCGATACTTAGTTTTTGCTGAGTCCGTCAATTATACTTGGTAAGTACCGTGGTTCGGCGAAGGTCTTTAACAAGACTTGCCCTTCATTTGAATTCATCAATATATGCAAGTTGTGTCTCAAGCCATCATAGGGGGGCGAGAGCAGGTCATTAGTGCTTTGGTGATTCTACATTTCTTATGTGGTTTATTTTAAATAATTATATGCAAGTTACATTTTAGTTTGTGACTCTAAAAAGTATATATATTGCTTGAATGAGCATTGCCTCTCCGTAATTTTTTAAAAAAAATGTCTATATCACGTAGTTTTGTTGATTTGATCGCAAAATTTGACAGTGCCTATATTTTTCTACCTAGTTTTGTTTGTTGGTTATTGAAAAATACCTTACTTGATTTGACCTCCTTTAAAAAACTACCCAAAATACAAGTGGTAATACCTACAATGTTGAAGGTGACACCCTTAATGATTGTGGAAGCGGACTGCTTTTGCTCGTTGGGCAATGGGGCAGGGGACCTTGGTCAGCTTTCACTGCGGGGAGTAACGGCAGCGGAAATACGCGTGTGCGCTGTCGATATGGAGGGGAAATGCATAAGTTTAATAGTAGTATTCAATTTGCAGCCATTCTTGGAACGGCTTTAGCACCAGTATCAGCTCTAGCAACCGGCTGGGACACAACTGGAATCGGTAGTTATGACTTGCTGTTTTCGCCAAAGAAAGTGGTTGTTGAAGGTCAGGCGACCTATGTGAATGTGAATGTTGATTATAAGAATGTGAAGGGGACAAGCCAAGCGGGGGCCGCTAGGGATCAGTATTTTGGCGCAAAGACCACACAAGGTTCTAGCGGAGCTATTCCTGATGTGGACCTTTATTCTTTAGCCGCAAAAGTGAGATTAGGGAATTCTATTGATTGTTTGGGGCAGTTACATACACCAATCAGCACCCATGAGAGCCCTGGCGAAACTTGGGGCGGCCGCTATGCTGTTGCTGAGACGGATGCGTCAACGACCACCTTTGATGCTACCTGCTCCTACAAGTTCAACATTAATGAGAATAGCAGTCTTCGCCTGATTGGTGGGTTTGGTGTGAGTACCGTGGACTTCTATACCTCTAGCATGCAGATTATTCCAATATTAGGTAATCCACCAGCGGTTCCACCTTCTTATTTAGATGCAAAAACCGAAGTTAGTATGACTGAGGATGGGTATGGCTTTGGGTGGCGTGCAGGGGTAGGCTATGAGATGCCAAGCATCGCACTTCGGGCCTACGCCATCTATAATGCGGAAGTTGAAGGAGATCTCGAGGGGGACTTTCTTCTATCGCACGATTCTGCATTCAATCATCAATTGGACCCCACCAACACCGTTGGAGCTAAAGCACGTGCAACAACAACGGTTACTCTTCCTCAATCAATTGAATTTGGCATCCGTTCAGGAATTGCGCCAAACTGGCTCGTATCCATTGGTGCCAAATGGACTGACTGGAGTATCATGGAAGATCTAGTCGTAAGCTTTGATAAGGTCGAGGATATAACTGGAAAGCTCAATAACGGCGATAAAACAAAGCGTATCCTGGGCTATTCCGATGGATGGGCGGTTGAAGGTACGGTGGCTCATATGGTCAATGAAGACCTGATTGTGGCAGCGTCGTTGAAGTGGGATCAGGGGGTTGGTGAAATCTACTCGGATACCTATCAATTCGGCCTTGGCGGATCCTACCAGATTTCCGAGCACTCCAAGGTCTCCCTTGGCGGACGCGCAATCTATAAAACTGCGGGGGAAGGGCTTTACCAGTCTGAGGATTCTGCAGCCACGGGCCACTATGAATACGGTGACTCCTGGAACTTTGCAGTCTCATCCCGTTTGACCTTTGAATTTTAAAAAAGACTGAGAGGCCACTCTCGCTTCTTTGTGAGCAGAGAAGAAAAGAAACCGGAGCCATTGGCCTCCGGTTTCTTTATTTTTGGCAAAAATACTAATGCGAATCATACGAATCATTTTATCAATTCTGATATGCAGAATATTGTTTCGCTGGGTAAAATAGCTTTTTAGCGCCCATTGGGGAGCCCCTATCGGAAAAAACAGCACTATTTATGTAGTTTTTCTCGAATTTAAAAACTAAGCCCGAAATGCACGTCCTCTTATAAATCTATTAGAAAATAGAGCTGGAAGGTCTGGTTTTGATTGTTTACTGACCCAGTTTCCCACTTTTGATCTCCTCTTTCATCAAAAATGGATGCCACTTACGGCTTACCCTCAACCCTGCAGTACTTGACCAGTGTGAAATCATCCCACCAAAATAAGCGTGTTAATACTTACGGGTCCGTATTTGGGTAAAGCTGTCATGTGAAATGGCTTCATCGCTTCAAGGGAGGGAGCGCCTGATACCGGAAAGTCAAACGGCATTTGGGAAGAGGAGAGATCCATGAACACATGCGATCGATCCAAGGAGGGGGAATGCATAAAATAATTCGCGGTCTACAGATGGGAGCAGCGCTGGGTATTCTGGCAGCACCAACTACAGCTCTGGCATCCGGTTGGGATACCACCGGCTTGGGTCGCTACGATCTCCTGTTTAGTCCGAAAAAGGTCGTCTTGGAAGGCAAAACTAATTATGTAGACCGCAATGTGGACTACAAAAATGTTGAGGCGAAGCAAGATCTTTTTAGAACGGGCTCCGGCCAATCTATATCTGGGGGAGAGAGTGATAATGTCATTCCAGATTTACAGTTTTATTCACTCGCCGCAAAGGTGAATATCATTGAGCCCATTGATTGTATGGGTGCTCTTCACACACCTTTCATTATCTATGAGGAGCCTGGGTTTGAGTGGGAAGGTCGTTACCAGTCCGGGAAGACAGATGCCAGTGTGATCAGTTTTGACGGAACCTGTTCCTATAAGTTCGATATAGGGGATAAATATAAGCTGCGGCTTATTGGTGGTGGCAATATCTCCCAAATGGATTTCCAGCAGTCACGAGCCTATTTTACTGGTGTGGATCAAAAGGCTACTATTGACATGTCATCGGATGACTATGGTTTTGGGTGGCGTGCAGGGGTCGCATTTGAGCGTCCTGATATAGCATTACGGGCCTATGCAGTCTATAATTCAGCCGTTGAAATGGACTTGGATGGAAACTTCACAATTGGCGGAACGCAATATGCGTTAACCTCAGGGATGATAGACCTTCCTCAGTCAATTGAGTTCGGGATTGAAACTGGTGTAGCCCCAGACTGGAAAGTCTCTTTGAAGGCCAAATGGATGGATTGGAGTTCTTTAGACACTCTTGATGTCAGTTTTTCCGATCGGCTGAATCCACTCCTTCCGTCGCAAACAAAACGCATGCTGAACTATGATGATGGTTGGTCCGTACAGGCTGGAGTAAGCCATAGGTTCAATGAGCAGTTCGCAATGGGAGCTGCCGTTATCTGGGACTCAGGTATAGGGCATATGTATTCCGATACATACCAAGTTGCACTTGGAGGCGCCTATGATATTACCGAGCATGTTCAGTTCGCCTTAGGTGGTCGTGCAATCTACAAAACGTCAGGTGATGGAAACTATGTGAGTGAGGACTCGACAACAGGATCCGCTGATACCGAGAATTACGCGTCCTATGATTACGATTCCTCTTGGAACTTCATCGCGACATCACGTTTGACATTTTCTTTCTAACTGCGAATTCTCTGAGAGAATTTTGAGAGCCGGGGGCCTTGCGTCTCCGGTTTTCTATTGTGAGTACAAAATCGGTCACAGGGCGTACAGTTTGAGTACAGCTTGCAAGATTTCTGCGTAAATGACCATTTGTGGGAATTTACCTCGTTAACTCATAGGCTTGCCGTGTCCCAAATACTCCACCAGAGGAAACCTTTGGAACGAAGCAAGAACACTACTTTATTTTTATCCCCTTTCCGCTCATAGTGCCGAATATGGCGACGAAAAAAGATACCCCCGACTCACATTCTTCTTCCAATCCTGATTTATCCCCCCCTGAAGGGTTTGGAGAAGCACCTCAACCCGCTTTGGAAGGGGCTCCAACCTCCGCCAGCATTTCGCAGTGGTTTGCTGATGTAGAGGAGGAAGATATCGCGGCGCTGAAAGCAAAAGCCCAGCCCGAAAAACCGAAGTCTGTAAAGAGCACTCAAAAATCGAAACCAGCTAAAAAAGATGGTTCGGCTAAATCGGCGCGAGGTACTTCGATTGGGACAGCCAAAACACCGAGGGAGCGGGCAAAAGGTGGCCTGAATCCGATTGCCGGTCTTGATATGTCGCTGGAAGATGCTGAAAAGCTTCTGGGCAAACACGTTAAGGACAACAAGAAGAAAAAGAAGAAAGCCAAGGACGAAGCTTTTGCCGATGCAACCGCAACGGTGCAGGCGCTCGCCAAGCTCATAGAGCAGGGAAGGGCGGATGATGAGCAGGGAGAATGGGTTCCGCACCGCCCCACTCGCCCGCAAAAGTCTGAGGGTGGGGTTCCCATCAAACTGGTCTCGGAATATGAGCCCAAAGGGGACCAGCCCACAGCTATCGCAGACCTTATGGAAGGGCTGGGTGGAGACGAAAAAACGCAGGTTTTGCTTGGTGTTACCGGTTCCGGTAAGACCTATACAATGGCGCAGATAATTGCAAAAAGCCAGCGCCCAGCTTTGATTTTGGCTCCAAACAAAACTTTGGCTGCCCAGCTCTATGGAGAGTTCAAAGGGTTCTTTCCAGAAAACGCCGTTGAGTATTTCGTTTCCTACTATGACTACTATCAGCCGGAAGCCTATGTGCCTCGCACCGATACGTTTATCGAGAAGGAGAGCTCCATAAACGAGCAGATTGACCGAATGCGCCATTCGGCAACGCGTGCCCTGCTGGAGCGCGATGACGTGATCATCGTGGCATCGGTCTCTTGTATCTATGGTATTGGTTCCGTTGAAACATATACGGCCATGACATTTGGTCTGGAAGTGGGAGAGCGCATTGACCAGCGCCAGCTGCTGGCTGATCTGGTGGCCCTGCAATACAAGCGCAATGATGCGGCCTTCCAGCGTGGAACGTTCCGCGTGCGCGGTGACACCATCGAAGTCTTTCCAGCGCACTTGGAGGATCGGGCATGGCGTCTGTCCATGTTTGGGGATGAGGTGGAAGGTATTGTTGAGTTTGACCCGCTCACAGGCAAGAAAACTGCAGATCTGGAATCGGTCAAGTTCTATGCAAACTCACATTATGTCACCCCAAAACCCACATTGAATCAGGCGATTAAGTCAATCAAGAGCGAGCTGAAACATCGCCTTGAAGAGCTGAACAATCATGGGCGGTTGCTGGAAGCGCAGCGGCTGGAGCAGCGCTGTACTTTTGATATTGAGATGATGGAAGCAACGGGCGCGTGCGCCGGTATTGAAAACTATTCCCGTTACCTGACAGGTCGGGCACCGGGTGAGCCACCCCCGACACTCTTTGAGTATCTACCTGATAACGCTCTTGTTTTTGCAGACGAAAGCCATGTTACGATCCCGCAAATCGGTGCCATGTATCGGGGAGACTTTCGCCGGAAGGCAACACTTGCGGAATATGGTTTCCGCCTGCCGTCCTGTATGGACAACCGGCCCTTACGGTTTGAAGAGTGGGATGCCATGCGCCCGCAGACCATTGCAGTTTCCGCTACTCCTGGAAGCTGGGAAATGGATGAAAGTGGCGGCGTGTTTGCTGAGCAGGTCATTCGCCCAACCGGCCTAACAGACCCTGATATAGACATTCGTCCCGCCAAAACACAGGTGGATGATTTGTTGGGTGAAGTGCGTGAGGTGGCTGCAAAGGGATATCGTACACTTGTCACCACGCTCACCAAACGTATGGCAGAGGATCTTACCGAATACTTACATGAAAACGGTGTGCGTGTCCGCTACATGCACTCGGATATTGATACACTGGAGCGTATTGAAATCATTCGTGATTTGAGATTGGGCGCTTTTGATGTGCTCATTGGTATCAACCTGCTCAGGGAAGGCTTGGACATTCCTGAATGTGGTTTGGTGACGATTTTGGATGCGGACAAGGAAGGCTTCCTGCGCTCTGAAACGTCTCTGGTCCAAACAATCGGTAGGGCAGCGCGTAATGTGGATGGCCGCGTGATCCTGTATGCCGACAAAATTACCGGCTCAATGGACCGCGCCATCAAAGAGACGAATAGGCGACGTGAAAAGCAGGAGGCTTATAACGTTGAGCATGGCATTACGCCTGAAAGTGTAAAGCGGTCTATTGGAGACATTCTTGAGAGCGTCTACGAGCAGGACCATGTGACGGTCGACTCAGGCTTCGCCGAAGAAGGCGCGACCATTGGTCATAACCTTAAAGGCCACATTGAAGATCTTGAGAAGCAGATGCGGGATGCTGCTGCTGATCTGGACTTTGAAAACGCAGCCCGCTTGCGCGATGAAATAAAAAGGCTTCAGGAAACCGAGCTGGCGATTTCAGACGATCCAATGACCCGTCAAAGAGCTGTTGAAGAAAAGTCAGGCGGATATGCAGGAGAGAAGAAATATGGTGCTGCCGCGAACCTTCCAAAAGGAACGAAAGTGCACCGGCCTTCTCTGGATGAGATGGGACCGGGGACTGATCTGGCCAAGCCTGCTGGGGCAACGAGGACAAAAGGGCGCAGCACTGGCGGGCGCCCGGGAACGCGCACCTATCGCAAAAACTAGAACCATCGACGGTTAAGCGGGGAAAGTCTGTGTTCCCCGCCTGTTTTGTTCTAGTGGCTTGTTTTCGCTGCCAAGCGCGTTTTGCGGCTGAAGTACATTGGAACCAGCTCCGTCATAAGGATAGCGGTGAAAATGAGGAGGCACCCCGCAATTCCGATTAGGGGGATGCGCTCACCAAGGAAAATAATCCCGAATAGAGCGGCAAATAGAGCTTCCGTGGATATGAATATGGCTGCGTCCGCAGGGCGTGTCCATTGCTGGGCAACCGCTTGCAAGGTGAAGGCTATTCCGCCGGAAATGGCTCCGGCAAAAAAGAGTTCGAAGGCGGCGTTTTCTATGGCAGCCCATGAAAGTGGTTCTATAAAAAGCCCGAGAACGCTAGCTATGGCACCGGTGATCAGAAACTGGATCGCTGCAATGGTGATGGGGCGACCCGTCGACATGGACAGGCGGCCAATGAAAATGACCTGCAACGCCCAAAAGGCCGCACAGATAACCATGAGAGCATCGCCTTTGTTCAATCCTGAGAGGTTCCCCCCACTTAGGAAGAATATTCCCAAGAGAGTGATTAGAGAAGCTGGCCAGATAACCCATTCCGGCTTTCCCTTGAACAGAAGGATCACAAAAATGGGGGTGAGCACCACATAAATTGCAGTGAGAAAGCCCGCATTGGTTACTGATGTGAACAAAATGCCAACCTGCTGCAATAAAGACCCTGCAAGAAAACTTAGGGAAACAGCCAGAACTAAAGGAATATTCTGCCGAGTCAGGCGCTTAGTTGGCTTTCGGGAGCGCTCAAAAAGTGCAAGTGGAAGAACAACAAAGCCAGCGAGTAGAAAGCGGAACCCCACAAACTGATAGGGGCCAATACTCTCCATAGCCGTCGACTGGCTTACAAAAGCTGCGCCCCAAATAGCGCCAGCAAGTAAAAGAAGCAGGTTTGCAACTGCGCGTGGCATAGTGGATCCCCGATCTCGCGCAGCGAGGCGCATTCCGAATTATAACTAGAAATCCCTACTAGTTTTAAAGGGAATACATTGTCAACTATTTGGGAAAGCGTGAAGCAAAAATAATAGTGGTGCGACGGAAGTTATTGAGAAATTTAGTAGGGAAGAGAAGCTGAGATCTATTTCTCTTTATGAGTGAGGCGATATTGATTGTGGGTGTATCTCAAAAACGTATGCCTTTGTAGGCAACTCCTCAGTCTAAGTAGACGAATGGACTACAAGTCCAGAGAATCCAGGCCGTTCTCAAGGTGATCTGGCAAGTGCGGAAGCCCAAGAAGATACTCTGATGTTGAGCCCGTTGCTCTTTCTTTTGCCTCTGCTAAGGCAAGCTCATAATCGCCGGCGTCAAAGTCCCCTCGGCCAATCCAGGTAATAGTAACAAGTTCAGCAGCTTCATCTACGTTCAAGTCATCAAGTAACTCACGAATCTCCTCTTCACGCATGTCCGCATGTTCTTCTTCATTCAGGCCATCATGTGCATGAATCTTCTGCATTTTTACGGGGTCAAATGCTACTTCGCCATCGTGCCCGTCTTCATAGGTATCATTCACGCTGGTTATGGTCGCGCGAACTTTTTCAACGATCATCCGGATAGTTGCGACGGAGAGATTTAATTCAACGGCCATAGCTAAACTCGATTCGTGTCGTTTGGTTATTTATCTACCGAACTAAGAATTCTCGCAAGAGGGTAAGGTACAGGTAAACCTGTATTTATTGACGCAGTTAGGAGACACTAAAGAAACGAATTTCCTTCCCGAAGGCCAATAAACACTTACTATCTTTATTCGCATGTTTCCCCGTTATTATCACTAATTAAAACTCTATATCTAAAAAGCTGATAAAACCAATACGCTCGGCTTGTTTTTTCAGTAGCAAGCTAACTATTCTTCTTCAGATTGAACGGTACGATTCCTTTAATGATTTAGACTTTGATGCGGCGGGCCTGAGTGTTGTCGGTGAACATGGTGACCGTGTTTACCGACAACTCCTTACTCAAAGTGGCGCAGTTTTTAGAAGTTCTTTCTCAATAGAGCTTCTCCCTTGCTTTCCAGTTCAAAATATTCGGAGTTCCTGTTTGGGAATAATTCTAAGCATATAGAATAAACTATAAATGAGTGAATGGTGATACTTTAGAGAAAGTGTGTTGTTTTATCTTGCCTTAATGTACTTTGGGTTTTACGGTCCGGGCCGCAAATCTTTGCGCATTACACGCCGCGTTCATGGAGGGCACTATGGGTTTTATCGCCGACGCGCTATCACGAGTGAAACCATCTGCGACAATAGCTGTAACGAATAAGGCTCGCGAGCTGAAAGCCGCAGGGCGAGACGTTATTGGCTTGGGCGCTGGTGAGCCAGACTTCGATACACCTGAGAACATCAAAGCTGCTGCAATCAACGCCATCAATGAAGGCAAAACGAAATATACAGCAGTTGATGGTATTCCAGAGTTAAAGCAGGCAATCTGTGCCAAGTTCGAACGTGACAATGGCCTGAAATACGAGCCAAGTCAGATAACCGTTGGAACCGGTGGCAAGCAGGTTCTTTACAATGCTTTGATTGCGACCATTAATCCTGGTGATGAAGTGTTGATCCCAACACCTTACTGGGTGTCCTACCCGGACATGGTTCTGCTGGCGGGGGGAGAGCCCGTTATCGTTGAAGCGGATAAAAAAACATTCAAGATTACGCCACAGGCTCTTGAAGCTGCCATCACTCCCAAAACAAAATGGCTTATCTTTAACTCACCTTCAAACCCGTCTGGAGCGGCATATACAAAGGCGGAGTTGAAGGCGCTCACGGACGTTTTGGTTCGTCACCCGCATGTTTGGGTTATGACGGACGATATGTATGAACATCTGGTCTATGATAATTTTGAATTTACCACGCCCGCCCAAATCGAGCCCTCTCTCTATGAACGTACACTGACAGTAAACGGTGTTTCCAAGGCTTATTCTATGACAGGCTGGAGAATTGGCTATGCGGCCGGCCCCCAGCACTTGATTAAGGCGATGGCGAAGGTTCAGTCGCAATCAACTTCTAACCCGAGCTCGATCTCCCAGTGGGCTGCTGTGGAAGCTTTGAACGGAACACAGGATTTCATTCCGGAAAATAATGAGATCTTCAAAGGGCGACGTGATTTGGTTGTTTCTATGCTCAATCAGGCAACTGGTCTTGAATGCCCTGTACCTGAAGGAGCTTTCTATGCGTTTCCGTCTTGTGCAGGCACAATCGGCAAAACGTCGTCCTCAGGAAAGACGATTGAAACAGATCTCGACTTCTGTGCTGAATTGCTTGAGGAAGAGGGTGTCGCAGTCGTACCAGGGTCAGCGTTTGGTCTTGGTCCAAACTTCCGTGTCTCCTATGCAACCTCTACAGAGGCACTGGAAGAAGCGTGTACGCGTATTCAACGTTTCTGCGGTAACCTTCGTTAATTACATTATTTTCAATGTTCCCGCACAATTAATGTCCAGATAAAGTCAGTCACTGACGGAGGCCGAAATACCTTTGTCAGTTGACTTCCTCTCTCTATAAAATAAAGGGAGCTCTGAAGTAGAGCTTACCCCTCCCAGTCGTTGTGCTTTTAGAGGCTATATCTTTCTTGTCTCAAGAGCCTCAACAGTCCACTAACCTAAGTCTCAATTTGAAATAAACGAAAATAGGTCGCGAAGACCGCCAAGGTCTTGTTGGTTTGGATTATATGCAGAGTTTGGCGATTAACTTGTACTGAAGTGAAAAAGAAAAAACCGGACCTAGGGGAAGGTCCGGTAAGTAAAAAACTGATTAAACACCATATTAGATGCAATCACCTTCCAGAGGGGAACTGTTGACCTATGCAAAAGAGCTACGGGGAGGAGAGTAGTAGCGCCTTTATGATCAAAAGTTAATGTCTATATGATGGGCAAATGCTGCCTATGCAATAGGCAATGATTGCAATTCTGCTATGCGTTTGGCGAATGTCTGGTTAATTTTATATGTCTGAAAGCACAAAAGTGCTTCCTGTATTGTCTTTGTGAAATATCGTTGCTCGGTGATGTGCCTTAGGTACGAAAAGAATGAAACTACTTGAAGTAAGGACAGAATATTACTCTCCCAAAGATTTAAGCACTCAAGGTATTATAAGTTCCGTCAGAAAATTACTGTGCATTATAGTCTTGAGCCTTTATACTGAAACATATCCAGCTGCCTTGAAGTAATTCCAACACTCTTGGGGTGTGAACAGATCGCATATGTCACCCAGAGCCTTTATCAAGGTCTCAAAGGTTCTGGCTTTCATTCTGCGTAGGTGTGCTTTGAGCTTGGAAAACGCCATTTCGATAGGATTGAGATCAGGAGAATAGGGCGGCAGAAAAAGGAACCAACACCCGCTTTGTCTGAGGGCCCTTGCGGCTTCTGGAACTTTGTGTGTGGACAGGTTATCCAGAATGACCACCGTTTTAGGGTGCAAGCATGGAGCCAGTTGTGTCGTGATATAAGTGGTGAATGCCTTGCCATTCATGGCCCCGTCCAGAACCCAGGGCGCAATGAGTCCCTCGTGGGTCAAACCGGCGATAAAGGTCTGGTTCTGCCAGCGTCCAAACGGCGCTGTGTCAAGGGCTCGTTCCCCTTTAAAGGCTCGGCCTCGCAGCCGGGTTAAATTCGTTTTAACACTGGTTTCATCGAGAAACACCAGTCTCTCAGGCAGATCACGCATTATAGGCTGACGGGTGTGGCGCCATTCATCTCTGGCATTTTGTACATGGAGTTTGCCACGCTCGGTTGCCACCAACGATTTTTTTTATAGGTGTAGCCAAGACGGCGCAAAGCCTTGGAGACGGAAGTATGGTGAACCCTCACTCCCTCAGCCATGAAAAGTGCATCACATAACTCCATCAACGTGATATCTCCGTCTTGATTGACCAGCTCGCGCAAGAAGGAGAGGTAGGGCTCCAATTTTCCGCCTCCCTTTGGGCGCCCTGTCCTGACCGGGATTAAACTCTGCCCCTCCCGAACTTTACGGGCCAAGCGAGATCCTGATGCTGGAGAGATCAGCAGGCGGCGTGCTGCTTCACGCCCGCTCATCCCGGATAAAATGAGCCTTTTAAAGCGAAGGCGTAAATCAAGTGAAAGTGGCCGGCCCATGTGATCTCCTCCCTAAAAGGAGTGAATCACAAATCAACCTGATTGGGAATCCCCAATCGATTCAGCGTTGCGCCTCATTGCTTTAAAGCTGAGACTGAGTACTTTTCCAGAGATGTAAGTTTTGCCTTCAGGGGCGAAGACAAAACACTTGGCCCTATAGCTTTCTCAGTGTGTCCATCTTTCTGCATAGGATATCAGAAAATCTCTGAAAGCCGTAACACGTGCAGTATTCCTCAGCTCAGAGGGGTAGACGAAATAGGTGTCAAAGCTGGGTAGGTCATCTGATTCGACTGGCATCGCCCGCACAATTCCCGCATCCGGTTCCACCATGTAATCTGGAAGAATTGCAATTCCAATTCCCCTTTGAACCGCTTTTTTGATGCCTGATAGATTGTTGACTTTCACAGCAACATCGCGAACCTCACCTGCCGGTAGTCCCGCAGTTTCGAGCCAGTTCATAATGCGCAGATATGAAGGGATATTATCGCCAATCGTCACAATTCTGTGGTGGCAAAGGTCTTCAAGTGTTTTGGGAGTGCCATAGCGTTCCAGATACTTCGGTGAGGCATAAACATGGAAGTGAACGGCAAAGAGTTTTCGCTGAATTAAATCCGGCTGTGTTGGTTGTCGAAGACGTATTGCGACATCTGCTTCGCGCATGCTTAAATCAAGTTCATCATCCATGCAGATGACTTCCAACCTCATGTCTGGGTAAAGGTCAACGAACTCATTTATACGTTCAGTGAGCCATGTGGACCCCAATCCGACGGTTGTGGTTACACGAAGAGTACCTGTCGGTTTTTCCTTACTATCCGTGAGGCGGCTTTGTGCTGCTTCAAGTTTTTGCAGGACCTCCCGAGCTGTCCGAAACAGCATGTCACCTTGCTCTGTCGGGATGAGGCCGCGGGCGTGACGATGAAAGAGGGGAACACCAAGGTCGGTTTCAAGAGCGCTAACCTGCCTGCTTACTGCTGACTGGCTCATATTCAAGGCTTCTCCGGCATGGGTAAAACTGCCAGCCTGAGCTGCTGCATGAAAAATGCGTAGCTTATCCCAGTCCAATGATCGCCCGCTCATTTTTTTGGTGTTCCCTTATTGATGGCTTATTGAGCCGCTTTTTCAGTTACTTCTTGTGCCGCAAGAAATCGTTCAGCTTCCAAAGCTGCCATACATCCCATACCCGCAGCTGTTACAGCTTGTCTATACTGCTCATCAGTTACATCACCAGCAGCAAATACACCTTCTACAGATGTTTTTGTCGAGTCTGCCTCCGTCCAGATGTAACCGGAAGATTTCATTTCCAGTTGGTCTTTAAAGAGGGAAACTGCAGGAGCATGACCAATGGCAACAAAGACACCGTCTGTATTAAGAGTTTTTGATTCTCCTGTTTGTGTATCTGTCAAGCGTACGCCTGTGACTACAGCAGGGGCTTCAGTGCCAACTATCTCGTCAATTTTTGTGTTCCAAAGAACTTCAATTTTCTCATGCGAGAATAAGCGGTCCTGTAGAATTTTCTCTGCTCGCAAGCTATCGCGTCTATGAATAAGTGTAACTTTAGAAGCAAGGTTTGCGAGATAGAGAGCTTCTTCTACAGCAGTGTTACCACCACCAACGACGACAACCTCTTTGCCTCTATAGAAAAACCCATCACATGTTGCACAAGCTGAGACACCGCCAGCTTGGTATTTTTCTTCGGAAGGCAGGCCTAGCCATTTTGCTTGAGCTCCCGTGGCGATAACCAATGAATCGCAAGTGTAGTTAGTGCCACTATCGCCTTTCGCAGTAAATGGGCGCTTGGAAAGATCTACATCAACAATTGTATCATAAATAATTGTTGTACCAACATTTTCGGCTTGTTTTCGCATCTCCGCCATGAGCCATGGGCCTTGAATAGGATCTGCAAAGCCAGGGTAGTTTTCAACATCGGTCGTGATTGTTAGCTGTCCGCCTGCCTGCACACCAGTTACAAGTGTCGGAGACATCATGGCGCGGGCGCCGTAAATTGCAGCTGTGTATCCGGCTGGACCGGAACCAATGATTAGGAGCTTACTGTGTTTACTTGTCATAGATGTACTTTCAATTCCTCGAGAAGAAACTTTGGGAAAATTCTTTCACGTTAGGCTATTGCCTGTTCGTAGGCGGTTTGAATTGCATGAACAATTTGGGGAGTAGCATCAATCGGAGTGTAAGGGGCCCCGTTCATGGGACCTGGGAAAGGATGCAGGACGCCCATTTTAGTAAGTTCGTTCAGGAAATAATCGAACTTTTGGTGTCCACCATCAGGCTTAAAGCCATAGATTGGTTTGCCTGTAGAGGCTGCTTCCCCAACCATATTACTGGAATCCGTCGTCACAATAACTGCGTCAGCATTTGCAAGATATTGCAGCAGGGGATTCAAGCCGGTCCCATCCCATAGTAGATGTTTCCCACTGTTCGCTAGGCATTGCAATTGCTTTGAGAGGCTTTCAGGGGTTCGACGAGATGTGGTGATCATAAGACTATGTGTTTCACCTTGCAGTTTAAGGGCCTGCATGAGATCGCTAATATTGCGATCTGTAAAATTCGCATGCCTACCATTGCCACCAACTAATACAGCAAGTCTTGGTTTGTTTAAGGCGACAATCTCTGGAAGAGGCTTCCCTCTGGCTTCGGTCTGAGCAGTTTGGGAGAACCGGTGGGGCGATGTTAGTGTGGTTATAACGTTATCGCCTCTGAGCTTATCATGTTCACAAACCCAAATAAGATCTGCGGCACCCACTCCGTTTCGCGGATCCTTTAGTATTACTGTGAAAGTTTTCCCCCCCGAGAGTTGTTTAACTTTTCTCAAATAAGCTATAGAGCGTCGCCCTGACGCAATTGCAATGTCTGGATAGGGAGGTTTTATGGGACTGGTTGCAGCTGTAGGTTTGTCCTTTGGGTCAATGGGACCGTGCGGCATAGCCCATGCGAATATGGAACGAGGATTTACTCGCCGAATCTCAAAGGGTATTCCGAGTGCTTGGGCAACTGCGATGCATGGATACTCGTCTCCAGCTTTTCCGTCTGTTATTACCCACAGATATTGAGCCATTTTGTCCCGCCGCCTGCATCGATATTTCAAATAGCCTAAGTTTTTTTGGTATAATCACTCTAAGAGGAGCAATAAAGCAATGAATTGCTCAAACTGTGCAACAAAACAGAATTCTCTGAATTTTGTCCATAATATCCCAAGCTATAGAAGGAGACGAGCTTGAAAGCGCGTCTGGATTCAATTGACTGGCATATCCTGAAAGAACTCCAGCAGGATGGCCGAATTACAAATGTTGAACTTGCCCGGCGAGTAGGTATATCTGCTCCGCCGTGTTTAAGGAGAGTGCGCGCGCTGGAAGAAGCCGGTCTCATTCGCGGTTATCGCACCCTACTCGATGAAAAACAGCTCGGCTATGAGGTCACTGGCTTTGTGATGGTGGGGTTACATAACCAGACCGAAGCCGATCTATTAGCTTTTGAAGCGCAAGTGATGCAATGGAAACTCGTTAGAGAGAGTTATATTCTCTCTGGAGAGGTAGACTTTATATTGAAGTGCATTTCACCTGATCTGGAAACGTTTCAGAATTTCATTATTAAAGACGTGACATCTACACCTAATGTGGACACTGTCCGGACAGCATTATCCATTCGAAGGTGCAAGGATGAGCCGACGGTAGCTATCGCTGATCAGAATATCGCCTGATCAGCCTTAAGGGTGCCGGCGCTTAGTCTTCGCGCCGGCTCGGATTTTACGCAGCGCGTATGAGATTGAAAAATTGTTCGATTTCTTTTTGTATGACTTTCATCTGCTCGATTAATTTCTCGGTGTCACAGACTGTTGCATCTACTGCATTATTTGCTGACTGAGTGTGTCTTAATATCTCAGCAATTTCAAAGGTTGTTCCTGAAGCATTTTGCGAAGCACTTTGAATACTATTTGAGATCTCATTTGTTGCTGCCTCTTGCTCTTCAATCGCGCCAGCTATAGAGGATGCGTTTTCGCTGACATCAGCTATTTTGGAGCCAATGGAAGAGATCTCTCTAACGCATTTTTCTGTTTCCTGCTGAATTGCGGTGATCTTTGAAGCAATTTCGTCCGTTGCTTTTCCTGTTTGGCTGGCCAGTTCCTTAACCTCAGTTGCGACCACTGCGAAACCTTTGCCAGCATCCCCTGCTCGAGCCGCTTCAATTGTTGCGTTGAGGGCAAGTAAGTTGGTTTGTTCTGCAATCGCGCTGATCAGTTCTGTAACAGCACCAATCTCATTAGCAGCTTCTTGGAGGTTTATTACCGTGCTGTTTGCTTTTTCTGCATCCTTGGAAACTTGCTTGACAGTGTCTGCTGAACGATGAATTTGCACTCCAATCTCAGCAACACTTACGGACATTTGTTCTACTGAGGCAGCTCCACTTTGCACGTTTAATGCAGTTTCTTCGGCGGATTTATTTGCTGACTGTGCCGAGGTTTTATTGTTCTGCGAAGCACTTTTCAAGCTGGTAGTGTTTGTTTCGAGACTTCCATTAAGGGCATGAGAATTTTGAAGACATTTTAGAATACGATCCTCAAAGTTGGAAATTGCCTCTTCTCGATTTCTAATTCGCTGTTCCCGCTCTTCAAGAAAGACTGCTTCATAAGCACCCACAGCGAATGCGGCATCAAGTAATATAACTTTCTGAATGGCAACTAATGCAGAAGTAAGCCTGCTAGAAGACCATCTGTGTTTTTTAATAATAACTGTAGTTATTTTATTTAGTATGAAGTTGTATCCACCAACATACCAGTCTGGAGATAGGCCGATTTGAACATGTGCACGGCCAATTCTTTCAATATTTTGTAGGTAGTCTCGTCCAAACTCTCCGGAGAATAGCAATTCCCAGTGCTTGGACTGTGCAGACTTCAATCTGTCCGTTACACCTTGTACAGCAGTGGCAAGTTTGGGTGTAATTTCGATGTAATCGTAGAAATCATCAAGAATTTTGGGAAGGGCACTTTTCACAGTCGGCCAAAGTGCATAAATTTCTTTTTTTACATTAATATCTATTTGATAGTAATGTAATATTTCATCAATATTCTCTGCTTTTCCAACGCTCACGCTTACTACCTCTTGATACATATTGGGGAAACATATCTTGAGACCTGTATCGGGAAAGAAAGTTAACGGAAGGTTTTTAAGATTTTAAAATGCCGCCTTTAAACGGCATTTTATTTTTTAAAATTATACTTTATATGAATTGAACTTTGATCACTTCATAGGCATGGGTGCCGCCAGGAGTTGTTACCTCGACACTATCTCCTATAGATTTACCAATTAGAGCTCGGGCAATTGGAGAGGAAATGGATATTTTACCCTTACTGACGTCAGCTTCAACATCGCCAACGATTTTGTAGGTCTTCTCTTCCTCAGTATCCTCATCAATCATTGTTACCGTGGCACCAAACTTAATTGTGTCACCATCAAGTTTTGAAAGGTCAATGACCTCAGCGCGGCCGAGCTTGTCTTCAAGCTCACTAATGCGCCCCTCATTATGGCTCTGCTGTTCTTTTGCCGCATGATACTCGGCGTTCTCTGAAAGATCGCCATGGGCACGGGCTTCAGAGATGGCAGCAATGATACGCGGACGTTCGACGGAGGTACGATTCTTCAGCTCTTCCGTGAGCATCGCGTATCCTTCTGTCGTCATTGGTACCTTTTCCATGACACCTACACCTTTCCTGTGTTGCGAGAATATTTATTTTGTCTGCGCAACAAAAAATCGACCGGGTGAGTTTTCTCACCCGGACATCAAAAATAATAATTAGAAATAAGACTGTAGAGGTCTTACTTCAAGATCACCAGCCTTATAAGCCGCAATCGCTCTGGCTACAGCGGCAGCTCCCGCTAAAGTCGTGTAATAGGGAACTTTATTCATCAAAGCTGCTTGGCGGAGTGAGCGACTGTCGGACAAGGCCTGAGCGCCTTCAGTTGTGTTTATTACCAAATGCACTTCACCATTCTTGATAACATCAACGATATGCGGGCGACCTTCAAGGACCTTGTTTACCTTTGAACAGGCAATCCCTAAGTTTTCCAAATATCTTTGAGTTCCAGATGTACCAATAATATTAAAGCCTGATGCGATGAGATGTTTAACTGACGAAACCACCTTTTCTTTATCGGCATCTTTTACAGAGACAAAAGCGGTGCCTGCCACCGGTATTCTAGTTCCAGCTGAAAGTTGGGACTTGGCGAATGCCAGTGCAAAGTCAGTATCCAGTCCCATGACTTCACCGGTAGAGCGCATTTCCGGACCTAGTATGGTATCAACGCCGGGGAAGCGGGCAAATGGAAATACTGCTTCCTTTACTGCGATGTGAGAGCTTTCAACCTTCTTTAAGTTAAAGCTGGATAGTTTCTCTCCAGCCATAATGCGAGAAGCAATTTTTGCGATAGGCTGGCCGATTGTTTTGGCAACAAACGGGACAGTCCGTGAAGCGCGCGGGTTGACCTCCAAGACATAAATACGGTCGTCTTTTATCGCGAACTGAACATTCATTAGGCCAACAACATTCAAAGCCAAGGCAAGCTTTTTGGCTTGGCTTTCAAGCTCTTCAATTGTCTTTTCAGGAAGGGAGTAGGCTGGCAAAGTACAAGCGCTGTCACCAGAGTGAATACCTGCTTCTTCAATATGCTCCATAATCCCTGCGATATAGACCTCTTCTCCATCGCACAGGGCATCCACATCAACCTCGGTTGCTCCATCTAGGTACCGGTCAAATAGGAGAGGGTTTGTGCCTAGCAGAGTATTAATTTGCCCTGTTTTGTCGTTAGGGTACTTTATGCGAATTTCGTGAGGTACCAACTCCGGTAGAGTGCCAAGCAGGTACGAGTTGAGAGATTCTTCATCTCTAATGATCTGCATAGCACGGCCACCAAGAACATAAGAGGGACGTACAACGAGTGGCAAGCCCAACTGATTTGCAATAAGCCTCCCTTGTTCCACGGAATAGGCAATGCCATTTTCTGGTTGAGTAAGGTCAACTTTGTGTAGAAGACGCTGGAACCTGTCCCGATCTTCTGCAAGGTCAATCATATCAGGTGATGTGCCAAGTATAGGAATACCCGCATCTACAAGTGCTTGCGCTAGGCTAAGAGGGGTCTGCCCACCAAATTGAACAATAACACCTTTCAAGTTGCCTTTGGATTGCTCTAGTTTCAAAATTTCTAGAACGTCTTCATTGGTAAGAGGTTCGAAATACAGCCTATCGGATGTATCATAGTCTGTAGAAACTGTTTCTGGGTTGCAGTTGACCATGATGGTTTCATAGCCGGCATCATTCAGTGCGAAAGCCGCGTGACAGCAGCAGTAATCAAACTCGATACCTTGACCAATCCGGTTGGGCCCACCCCCAAGAATGACGATTTTGTCTTTTTCGCTTGGTTTGGCTTCACAATTATCTAGGTCTGCGATTGGCGTTTCATAGGTTGAGTACATATAGGCAGTTGGAGAAGAAAACTCAGCAGCGCATGTATCAATGCGCTTGTAAACTGGTTTTACGCCAAGCTCGTTGCGCTCTTTGGTAACAGCCTCTTCGGACATGCCTGTTAGGGTAGCAATTCTACGATCGGAAAACCCAAGTGATTTTACATGACGAAGTGCTTTTGTATTGGTGGGGAGGCCATGCTTGGTAAGCTTCTCCTCCATTTGGATTATCGATTGCAACTGTTCAAGGAACCAGGGGTCAATTTTACAAATTGAATGGATTTCTTCCGGTGAGGTGCCTAAGCGAAGTGTTTGGGCCACATTTAGCAGCCGGGTAGGTGTTGGAATGGCCAGCGCTTTACGAATAGCGTTGTGGTCATCTCCTTGGCCCAAGCCATCAATCTCCACTGGATCAAGTCCTGATAATCCAGTTTCCAGCCCGCGAAGGGCTTTTTGTAAACTCTCGGCAAAGGTACGGCCAATGGCCATGACTTCACCGACAGACTTCATTGCGGTTGTTAGATTTGGCTGAGATCCGGGAAATTTTTCGAAAGCAAAACGTGGGATCTTCGTGACCACGTAGTCAATTGTTGGCTCAAAGGAAGCAGGGGTTGCTCCACCTGTAATGTCATTTTCCAGCTCATCTAGCGTATAGCCTATCGCCAATTTCGCAGCGATTTTAGCGATAGGGAAGCCTGTAGCTTTTGAAGCAAGAGCGGATGAGCGAGAGACACGCGGGTTCATTTCAATAACCACAAGACGCCCAGTGTCAGGGTTTACTGCAAACTGAACGTTTGACCCGCCAGTTTCTACTCCGATCTCACGAAGGACTGCAATGGAAGCGTCCCTCATGATTTGATACTCTTTATCTGTAAGAGTTAGAGCCGGAGCAACAGTTATAGAGTCTCCTGTATGGACACCCATTGGATCAATATTTTCGATGGAGCAAATGATAATGCAGTTGTCCGCTGTATCACGAACGACTTCCATTTCGTACTCTTTCCAGCCGAGAAGACTCTCGTCAATGAGAACTTGACCGTTTGGAGATGCATCAATGCCTGAGCGAACGATTTGTTCGTACTCTTCGCGGTTATAGGCTACGCCACCGCCTGTGCCGCCTAAGGTAAAGGCTGGTCTAATAATCGCCGGAAGGCCGATTTCATCAACCTTTTTCATTGCTGAAGCTACACCGGTAATACGGTCGTATCCTGTGATTTTACCATTCTCATCGTAAATCGCAGGAGAGCTTGCTATAGCGGCTCTCGGATTCTCCAATCCGATTTTATCCATAGCTGCGCGGAACTTTTCCCGGTCTTCAGCTTTATCAATGACGTCCGCTCGAGCACCAATCATTTCCACATTGTACTTTGACAGTGTACCGCGTTCTTCCAGAGCAAGGGCACAGTTCAATGCAGTTTGCCCACCCATGGTTGGAAGTATCGCATCCGGACGCTCCTTAGCGATAATTTTTTCGACAATATCAGGCTCAATTGGCTCGATGTATGTCGCGTCCGCTAGATCCGGGTCAGTCATGATAGTTGCCGGATTGGAGTTCACCAAGATTATTCGGAAGCCCTCTTCTCGCAGCGCTTTGCAGGCCTGTGTTCCTGAATAATCAAATTCACAGGCTTGGCCAATCACAATGGGGCCAGCCCCGATGATAAGAATAGATTGGATGTCGTTGCGTTTTGGCATAGTGGCTCGCAGGTGCTAGTCGTCCATAACGGTCTTGCACCCAAAAAAGATGCAAGGTCGGAATTCATATAAAACTGTTTTTGCTGAGCGCGTTTTATATTCAATTATTTAGCGCGGGGAAAGGGGAGATAAGGGTGTTTTTAGAATATTGAAGCACTTTAATTTATTCAGATGCTATTTTGTCAGGATTTTGAACTAGTTTTGTGATTTTTTCTCCATTAAAATCGTCAATTCCTAAAGAAATAGCAAAGCATGCAAGTCGGACTGCCTTCGGTATTTCAATTGGTTTTTTATTTTTCTCACCCTTTTCATAGTACTGAATCATACGTTTCTTGAGGCCTAGAGCTTCAGCGGCTTCTTTTTGTTTAAGGCTATGAGCACGCCGCCAAGCTTTGAATTGTTTAGGTGTCACTGTAACCTCCAAATCTGACAGGGTTTTGCAAAAAACTTATATAATGTGCGAGGTATAACAATTGTATTGAGGTGAAGCTAGCAGAGTAACCCAAGATGACGATATACTCTCGGAGTGATTTTTCTTTTGAAATGTTGAATATTTATATTCCTTAGTTGGAGTATTTTAAAATTGTTTTAGTGAGTTGAAGATAGAAGAAAAGCTGTGGGAAACAGTGGTAGAGTTTAAACCTAAGGGTTTCTCGTGCTTCGTTTTTTAAAGGCTTGAAAGTATTATTTTGTTTTAATTTTGTGCATTTATCTAACTGGAAATTTTAACTTTCCATAGTGAGATCTATTTGCTGATATTGAACGATAATTTACAACATTAGTTTTGATCTTTTTCGTAAGTCTATTCTTTTCTTTCATTTTGTGGCATCTAATAGTTTCGAAGCGTGATTTCGTTTTTGTTGAAGTCACCGTTTCATAATAGCTCTTAGCTGAACTTAATTAATGCCTTCCTAGCCATGCAATTAATGTTGGAGAAGGCGAGTGGGGAAGTAAGGCGGAGTAGAAAAGAAGAAACTTCGACCATTTGGGAAAGACTTGAGTTCGTTTCGGGGGATGTGTTTGGGCTGTTCGGGTGGGGAACTGCATCAACAAATCAAGAGCTTTCTTATGTGGGATGGGTAAACCACCGGGCAAAGTGGAAATGAATAATATTTCTAGAGAGTTAAGTCTGACACCAGATATTGCGGGTCCAATAAGTGACAACGAAACAGAAGGGCAACTTCTGACGATTTCTGAGATGTCGGAGTTATTTGGCGTAACTTTGAGAACATTGCGGTTCTATGAGGAGAAGGGCCTTTTAAATCCTGTAAGAAAAGGCGCGCGGCGCTACTATAGGGAAAGAGATATCGGCAGAATGCGTGTAATTCTGCAAGCAAAAAAGATTGGCCTTACACTGGTAGAGGTTCGGCGGATTATAAAGCTTGTTGAAGGGGAAACTCCTCGCGGCGAACAGCTTAAAGAATTAAGCGTAATTTGCGATGCTCAGGAACAGTTGTTGAAAGAGCAGGAACAGGCGATACAAGAACAAATTAGTGAAGTTAGAAACGTTGCAACTGCTTTGCGAGAACTGCACTCTGCGGCTTAGGTTTTCTTGAATCCAATTAAAATAACCCACCTTGTTTGGTGGGTTATTTTCGTTTGCCCGATAGAAAACGCTAAGCAGTTGCCACTGCGGATTTTTGCTCTTTGATGAGATCAATAAAACGCTTGAAAAGATAGTGACTATCTCTTGGTCCTGGAGAAGATTCGGGATGGTATTGAACTGAAAATGCAGGTTTGTTTTTCACTTTCAATCCACAGTTCGAATTATCAAATAAGGAGATATGCGTCTCTTCGACGGTTTCCGGCAGGGATTTGGAATCGACTGCGAAGCCGTGGTTCATTGATGTGATTTCGACTTTATCCGTAGTGAAGTCCCGAACAGGGTGGTTTGCACCGTGGTGCCCTTGGTGCATCTTTACAGTATTTGCTCCCATAGCCAGAGCGAGCATTTGATGTCCCAAACAAATTCCAAAAATTGGGATATTTTGTTCTAGGAGCTTTTGTATCGTTGGTACTGCATACTCTCCAGTAGCCGCAGGGTCTCCTGGGCCATTAGAAAGAAAAATTCCATCAGGTTTAAGGGAGAGGATATCTTCAGATGTTGTGTGAGCAGGCACGATTGTGACACGGCAACCTGCATCAGCTAGCAGGCGTAATATGTTTTTCTTTATGCCGAAGTCTAATGCGACGACATGGTACTCAGCAGCCTCCTGCTTGTGATAGCCTTTATCCCATTCCCAAGTTTTCTCATCCCAACTATAGGGCTGATTAGTGGTCACATTCTTCGCTAGATCAGTACCTTCTAAACCCACCAAGCTCTTTGCTTGTTTTTTAAGGGCTTCAATATCAAAGTTACCTTCAGGGTCATGGCATATAACCCCGTTAGGCATACCTTTTTCTCGGATTAAGGCAGTTAATGCTCTCGTGTCGATGCCAGTTATTCCGATGATATTTCTGCTTTTCAGCCAAGTGTCCAAGTGAACCCTGGATCGGTAGTTTGAGGGCTGAGTAATATCTGCTCGTAAGACTGTGCCACAGGCACCGGAGGACGATTTTTCACTTACTGTTTCAATGTCTTCGTCGTTCGCACCAACATTGCCTATGTGAGGGAACGTAAAGGTGATAATTTGCCCAGCATAAGAGGGGTCTGTTAAGATTTCCTCATATCCCGTGACTGCTGTGTTAAAGCACACTTCTCCTGGGGTGGAGCCTGTTGCTCCGATTCCCATACCTTCAATGGTAGTTCCGTCAGCTAGTACGAGAAGGGCGGTGGCGGGGGATTGTGCCCATGCATCTGCACTTGTCATGTCTTACTTTCTTGATACGGTTGATGACATCATGCGCCTATCCACTACACTCTAGGGGTTGACTTTACCGCGTAGCAGTCGCATCAAGGCTGGCAATCTAGGAGAAGGGACCTATCTGGTCAATATCATCAGTGCATAAATACATTGGCTTTTCGGCTCAATAACTACAAATAAGATTTTTGAAGCTCCTTTGCTGGAGCGATGGTATAAGAATAGATGGTAAATTCGGACGAGGGTCCCTCGCTAATGGTACGTGAAAAGCTCTCAGAAGCATTGAAAGATGCACTCAGTAAGGGTGATAAGAAACGCGCAGCCACTTTGCGGTTAATTTGCACTGCAATTATGGATCGTGAGGCGTCTGCTCGCGAGCAAGGGCGAGACGGAATTCTGGAAGAGGAAGTTCTGGATTTGCTACGCACTATGCTGGATCAACGTGATCTTGAGTGCCAGAATTGTGAGGAAACTCTGGCGGCACAAGAACGCGAAGAGATGAAAATGATCCGCGAGTTTATGCCAGCGCAGCTGAACGATTATGAGATGAGACTTGTGTGCAGCAATGTTGTTGAGTCGGTGCAGGCGAAAGGGTTGCGGGACATGGGGCGATGCATGAACGAGTTAAAGCAGCGCTACCCTGGGCAGATGGATTTTGCCAAAGCAAGCTGCGTCGTCAAAGATCTGCTACAATCCGCATCCCTCTAGAGCTATTTTTTCCTTCTTGTAAAGATATCCCCTAAAACTAATAATTGCTTTAAACTAAGCGCAGATTGCCGTGGTTGGTTATTGGCTTGGGTTCTAGAGCTTAAGAGAGATTTATGCGTTTCAGCCCTCAACTGCTTGACGATATTCGAAATCGCTTGCCTTTATCGGACGTTGTTGCTCAACGGGTGACTTGGGATCGCCGTAAGTCTCAGCCTGGTAAGGGAGATTATTGGGCTTGCTGCCCCTTTCATCAGGAAAAAAGCCCTAGTTTTCACGTGGATGATCGGCGCAACCGATATAAGTGCTTCGGGTGTGGAGAATCTGGTGATCATTTCAAGTTTCTTTCCGAGACAGAGGGGCTTTCCTTTCCTGAATCTGTTGAGCAATTGGCCGGAATGGCGGGTGTGTCGCTACCAGCTCCAGATCCACAAGCTGCACGGAAGCAGGAGAAGAGGGCAAGTCTGGGGGATATTTGCGAATTGGCCTCCCAGTTTTTTCAAAGTCACTTCAATGGAGAACTGGGCCGTGCGGCTCGTGAGTACGCTTTAAAGCGTGGGCTTAAACCTGAAACCCTTAAGGAATTTCAGTTCGGTTTTGCGCCTGCAGGTAGAGATACCCTGAAACAGGCCCTTGCTGGCAGAGGGATTTCCGAAAGTGATATGGTTGAGGCTGGTCTTTTGATTAAGCCTGACAACGGGCGTCCGTCCTATGACCGGTTTCGCAACCGGTTGATGATACCGATCCATGATTCCCGTGGACGCACCGTTGCATTTGGTGGGCGCATTATGGACCCAGAGGGGCAGCCTAAGTATCTGAACTCTCCTGAAACGCCTGTGTTCCATAAAGGAACGATGCTCTTTAATGCGCACAGGGCAAGGCAACCTGCATTTGAATCGCGACAAGCGGTTGTTGTTGAAGGCTACATGGATGCGATAATGGTCTGGCAGGCGGGAGTTAAGGGGGTTGTTGCCAGCCTTGGAACCGCATTTACAGAAGACCAGATCTTGCACATGTGGAAGTTCTCAGACGAGCCCATTGTCTGTTTTGATGGAGATGCTGCTGGTTTGTCTGCAGCTTATCGCGCCGTTGACCGTGTCCTGCCAGTTTTGGCAAACGGGAAGTCATTTCAGTTTGCTTTACTGCCGGATGGCAAGGACCCCGATGATTTAATCCATCAAAGCGGTGTTCAGGGGTTCAAAACTGTATTGGAGAAAGCCCTCCCTTTGTCTTCAATGGTTTGGGAGAGGGAAACACGGCAGGCAAGAATCGATACGCCGGAGCGTAAAGCGGCTCTAGAGAAGGCTATTGATGATTTAGTTGGAACGATTCGCGACGAGCGTATTCGAAAAGTCTATCAACGGGATCTACGGGTTCGCCTCTCCAACTTGTTTTTTGAGGAAACTCGAAGAGCTCGCAAGCAATACGGAGCCGGGCAAAAACGCGGGTTTAATGATAAAGGTGGCGATGACGTATTTGCTATTGCTTCCAATCGAGTGGATGCGCCTGAAACGAGGCTTTTTGGTACTGAACGGACCTTTTGTGCTCTGTGTCTTGCTTACCCTGATTTGTTTGATCGCAACTTTGAACGTGTCTCCCGCCTAAAGTTTACCAACGAATTGCACCGGGGCTTCATTGGTGAATTATGCCGGATTTCAACAGACCTTGCGGAAGTTTCTGTGACCAGTTTCTTTGGCAGTTTGGATGAGAGATTCTTTAGAATTCTCAACGAAGTGCTGTCGTTGGAAAAGGGAAGTGACTCGCAATCTACGGCTTCTGGAGTTCAGCGCTGGGCGGAGTTGAAACACCGCTTGCCACTTTTGCAGTTCGATCCTCCAGAGGACTTTATAGAAAGTATCTTCCTCCATTTTCTAGATATTCTTGAACTGCAAGGCCTTGAGCAAGAGCTGAACAATGAGTTGGAAAATGCCGATGAAAGTCTGGATGAGGCGGGTTGGCAACGTATTCAGGCAATGACAAAGGATCTATCTCGCAGACGTGAAGAATGTACAAGGGAAGAGCAAAGTCTGGCGGAACGTGGGCGCAAAATGCGATTGAATAAGGTGGCGTCCCATTAATTGAAACAAGGGAATTTGATCTGCTTCGGTTTCTGATAGGTTACTAATAAGTGCATAATTGGGTCCTTCATGTGTTTTCCCCCCAGTTTTCGGGAAAAAACAATTGATTTTTGATGGGATTTTCATGTTCGCTCTTGCGAATCGAGCAGATAGGGCTACATACACTAAATCGAACAGCTCATATGGGCGCCCGTCGGCACACGCTGCCATAAAGAGGCGATATCAGATTTTAGAGAATGTAGCTGTTGATACCCTAAAACCAAAGGTCTTCAGGCCTAACCCCACTTTTGCGTCCTGATGTAGGGCGCTTTATTGTCTTGGCCTAAAAAAACTGCTGGAAAAACATTAGGGTTAAGTGAGGATTAAGAGACTTTGCAGTAACTCTCAAGGTCAGGAAAAGTTGTGGTTTAAAAGAGGGGAGGCCTTCTTTTATATCCCTACTGTAACGTAATGCCGCCGGCAAAGACTGGCTGGCGACTTTGGAGCAAAATATGGCGACGAAGGCGACTCAAGCTGAAGATACGCAGGAACCGGCAGGCGCAGACGGGCAAGATGGTCCTCTGCTGGATTTGTCGGTCGCCGCCGTCAAAAAGATGATCAAAACTGCGAAAAAACGCGGTTATGTGACTTATGACGAGCTAAATGAAGTGCTTCCGCCAGAACAGGTGAGTTCTGAGCAAATTGAAGACACCATGTCCCTTCTATCGGAGATGGGTATTAACGTGGTGGAGGCCGAAGAGGCCGAGGAAGCTAAAGAAGAAGAAGAAGGCAAGCCTGAAGAGGTTGGCGGTGAACTCGTAGCAGCTAGCAGCACAGCAGTTACAAAAACGACAACCGCCAAAGAGCCTACAGACCGTACAGATGACCCTGTGCGCATGTACCTTCGCGAAATGGGTTCAGTTGAACTTCTTTCCCGTGAAGGCGAGATTGCGATTGCAAAGCGCATTGAGGCCGGCCGTGAGGCCATGATCTCTGGGCTTTGTGAAAGCCCCTTGACCTTTCAGGCGATCATCATTTGGCGTGAAGAGCTGAATGAAGGACGCGTGCTTCTGCGCGATATTATCGACCTTGATGCGACCTATGCTGGCCCTGATGGCAAAGCAGGTCCGACTGCCGATGAATTGGCAGAGCAGGAAGAGGCCGGTGAGGGCGAAGTCCCTGATTCTGTTCGCGAACGCGAAAAAGAAGAGCGCAAGACAAAGGCCGAGGCTGAAAAGGCTAAGGAAGGCGGAGCTGCTGCTGCTGCACCTTCTGCGGCAGGCGCTGCGGCCGGTGATACGGCTGTTGGTGAAGCTCCTGTTGAAGACGACGACGATGACGAATACGAGGCAAATGTCTCTCTCTCCGTAATGGAGTTTGAGCTGAAGCCTAAGGTCGTTGAAACCTTTGATCGGATTGCGGAAGACTATAAGAAGCTGCGCAAGCTTCAGGACCAGCTAGTTGAAAACAAGCTGGCCAACAAGACGCTTTCTCCTTCGCAGGAGCGGCGCTACAAGAAACTTAAAGAAGATATTATTCTTGAAGTTAAGTCCTTGTCATTGAATGCTAATCGTATTGAAGCGCTGGTACACCAGCTCTACGATATCAATAAGCGTTTGATGGGATATGAAGGACGCTTGTTGCGTTTGGCCGACAGTCATGGCGTGAACCGCGCTGACTTCATCAAGCATTATCAGGGCAATGAGCTAGATCCGAACTGGATTCGTAAAATTGCCAACCTTTCTGGTCGTGGTTGGAAAAAATTCGTGACGAATGACGGAGATATGATCCGTGAACTTCGTCATGAAATTCAAACACTTGCCACAGAAACAGGCTTGGAGATCTCCGAATTCCGCCAGCTTGTTTCCATGGTTCAGAAAGGCGAGCGTGAAGCGCGTATCGCGAAAAAGGAAATGGTGGAAGCGAACCTGCGTCTCGTTATCTCCATTGCCAAGAAATACACAAACCGTGGCTTGCAGTTCCTTGACCTTATTCAGGAAGGCAACATCGGCTTGATGAAGGCCGTTGATAAGTTTGAATATCGCCGCGGTTACAAGTTCTCGACCTATGCAACATGGTGGATCAGGCAGGCGATTACCCGCTCCATAGCGGATCAGGCCCGTACCATCCGTATTCCAGTGCATATGATTGAAACAATTAATAAAATCGTACGTACATCTCGTCAGATGCTCCATGAAATTGGTCGCGAGCCAACTCCGGAAGAGCTTTCTGAAAAGCTGCAGATGCCGCTTGAGAAAGTGCGTAAGGTCTTGAAAATTGCCAAGGAACCTATCTCCCTTGAAACACCGATTGGTGACGAGGAAGACAGTCACCTTGGGGACTTCATCGAGGATAAAAACGCGATTCTGCCAATTGATGCAGCTATTCAGGCGAACCTGCGCGAAACCACTACACGGGTGCTGGCATCGCTAACCCCTCGTGAAGAAAGGGTTTTGCGTATGCGCTTTGGTATCGGCATGAACACCGACCACACCTTGGAAGAGGTTGGTCAGCAGTTCTCCGTGACCCGTGAACGTATCCGCCAGATCGAGGCGAAAGCTCTGCGTAAGCTGAAGCATCCGTCCAGATCACGTAAGCTTCGTTCGTTCTTGGACAGCTAGTTATCCCCTTTGATAACGAGAAAAGGCCGGTTCTGAAAAGGACTGGCCTTTTTGCTTTAAGTCACTGAATTTATGAGATAAAATAAATAAAATGTACACTTGTTCAGGTGTTCGCAAAATGCCGCTATTTGTGCTCTGACTGTCCGTTTCTGTGTGAAACTTGTGTTCAGTTGCAACAGTTCAAGTGATTCCCCATTGCGCAACCCGAGTATGTTTAGCAATCAAAAATCTCTAGTTAATTGGTAGGTCATTACACCCGTTTCACGCCGAGATATAATTGGGCAATCTTCCTCTTAGCCTGGAGTTTGGCATGTTTGAAGTAAAGAGGGCGGCATTGATTCTGGGAGCGTGTGCATTATTGGCACTATACGGGGAAATCTCGTTTGCAGTTACGGGTGGCAGCAAAAGTATAGGAACGGCTTTACAGCCGGATGTGGTTATCTCGGTAATGGATTGAGCACGCTCGCGTTCAATTGTATCCTTGCTTCGCTCTCTAACCTATTTATTTTGAGTGAGTTCTTGTCTTTTGATTGAAACTAAACAAACGGAACATGCTGCTACAGCAGTGAGATGTTTCATTGAAACACTTCACTGATGTGAGCTGTTGTTTTTCGCAGGTCTCAATCCGAAAACAGGTCCCCATATTTCGGCGATACGCTGTAGAATATGTGGGTTCAGGTTCGCCCGCATGTATTGTGGATTTACATTTATCGGTACAATTCGACGCCCGTCATGTTCCTGTAAAGTCCAGCCACCTGCTCTCCATAGCCATTAAAAATTCTGGTCGGGACGCGTTCATCCGAACCCAATAGTCGCTCGGTTTTCTGGGACCATCTGGGGTGAGGGACATCCGGGTTTACGTTGGCCCAAAAACCGTATTCACCTGGAGCCACATCATTCCAGAATGTCTTGGGCTGTTCGCTTGTGAAGCTGATGCGTACGATGGATTTGATGGATTTGAAACCATACTTCCATGGAATGGCAAGGCGAAGGGGTGCACCGAACTGTTTGAGAAGAGGTTTTCCATATATACCGGTTGCTATGAAGGCCAGATCGTTGGTTGCCTCAGCCAATGTCAAGCCTTCCGTATAGGGCCATGGATACCAGAACTGGCGCTGGCCGGAAGCAATTTTGGGATCTTCAAACGTCTGGAACCGTACGTATTTCGCTGAGGATAAAGGGGAGGCCAGTGCAACCAGCTGGGAGAGGGGGAAGCCGGTCCACGGAACTGTCATGGCCCATGCCTCAACGCAGCGGTGGCGGTAGATACGCTCTTCCAGCTGTACCTTCTTGAGAAGGTCGTCGAACTCGAGAACCTGAGGGTTTTCCACTTCCCCATCCAGCTTGATGGACCAAGGGGTTGTTTGCAGAGCTTGGGCGGCTTTGTAGATTTGTTTGTGCGAGCCGAACTCGTAGAAATTATTGTAAATAGACGAAACAGATTCCGGCGTCATGGGCCGCTTGACTGTGAAGTCAGTGTTTCTTTTGGCTGGATACAAGGATTGTCCCAGCTGATCAGTTGTTGCCGCCAGTGCTATGGTTGGTGCAGCATTGGCTATCAGTGTTGCAGCTCCAAGAAACCCGAGGGATTTTAAAATACCACGGCGGTTCATAAATACATCTTCCGGTGTAACTTCTCGCTCGGGAAGTTCCCAGCTTCTTGGATGTATTTGATTCATTATGTCCTCCCTGATATCCCGTTCATTTTTTTTACAGGGAGTCTTTGATAAATTGCAAATCAACCATGAGTGAACGTAAAACTAGAGCGTGTTCCGTTTGGTTGAATTCAATCAAACGGAACGAATTCATTCAAAATAAAGAAGTTGGTGCGTGATGCGTGAATGCTGATGAGCGTGACGGACCTGATATCTTGCCAATACAAGGGAAGGGTGCTGAATCCGGAGGTTTTAGGGAGGTGTTAGAAGCGGTAGGTTAATCCAGCGCCGATGAGCCAAGGGTTGAGGTCGGCTCTGCCTTTGAGCCTGTCGCCAGCAACGACCACATGAAAGTCCGGCTCCAGAAACAGCTTTTTAACATCCAGATTTATGCCCCAGTGGTCTTCAATCATATAATCAAAACCGACCTGCAAAGCACCGCCAAACGTGTTGTCGATGTCCAGACTATCCGCGCTATCGCCGGATTGGCTGTAAAAGATGGTGTAATTTACCCCAGCCCCCACATAGGGCTTGAAATCACCAAAATTTGTTAAGTGATATTGTAAGGTAAGCGTTGGCGGCAGGACCCACGCACTGCCGATTTCGTCCAGTGCCCGAATGGTTCCTCTGCCGTAAACCTTGGCTTTTGTTGTGCCCAAAATAAGCTCGGCGGCAATATTCTCGGTGAAGTAGTAGGTGATATCTAATTCAGGGATTACTGTATCTGAAAAGGACAGGTCCGAGCCGCTGATCGCATTCACATGGCCGCTGTTTTCCAGAACAACCCCGAGGGCGCGCACACGGATTTGCCATGGGCTATAAGCCGGTTGCTCAACCACCTCCTGAGATAAGTCAGCAGCCACTGTATGATGAAGCGGGACCAAGATTGTTGTGGTGGCCATAAGGCCCATCATCCATTTCAAGCTCACCTCCACCTTCAGGAGAAAATAGGTAAGCTACAATTACCATGATCAGCGGGAAGGGAAATTGGAGCAAAAGGACGGGGTAATTTTGCGGTCGAGAAGAGTACTCGGTTTCTGCAATGGGTTTGTGAACCCACCTCCCTGATTGTTAAGGGAGGCGGGGACGTGAGGTTTAGAGCACGCTGCGTTCATTTAAACTCGCGCCTCGTGCTCTAATTTTTGGACCCAATCAAACGGAGCTCGCTTTAGGCTGCTTGACTGCGCTTGCTTTCGACCACTTGGTCCGCCGCCTTTCCGGATAACTCGGAGAGGTGATCAAACTTGAGGGTGAACGTTGCAACACCTGCAGTGGCGGAGCGCAGCTCCACAATCAGGTTGTTCAGTTCGCCATCAGGGATAAAGGCTTCCACCTCATCCCAGCCTTCCCAGCCCTCGCGTGCATCAAAGCCCAGAATTTGCCCGCGCCTTCCGGAAAGAATGCCGTTAATCCGCGCCGTGGTGTCTGATGGACATTGAACGGCAATCTTGGAGATGGGTTCCAACAGTACGGGTGAACATTGGCTCAGCCCATCGCGCATCCCCAAAATGGCGGCCATGCGGAAGGCCTGATCGGAGCTGTCCACAGAGTGGTAGGAGCCATCTGTCAATGTCACAGCAACATCTACAACGGGAAAGCCCAAGGGGCCTTTTTGCAAGGCTTCTTTGACGCCTTCGCCAACAGAGGGGATATACTGTTTGGGAACGACCCCGCCGCTGATCGTGTCATTGAACAGATTACCTTCTCCCCGTGGCATGGGCTTGATATCAAGCACCACATCACCGAACTGGCCGTGTCCGCCGCTTTGTTTACGGTGGCGGGAGCGCTGTTCGGTGGAGGAGCGGATGGTCTCCTTGTACGCCACTTCCGGCGTGAAGCGTGTTACATCCAGACCATATTTACTTTGCAACTTCTCCAAAGCGACCCGCAGATGCATTTCACCTTGTCCGCCAAGCAGTGTCTCTCCGGATTCTTGCAGGTTGATAATCTGAAGGGAAGGGTCTTCCTCGCTCAGCTTGTTCAGTGCATTGGACAAACGAACATCGTCCTTCTGATGCACGGTTTTCAAGCCGGTGATCAGGACAGGGTAGGGTATTTTTGCCAGCGGAATTTGCTTTTTAGGCTTGGTACCAATACCCAGTGTTGTACCCGTGCTCACATCCTCCAGTTTTCCAAGGGCTACCAGATCACCAACCACGGCCTGAGTTATTTTCTTTTGCTTGCTGCCTTGCAAGAAGGAGAGCGAAGCGGGCCGGTGTTCGGTTCCATCGGCACTGCACAACATGTCTCCTTCTTTGAGCACTCCGGACAGAACCCTGCCGATGGAAAGCTTGCCGCCGTGCTCGGTATGGTAGGTTTTTAGAATCTGGAGGGTTCCGCATAAGTCATAGTCCATTGCAAGCCGCTCACAAGTTGCGGAATATTGCGGCGCTTCATGGCGCAGGGCTTTCCAGAGCCGCCTGATGCCATTTCCTTTTTCCGCGCTGCCAATAAATACAGGGCAGATTTCTCCCTTTTGCATCTCGTGGACCAGATCGTCGAAGACCAGTTCATCATTGGGCGCAATGTCTTCCAGAAGCTGCTCCATGAGGATATCATCATGGTCTGCCAAGTGCTCCAGCATGGAGTATCGTGCGCTGACTTCCCTGCTGCTTTCTCCATCAGGGATCTGGATTGTCTTGCTGGGTTTGCCCTCTTGATAGACAAAAGCTCTTTCCAGCGCCAGATCAATAAACCCTGTGGCGATACCGTTTTTCCAGATGGGAATTTGCCTGAGAACCAGCGGGACAGAAGAGGCCGGCTGCAGAGCGTGAAGGGTTTCGCGGATTCTTTTGTTGGTTCGGTCAATCTTATTCAGGAACAGCGCTCTTGGAATACCTTTGTCTTCAATTGTTTTGAGAATAACCTGAAGGGCCGGAATTTTTTTTTCGTCCGGTTCGGCAACGACAATGGCCATGTCGACCCCGTCGAGGACGTTATTTTGTTCATTGAGAAATTCGATGGAGCCCGGTGTGTCTATGAAATGAAAAGTGTCCCCCTTGTACTGGCAGTGTGCGATATTGGCTTCCACGCTCATGGCGTGATCTCTCGCCTCTCTTGAGCTATCGCCCACAGTGGAACCTGCGGTGACATTTCCTTGTCTGAGCAATGCCCCCGCTCGAGCCAGTAACGCTTCCAGCACTGTTGTCTTGCCACTGGCAAAAGGGCCCACAATGGCAATACAACGGGGGCTTACCCTGCCTCCGGCGTCTCCAACGTTTTTCTCTCCCATAATCGAATCTCCAATTTGTTTTCGGAGGTCGATACGTGGCATCACGCTGTATGGTTAAAGGGCGTGATTTGACAACGCACCTTCCTCTATCCTTTTCGGAACAGGTGCATGGTCGCAAGAAAAACGTGTAGATGGCAAGAAGAAAAACCACGGCAGAGATTTACGTGACACTCCGCCGCAATTGTACAACCATACCGAGTTATTTACGGAGCGGCTTTCAGGGTCAGGTTGGTGACGCCAAGTGTGAGGTTGACCCCTTTTTGCCCCTGAATACTAAGGGGTTGAAGTGAAATGGCTTTGCCTAAGCCGCCGACCAAGATATTGGCTTGACCACCAACACCGGCAGTTGCTCCCGCTGAAACTCCAGAGTAGGAACCGGCCAGTGCTCCGGGTTGAACATTTCTGGATGGTGCCAGAACTCCCCAGACCAGTGTTCCTGATTTTATAGTACCCACATCCAGACCATAGCTGTTTATGGACCCAGAATAGCGTTCGGTTTTTCCGTCTCCGCCTTTGAAGTGGCAAGCAAGGGTATGACTGGACCCAACTATGAAGTTCGAGCCCCCTTCAATCTTGCAGGACAGGCTGCCTGCCTTGACGCCTGCTTTCTTTGTGCTCTCGGTAGAGGCCTTGTCTGTCTGGGCGTGTGCTGCCCCTCCTATGAGAAGTAATGTGAGACAAGTTGCGAGGGCTGCGGTACGCTTCATGGTTGATCTCCCTGTCAGTTTTCACAGTGCCTAAGGAAAACCAACAAAAACCTGAGCGCTTGTCAAAACGTGGAGACAACTAGAGTCAATCAAAAGAAAATGCTTATACGGGTGATTGTTTGTTTCACTTAATATGAGGGTACTAAAATCCAATAAGCAACTAGGGAAAATTGACGATGTAGTAGGCTTGCGAAATCCCTAGTGTAAATTTTCATAAATATTATCAAGCTGTTATGAATAGCGGCGCCGCCGTAAAGTGCGTGTTTACCAAAGATAGTATTTGGCAGGTGGGCAAGGGGCGGATCTTTCACAAATATTCATCCGGCTTTTACCAAGCTCGAAAACGAGGGAGCTGAAACGGCAAGGCATAAACCCAACCTTGGAGGTTTTGCAGCTAGGCTCATTCAAGCTCCGTGATGGAGGGGTCACACTCCTTAACTTGATGCAGAGAAGTTCAATGCCTAGTGGTAAAACAGAGCACAGTTGTTTTGGTTCTTTTGTTCTACAATGCTTTATGGGTTTACTGTTGGTTCTAGCCTTGTGCTTGCCGCAGGAGGTTCAGGCTCAAAACCCTGTAATGTTGATGAAGAGTGTGAGCCAGAATGAGGAGGGAGGGCAATCACCGCTGCAACCTCAGCCAACTATGCCAGACCAAAGTAGCGGGACCAATGTTCCATCTCTTCAAGAAGCCTATCGTTTTGCCGAGGCCGGGCAGGCTGTTGTCGCGGATGTACCCAATGCACTTCAGGCAATGCAGCAAGCCATTACCGGTGCCAGTGCAATTGGTGATCCCAACTGGGTGATCTGGGCCGTTGTAGCCTCCGGACTTTCCATTTTACTGGGGCAGTTTGCCAGTGTGCAAATGCAAGGGTGGTCCAACCGCCGCTTTTTCTCCCTGTTCCAAGGCAGCTTGCAGCATCGCTCAGGCAAGATTTCCTTTGTGATGGCGCGGGCCATTGTGATGTTTATTGCGCTTGCCATAACCGGCTTTGTGGCTGGCTGTTCTATTTTGATTATGCTGGTGGGGCAGCCGCCCGCACGAATGACTGCCATGCTTATCCTGATGATGTTCCTTATTTATAAATCCCTGCGTATTCTTATTCAGAACCTGCTTGTGCCCTACACCCCCGAATGCCGTCTGCTCTACATTGGGGAAAGTGAAGCTAAATCCCTTTTTAAAACCTTGATGGTTGTAGCCAGCTTATGCGCTGTTGTGCTGGGCTTTTTCTTATGGATGGGGGATCTTGGTGTTGCCCGCAATACACTTGTCCTGCTTCAGGTTCTTTTGTCGTTTATTGCCAGTTCTTTATTTTCCGGCGTTGTACTGCTTCACCGGGAAACTGTAGCCAAGGCCATCAAGGGCGGTGAGCTGGAAAAAGGAGACACTTCAGGGCGTGGTCTTCTGGCATCGTTTTGGCATGTTCTGGCAATTGCCTATTTCTGGCTGGCGTTTTTAGTCACTGTTCACCGCACTGTTCTGGAACTGCCCTCCTCAACAGGCCTTGTGATTGCTCCAATTAAAATACTCTTACTGGCCTTTGTGTTCTATGGCCTCTTGTTGTTGGTGGTGGACCGGTTTTTGCTACCCCGCCTTGATACGCCTGCCAACCTGCGCTTGCTGGCAAAGCAGATTATGAAACGGGAGGGATATAGCGGGCATCACACGGATGAGGAACTGTCTCTCTCGCAGGCGGGCGCTGAAGCAATGGAGCGGGAGGAGGCGCGTGAACCGTTTCGCGGGCTTCTGGATCACGGCGCACAAATCCTGACTTTCTTGATGGCGCTGGGCTATCTGATTGTGGATTGGGGGTTTCCTATCATCAGCTCGGAGAGTGTCCTTGGGAACCTCTTTGAAGTCTCCATGATTTCCTTCTTTGGGTATATGGCCTATCAGGCTGTTGCGCTGGCGATTGACAGGAAAATGGAGCAGGAAAAACCGGAGGTGGAAGAGGAGGAAGCCGAGCACCATGACATGGGCGGACAGGGAGAAAGCCGCATTGCGACGCTTTTGCCTATTTTACGTAACTTTCTACTGATCTCCATCGCGGTGATCTGCTCCATGGTGGTGCTGTCCCAGTTGGGCGTCAACATTGCGCCTTTGTTTGCAGGAGCAGGCGTTGTGGGGCTTGCTGTGGGTTTTGGCGCTCAGACCTTGATCCGCGATATCTTTTCCGGCGCTTTCTTCTTGATTGATGACGCGTTTCGCAAAGGGGAATACATTGATATCGGGGATGTGAAGGGGACGGTGGAACGGATCTCCATCCGCTCCATGCAGCTACGCCACCACAATGGCCCCTTGAACACGGTGCCATTCGGGGAAGTCAAATTTGTAAAGAACTTCTCTCGCGACTGGGCCATGATGAAGCTGACCTTTCGGGTGACCTATGACACGGATGTGGAACGGGTGCGCAAACTGATCAAGAAATTCGGGCAGGAGCTTCTAACCCACCCTGATTATGGATCAAAGTTCTTGCAGCCGGTTAAGTCGCAGGGTGTGACCTCCATGGAAGATTCCGCCATGATTGTGCGCGTAAAGTTTATGACCAAGCCGGGGGATCAGTTCGAGCTGCGTAAAGTAGTCTACACGGGCATTCGCGATATCTTTACCCGCGAGGGCATTCAATTTGCCCATAAGGAAGTAAAGGTGAGGCTTTCGGAAAATGACGAGACACGCAAACTCAGTGAGGAGGAAAAACAGGCGGTTGCAGGGGCGGTTCTGCCGGTTATCGAGGCCGAGCAGCAGGAGGGGCAGCCAGTTAAAAAAGATGCAATGTGACTTATAAACTCTGTCCTGAGCGCGTGCCTGTTAAAGGGATACTCAGCATTGTTTGAGGGGCACTTTTGCCATGTACCGGCTGGGGATGTTCTTTGGCTGATATGTTCACAGAACCGTGAACTGGAAACGTACATGACCGGATCCGGTTGGTTTTTTGGACGAAATTAATTTCACTTACTATATTATAAACAATAGGTTAACCATCATGTCTCAACCGTGATGACGGTGCGTAAGTATTTGTGATATTTTTCACTAAATTTATCAGCAATAATAATAAAGAGCTGTTTCAAATGCTTCGCACGATACTGAACCAGATCTACAACCAGCCTGTCCTATTGCTTGTAATAACAATGATGCTATGGGGGATTAACTCTTCTGTTGTTGTGATGGCTGTGGGAGATATCGGAGCGTTTACGGCGGTTTTCCTGCAAATGGTTTTAGCAAGTGCAGCGCTTGCTTTTGTCTATAGGGAACAGTTGCGAGAACACTTTGGCTGTGTGAAAAAGAATCTGGGGTTCTTTATCATTATTCCCTTCTTTGGGCTCACGCTTTCCTATGGCCTCTTTTACAAGTCTGGCCATGATATCAATGCGATCAATTTGGGTATATTGCAGGGTGTGACCCCTTTGTTTGTTCTGCTTGGCGGTTGGCTGATGTTTCGATCCTCACTCACACTTTTACAGGTGGGAGGAGTAATTCTGACCGTTGTCGGCGTGATATACGTTGGGAGTGAGGGAGACCTTACAGGGGTGTTTTCTACAGATTACAGCTTGGGGGATGTCCTCGTTCTGCTGATGGCGTTTTGCACGGCCCTTTATACGTTGATGCTCAAAGTACGCCCACGCGTTCCACTGCCTGTTTATCTGACTATTGCGAGTGCTTTTGCGGCAATTGGCGCAATTCCCCTCATTGTTATGGAAATTGCCGCCAGAGGGGTTGTTATTCCCAACCTGCAAGGCTTGGGAGTGGTTGTTTACATGGCCCTTATTCCGGGCGTTATGGGGCAGCTTCTATTCATGCGCGGGATCAGTTTGATGGGCCCTGAACGTGTTGGCCCATTCTTTAACCTAACTCCTGTCTTCAGCTGTATCTTTGCCATAGTTTTGCTTGGAGAAGTATTGCAGGTTTATGATGTGATTGGATTGAGTTTGATTTTGCTCGGTATTTTTGTGTCCGAGAAATTCAATGGGTCAGGACGTGGGTCGACCGGCGCAGGTGCGAAATTTCCCTATTCCAGCCCTACAGATTCAAGAGCTTTTTCCAAGGCTGTTAAAGCAGAGCAGGGATCGCGGCGCCCGCCTTTCTAGTTCCCTCCTTGTCAGTCAGTTGTCTTAACCACAGCAGTTTTGCCTAGAAAGTTCAATGAATAGAAAATATTTCCTTGTAGACATAAAGATATCTTTATATCATGCTGCCAATATATTTTCGTGAGTGTGAACCTTTGATCCAAGTCGTTAAAACCCCTGAGATTGAAATGCTGTCAGTTGATGAGCTTGTAAATTGTTTGCGAGCCAGTGGAGAGGAGACCAGAGTGCGTCTGCTTGCGCTGCTGGCTGAGGGGGAATTGACGGTTAAGGACGTAACCACAATTTTAGGCCAGAGCCAGCCGCGCATTTCCCGTCATCTCAAGCTTTTGTGTGAAGCGGGCATCATTCAGCGGTTCCCCGAAGGGGCTTGGGTTTATTACCGTTTGGGCGAAGTGGGGCCTGCGGCCGTTGCCCGTGCCGTGCTGCATTCTGTAGACCAGCAAGACCCCATTCTGGCTGCTGACAGGGAGCGCCTTGATACCATTCGCCGCCAGAAGGCCGAGGAAGCAGCCGCTTTTTTTGCCTCGCGCGCCGACAACTGGGACAAGGAGCGCACGCTGCATGTGCCTGAAGAGGCAGTCGAAAAGGCAATGCTGGAGGCTTTGGGCACCCAGCAGTTTGACAGCTTTTTGGACCTTGGCACAGGCACAGGTCGCTTGCTGGAGCTGTTCAAGGGGCAATACGCCCAAGGCATTGGCATTGATGCCAGCCAGAACATGCTCTCGGTTGCGCGAGCCAACCTTGAAAAAGCACAGATTTCCCATGCGCAGGTGCGGCAGGGGGATATTTACGCGCTGCCTATCGCAGCTCGCTCCGCCAATGTGGCGGCGATCCATCAAGTGCTTCACTTTTTGGAAGAGCCTGCCCGCGCTATTGCAGAGGCTGCACGGGCGCTGCGCCCAGGCGGGCGTTTGCTGGTTGTGGACTTTGCACCGCACGATCTTGAATTCCTTCGGGAAAAACACGCGCACCGCCGCCTTGGCTTCTCTCATGAGCAGATTGGCCGCTGGCTGGAGACTGCCGGACTTGAAACCATAAAAATTCAGGACCTTGTTCCTGATGACACTATTAAGAACCAATTAACTGTCACAGTGTGGTTGGCTCAGGATCGCAGAATTGCGACTGACGCTCCCATTTTGAACCAGACACAGGAGCTTGCCTAAAACATGTCTGAACATGCTATTGACCGCCGCTTCCAACTCAATGGTGCCTCCGATATTTCCGTATCATTCGAGTTTTTTCCGCCTAAAACGGAGAAAATGGACCAGATTCTGTGGCAATCCATCACCCGTCTGGCCCCGCTGCACCCCAGCTTTGTCTCCGTGACTTACGGCGCAGGCGGGTCTACCCGTGAGCGTACCCACGCCACAGTTCAGCGGATTGTGCAGGAAACAGATTTGAAGCCAGCTGCTCACCTGACGTGTGTGGACGCGACAAAAGACTCTGTAAACGAGGTGATCCGCTCTTATTGGGATGCAGGCGTGCGCCACATTGTGGCTCTGCGTGGAGATCCGGCCGCTGGCCTTGGTGCCCCTTATCATCCACATCCCGAAGGGTACCAGAATACGTGCGACCTAGTGGCCAGCATTCGTGAGATTGGCGATTTTGAAGTTTCCGTTTCAGCTTACCCTGAGCGACACCCGCAAAGCCCCAGCTGGGAAGTGGAACTGGATGTCTTGAAAGCCAAGGTGGATGCAGGGGCAACCCGTGCCATAACCCAGTTCTTTTTCGATAACGTGCACTATCTGCGTTATGTGGAGCGGGTGCGCGCTGCTGGTATCAATATTCCGATTATTCCGGGCATAGTGCCGGTTACCAGCTTCAAGGGCATTTCGGGTTTTGCCAAGAAAACCGGTGCCTCTGTTCCTCAGTGGTTGGCACACCGCTTTGAAGGGCTCGATGACGATCCCAAAACCCGCGAGTTGGTGGCTGCTGCTGTTGCTGCCGAGCAGGTGATGGGCCTTGTTGATGAAGGCATTGATGACTTTCACTTTTACACCATGAACAAGGCCGACCTTGTTTACGCAACTTGCCACATGCTGGGCCTGCGCCCCGCCCAGCCAGAGCTTGAGCCGATTGTTGCCGCAGCTTAAGCGGCAACCAACCCCATATCTCTTGAACTAAAGATTGCCAATATGAGCGCCCATACCAAGACATCCGGTTTAGAAATTTTTGCTGCCCTGCAAGCGGCTGCCAAGGAACGTATCCTCATTCTTGATGGTGCCATGGGTACCATGATCCAGAAACTGAAACTGGACGAAGCCGGTTATCGTGGAGAGCGCTTTAAGAGTTGGAACCAGCCGGTTCAGGGCAACAACGACCTGTTGATCCTGACCCAGCCGGATGCCATCCGCCAGATACACTATGAGTATCTGCAGGCCGGTGCCGATATTGTTGAGACCAACACTTTCTCCTCCACCACCATTGCGCAGGCCGACTATGCAATGGAAAGTCTGGCTTATGAGCTGAACAAGGAAGGCGCACGCCTTGCAAAAGAGGCTTGCCAGAGAATTGAGGCCGAAGACCCGAGCCGCCGCCGTTTTGTGGCAGGTGGCCTTGGCCCCACCAACCGCACAGCCTCCATTTCTCCGGATGTGAACAACCCGGGTTTTCGCGCCACCAGCTTTGACGAGCTGAAAGACGCCTATGCAGAAGCTGTGCGGGGCCTGCTGGATGGCGGGGCGGACCTGCTTCTGGTGGAAACCATCTTTGATACCTTGAACGCCAAGGCTGCGCTGTTTGCCATTGAAGAGGTGTTTGACGAGCACGGGATCGAGCTGCCGGTGATGATTTCCGGCACGATTACCGACCTTTCCGGCCGCACGCTTTCTGGCCAGACACCCGAAGCTTTCTGGAACTCCGTTCGCCACACAAACCCGCTGTCAGTTGGCCTCAACTGTGCGCTGGGCGCCAAGGAAATGCGGGCGCACGTGGACGAGCTGTCGCGCATTGCCGATACGCTGGTGTGTGCTTATCCAAACGCTGGCCTGCCCAACGAGTTTGGTGAGTACGACGAGAGCCCTGAATTTATGGCGGGGCTTTTGGAAGAGTTTGCCAAGTCCGGCCTTGTGAACATTGTGGGCGGGTGCTGCGGCACCACGCCGGACCACATTAAAGCCATTGCCGATGTGGTGGAGGGTGTTACGCCCCGCAATATCCCTGAGATTCCACGGCTTATGCGTCTTTCCGGCTTGGAGCCGTTTACGCTGACCAAGGAAGTGAACTTTGTCAACGTGGGCGAGCGCACCAATGTGACGGGTTCAGCCCGTTTCCGCAAGCTCATTAAAAACGACGAGTTCGACACGGCGCTGGAAGTGGCCCGCTCCCAAGTGGAGAACGGCGCCCAGATCATCGACATCAACATGGATGAAGGGCTTCTGGACAGTGAAGAAGTCATGGTCACCTTCTTGAACCTGATTGCTGCGGAGCCGGATATCGCCCGTGTGCCGATCATGATCGACAGTTCCAAGTGGTCTGTCATCGAAGCGGGTTTGAAATGCGTTCAAGGTAAGGCCGTGGTGAACTCCATCTCCATGAAGGAAGGGGTGGAGCCGTTTAAAGAGCAGGCCAAGCTGGTGCGCCGTTATGGGGCAGCCGTTGTAGTGATGGCCTTTGATGAAACCGGACAGGCGGACAGCTTCGAGCGCAAAACGGAAATCTGTAAACGTTCCTACGACATTCTGGTGAATGAAGTGGGCTTCCCGCCTGAAGATATCATCTTCGACCCCAACGTATTTGCGGTTGCCACAGGTATTGAAGAGCACAACAACTACGGCGTAGACTTTATTGAGGCTACAAAGTGGATTGCGGAAAACCTGCCGCACGCCCATATTTCCGGCGGTATTTCCAACCTGTCGTTCTCCTTCCGTGGCAACGAGCCTGTGCGTGAAGCCATGCACTCCGTATTCCTTTATCATGCCATCAAGGTTGGTATGGATATGGGTATCGTGAATGCGGGGCAGTTGGCGCTCTACGATGATCTGCCTGCGGAGCTGCGCGAGCTGTGCGAAGACGTTGTTTTAAACCGTAGGGATGATGCTACTGATCGCCTTCTGGATGCTGCCGACAAATTTAAAGGCGCGGGCGGCAAAAAGCGTGAGGTGGACCTGTCATGGCGTGAAAACACTGTTGGCAAGCGTCTTGAGTTTGCACTGGTTCACGGCATTACCGACTTTATCGTAGAAGATACCGAAGAAGCCCGCCAGAGCTTTGACCGCCCGCTGCATGTGATTGAAGGCCCGCTCATGGATGGCATGAACGTGGTGGGGGACTTGTTTGGCGCGGGTAAAATGTTCTTGCCGCAGGTGGTGAAATCCGCCCGTGTGATGAAGGCGGCTGTGGCCTACCTGATGCCGTTTATGGAGAAGGAGAAGGAAGAGCAGGGCCTTGAAGGGTACTCTTCCAACGGTAAAATTCTCATGGCGACGGTGAAGGGCGATGTGCACGACATCGGCAAGAATATCGTTGGTGTTGTGCTTCAGTGTAACAACTTCGAGGTGATCGACCTTGGGGTAATGGTGCCTGCTGCCGAAATCATCCGTCAGGCCAAAGAGCATAACGTGGACATTATCGGCCTTTCGGGCCTGATTACCCCATCACTCGATGAAATGTGCCATGTGGCTGCGGAAATGGAACGCGAGGGGCTGGATATTCCGCTGCTTATTGGCGGGGCGACGACTTCCAAAGTGCATACGGCTGTGAAAATCCATCCCAACTACGCCAAGGGGCAGGCCATTTATGTGACTGATGCGGGCCGTGCTGTGGGTGTGGTTTCCCGCCTGATGTCCGAAGGGCAGCGGGAAGGGTTTTACTCGGAGGTTAAAGAGGAATACGTGAAGGTGGCGGAAGGCCATGCCCGCTCTCGTGGCAAGAAAGTTCGGGTGGCTATTGAAGATGCCCGCGCCAGCGGCCCTTCCTACTCATATGACGGGGCCAATACGCCGGTTAAACCCTCCTTCCTTGGTGTGAAGTCTATCACTGATTTTCCTTTGGAAGAGATTGTTCCTTACATCGACTGGACGCCGTTCTTTCTGGCTTGGGAGATCAAGGGCACATACCCCTCGGTGCTGAGTGATGACCGCTACGGCGTTGCCGCAACGGCGCTCTATGAAGATGCGCAGGCGATGCTCAAGGAAATCGTCGAGAAGAAGTTGCTTCAGGCCAACGGGGTGATCGGTTTCTGGCCGTGTGGTGCGGATGGGGATGATATCGTCCTTTACACCGATGACACCCGCAAAGAGGAACTGACACGCCTGCACACATTGCGCCAGCAAATGGACCGCTCACGCGCCTCCACAGTTCGCGCCAACATGGCCCTTTCAGACTTCATCGCGCCAATTGAGACGGGTATTCCCGACTATGTGGGTGGCTTTGCGGTCACCTCCGGTATTGGTGAGGAAGCGCTGGCCCAGCACTATGCGGACCAAGAGGATGATTATAACAAGATCCTCTCTCAAGCTGTTGCTGACCGGCTGGCCGAAGCCTTTGCGGAAAAAATGCATGAGCTGGTGCGCGTGGACTACTGGGGCTATGCCCATGAAGAACGCCTTTCAAACGAAGACCTGATTGCGGAAGTCTATAAGGGCATTCGTCCGGCCCCCGGTTACCCCGCCCAGCCGGACCACACGGAAAAAGACACCCTGTGGAAGCTGCTGGATGCGGAAAACAGAGCCGGTATCAAACTGACCGAGAGCTTTGCCATGTGGCCGGGCTCGGCAGTCTCCGGCCTCTACCTTTCCCACCCTGATAGCCACTACTTCGGCATCGGAAAAATCGGGCAGGACCAAGTGGCCGACTACGCCCGCCGCAAAGGCTGGGACCAAGCCACGGCTGAACGCTGGCTCGCCCCGATCCTCAACTACGACCCAAACCAGAGGGAAGCTGCTGAGTAGGGGCGCAGTGGCATACAGTACCAATAACGAAGGCTCCGGATGATTTTCGGGGCCTTTTTTGTTGTGAGCGAGTAATCTGGGTCCCGGATCAGCGCTTCGCTTGTCCGGGAAGACGTCTTTTGGACCGTAAGCCCCAAAGGCACCCACAGTCATTCCGGCCACCGAGCCGGAAGCCAGTAAACTTGAATGATATGTATTTTGCGTTGCTGCTCGCTTGGTGAAAGGAACATCAACTACCTATGGTGGTGTTGTTTTTAATTTGGTAAAAAGCTTCAAGAATGTTCTCATATAAAGCTGAAAAAATGTGCAGTCATGGCGCTTGGGTAATGGGGAAAAGATGCGATATAAAACACGGTTAGTACTCTTGGCGCTATTGTTGGTCGGGGGAGTGGGGGCATCCATACCAGCGCAGGCAGGCGATGAAGCGCGAGTGTCCTATGATGAGATTGATGCGCTTTATGTGAAGGCTGAGAGTGGAGATACAGAAGCACAGTTAGAACTTGCAAAAAAGTATGCTTTAGGCCAAGGCACCCCCAAGAAGCCCATACAGGCGTTCTACTGGTACAGCAAAGCTGCTGAACAAGAGCATGCACGCGCTCAGCTCTCCCTTGGTAAAATGTATCATATTGGTGAAGGGACCGCTGTAAATCATGAAAAGGCCGTTCACTGGGTAACGAAATCAGCAAAACAGGGCCATGCACCTGCACAGTTTTATCTAGGACCTGTTTACATACTGCGAAACCATTACCTAACAGCAGCTATGTGTAGGAAGCCTAAGTAACTGCAAGCTGTTTTGTCATAGCGGGTGGCAACCCTTCGGGCTGTTTTAAGTTTGTTGAAGCAGCGTTCAACTTGATTTCGCAAAACGTAGATGAAATGGTCTATTTCTATGGGCTCCTTACGACTTCGTCGTCCGGGTATTACGGCTGTGCCGCCATTGGCTTGGCAATGCTCACGAATACGATCCCCGTCATAACCTCGATCCGCGATCAAAACCTTGGCGGTAGGTCCACCTGCGTCATAAAGGATGTCATATCCTTTATAATCGGAGACTTCGCCACCAGAAATTTCAAGACGTATCGGGAGTCCCATAATATTGGCGATCAGGTGGACTTTCGTCGTAAAGCCACCTTTTGAGCGGCCAAAACCCTGTTTTTGAGTCCCCCTTTTGCGCCCGCCGCCTGCTGGTGGGCACGGATGACAGCGCTATCAATCATATGAACACTGGAAGGGAGTGAAGTACTGTCATTCAACACGGACAGGATCAATTCCCACAGCCCTGCTTGGCTCCATCGGCGGAATTGTTGGTACACACTGATCCATTTCCCAAACTCTTCGGGCAAATCGCGCCACTGTGCACCAGTTCTGGCAATCCAAAAGATCCCATCAAGAACACGGCGGTGATCCTTTGGTTTACGACCACCTCGTCCCCGTATGGCAGCGACAAACTGCTCAAAAAACGCCCATTCATCATCACTCATCAAGTGCCGTGCCTAGGTAACCTCTCAAAAAGATACCTTGAATCACAAACTGATGGATTTGTGAATCCTATTTGTAAACAGGTCCTAGGTTGGATGTACGAGGATGGCGAGGGTGTTCCGCAGGACTATAAAAAAGCCGTGTATTGGCATCACGCAGCAGCGGAACAAGGGAATGTAAAATCTCAACATAATCTTGGTGGGCATTACTACAATGGAAATGGAGTGTCACAAAACTATGAGCAAGCTTTTTATTGGTACTTAAAAGCGGCTGAGCAGGGAGGCGCCGGTTCTCAATACACTGTCGCTCTTATGTATAGTAAAGGTCGCGGTGTTGCTCGGGACTATGATAGGGCACTGGAATGGTACAAAAAAGCCGCCCATCAAGGAGATGCTGAATCTCAATATAGTATTGGGTGGATGTATTATGAAGGGGAAGGCGTTCCACAAAGCTATGAGCAGGCGCTGGACTGGTATCATAAATCGGCCACTCTGGGATTTGCAATGGCACAGCATAATTTGGGACTAATGTTCCATAAAGGAGAGGGAGTTGAACAGAATTTCAAGAAAGCCTTCTACTGGATTAGCCTAGCAGCTGAGCAAGGAGAAGCTTTTGCCCAGAGATTTCTCGGTGCAATGTATCAAGATGGCGAGGGAACGACTGCAGATTACAAACTTGCTTTATACTGGTTCCAGAAGGCGGCAGAGCAGGGAGACGCAGATGCTCAGTTTCGGCTTGGTTGGATGCATTTCAATGGGGAAGGCACTCCTAAGAATAACGCAGAAGCCATTATTTGGATAGAGAAGTCTGCAAGAGCCGGGGATGCGCTGTCTCAGTATGTGTTGGGTTTCCTTTATGAAATTGATAGGGAGCAAACATGGAGCCAAGAGACTATCGCATATTGGTATGAAAGATCTGCAAAGCAGGGCATTGCTATGGCTCAGCTGAAACTTGGGTGGAGATACCATGAGGGTAAAGGGGTGCTAAAAAGTGATCGACAAGCCTATATCTGGTTTAGTTTAAAGCAATGAGGCGCAACGCTGAATCGATTGGGGATTCCCAATCAGGTTGATTTGTGATTCACTCCTTTTAGGGAGGAGATCACATGGGCCGGCCACTTTCACTTGATTTACGCCTTCGCTTTAAAAGGCTCATTTTATCCGGGATGAGCGGGCGTGAAGCAGCACGCCGCCTGCTGATCTCTCCAGCATCAGGATCTCGCTTGGCCCGTAAAGTTCGGGAGGGGCAGAGTTTAATCCCGGTCAGGACAGGGCGCCCAAAGGGAGGCGGAAAATTGGAGCCCTACCTCTCCTTCTTGCGCGAGCTGGTCAATCAAGACGGAGATATCACGTTGATGGAGTTATGTGATGCACTTTTCATGGCTGAGGGAGTGAGGGTTCACCATACTTCCGTCTCCAAGGCTTTGCGCCGTCTTGGCTACACCTATAAAAAAAATCGTTGGTGGCAACCGAGCGTGGCAAACTCCATGTACAAAATGCCAGAGATGAATGGCGCCACACCCGTCAGCCTATAATGCGTGATCTGCCTGAGAGACTGGTGTTTCTCGATGAAACCAGTGTTAAAACGAATTTAACCCGGCTGCGAGGCCGAGCCTTTAAAGGGGAACGAGCCCTTGACACAGCGCCGTTTGGACGCTGGCAGAACCAGACCTTTATCGCCGGTTTGACCCACGAGGGACTCATTGCGCCCTGGGTTCTGGACGGGGCCATGAATGGCAAGGCATTCACCACTTATATCACGACACAACTGGCTCCATGCTTGCACCCTAAAACGGTGGTCATTCTGGATAATACCAACGGCACCTGTTTTTGACTCGGGATGAGGATTCCCAAATCACTTGAATTGTGATTCAACATTGGGAAAGGAGATTCCCAATGTCAGCGATCCCATTGCGCCGAGACTATGATGCTTCTTCGTTACGAACTCTTGCTTGTCAAAGTAAGGATGTCAGGCAGAGCCGCCGCCTTCTTGCTCTTGCTGCTGTTTATGATGGGTTGTCGCGCTTGGAGGCGGCACGCATGGGCGGCATGGACCGCCAAACACTGCGAGACTGGGTGCATCGGTTTAACGCAGAAGGGCCGCACGGCCTGTACAATCGTAAGAGCCCGGGCCGTGTCCGGTGGTTAAATAAAGAGCAAATGGCTGAATTTGCAGATCTGGTTGAGGCCGGGCCTGATTTACAACAACACGGCGTAATTCGCTGGCGTCGGCGGGATCTGCAAGGTGTGATCGAGCAGAAGTTTGGGGTCAGCTATAGCGAAAGGGCTATTTCAAGCCTCCTCAGAGTTCTGGGATTTTCTCGGGTCAGCGTTCGGCCACAGCACCCGGCACAGGACGAGCAAGTTATGGAGACATATAAAAAAACTTCCATGCCCGGCTTAAAGAAATAAAAGCGCGCTTGCCCTCACAAACATCCATGGAAATCTGGTGGCAGGACGAAGCCCGCATTGGTCAAAAAAATGGGCTCACCAGAAGGTGGGCAAAAAAAGGAACGAGACCACGGGCTCCCAGCGACGGGCGCTATCAATCAACTTATGTATTCGGGGCCATCTGCCCCGCCCACGGCAAAGGGGCAGCACTTGTTTTGCCCAAAGCCAATACCAATTCCATGCAGCTTCACCTTAAAGAAATCAGCCGAACCGTCGCCAAAGGGGCGCACGCAGTGGTCCTGATGGATCAAGCGGGTTGGCATACAACGGCAAAACTGAAGTTGCCTGATAATATAACCATCTTGCTGCTCCCACCCCGTTCTCCGGAGCTCAACCCGGTTGAAAATGTTTGGCAGTACTTACGGCAAAACTGGCTCTCTAACCGAACCTTTCAAGACTACCAGGAAATTGTCGATGCCGCCTGTTCCGCTTGGAATAAGCTTATTCAACAACCCCACACAATCACATCAATCGGTAGACGAAATTGGGCGCATACAGGTCAATTATAAGTGCCGTTGGTATAACCTGTCCACACACAAAGTTCCAGAAGCCGCAAGGGCCCTCAGACAAAGCGGGTGTTGGTTCCTTTTTCTGCCGCCCTATTCTCCTGATCTCAATCCTATCGAAATGGCGTTTTCCAAGCTCAAAGCACACCTACGCAGAATGAAAGCCAGAACCTTTGAGACCTTGATAAAGGCTCTGGGTGACATATGCGATCTGTTCACACCCCAAGAGTGTTGGAATTACTTCAAGGCAGCTGGATATGTTTCAGTATAAAGGCTCAAGACTATAGCTGCCCTTAGTGGAGATGAAGATGCTATGGCGGCGAAAGAATTGTTCACGGCTTCGGTCTTAACACCTGAAGAGTTAGCGGGGGCTCAAGACGAAGTTAAAGTTCTTTTTGGGAGGATGGGAGAAACTCAGGCAAACTAGTCAATTGGGTGGAGAGGCTGGTTCTGGCCTTTGATACCAGAAAGCCAGCGGTTTGCGCTGGCTTGGGGTATGGGGAAATTTTATGTTCTATTAAGTCTTGATTGCCCTTGTGCTTGCCTAGAGAAGACCCAGTACAACTGCTCCCAGAAAGGAAAAAGCGAGCATAATGGCAAATGCGTTAATGCTGCGAGATACGATCATTGTTCTCTACTCCCTTAGCTCTCTTATAGGTGGGAGTTTAGGGGAAAATTTCAACCAAGGAAAGTATAAAAGTAGCTCCCCCTAAAATGTGATAATAATCTACTGGGAACTATTTTTTTAGAATTATATTATTTTCAGATTTACTTGTTGTATTGGGTTGAATCTATTGGGTGTTATGGTTCACCTTGATTTCGATCAATTTCTATATAATTTGTTTTACTTCCTATATATTGATGCTGGTTTGTAATATATTTGGATATAGTTTGATTCTATTAAAATTAATATATTTTTAAAAGTATTTTTCAAAGAAATTTAGGTGCTTGAGTGGGTTTGCCTCGCCAGTTTTCTTGGCAGCGTTGAGCCCTTATATTAACAAACGGTACACGAATGCATGGAAGCGCACCGTTTGTGTTTTTGAAACCTGTCCGTTCACTCCATAAGTATTTTACTGGCAGAACTTTTGAACGCCGGAGTAGGTGGTATATGTGCCGGTGCTTGCGTTGAAGCTGCGGTATTTGGAGGCGCAGTAGCTGTACCACTGGGAAGACCAGGGCTGAAGCTGCTGGTAAACGGGTGGGGGAGCAACTACGGCCACAGGCTGCGGTGTGTAGGCAGGGGGCGGGGCTGGCTGGTAGTAGCGGGCCTGCGCATTGGAGGCGAGCAGTGCCCCTGTGGCAACACCTAAAATTCCAATTGCTGCGGCACCTGCAGGACTGATGCCATTTCTACGGTGCTTGCGGTGCTTATGGTGGTGTTTTTTGTTCACCTTGGTCACTTGTGTCACTGTGGTGTAGTTGTTGGTGATGTAGGTGTTTCTTTTTGGTCCCGCATTTGCTGTTGCAACGGATGGAACCAGAATTATGCCTGCAAGAGCAACGGAAAGTACTTTCTGTTTAATAGCCATTTTTGCAACTCCGTTTGTGTAGAATTCGTCTGTTGCAGCTAATTAACCAAAGCGGGGCTTAACCAAGTGTGAGAGGCCTATTCATATTCCGTTCATGTTGGGAACTGTGCTCATAAGGCGCTGAAATATAGAAATATATTTTTCTGAGCCACTATGGAGTTGTTTTAAAATTTGATAATATCTGTCATTTCTAATCGTTAGATTTGAGAATAGAGAGCGCGATGTATTCGGAGTGGCGCTCTCTTTGATATAAACTGAACATTACTTGCCCAGAATTTATCGCTATGTTTTTCCTAAGGGCATTATAACCCTATCTTAGATCAGCGCGGTTTACACTCTGCTTGCAAGTGTACGACGCCATCTTCTTCTGTTTCTTTAACATTCGTTAATTGCCGACCAGAGCAAAGAGTAAGTCGAGCGTACTGTTTAGCTTCGGCAGAGGTATATCCCTTGGGGTTATATGTCCCGTAAATAACGCCCTCTTTCTTTTCTGCCTTGAAGATGTTCGGGTTGTTTTTTACGGTTGCACAGGCAGACAAGGTCAGCGCAATAGCGATGACCAGCAAATTGGCATGTTTCATATTCTCTCTACTTATTCTCGTTTAAAGACACCTACTTGCAGGACGGTTACAAGCTGTCAATGCGCATAACCCATAGGGTAATCCGGCTGCTTTTGTAGGAGATAAACTTTAACGGGAACGCGCTTTAAGGGTTTATATCAAACCGCGCAGGGTGCTCTTGTAGGCTGCATTTCACTCATATAAATTGTAGAGTTGGGGCGCTTATGTACTTTCGGGATAAAATAATTTATCGCGGTAAGCCATCTGATTTTTGTGGAGTAATTGAGCACTATGAATAAGAAGCAGGACATTATTCGTCCAACGGATGACGAGGCACGGCGGTTGGCTGTAGATCTGGTGCATACGGCCCGCACGTGCTCGCTGGCTGTTCAGCATAATGAAACGGGTGCTCCGTTTGTAACTATGGTCGGCTTGAGCGTGGATGTGGACGGAGCGCCGTTCCTGCTAATCTCCGAGCTTTCTGTTCATACAGCTTGCCTGAAGGCCAACCCGAATGCTTCGATTCTGGTGGGCTCTACCGGAAAAGGCGATCCATTGGCTCATCCACGGCTGACAATTATGGGCAACTTTGAAAAAGTGGAACGGGATAGCCCCAAACACAAATGCCTCAAGGCCAATTATCTCTCGCGCCACCCCAAAGCCAAGCTTTATGTGGACTTTGGTGATTTCTGTTTTTACCGGATGAAGGTGGAACGTGGACATTTGAATGGCGGGTTTGGCAAGGCATTTGTGCTGAAGGCGGATGAGCTTCTGGACACATTTGAGCACGTTGAGGATTTCGCTCTCGCACAGCGCAATGCCACTGATCATATGAATGACGACCATAGGGATGCCAACGCCTTGATCGCGCAGTATTTTTGTAAGGCGGAAGCGGCGGACTGGAGCATTGCCGGAATTGACCGCAATGGCATTGATTTTATCGCCAAGGAAACGATTGTGCGTTGCCGTTTTGATAAGCCTATTGAGGCGGACGAGATCAAGTCAACTTTGATTGGCCTGCTGCGCGAAGCGCGGGGTCAAGACTAGCTTTTGAAAAGTGGATGCCGGTTTTCGGGTAATGATACACGCCTAAACAATAGGTGAGAGCACTGAATTGCTTCTTGAAAGCTGCCCAGTGCTCTCACCTTTGACAGGTTTGCCAGCTATGCGTCTATGAGAACATCAGGACACAGCCAACGACAACCAGAAGCGCGCCGATCCAAGCACCGATGGCAGGTCGCTCCCGCGTTGTGATCCACAATATTGGCAGAAGGAGAACCGGAGTTGTGGCGGTGAGTGATGACACGATGCCCACATCTTCGCCTTCCAGCGCAAACAGCAGCAAGGTCATGCCAAGGCCCATTGCCAGCAGAGCCGAAGCGGCGGCTCTTCCAAAAATTGGGAGTGTCATGGGGTTTTGAAGCTTGAAGCGTGGGTTGGGCAGCAGCATCAATACGGAAAGACCAATGGCAGCGACGAAGCAGCGGCCAGCTGCGACGGCTACAGGGGGCACTTCCGCTTCCATAACGGGGCGAATGATAATTGACCCCGTTGCCTGACACAGGGCAGCAAGCAAAGCCAGCGACACACCGACCCATAGCGGCCCCTTCACCTGTTCCCACTCATGCAGCTGTGAGCGCCGCTTGCCAAAAACGATTGCCAGTACGACACCGAGGAAAACGAGTGCAATTCCCGTGAGTACCTCCAGGGAAAGCTCTTCTCCCAAAATAGTCCAGCCCATGATGGTGGTAAAGGGGGCATTGGCGGAGTAAAGCACAGCGGTGCGCCGTGGGCCTACTCTGTTAAGTGCCAGATAAAGAAGCGTATCACCCGACAAAATTCCAATGAAACCGGAGAGGAATATGGGCAGGAGATGCGAGGACCCAACGGACTGCCATTGACCGCCAATGAAAATATAGGCTCCCAGAACAAGGGCCACAATCCACATTCTGGCGCGGTTAAAGCCAATTGCTCCAAGATGGCGGGCAGGGCGGGCAGAGATTGTACTGCTCAAAGCCCAGCATACCGCTGTCGTCAGGGCGGCTATCTCATAGATAGACATGGTACTCACTGATCCCAAAGGTTACAGGGATATAAGGGCCCCGTAATTTTGACAATAGAGGTAAAAACAAGCGTTGGAATTACCCTGTGGGAAAGGCTGGGGAATTGCTTTGGGCTTGGGAAGTCGTGGCATTAAGTTGATAGGTTGGATGTTAAGGCTGGAGCTACATCAGAAGCTACGGTGTTGCTTGTTCTTTAAGTTATTGGGGGTCGTGAAAATGTCGAAACTTGCTTTGATCGTGACAGAAGGGTTTGCCGATTGGGAATATGCCCTGATTGCAGGAACAGGTGGACCTTACTATGGGATTGAGATCCGCTTTTTTACCCCGCAGGCTGGGGAGGTGACTTCCTTTGGCGGGCTGAAAACCGTTGTTCCGAATGATCTTGAGGCATTGCTTGAATGGCTGCCGGAGACCGTTGTGGTTGTGGGGGGTAGCATTTGGGATACGGAACGGGCACCGGATATTAGCAAGGTTCTGGTGGCCTGCTATGAAAATGGTGCCACCATTGGCGGTATTTGCGGGGGTACTCTTGCGCTGGCCCGCGCCGGACTGCTGGACAGTGTTGCCCACACCTCCAACAGCGTTGATTTTCTTGCCCAGAACGCAAAAGGGTATGTAGGCTCCAAGTATTATAATGAAACGCCAGCGGTCGTTTCACAGGACCGTATTATCACAGCAGCTGGAACTGCCCCTGTCACCTTTGCCTGCGCCGCTCTTACAAGTGCTGGGGTCAGCGTTGAAAATGTGAATGAACTCAAGCAAAGGCTTGCTGCCGAACACGGGTAGCGTGTTTGTTGTTTAATAAAGAGGTCCTAATACCAAGCTGTATTATTTGAAACCTATAGGAAATCTCTTTCCAATTCTGATGACACTGGACCCCGGATCAAAACCGGGGCGACATCCTTGATCCTTTACGAGGTCATACCGGCCACCACAAATGATCCAGTAGGCTCCTCTTAATACTGATTAGTATTACATGGTGATTTCTTACCGAACCCTGCTCAAGGAAAGTGAACCGGTTCGCTTTCAGGTTCCCATAGTGCCCACTTCTGTCCGAAGACGGTTTTGAAGGCGGTGCTTTCCAGACGCTGGCTCAGCCAGTCTTGTACCCGCTGGGGAGCATGGGTGGCGAAGGCTTGCTTGTCTGCGTTGGCAAACTGCCTGACAAAGGGAAACAGGGCTTGATCTGCAAGGGAGAGGCGCTGTCCAAACAGGTAGGGCGTTTTTTTGAGACGTTCGTCCAGTTTCCCCAGTTCCGCAATGGCCTTGGTGTAGTGCACTTGTGGGGCGGCGTCTTCATAGCGGGTGGCGTATTTGAAGCGGTCAAGGTGGTGCTTGAAGTCGCCATCCATTGCGCCAATAAGGTCCAGCATGTCTTCACGCGAGCCCTGTTGCGGGGTGAGGAGCTGCTGCGGGTCGTTATTCCCCAAGGCCCACAGCATGATATCAAGGCTCTCATCCACCACAGTGCCATCTGGCAGCAGCAAAACGGGCACAGTGCCTTTAGGGGATATTGCCAGCATGTGGGCAGGCTTGGCCCGCAGAACTATCTCGCGCAGTTCTACCATGGTCTGGCTGGACACCAGACCAAGGCGGGCGCGCATGGCATAGGGGCAGCGCCGAAAAGAATATAGAACCGGAAGCTGGTGTTTCTTATTCATGGGAGTTGGAGGGCTCTTTTTGGTCTGCTGGCTTTAGTGCGGTCGAGTCCTGCCGGTCATACTGTTGAAAGCTCTCGTTTGTCGCCAGAAAATCACGGATGTGATCTTTAAGCTCGGGTTGTGGCAGAGTATGGCCGCTCATTTTCACAATGTCTTGAAACGGAACAAACGTGCGGTTGGCGCGGTCATAAATGCCCACCTTAAACAAAGCGGTGGAGGCAATTGCCCCTTTTTTCTGGCCTTTGCGAAAACGCAGACGCTGCTCCATGACTGCGGTTGGTCCATCCCAATAGGCCAGTTTGGTTTCCATAACAAACGGCTCCCACAAACGCAGCTCCCGCCGGAAACGGATGGACGCGCCGGACACAACAGGGGTCCACTTGTTCTTCCAGATAACTTTCCAAAGGCCGGAGCGAACAGTCAGATCCAGACGCCCGTAATCCATCATCACCAGATACTGGCCGTTGTTGAGATGGAAGTTGGTATCCAGATCGGACGGCAGAACCCGAAAATTCAGCCGTGAGACTTCGTCGGCGTGGGTGAAGGCCTTGTAGAAGGGAAGCTTGAATATGTACAGCAGCAGTCGAAACCATAAACGCATGGGGTATTCCTAAAAGCTCTTCGGGGGATTTTTCCCTATCCTTTTAGGGGCTATAAATTATTTGTCCAGTCGTTCAACAGGTGAACTGGACTCTTATGTGAGTTCTGCTAGCGTTATCTTTGGTCTTAACTTTGCTCAAGCGCTGGAAGGGCAGAAATATCCTCTCATTTATAAGTTACTCCCCTTCAGAGCTGGTTCTGATCGCCCTGATTTTCTTGTTTGCAGCCTTCGTAAAGGGCGTTACAGGAATGGGATTTTCGACAACCTGTCTGCCGTTCTTGGTTTATGCTGTGGGGCTGAAAAGGGGGATGCCGCTGATTTTATTGCCATCGCTGGCCAGCAACTTCTTTATCATGAAAGATGCAGGACACTTTCGCGAGGTTCTTGTCCGCTTCTGGCCCATGCTCCTTGCAACGGTTGGGGGGGTGATTATTGGGCTATGGCTTCTTAATCTTGTGCCGGTTATTGTTGCGACCACATGCCTTGGGGGCGTGTTGAGTGCCTATGCCATTTTCGGGTTCTTCACTCCAAACTTTCGCTTGCCCGCAAAAGTGGAATCAATTCTGGCTCCTGTGAGCGGCTTGATGACCGGCGTCTTGAACGGGCTTACAGGGTCACAAGTGATGCCGGTACTGCCCTATCTTCTATCCTTGAACCTCAACCGAAATGAATACCTACAGGCCATAAACTGCTCGTTTTCACTGTCAACGATTGTCATGGCCATAGGGCTTTACAAGATTGGCCTTCTGGAAGTGGGAGCTGCCAGCATTACTATTTTGTCACTGCCTCTTGTTTACATTGGAACAAAGCTCGGGGGCAGGGTGCGCAATATGCTGCCCGACAGTGTTTTCACCAGCTTCGTCCATGTTTTTCTGTTTGTGCTCGGAGCCAGCTTGATTTTTTAAGAGGTTCTAGCTGCTCTATTTAAAATGAGAGAGTGTGAGCCAAACCTATTTCTCTTTTACTCCTGCGGAGCGGGGCGCCATACTGGCCCATGTTTACAGTAAGGTTGCCGGGGTGGTCTTGGGGCTTTGGCTGCTGGCGACAGTTCCGGTTATCTACGCAAATATGACGCTTGGAATCGTTCTCATTGCTTATACAGCCTTTGCCTTTTCCAGCACGTCCTACCGAATAAGGACAGCATGGGAGCGACCTTTGAGGCTTTTGAACGGTTTTACGACAGGCACGATCAATGGACTGAGCGGTTCGCAAATCGTGCCGATCATGCCCTACCTACTTTCGATTGATGCGGGGCCGCTGAGACTGTGCAGGGGGTGAACTGTGCGGCATGGTGCGCGGGCGTATGTCTGAGGAAGTGTTACGCCTGAGTATTCTTGTTCTTCT